>DATMQZ010000055.1:0-6068 GCA_035566575.1 Edaphobacter sp.
ACCCGACAAGCTCCTCGGCTCATTCCAGGACACCTTCTCCAGCCTCATCACCTTCATCAACACGCACCACATCATCACCATCCCGAGCACCGTCGAGCCCACCCTGCAGGAGACGCCGCCCTTCATGCGCGCCACCACGCAGGCCTCCATGGACCCTCCCGGCCCCTTCGAGACCCACTCCACCATCGCCTACTTCAACGTAACTCTGCCTGAGAAGAACTGGACCCAGGAACACATCGCCGAACACATGGCCGCCTTCAACGCAGGTACCATCATCTCCACCAGCGTCCACGAAGCCTATCCCGGACATTACGTCCAGTTCCTCTGGATGCCGACCTTCTCCAGCAACATACGCAAGCTCCTCGGCTCTAACACCAACATCGAAGGCTGGGCCCACTACACCGAGCAGATGATGCTCGACGAAGGCTACGCCGCACCACCCGCAAACGCGACACCAGAGCAAGTCCGAGAATCAAAGCTCATCCGCCTCGGCCAGCTGCAGGACGCACTCCTCCGCAACGCCCGCTTCATTAACGCCATCAAGCTCCACACCGGCCAGAGCGTTACCGGAGGCCCATGGACGATCGATCAAGCCGTAGACTTCTTCGTCAACGAGGGCTACCAATCCCGATCCATCGGTCTCGTCGAAACCAAACGCGGCACCTCCGACGCAACCTACCTCTACTACACACTAGGCAAGCTCCAGATCATGAAGCTCCGCGAGGACCTTAAACAAAAACAAGGTGCAGCCTTCAACCTCCAGGACTTCCACAACAACCTTATGAAGCAAGGCTTCGCCCCAATCAAAGTAGTCCGCAAAGCCATGCTCCACGACTCATCGCCAGTTTTGTAACCTGCAAAGACTTAAAACAGACAACGCCGAAAAGCACCGATAAAACAAAATGGCTTTTACATTTTGAAGTCCTTATTCGCGAGAACGAGTAAGGGCGAACGAAACCGAAAATCGGTGTCATCGGTGAAGATCGATGTTAAGTCTTCTGCCCAGTTCCCCAACAGTGCTATCCACCTATTTAGGTCACGCTGTTACGATTTTCCAACAGCGAAAACTGCATCCAAGGAATCCATGACCCAAAACATCTCTCACCAGAAGATCCGCAAAGCTGTGTTTCCCGCCGCAGGTCTGGGCACTCGCTTCCTGCCCGCAACCAAAGCAACACCGAAAGAGATGCTCTGCCTCGTCGACAAGCCCCTCATCCAATACGGCGTCGAAGAGGCTGTAGCCGCGGGTTGCACCGAGATCATTATCGTCACCAGCCGCGGCAAGAGCACCATGGAAGACCACTTCGACCGCTCCCCCGAGCTCGAAGCCTCTCTCGCCGCCAAGAACAAGACCGCACTCCTCGAGGTCGCACGCTCCGTCTCGAAGCTCGCCAAGATCACCTTCACGCGCCAGTCCGAACCCCTCGGCCTCGGTCACGCCGTCCTTCAGGCCAAGGAGATCGTAGGCAACGAGCCCTTCGCCGTCCTTCTCCCCGACGACATCGTCGACGCCCGCGTCCCCTGCATGAAGCAGATGGTCGAAGCCTTCAACGAGACCCAATCCAGCATCCTCGGTTCCGAGGTCGTCGAAGGCGCAGCCATCCAGAACTACGGCTGTCTCGACTGCACACCCGACCCCAAAAACCCGCGCCTCCTCGCCGTCAAGAACATGGTCGAGAAACCCAAGCCCGAAGAAGCCCCCTCACAAAACGCCATCATCGGCCGCTACATCCTCACCCCACGCATCTTCGACATGCTCGAACACATCACACCTGGCGCCGGCGGCGAACTCCAACTCACCGACGGCATCAAAGCGCTCCTCCAATACGAAAAGGTCTACGGCTTCAGCTACGAAGGCAAGCGCCACGACGCAGGCGACAAACTAGGCTTCCTCAAAGCCACCGTAGAATTCGCTCTCAAGCGCGAAGACCTCGGCCCAGCCTTCCGCACCTGGCTCAAATCCTTCCCCGTCTAGTTTCTCCACACCAACGCAAAACCCACGTTCCTAGCCTTTAGGACGTGGGTTTCTTCATGCCGCTGCACCCTTCCCAAATCTCATTCATCCAATCCCCACCGCGTTGATTGATACAAAACGCGAAGGAGCTCTTGCACATGCCTTCTCTCTTCGACCCGATCCAAGTAGGCGATCTCCACCTTCCCAACCGCATCTTCATGGCCCCGCTCACGCGCCTCCGCGGCACGCCCGACCACATCCCAACCCCCATCATGATCGACTACTACACCCAGCGAGCCTCCGCGGGCCTCATCATCTCCGAAGGCATCCCCATCGACCCACTCGGAGTAGGCTACGCCAACGTCCCCGGCCTCTGGTCTTCCGCACAAGTCGAAGCCTGGAAGCCCATCACCAAAGCCGTCCACGATAAAGGCGGACACATCTTCGCGCAGATCTGGCACGTAGGCCGCATCTCCGACCCTGAGCTCCTCAACGGCCAGCAGCCCATCGCTCCCAGCGCCATCGCCGCAACAGGCCACGTCAGCCTCCTCCGCCCACAACGCGACTATCCCATCCCCCGAGCCCTCGAAACCCACGAGGTCAAAGGAGTCGTCGAAGCCTTCCGTCGCGGCGCACAAAACGCACAAGCTGCAGGCTTCGACGGCGTAGAACTACACGGAGCCAACGGCTACCTCCTCGACCAGTTCTTGCAAGACGGCTCCAACCACCGCACCGACGAGTACGGCGGCCCCATCGAAAACCGCGCCCGCCTCATGCTCGAAGCCGCCGAAGCAGCAATCTCCGTCTTCGGCCCCGGCCGTGTCGGTATGCACCTCGCCCCACGAGGCGACGCCCACGGCATCTCCGACTCCAACCCAACAGCAACCTTCAGCTATATCGCCACCGAGCTGGGCAAGCGCAAACTAGCCTTCATAGCCGCCCGCGAACACGTCGGTCCCGACAGCATCGGCCCCGGCCTCAAAAAGCTCTTCGGCGGAGTCTTCGTCGCCAACGAAGCCATCGATCAGCACACCGGCCAGCAGCTTCTCGACGAGGGCAAAGCCGACGCCGTGGCCTTCGGCAAGCTCTTCATCGCCAACCCTGATCTTCCCATTCGCTTCGCAAGGCAAGCCGCCCTCAATCATCCCGAGCCCAACACCTTCTACGTCCCCGGCCCACACGGCTACATCGACTATCCATCTATTTCGGCATAAAGAAAATGGCCGCAGCATTAAACCGCTGCGGCCCCAGAGAACGAAAACCAATCTCCGCGCATCTCACCGTAAGATCATTCACGACCGAGCGGAGAGGACCGAACAATGCCTGAAACACTCAAGCCCACCATCAATCGCAAGAAACTTATCGACCTCCTCAACGAAGATCTCGCCCGCGAATACCAGGCCATCATCGCCTACGTAACTTACTCGCAGGTCCTCAAGGGCGCGCAGTATATGAACATCGCCGACGAGCTCGCCGTCCACGCCGCTGAAGAGCTCGCCCACGCCCTCACCATCGCAAACCACATCGACTATCTCGGCGGCATGCCGTCCGTCACCCCGAAACCCGTCAAGACCTCCGAGAAAGCCGAAGACATGCTTCGCTTCGACCTCGAGAATGAGAAAGAAACCATCGCCCAGTACCGCCGCCGCGTCAAGCAATGCGACGAACTCAACGAATACGCCCTCAGCGAGTCGGTCCGCGAGATCCTCGTTCAGGAGCAGGATCACCTCGTCGCCCTTGCCACCGCCCTCGGCATCGACCCACCGAATCCCGGCATCGCCGACTAGTTCAATCCAAAGAATGACGGCCATTCAAAGCAGGCCGTCACTCCTCCTCACGCCTCGACCCTCTGCGCAAACACTCCCGCAAAGGCCTGTCGCACTCCCGCAAAAACAATCAGCCACAGCACCGTTGCAAACAGGGCCATCGGCAAACCCTCCGGCGCCATGAATGTATGAAACAGCAGGATATTCACAATCACCGGCCCAAGCATCAACAACGCCAGCGGAACGAACCGGTTCAACAACAGCAATACTCCGCCAATCAGCTGCACCAGAAACACCACCACCAGATAATGCGACACAAACAGCGCGCCCATATACTGCCCCGCCAGTCCAGTCGGCGCCTTCATCGGGATAAAGTGCAGAAACCCATTCAACCCGAAGACCGTAAACAGCAGCCCAAGCAAAATCCGTGAAATCAACGCAGCAATCTTCATCGAAATTCCTCCTTAATAGCGATAAGCGCAGAAAGGCTTACGCCGCATGCGCTCGCACCTGCTCCAGCGTTGGTTTCAAAAACGTATCGCGGTCCACAGCGCCCATCATCACCTGAGCAGCACCGCCCGCAGTAACCACCTTCACGTCCGTCACACCGAGAAAACCAAGCACCGATCGCAGATACGGTTCAACAAAGTTGAAAGCACCAGCCGGCGTCCCTGCTTCATACACACCACCGCTCGCAACCAGAATTGTAGCCTTCTTACCCTTCAACAACCCTTCTGGTCCATTCGCCCCATAGTTAAACGTCTTTCCCTTCCGAGCAATCTGGTCAATCCAGAGCTTCAATACCGACGGGATGCCGAAGTTATGCATCGCTGCGCCGATCACATACTCATCGGCCTCCTCCAGCTCAGCGATCAACTCATCCGACAAAGCCAGCGCGTCATTCTGTTCCTTCGTCCGCGCCTCGTCAGGCGTATACGCGGCACCAATCCACTGAGCATCCAGCGGCTTTGCCGGGTTAGCCGCAAGGTCACGGTAAATCACCTTCCCATCGGCATGAGTGGTCTTCCACGTCTTGACGAACTCGCGCGCCAGTTCGCGGCTTATCGAGCTCTCCAGTGGACTTGAATCGAGATGAAGTAGTATAGGCATGGCAAAATCTCCTTTTATCGACATAAGACGTCTAAACAACGTATGTCGTTAATCAATCAGACGACAAATGTTGCTTTAGAGATTCTTTTTTCATTTGATAGCCTCTAATAAAGAGAGCCATGCCGATCTCAGACTGTGAAGTTCGCGACCCCCGCATCCGCCGCACCCGCCACCTGCTTCAGGGCGCGCTGCGTAACCTAATGCATTCAAAGAACATCGAAGAGATCTCCGTCCAGGACATCACCGACACCGCCACCGTCAACCGCGCCACCTTTTACGACCACTACACCGACAAGTACGCCCTCCTCGAAGCCATGGTCGCCGGCGGTTTCCACATCCTCCTCCACGAGCGCAACGTAACCTTCGACGGCACCTGCCCCTCAGCCGCCAGCGCCATCATTCTCGCCGCCTGCGACTACATCACCCAGCTTCACTCCAACCAAGCCGAGTGCACCCGCCAGAACGCCTTCGAGCCCCTCATCGAAGCCGCCATCACCACCGCCATTCGCCGCGTAATTATCAGCGGCATGCCGAAAGAAAGCGCCACTCCCGGACTCTCGCCCGACATTATCGCCACCGCAGCAAGCTGGGCCATCTACGGCGCGGTCAAGCAGTGGTTCTACACCCCGAACCACGCTCCCGCCGAAGAGATCGTTCCCTCGATCCTGCAACTCATAGTCCCCATCCTGCTCGCAGCCGGCCCCGTAGAATCCCCCATCGAGAACCTCGCTCACACTACCTAATTAGTCCGTGAGTGCAGCCCGAATATTTCTTTCTCAGCACAATCGGAAGTTCAGCGACTGATATTGCCTATAAGATTTAGACGCCAACCCGCAAAGTGAAATGGCATCCGCGTGCGATGAGGGATCAATATGACCGGCAGCCAGGCGCATGAGATTCTCCAACCTTCCAGGGGCTTCCACACTTTTCTGGTAATTTGCCGAGCCCTCGGTACCGCAGTCATGTGGTTCGCGCTCGTCTTGTTCAATCTTTGGGCGCTCGCCGCCATCTACGTAGACTGTCGAATTCCCTGGCTACGGATTCCGCTGGCAATCCTCTATCTCGCGATATTGATCTTCCTCCTCGTCGGCACACGTCGTTATCGAGCCGTTGCCTGCCTCATCTGTTTTTGCGTCGTCCTGCTATGGTGGCTCAGTCTTAAACCAACAGGCGAAGGCCCCTGGCGCGCAGACGTCGCTCAAAAGGCGTGGACGGAAACCACTGGAGATCAGATCACA
>DATMQZ010000056.1:0-13570 GCA_035566575.1 Edaphobacter sp.
GCAACGGCAACGGCAACGGCAAGAACAACTGCAATGGCAAGAACAACAGCAAAGGGCGAATAGACAACGGCAACAGCAGGTCCCCTTCGGGATGACAAACAAAGGGACACACAACCGCAGCAGGAGCGATAGCAATAGCGACGATGGTGGGGGAAGGCGGTCGTCCTTCGGACGATGTCCCACACATCAGAATCGATGTGTGGGGCACCCGGCGGCTTTGCCCGTTTCATCCGTGTAATCTGTGGTCGATTGTTTTGTGGGTTAGGTTAGGTGGGTGGAGGCTATGGCTATGGCGGCTATGGCGGCGGTTTCGGCGCGGAGGATGCGGGGGCCGAGGGTGACGGGCTGCCAGTTGTGCTGGGTGAAGAGAGCCATCTCTTCGGGAGTCCAGCCGCCCTCGGGGCCTATGGCTAGTGCGTGGGTCGTATTGATTGGGGACGGGGTTGTATCCCCAACCTTCGCGCGGATGACGCGCTCAGGATGGGGCACCCGGGGTTCCGCGGTCCACTTTTCGAGGGCTTCGGTCAGCGTGGTGGCTTGCTCGGTCTCGCTGAGGAGGATGCGGGTGGGGCTTTGCTCTTGTTCGAGGGCTTGCTTGAGGGGGATGGGGTCGGCGATGTCGGGGATGGTGGTGCGGCGGGATTGCTTGGAGGCTTCGAGGGCGATGCGGCGCCAGCGGTCGGCTCGTTTGGCGGCGGACTGGGCGAGGTGTTTTTCGGTGCGACGGGCGAGGATGGGCGTGATGCGGGCGATGCCGAGTTCGGTGGCCTTTTCGATGGCCCACTCCATGTGGTCGAACTTGAAGACGGCGAGGAGGAGGTGGAGCGGGAGGGCGGCGTCGGATTCGAGCTCTTCGTGGAGGAGGAAGTGGACTTCGGCTTCACCACTGCCACCGGCGCTTACGGTGGTAATTTCGGCGCGGTGGAGGAAGCCGTTGGCTACGACGTCGTAGATCTGACCGGGTTCGGCGCGGAGGACTCGGGCGAGGTGGGTGGCCTGATCGCCGGTAAGGGTGGCGGTGGTGTGGGTCCAAAGGTTGGCGATGAAACGGCGGCGGGTCATTACTGTTACCGGGTGCTACTCGTCCGAGGTGGTTCGATTGATGTCGGTGAGGGCGACGGAGTGCTGGCCGGGATTTGGAATGAGTACGGAGAGTGGGCCCTGGTGGTAGAGATCGATGCTGAGTGTGGCCGATTTACGGCTGTTCCAGACGTCCTGGGTAACAGGGAAGTGGAGCAGGACCATGCCCTCGGCGGATTGGCCTGGGGCGATGAGGGTCTCGCGGAGCAGGGGAGCGGAGGCTAGTTTTTCGAGCGCCGGGAAGGTGACGAAGAGAGCAGGAATCTCCTGCTTTTCTGCGGCGCTGGTGTGGAACTCTTCGCCGTTGGCGGTGACGAGGGTGGCGGTGAAGTCTTTGAGGAAAAGGGGAAGGTTGAGGCGGTCTTCGACGCGAATTGTGGCGAGGACGTAGAGGTCGTCCTGGACGCGGTCGCTGCCGACGAGGATCGAGTCGGACTTGAAGACGGTGTGGGCCGGATAGACTGCGGTTCCGGTAATGGTTATATCGGCTGTCTTGTGGGGGGTGTAGCGGATGACGAGCGCAATAACTACTCCAAGGAGCACGAACGCGATGAGGACGGGCGCGAGGAGATTGCGGCGGGCGGGTTGGGCGAAGGTTAAATCCGACACTGGCATTAAGGGTAGCAAATCGCGATTATATCGAGAAGTTTATAAGTGCCAAAGGACTTTCTTATAGCGGCTGGCGGGAGTTAGGAGCGTCAGGCGGCTGGATGGTCAGGCGGCTGCCTGGATGGTGACGTGATTGGGGTCGGTTGATTTTTCAATCATCTTTGGAAGAGCATCGGTGATCTTCTGCTCCATGTCCAGAGTTTTTTTGCGGTTGGCTACATAAAGGGTAGGTAGGTCTTCGAATGTTGACTGAGAAAAGCTTGGTGGGGGCGGGTTTTGGATTGGGGTGCGCTGATGCCGGTGCGATAAACGGGCGGCTGTAGCGGGGTTGGAGAGAAGGAAGGAATTGTTGATGCGGCGTATACTAAGCCGACAACATCGTATTTTCAGCGGGGAAGAGAATGAGCGTAAATAGCAACGGACATGATGCAAATGGGAACAGCGCGGGGGCGAACGGCAATGGTTACAGGGTGCCGACGGGGCGGGCGGAGTGGATCGTCAAGCGGAAGGCTGAGGCGGAGCGGACGGGCGATTGGAATATGTCGCAGATGCACTTTGCGCGCAAGGGGCTGATTACCGAAGAGATGGCCTTCGTGGCTCAGAAGGAGAAGATTTCGGCGGAGCTGGTGCGGAGCGAGATCGCCAAGGGGACGATGATTATCCCGGCGAATATCAACCACCCGGAGCTGGAGCCGATGGCGATTGGGGTGGAGTCGCTGTGCAAGATCAATGCGAATATCGGGAACTCGGCGATTGTGTCGAATGTGGATGAGGAGCTGCGGAAGCTGCATACGGCTGTCCACTTCGGCGCGGATACCGTGATGGACCTCTCGACGGGTGGGGATATTCCGATGATTC
The DNA here is from genome assembly GCA_035566575.1 of Edaphobacter sp. Taxonomy (GTDB): domain Bacteria; phylum Acidobacteriota; class Terriglobia; order Terriglobales; family Acidobacteriaceae; genus Edaphobacter. The sequence continues at coordinate 2,548 of DATMQZ010000056.1, forward strand.
GGGAGCAGATTTTGCGGCATTCGCCGGTGCCGATTGGGACGGTGCCGTTGTATGAGGCGCTCTCGCGGGTGAAGCGGGTGGAGGATCTGAATATCGATCTCTACCTTGAGGTGATTGAGGAGCAGGCGCAGCAGGGTGTGGATTACTTTACGATCCATGCGGGTGTGCTGATCCAGTATGTTCCGATGGTGGCGAAGAGGATTACGGGGATTGTGAGCCGCGGCGGCGCGATTATGGCGCAGTGGATGACGGCGCATCATAAACAGAATTTTTTGTATGACAACTTCGACCGAATTACGAAGGTGATGGCGAAGTATGACGTGAGCTACTCGCTGGGCGACGGGCTGCGGCCGGGTTGTGTGGCTGATGCGAGCGATGAGGCTCAGTTTGCGGAGTTGAAGACGCTGGGTGAGTTGACGCGGCAGGCCTGGAAGGACGATGTGCAGGTGATGATCGAGGGGCCTGGGCATGTGCCGATGGACAAGATCAAGGAGCAGGTGGACAAGGAAGTGGAGCTGTGCGATGGCGCTCCGTTCTACGTGCTGGGACCGCTGGTAACGGATATCGCTCCGGGGTATGACCACATTACGTCGGCGATTGGCGCGGCGATGATTGGATGGCATGGTGCGGCGATGCTTTGCTATGTGACGCCCAAAGAACATCTCGGGCTGCCGAATGAGAAGGATGTGAAGGACGGCATTATTGCTTACAAGATTGCTGCCCATGCGGCGGATATTGCGCGGCATCGACCGGGAGCGAGGGATCGGGATGATGCGATCTCGTATGCCCGGTACACGTTTGATTGGGATAAGCAGTTTGCGTTGTCGCTTGATCCGGATACGGCTCGCGGGATGCACGATGAGACGCTGCCGGATGACTATTACAAGGAAGCGGCGTTCTGCAGTATGTGCGGCCCGAAGTTCTGCAGCATGAACTGGTCGAGCAAGGTGGATGAGTTCAACGCTAAGGAGCATGGGCTGAAGAAGCCGGATTTGACTCAGATTGTTACGGAGCAGATGGCGCTGCGCGGGTAGGGTTTCAAGACAAGTGAAGGGCCGCATCCGGGTGGGTGCGGCCTTTATTTGTTGAGGAGGATTTTTTGTTGGCTCGCTGGTCCGAGCAAATTGCGTCGGGAACGAAGTGGGCTTCGGTGTGGGTCCCGTGATGTTAGTTCCGGGCCGGGCACGGTGGACCAGTTGGGTTGAACAGCGCTGAAGTTGAAGGCAAGTCCGGCGACGCGTCGGAGAATGCGTCTGGGTGCGGGTTGACAACAACATACCCCGGACGGTGCGAAGGCCGAGGTCGGTTTATAAAATATCTTTTTCCTCTCTGTCAGAGCGCATGGCGAGAAGTGCCGGGGCGATGATCATCACAAGAAATACCAGGGCAAGAACCAGATCGTGAACCATTGGGGAGATTCTCCTTGGGGGCGGCACCTGGCCGTCTCAAGAGCAATGATCTTGTGAGTGACCAAAAGAGAACATCCCACTTCGGCCGGGTCTAAATGCACCTTAAGTTGTATGGATTTTGAGTGCGAAAGCTTAGTGGTGAGCGATGTAGACGAAGCGGAGGAGGAAGAGGGTGGCGAGGAGGTAGAGCATCCAGTCTTTGGCTTTGGCGCGGCCGGTAAGGAGTTGGAGGGCGGCGTAGCTGGTCAGGCCGAAGCTTAGGCCGTCGGCTATGGACCAGGTGAGGGGGATGGTGGCGACGGTGAGGAAGGCTGGGATTCCGATTTCGGGGTTGTCCCATTCGATTTTGCCCAGGCCTGAGGCCATGAGGCCGCCTACGAGGATGAGCGCGGGTGAGGTGGCGAAGGCGGGGATGGCTCCTACGAGTGGTGCGACGAAGAGGGCGAGGAAGAAGAGGATGCCGGTGACGATGGCGGTGACGCCGGTGCGGCCTCCGGCGGCTACTCCGGCGGAGGATTCGACGTAGCTGGTGACGGTGCTGGTGCCGGCGAGGGAGCCGACGATGGTGGCGGTGGCGTCGGCGAAGAAGATGCGGTTGAGGCGGGGGATGGTGTGGTCGGGGGCGATGAGGTTGGCGCGCTGGGTTACGGCGACGAGGGTGCCGATGTTGTCGAAGAGGTCGACGAAGAGGAAGACGAAGATGATCTCGAAGGCTCCGATGTGGAGGGCTCCGCGGATGTCGAGTTGGAAGGCGGTGGCGGTGATGGCGGAGAGGCCGTAGTGGACGGGTTGCCAGTGGACCTGATGGAAGATTACTCCGAGGAGCATGGTTCCGAGGACGCCGATGAGCATGGAGGCTCGGACGCGGAGGACTTGCAGAATGGCGATGAAGATGAGGCCGAAGAGGGCGAGGGCAGTGGATGGGGCGCGGACGTTGCCGAGGGTGACGACGGTGGTGGCGCTGGGGACGATGATGCCGGCGTTGCGGAATCCGATGAAGGCGATGAAGAGACCGATGCCTCCGCCGACGGCGGCGTGGAGTTGGTGCGGGATGGCTCCGACGAGACGCTGGCGGAGGCCGGTGAAGGTGAGGATGAGAAAGATGACTCCGGAGAGGAAGACGGCACCGAGGGCAGATTGCCAGGGGACGCCCATGCTTTTGACGACGGTGTAGGTGAAGTAGGCGTTGAGGCCCATGCCGGGCGCGAGGGCGAGTGGGTAGTTGGCGAGGGCTCCCATGAGGATGCTGCCGAAGGCCGCGCAGAGGCAGGTGGCGGCGGTGACGGCGGCGAGGGGCATTCCCGTTTCGGAGAGGATGGCCGGGTTCACGAAGATGATGTAAGCCATCGTGATGAAGGTGGTGAGGCCAGCGAGGATCTCGGTGCGCCAGTTGGTGCGGAGGCGTGTGAAGCCGAAGTAGTGTTCTAGGCGATGGCGCATGGGCAAGGTGAGGCTCGCAGGAAACTAGAATGAAGTGGAATTGTGTACAGGATAGCGTGAGAGGGACTAAATGACTGCTGGAGATGTGAAGAGGTTGTTGGGGCTTGCGCCGCATCCGCGTGAGGGTGGGTGGTATGTGCGGACTTATGAGGCTGCGGAGATGGTGGCGGCGGAGGCTTTTGAAGAAGACCAATATTCTGGACCGCGGCGAACAAATACGGCGATTTATTACCTGCTGGAGGCAGATACGTTCAGCGAGATGCACCGGTTGCGGTCCGATGAGGTGTTTCATTTCTATATGGGTGATCCGGTGGAGATGTTGCAGCTTTCACTGGATATGAAGGGTAAGACGATCGTGCTCGGAACCGATCTGGCGAAAAGGGAGAGGCCGCAGGTGGTGGTGAAACATGGGGTGTGGCAGGGATCGCGGCTGGTGGCAGGAGGGAAGTGGGCGTTGCTGGGGTGTACCGTCAGTCCGGGATTTGAGTTTGAGGACTACGAAGATGCAAGTTACGAAGAGTTGGCGGATTTGTGGCCGGATTGGTCAGAGATGATTCGCGCGCTGACGCGGAGATAATACGGATTTAAGAACAGGCAAAGGCAAGAGCAAAGACGAAATACAGGGATCCTTCACTGCGTTCAGGATGACGACGTAAAAACCACTTCGTTCAGGTGTGGGAGACCGCATAAGATGAAACTTAGAGCCCATAAGATAGAACTCGAGTCTGCATAAAAGCAGAGCTCGACTTGAGAATGCCAAGCAGTGAGGCCGGAACTATTGCTCTGGCCTCATTTTTCGAGTGCGGGTTTCCAAGTTACGAAAGGTCTCGCGTTGTTTACATTTTTGACGATCTCAAGACAGCTATATTCGAAGACTCTACTCGGGTGACATATCCGAAACATGGCAATTGTATGGCATTACCTGATTGTCGATGAGTGACTTGGCGATTTACCACTCATCGAGAAAGTCGTAGCGAGTCAATTGGCAAAGAACACTTGTCCGCGAAGGCGGTTAATCGGCCATTTTGTATGTGAAATGGCTAAGTACCTCGTCTGGGACACGCCGCGGAATCAAGCACTGATCTTGTGATTTACCCTTGGGGCGCGCCTTGATTCCCGCCGCTTCTTCGCGGGGGGGGGCGGAGGACTTACTTGATAATCGGTACGGGTTTGTTTTCCCGTATTGACCATCCAATTATTGCGCTATAATCAAACGGCTAATTTATGAAGAACATCAGACTACCCGGATTGAGAATGATTGAGGGTTGTACTGGTCTTGCTCGCAAGGTTTCAGCCTTGGCACTCGCGATCGTCCTTGCGGGTATTACCAATTCCGCCGAAGCCTGCACACGAGCCGTCTATCTCGGCACTGATAATGTGGTGATAACCGGTCGATCGATGGACTGGTCGGAGGATGTCTACTCCAATGCGTGGCTGTTTCCACGCGGCATGACGCGCGAGGGGGCAGCGGGGCCGACCAGCATTAAGTGGACGTCGAAGTACGGCAGCCTCGCGGTATCGGGTTTCGAGGCGGGCACCGCCGATGGTATCAACGAACAGGGCCTGGTTGTCAACGTGCTTTACCTCGCGGAATCGGACTACGGCACGCCCAAGGCCGGCAAGCCAACGATCTCTATCATGGCCTGGGGACAGTACGTATTGGACAACTTCGGAAGCGTTGCGGAAACTGTGGATGCGTTGCGCGCTGAACCCTTTGCAGTCATAGCGCCTAAGCTGCCCAACGGCAAGGGTGCCGATCTGCACCTTGCGATCTCAGATCCGAGCGGCGACTCGGCAATCTTTGAATACCTCGGCGGCAAATTGGTCATTCACCACGACAGAAAGTATCAAGTGATGACCAACTCGCCTAGCTTTGATCAACAGCTCGCCATCGAGGCCTACTGGAGTGGCGTAAATCCTCTGGCTTTCCTTCCGGGTTCCATCAGTGCTGCCGATCGTTTTGTCCGCGCCTCATTCCTCATCAACGCGATTCCGAAACAGATGGACCCGCACACTATCAAAGCGGTACCCGGTGCGACCTATGAAAATCAAGCAGTCGCGGCCGTGATGGGCGTCATGCGCGCCGTCAGTACACCGTTGGGTATCACGCATCCGGACAAACCCAATCTCGCGTCGACATTATGGCGTACAACATACGACCAAAAGAACAAGGTCTTTTACTTCGACTCGGCAACTTCCCCGAATGCTTTCTGGGTTCCCCTGTCTGACCTGGATTTCACCAAGGGGGCTCCGGTGAAAAAACTCACCATGGCCGGAGGCAAGGTCTATGCGGGGAATGCGGCCAGCAAATTCGAGGCGGCAACGCCATTCAAGTTTGGTTCCGCCCACTAGAGAAGAGGACACGATTCGGATTTTAAAGCGCTAACGGGCAGAGAGCATTGGCTGGTGCACACGTTTAGGATTACCTCGCGTCGTTGAGTGCTTGGAATAGTCGTTCTGCAATGCGAGGTATCCGGGAACTCCGGGGAAGCCCAAGCGGTGGCTGAGGCTCTTTATACGCTCAGAGGGAGCTCATCTAAGGCGTTGGTAACGGGAGGTCGGCTTGTGGGAGGTGATTTAGTGGATGGTTTACGAGCAATACGAAAGTTTCAACCTCAATTGATGACTTCAGACTAATGCACTCATTGAAGTGAAGGAAATTTCATCTTATGGGTGAAAACGTGAATACAGTTTCACGTTATGGGGTCCCGCAATTTCACTTTATGCAGTACCTGACCGTGTAATTCGTTGGAAACAAGATGAGCCGAATTTCACCTTATGGGGCAATCCACATCAGGGTGACGACGTAAAACCACTACGTTCAGGATCACGACGTAAAAACGCTTGCGAGCATTTCGCGTAGGCATGTTTTTGAACAGATTCCGGGCGGAATCAGGACTTTTAAGATAAAGCTTCACATTGGGTTTGCTTAGGCATAGGATGCGTCCTGCAATTAGAGGTGGCTCGTATGTTGAAGCCTATGTTCGCCCTATTCGCGCTGTTGTCTCTCTCGTTCTTGCCGCAGCAGCCGGCGGCCGCTCCTGCACAGGCGGGTATTCCTGCTGATGCTGCGAAGATGGTGAATCCGGTGAAGCCTACTGCGGAGTCGCAGGCGCATGCTAAAAAGCAGTACGGGTACGACTGCGCCATGTGCCATGGAGAGAACGGGAATGGCAAAGGCGATCTCGTCGGTGATTTGAAGCTCACGCTGAAGGACTATACCGATCCAGCGGCGTTGAAGGACCTGACGGATGGAGAGATATTCTACATCATCAAGAATGGCAAAGGCCAGATGACTGGGGAAGGCGAGCGCGCGAAGCCGGACGATATCTGGAATCTGGTGATCTATTGCCGCTCGTTTGCCAAGAAGTAAGGCAGGCGGTGGAATCCGGGGCAAATGAGAGAAGGTCCGGGGCTAAAGCCCCGTTATTGCGAGCCTTTTTCGCAGGGCTAAAGCCCTGCGCTCCCACCCAAAAGCAACGGCAACGACTTTTCGCGCCGTCCTGAAACCTTGCTCTTAAGCGAGGCGGGTTCGCAGACTTAAAAGTCCTGCGCTTCACCCAAAAGCCACGACAAGGACTTTTCAGCACTCCTTTTATTCGTGCCCCTAGTAAAACGAGACCTCGGCAGTCCTGAAGCTAAATGGATTTGTTGCGGCTTCGTATTTATTTTGCGCGTGTAGTGTCGGCGATGCTACACTTCCGACGTTCTCGAAATGGTCTGACCACTGGAGTTGTAGAATCTCATTCCTAAACGATCGATACGACGAACGGTCGCTTGGTGGATTTGCTGTTTTCGAGTGACGCAAATTTCTGTTTTGGGAGTGGTGCATGAGGGCTGGGTTTTCGAAGGTGGGTGTGTGTGCTGCGATTTTTTGCTGTCTTTCTTGTGCTTCCGTAGTTGCGCAGGAGCAGCCGTTGAAGACGCTGCTGGTGGGTGAGGACCATCGCGCGTCGACGAGTTTGAATGGGGATTGGCACTACCTGGTGGACCCTGCGGGGCGTGGGTTGTATGACGGGTCGGGGAAGGTTCGGGATAGCGGCTATGCGCAGGATAAGCGGCCGGTGCTGGTGGGGGAACGGAATGGATTTGAGGAGTATGACTTTTCGACTGCTCCTACGCTGAAGGTGCCGGGCGATTGGAATACGCAGGAGCCGACGCTGTTTCGGTATGAAGGGATTGTCTGGTATCAGCGGGATTTTGATTATGAGCCTAAGGCGGATAAGCGGACTTTTCTGCGGGTGGGAGCGGCGAATTATCGCAGCTATGTATGGGTGAATGGGAAGAGGATCTGCGATCACGAGGGTGGGTTTACGCCGTTCGATTGTGAGGTGACGGCGGCGGTGAGGCCGGGGAAGAACTTCGTTGTGATTGCGGTGGATTCGACGCGTCTGGCGGATGGGATTCCGGGGCTGAATGTCGATTGGTACAACTATGGCGGGTTGACGCGGGATGTGTCGCTGGTGGATGTGCCGAAGGCGTTTGTGGATGACTATGACGTGCATCTGAAGCGTGGGGCTACGAATGTGCTGACGGGGTATGTCCACGTTGAGGGTGGGGCCGAGGGGACGCCGGTGACGGTGAGGGTTCCTGAGGCTGGTGTGAGCACGACGGTGAAGACGGATGCGGCGGGGCGTGCGGGTTTTGAGGTAAGCGCGAAGAAGCTTGATCTCTGGTCGCCGGAGAGTCCGAAGCTTTATAAGGTGGAGCTTGAGGCGGGGCAGGACAGGCTGACGGATGATATTGGGTTTCGCGATATTCGTGTGGATGGAACGAAGATTTTGCTGAATGGGAAACCTGTGTTTCTGCGGGGCGTGAATGCTCATGCGGAGGCTCCGTATAGGACGGGGCGGGTTTCGAATGATAAGGATGTCGCGGCGATCTTTGGGTTTCTGAAGGATCTGAATGCGAACTTTGTGCGGCTTTGCCACTATCCGCATGATGAGCGCATGACGCGGATGGCGGATCGTCAGGGTGTGATGGTGTGGTCGGAGATTCCGATTTGGCAGCACATCTCGTATGAGAAGCCGGAGGTTTATGCGAAGGCGCAGGCGATGCTGGGCGAGATGATTCGGCGGGATAGGAATAAGGCTTCGGTGATCTTGTGGTCGGTGGCGAATGAGACTCCGACGAATGCTGCACGGACGGAGTTCCTGACGAATTTGGCGGGTGAGGCGAGGAAGCTGGATGATACTCGGCTGATGACGGCGGCGTTTTTGCAGCCGCATAAGGTTGGGGATGTGCATTTGATGGATGATCCGCTGGCTGTGGGACGGGCGCTGGATGTTGTGGGGATGAATGAGTATGTCGGGTGGTATAGCTATCTTCCGGAGCAGGCGGACAATGTGAAGTTTGAGTTGCCGCAGAAGCCGATCATCATTAGTGAGTTTGGATCGGAGGCGAAGATTGGGAACCACGGCGATAAGAGCCAAAGATGGACGGAGGAGCAGCAGGTGGACTTCTACAAACACAACTTTGTGATGCTGTCGAAGATTCCGCAGGTGCGTGGGTTTGCTCCTTGGGTGCTGATGGATTTTCGGTCGCCGACGAGGAATATTCCTTTGCTGCAGGATGGGTTCAATCGGAAGGGATTGATCTCGGAGGATGGGAAGAAGAAGGAGGCGTTTTTCTTGCTGCAGAAGGTTTATAAGGAAGGGTCGGAGGGTAAGGCGGAGTAGATGGTTGGGGTGAAGCGGCCTGCTTTTGGATGGGTGCTCGGGTCGCTTCGCTCCCCTCGGAAATGCGGGGGTTCTTCGCTGCGCTCAGAATGACGAGCAAAGGCAACGGCAGAAGCAGATCCCCTTCGGGGATGACAAGCAAGAAAGGCAACGGCAACTGCAGAGGCAACGGCAAAGGCAAAATACAGGGGTCTCTCCACTGCGCGACGGACGGTAAGGCCGTCCGTCGCTTCGGTCGAGATGACGTTTTGGGGTTGGGTGAAGTGGATTCGTTAAGCTTGATTTTTGTTAGCTGCGGATTTGTTTGGCGATGCGTTCGATGGCGTGGTGGGCGGAGAGGGCTGCGCCTTCCTGCCAGCCTACGAGGTGTGAGAGGTAGTCTCCGGCGAAGTAGGTTCGGCCCTGGGGTTTGTCGAGCTGGGCGTAGGCGGACTCAGTGCCTGGGAGGAAGATGTTAGCGAAGCAGCCGATGGAGTAGGGGATCTTTGCCCAGCTGACGTAGATGGGTTTGGCGAGCAGATGCCCGCGGCCGGGGTGGAGCCTTTCGACGGCGGCGCGTGAGGCATCGAACTTGGCCTGCATGGTGGGTAGAGCACCGAAGGGGGTGGGCTTGAGGCTGGCCGCCTGGCCGCCCAAGATTGTGCTGCCGACGTCCTGACGCTCGGTTCCGAAGCCTGCGACGAGGACACCGGTGGGGGAGAAGAGCTTGTCGGTGGGATACCAGACGAGGTTGACAGTGTCGCTGTTGAGGAAGGAGATGCCGCCGTAGATATTGTTGTCGGTCTCCCAGAAGCGGGGGGACTCCCAACCGATCTTGTAGAGGGCGGTGAGAGGGATGGAGGTAAAGGCCTTCTGCGTCTCGGGGGAGAAGTTGTTCTTCGTCTGGGATAGGACGGAGATGGGCATGGTGCAAATGCAGAAGTCGGCGGTGAGGGTTTGCGGCGTGCCTGACTTCGTATAGGCAATGGTGACGCTGGAGTCGCCGGTGGTGATCTCTGTGACGGGACAGTCGTAGTGAATCATCTCCTTCGGGAGGGCGCGTGCGAAGCCGTAGGGGATGCGATCCATGCCGCCGATGGGCTGGAACATTGTCGCCTGCCAGTCGATCTGCTCCTCGTAGAACTCGCCGAAGGAGAAGTCGGCGAGGAGGAGCTCGTGGAAGCCTAGAGGTTTGTGGAGGACCTCCCTGGTGAGGCCGGCGTCGGGGCCGACGATGAAGCCGGCGCGAGTGGTGCCGGTGTACTTGCCCTTGTCGTTGAGGTCGCCAAAGCCGCTGAGGAAGTCGAGGAGGCGGGTGGTGTCTTCTTTGGAGAGCTCGTCGTCGAGGGTGTGCTTATTGATTGCCTTGGTAAGGAGTTCGGCGAGGTAGCCGCGGGTGTCGTGGACAACCTGGCGTTGCTGGACTGGCTTGCCGTCGTTGAGGACGTCGGCCTGCATGAGCGCGGAGCGGGAGGTGTTGACTTCGACCTCGAGGGGGACGCCGAGCTCGTGGCAGTAGCCGAGGAGATGGGTGTGGATAGAAGGGATGCGGGCGGGGCCGGCGTTGAGGTAGCCTCCGTTTTGCCAGTTACAGGTTTGGACGGTGCCGTCGGTGAACTCGACTTTAGTGCCGTCGCGGACGGACCAGGAACGGCCGCCGGGGCGGTTGCGGGCTTCGATGATGGTGCAGTCGAAGCCTGCTTTGCGGAGCTCGTATGCGGAGACGAGGCCGGCGATGCCTGCGCCGAGGATGACGACTTTTTTGCCTTTGCCGAAGTCGGCGGGGAGTTGCGGGAGGAGGGATGCTTCGGCTGCGGGGATGAGGCCGAGGGCCTGCATGGTGGCGAATGCTGCAGAGTAGCCGCCGATCTGGGCCATGCGCTGGATGAATGCGCGACGGGTGAGACTCATAGAGAGGGCTCCGCGTTGTGACGGATTTATGTTTTGGAAATCCTTCTCAGTGTGGGGTAGGGAAGAGCGGGAATGCAAGGGGAAAGTGATGAGTTGTGGATGGTTTGCAGGTGAGTGCTTAGACTGGGTGTCGGGATTTTGGGGAGGCAGTTATCAGCTACGAAAATGAGGTTGCGAGGCGAAGCTTTTTGAAGGGAGCTCTGGCGTTGGGGGCGGTGTCTGCTGTGCCGATGCGGGCGGCAGGGCAGGCGGCGGTGACTGATGATGATCGCGCTTATTGGATTGAGGTTGTGAAGCGGGTTTCGGAGCCTGTGCTGGAGGCGGTGAGTAAGGGGCAACTTCGGGCGAGGATGCCGGTGGAGGCTCAGCCGGGGCTTGTTGAGCAGCGGAGAATGTCGACGCATCTGGAGGCGTTTGGGCGGCTTATTTCCGGACTGGGGCCTTGGCTGGAGAGCGCAGAGGTGAGTGGACCGGAAGCTGAGTTGCAGGCTCGGTATCGCGAGTGGGCGCGGGCGGGGATTCGGTATGGGACGGACCCGGCTTCGGCGGACTACATGAAGTTTGGAGTGACTTCGCAGTCTGTCGTGGATACGGCGTTTCTGGTGC
>DATMQZ010000057.1:0-34333 GCA_035566575.1 Edaphobacter sp.
TCGCTATTGCTATCGCTCCTGCTGCGGTTGTGTGTCCCTTTGTTTGTCATCCCGAAGGGGACCTGCTGTTGCCGTTGTCTATTCGCCCTTTGCTGTTGTTCTTGCCATTGCAGTTGTTCTTGCCGTTGCCGTTGCCGTTGCTCTTGCCGTTGCCGTTGCTCTTGCCGTTGCTGTTGTTTCTTGCCGTTGCTACTGAGGTAGAGCGGGGCTTTAGCCCCGCGTCTAAAAGACCGCCGCGAAGCGGCCACCGCTCTGCCGAAGGCCGGAGCGAAGGCGCAGCCGAAGCGACTAATCTTTTGCCGTTGCCTTTGTTGTTGCCGTTGCCGTTGCCATTGTTGTTGCCGTTGCTTTTGCCGTTGCCGTTGTTCTTGTTTTTGCTTGTCATTCTAAGCGGAGGGGAGAAGCAACCAAACCCTTTTCCCGCAACGAACCTTGATCAAGGAGTACCAAAAATGGCCAAGCCAATCGCCTTCAAACCCTTCACCGTCGACTTCAAAGCCGACCTCGATCGCCGCCTCGAAACCGCTCCCGTGGAATACGCCGCCGCCCTCCTCGCCACACTAGATGTCCTCGAGGTCGCCCACCGCGAAGGCGTTCTCGATCTCATCCACGGCCTGATCGGAGCAAAAGACACAGTAACCGGCAAACTAGCCGAGTACGCCAAACAACCAGAAGGCATCGCCGGCATACGCAACCTCCTCACCGCCGCCAAAATCCTCACCGAGCTCAACCCCGAAGTCCTCGACCAGCTATCAAAAGCCATGTCCACCACAACGGAACAACACAAACGCGAGCAGCACCCACCCAGCCTATGGCAGCTCTGGAAACGAACCACCAGCGAAGACAGCCGCCGAGGCATCTCCTTCCTCACCCTCCTGCTCTCCAACCTGGGCCGCTCCCTAAAGGACTAAAGAGAACGAAAGATACTTGACTAAAGCAAGTAATTAATTTGAATATGTCATCTATCCATTAGATGACCACCGATCCTCACATCGCCGCCATCCGAAGCTTCAACCGCTTCTACACCCGCGCCATCGGCACCCTCGAAGAACACCTCCTGCAAAGCTCACTCTCCCTTCCCGAAGCCCGCGTCCTCTACGAGATCGCCACCCGCACTCAACCCACAGCCTCTGAAATCGCCGCTACCCTTAACCTCGACCTCGGCTATCTCAGTCGCATCCTCCGCACTTTCATCAACCGAAAACTCCTCACCCGCAAAACCTCCCCTACCGACGCAAGGCAATCGTTCCTCTCCCTCACCAAATCTGGACAAAAAGAATTCGCCGTCCTCAACCAACGCTCCAACCAACAAATCGAGCAGTTGATCGCTCCCTTCACCGACACGCAGCGCATCCAGCTCGTCCAGGCAATGTCTACCATCGAGATAATCCTCTCCCCATCGACCACCCAGCCACCGTTCATCCTGCGCCCCCACCGCCCAGGAGACATGGGCTGGGTCGTCCAAAATCACGGCCTCCTCTACGCCCGCGAGTACGGCTGGGACGAGCGCTTCGAGGCCCTCGTCGCCCGAATCACCGCCGACTTCATCGACAACTTCGACCCCACACGCGAGCGCTGCTGGATCGCCGAGCGCAACGGCGAGTCCATCGGCTCCGTCTTCCTCGTCAAAGACAAAAAATCCCGCACCACCGCCCGTCTCCGTCTCCTCCTCGTCGACCCCTCCGCGCGCGGTCTCGGCCTCGGCCGCACACTCGTCCGCGAGTGTACTCAGTTCGCCCGCAACGTCGGCTACCGCAAAATCACTCTCTGGACCAACAGCGTCCTCGAAGCCGCCCGCCACCTCTACCAGGCTGAGGGCTACCATCTCATCAGTGAAGAGACCCATCACAGCTTCGGCAAAAAACTGACGGGCCAAACCTGGGAGCTCCAACTCTAACCAGCAATATCATTTGACAATTGTCTTTCGGTGGGAGCGTTGTCGTTTGCTGCGGGGAGCATGTGTCACCGTCCGCCTTGTCTACTTCTTTCGTCACTATGATCAAATAAATATGTGATCAATCCATTCGACATCGGCAACGTTCCCGTAGGTCGCGGCAAACTCTTCCTCATCGCCGGCCCCTGCGTCATCGAGTCCGAGCAGCACGCCCGCACCATGGCCGACGCCATCCAGCGCATCACCTCCGACCTCGGCGTCCCCTACATCTTCAAGGCCAGCTACGACAAAGCCAACCGCACCTCCATCCGCAGCTTCCGCGGCCCCGGCCTCGCCGAAGGCTGCCGCATCCTCCGCACCGTAGCCGAAACCACCGGCCTCCCCGTCCTCACCGACGTCCACACCCCCCAGGACTGCGCCCCCGTAGGCGAAGCCGTCGACGTCCTCCAGATCCCCGCCTTCCTCTGCCGCCAGACCGACCTCCTCACCGCCGCTGCCGAAACCGGCAAAGCCATCAACGTCAAAAAGGGCCAGTTCGTCGCCCCCCTCGACATGCGCCACGCCGTCGAGAAGGTCCGCGACTCCGGCAACCCCCGCGTCTGCCTCACCGAGCGCGGCGCAAGCTTCGGCTACAACAACCTCGTCGTCGACATGCGCTCACTCCCCATCATGCGCAGCTTCGCCCCTGTCATCTTCGACGGCACCCACTCGGTCCAGACCCCCTCCGCAGCCAACGGAGTCAGCGGCGGCCAACCCGAGTTCATCCCCGTCCTCGCCCGCGCCGCCGTAGCCGCAGGCATCGACGGCATCTTCCTCGAAGTCCACGACGACCCCGCCCACGCCAAATCCGACGGAGCCAACGCCCTCCACCTCAACCACCTCAAAGCCACCCTCGAGCAACTCCTCGCCATCCATGAAGCCGTAAAACCGCGCTAAAAACTATCCACGTTTACCATGCAATTCACCACAGCTGTCCATCAAAAATCCACGTTTTTACAGCCACTTTTTCAGAGATTAAGCCTCTAGCAAAGGTTAAAAAAAACGGCCCCTCATTGTGAGGGGCCAATCTGCCTTGGTTCTCTCTGGTTAGGAGAGGTTTTTGCGAGTGCGCTCTCTGTCGCTATCTCGGCAAACTTTCGGGCGGCTTGGAAGATGTCTTCAAGCCGCCCTCTAGGGGGAGGGCTACTGATTCGCCTCTGGTGGTGCACTCACTCCCGATGGCTGGGAGGTCTTTGGGGGGGCCGGTACATTGTTCGACGCCGAAGTTGAACCCATCGTTGCCAAGCTGTTATGCAATAGCGTCACCTGAACACCGTTCGTCAGAGGTTTTACGCCGTCAACAGCCGTCGCCGTGTTTCTTCCAAGCCCTGTCCGGTAGATTCGGAACACCGGAACCTGATGTTCTACAACAAGGTACCGAACCACTGCATCGGCCATTGCCTGCGAGGTCTGCACCCCGGCCCGGCTAAAGCCCTGTACTTCTATGATGTAGCCTTTCTCGGTGCTCGCCTTCTCTGCGACATCATCCAGCGCCGCCTTTGCCTTCGGACCAAGCGTCGTCCGTCCCGAAACGAAAGGAACCTCAGTCGCCGACACCGTCTGGAACTGATCCAGGTTGCTTACCGTCGAGTGCAAGGCATCAGTCCGGTTGCTCGCATTCGTCGCCGTATTCTGAGCCGCATTCGCCCTGTTGCCTGCATCTACGGCATGCTGGTCAGCAGTGTTCGCCGCGTTCATCGCCTTGTTGATGCCTGCAGTCGCCCGCGTATCTACGTCGCGAATATCGTTAGCGTTCTTAGCCTGCAGCTGATCCAGCTCATTCGTTCTGTCCTTGATCGGATCAACCTGCCGGTGTACCCATCTCTTCCGGGCCAGGGGATTCATCTTGCCCCAGAAGCCTTCTCTCGACTGCATCTCCAACGGCTTGCCAGTCGCATAAGTCGAGCTGTCGTCCGCACTCGCCTTCACAGTAGTCGTCGTAGTAGCCGCCGCAGAATCTGTCGTTGGCGTAGTCGTTTGGGCCAGCGCGGTCATACCCATCGCGCCTCCTAACACCAACACTGAGAGACCGAAAGTATTTCCAGTTTTATTCATCATGGATTCTTCGCTCCTTAGGTACACAATGCGCCCGATCATTCAGGCGTCATCACGCATTCCCTAAGTGCAAGTACCATGCCAAACCCAAAACACAACAGTTTGCATTGGAAACAAATGGTTTATCGCACCAACCCCACAATCCCGCAACCGTTTCCATAAGAGCCTTCTAACGCAAAATCTTCCGTACTCCCGGTAACATTTGCCACCGCCACCCAAAACCAGCGAGCACATACAAATAGCCTTCACTTCCATCCGCGATCGCCCGCCGTATCGACCACGAATAGACACGGAATCAGCCACAACACCAAGGTTCTAGTAGCCTTCACAGCCTCCCTTTGTTCTTAAATCCGTCTTTGCCGTTATCCGCGTTCCTCCGCGTCCATCCCCGGTCGCTACTTCGTCTCCACCTCGACCATATGAATCTCCGGCATCTGCTGGTTCCAGTTCGTCGGAATCGATTCAAAGATCAGCCGGAACTCCCGCTCATCCCCCGGCTTCAACGGCGCAGACCCCACCGGCTGCGTATCGATATACGGCTCCCGCATCCGGATAAACATCAGTGGCGCCGTCTCCACCTGCGGCGGCATCCCCTCGTCGTTGCGAAACAGCACCTGCACCGTCGCACTGGTCACCGTCCGGTTGCCGGTATTGAGAATCTTGCCATCGATGAAGGTCGATTTTCCGCCCGCCAGGCTCGTCGACTCGCTCATCCGCATGTCCGAGAGCTTCAGGCTCGCCGCATAAGCCGCCAGCGGCTGAATCCTATTCGGCGCAGTCACCGGTTTTCTCCGTCCTATAAACGCAACCGCCGCAAAAACAGCCAGCATCGCCAACCCGGCCACCACCCATGCCTTCACAGGCATCCCACTCCCCTCAGGCTGTTTTGCCGTAAACATCCCCGCATCGCTCCCGGTCCGCTTCTCTGGTCTTCCGTCCAATTCGCTCATAAGCCGAAATTTTATACCTCTATTCCGATACTTCCTCGGTCTTTCCTGCATCAAAATCAGGTACACCAAGGAACCTGCAAAAGTACTTCCCTCAGAACTTTGCAGGATTTTTATCTGCGACAAGAACTATTTGGCGCATGATCGCGTTAACGAGATATCGACTCCTTCAAAAGGAGAGGCCGCCATGAATCCACAAATCGTAAAACAGAGCGAAAAATCGCAATCGTCGGCACTCCCCTTGGGAATCGAGAATCCGTACATTACGCCGTCAATCGCCCCGCCGACAACGCCCAAGGCCGCAGACTACGCCTACCGCATCGCCCTGCTCACAACAGGAATCGTCCTTCTGTTCACCGTAGTCTAAAAGGCGACCGCGGATCTAAAGGATGAGCGGATCAAAGCATCAAGCCTTATCCGTTTTGATCCGCGCAATCCGTGGTCGCAAGGTCCTCAGGCAAAGCTAGCCCGCTTCACCTTCTGCCTGAAGTCCTCACCCTGCATCTCCACCACAACGCACATCTCCTGCAACCGCGACCGCATTCGCTCGCCG
Organism: Edaphobacter sp.; assembly: GCA_035566575.1. Taxonomy (GTDB): domain Bacteria; phylum Acidobacteriota; class Terriglobia; order Terriglobales; family Acidobacteriaceae; genus Edaphobacter. The sequence continues at coordinate 5,489 of DATMQZ010000057.1, forward strand.
ATCCTGTCGCCCAGCGTCTCCTCGCGCACAAACGACCGCGGCCCGGACTCCGTCCCCAACGGACCCGCATTTGCGTAATTCGTCGTAATAATCGTCGTCCGCCGGTCGTTATACCGCGTGTTCAAAATATGCGCGACCGTATCCCACACCCAGTCCGTCGGCTTTGAAGCGCCAAGCTCATCCAGAACCAGCACCTCAGCCTCGAACACCGGCCGCAGCACCTCCAGTTCCGTCTCCCGCACCGTCGCGTTATAGCTGTTCTGCACCTGCTTCAACAGATCGCGGTAGTCATAGAACAACCCCGTCGCCCCACGCTCCGTCACCAGCGCCTGCAGAATCCCAACCGCCAGATGTGTCTTTCCCACCCCAATCGATCCCGTAATCAACAGCCCCGTTCCAGCCGTCTCCACCGGGTAACTCTCGACAAACTTCCGCGCCCGCAGATGCGCAGCTCCCAGCGAGCGATGCGAGGAAGGAAAGTTCGTCTCATAGCTCTCCAGCGAACAATGCTCATACCGCCGCGGAATCTGCGCCCGTTCCAGCATCCGAGCCGTCCGCCGGGCCACCCGGCAAACGCAGTCCTGGGCAAACTGCTTGCCTTCCTGCTGCACCACCCGCAGCCCCGACCCACCACAAATTACACAAACATCATCCATCGCCTATTCAGTATCGCAGCCCCCACCTCGCGCTCCTATACCGTCCCTCAAAACACCCTGTTGAATTCCCATCCCCCACTGTTGAAACTCCCGCCCTTTTGTTGCCGCCTTGTCTTTTTGTTTGTCATCCCGTAGGGATCTGCGGTTGCAGTTGTCTTCGCAGTTGTTGGTTTTTACGTAAAAAAACTCAGAATGAAGATGTCGTCATTCTGAGCGAAGCGAAGAATCCCTGTATTTGCTTTTGCTTTTGCCTTTGCTTGCCGTTGCTCTTGCTCTTGCTTGTCATTCTGACCCCGAGCAAAGCCGACCTCAAAATAAAACCCAAATTCCCCAGCAAAATCGCATGTCAAGCCCCAAAACCATCCAACCCAAACAAAACAAACCAGATCCCATTTGCAAAAGAGTTTCTCTCACCCCCGTACAATTAAACTAAGAGTCAGAGAAAAGGAAACACCCACCAAGACCCAATAACCCCTTTGTTTGGAATATTTTGCAAGTAACCCTTTTGTTTAGAATATTTTAGCGGCACACTCCCCCGCCAAATCATTCTAAGCATTAGACTTACTCGCAAAATACCCCAATAAGGGAGGGGGGGTACCCCTGAATCGAGACAGCGCCGTGCGAATCCAATAGCGAGCTGCTAAACTAAAAGAACTGCCATAAAGGCGCCGCGACAGGCCCTTCGATGTGACGTGTCCACACCGTTGCAAGCGATCCGCGAGCCAGCAAGGCAAATAATCCAAGAGCCAAAGAGGCTTTTGACAAAAGGATCGAAGATGCCAAAAGAAGGAATTCACCCGAAGTACGAAAACATCACCGTCAAGTGCGCCTGCGGAACTCACTTTGAGACCCGCTCTACGCACAAGGGCGACATCGTCCTCGAAATCTGCTCCGCCTGCCACCCGTTCTTCACCGGCAAGCAGAAGCTGATCGACACCGCAGGTCGTGTCGAGCGCTTCCGCCGCAAGTTCGCCAAGTCGGACGCCGGCAAAGCCGAGGCCGCAGCAAAGTAAGCGGAAACAAAACCAGCGAAGGGCCTCCGCCAAAACGGAGGCCTTTTGCATGTAAACCCCATCTAACCAGAAGACCCATTAGGACCTATGAAGAAGCGCTACACACTGGAGCAGAAACGCTGGGACTCGCCCGCCGAGCACGCCATGCCCGAGCACACCCGCGTCCCTGCCAGCTTCACCATAGGCAACGTCAAGATCGCCCCCGCCACAGTCCTCGCACCCATGGCCGGCGTCACCGACACCGTCTTCCGTCGCTTCATCAAAAACGCCAGCCAGTTCACGACGGCATCGCATTCAACAGATGTAGAAGTAACGCAATCAAACCAGCAATCCGGCTGCGGCCTCATCATGACGGAGTTCACCTCCGCCGACGGCCTCTCCCGCATGCGCGAGACCAAGCGCAAGCGCTACCTCACCTACTACGACGACGAGCACCCAATCTCGGCCCAGCTCTTCGGCTCCAACCCCGAGACCCTCGCCGACTCCGCTCGCATTGTCCAGGACGCCGGCTTCGACCTCGTCGACCTAAACCTAGGCTGCCCCGCCAAGCGCGTCGTAGCCTGCAACGGCGGCTCTGGCCTCCTGCGCGACCTCCCGCAGATCGAGCGCATCTTCAAGGCCATCCGCAGCGCAGTCACCATTCCCTTCACGGTCAAGTTCCGCATGGGATGGAACGACAAAGACATCGTCTGCGTCGATCTCGCCAAAATGGCCGAGGACTGCGGCCTAAACGCCTGCGCCCTCCACGCCCGCACCCGCGAAGACGGCTACACCGGCCAGGCCCGCTGGGAGTACATCGCCGCCGTCAAAGACGCCGTGAACATCCCAGTCATCGGCAACGGCGACATCCGCACCCCCGAAGACGCCGCAGCCATGGTCGACGCCACCCACTGCGACGCCGTCATGATCGGCCGCACCGCGCCCGCGAACCCGTGGATATTCCGCCAGATCGCCCAGTACACCGCCTCCAAAGAAGCCACCGGCGTCGGCACCTACGACCACCCCACCAACGACGACCGCTACCGCATGATCCGCACCTACTTCCAGATGCTCGTCGACGAGATCGCCATCGAAGAAGCCGCCGAAGCAGCCCGCGCCGCAGCCATCGAAGCCTCCGGTCAGATCGCACGCGAGCAACGCCACCGCGACTGCGTCGGCAAGATGAAGCAGTTCGCCAGCTGGTTCACCCACGGCGTCCCCGGCGGCGGCGCCCTCCGCAAACAGATCTTCGAATCCAAAAACGGCCCCGCAGTCCTCGATGCAGTCGAGCGTTTCTTCGAAAACCAGTCCCTCAACCACGAACCAGAATCCCTGCCGCTGGAACCCGACGAGTCGATGCTAACCTCAGCCGCCTACTGCGACTGACTTTCCTTGGCTGGCTTGTAGACCCGAACGTAATCCACTAGCATCCGCTGCGGAAACGCCGTCGTCTCATCCGGATACCCCGGCCACGCCCCACCCACCGCAAGATTCAAAATCACAAAAAACGGATGGTCATAGACCCACTTCGCTCCCGCAGGAAGATCGGCCGGAGTCCGCTCAGCAATCAACTTGTCATCAAAATAAAACCGAATATTATTCGGCGACCACTCAACCGCATAAACATGAAAACCAGTATTCACAACCTCGCCAGCAGGCAAATCGTACCTGGCTGAAATACCTTTCGCGCCGCTGTATTCAGGACCATGAAGCGTGCTGTAGACCCTTCCAGCCTCGCCAATGTTCTCCATGATGTCGATCTCGCCAGCCTTCGGCCAACCCGCTGTTCCGATATCATCCCCAAGCATCCAGAACGCAGGCCAGATTCCCTTCCCCAACGGAAGCTGCATCCGAGCCTCAACCCGACCATAAGCCTGCGAGAACAACCCCTTAGTCTTGATCCGCGCAGAAGTGTAAGGACGCGCAACGCCATCCTTCCCTGTGTAATCCTCCTTCAGCGCAGTGATAACAAGGTTTCCGCCCTTCTGCTGCACATTCACTGGCCGCGAAGTATAGCTCTCGAGCTCCTTATTCCCCCAGCCTCCACCACCAAGATCGAAGCCCCACTTCGCCGGATCAGGCGCCGTTCCATCCGCCGCATTGAACTCATCACTCCACGTCAGCTTCCACTTCGTTCCATCCGCTTGAGAACTCCCATGAATCGACAGCACAACTACAGCCAGCAAAGCACCTATCATCCGCATAGTCACAGCTCTTCACTCCTCTTACGCCAAACCACCTTCACCTTCGTCCGCCAACGCTCATCCAACGCCACGAGCGTCCATTCCACACGCGGCGACAGATACCGCAACACCACCTCAGTCGCAGGATGAACGCGCAGCGCCGGAGCCACCAGATAGAGCCGCGGAGACTCCTGCGCCAACCAAACTCCCCCGAAATATCCATGCCGCTGGAACTCCCCTAAACCACTCACCCGATCAGGATTCTGCAGATGATGCCATCGCACCCGCACCCAATAATCCAGCCCCTGCAGCGCCAGATGCAGATCCTCATCCGCCTTGAGCTCAATCACCGCAAGGCGCCCATCGCTCGTAACTCCCAGCAAGTCCAACATCCCTCGATCGCCAGCAGCAAACGCGGGAACCTGCGTATAAACATGCTGCTGACTCAATCTGGTATCCAATGGTTCCACATCGCGGCGGAGCATACTCTCCAACCATCGTTCTGGCTGCATTCGATACAACGGGTCGCGCTTATCTCCTTCCGCCGATCGCCGCTCAAACAATCTTGCTAACAGCTCCTTCAACTCGTTCTCGTTCTCAGTCGTCAGCGGCGTCTCGTTTGCCCCAGCCCCAAACGTAATCTCCTGCATGCTATTGAACGAGTTGCTCGAATATCCCATTCGTACCCGAGCAAACTCCAGCCCATGCAGCAGAAACGAAAGCTCCGTTCCACTGCGAATCCTTTGCTCTACGACATCACGCATCGCTTCGGGAACAAGCGCCGTTACTCTCGCCGCAGACTCACCAAATCTCTCCTTTGCCGCAGATTGGTTCGGTGCTCGGATCAGCTTCGTCGCCAGATTCCCATGGTCAGCCGCATCCCTTTGCTCCAATCCTTCACTCGCCTGATCCAACTCCCAAAGCTCCCACTGCGCAACCTTCTCGTTCAGCCAGGCCAGGCGCGACAATGTAAGCGTCCCCATTCCTCGCGGCACCACCAGCTTCAATCCCTGGTACACTCTGCGCCCATTCCCCGACTCGCGACAGTGATGCAGCCACAGAATCCCGAGTGTCAGAATCCCATCGACCGTAGCCTGCGTCTCCTCCTCATTAACGGCAATCACAGCCCAGGCCTTCTGCCCCTGCACGATCGATCCCCGCGCATATGCCGGGCCAAAGCTCCTTTCAAGGTCCATCGCCGTGCGAAACCCATCCGGCTTCCACTCCGGAAACGACCTTATGAGCACTCTCTCCAGGACTCGCAAATACTTTACCCGCGTTGCCTCGCGTGTTGAAGGCGTGCGCCTGTCTCTGTCCGCCATGAACTCTAGAGTCTGCGGTTTCGTCTGTCCAAAACGATGCGTACTTAGCTTCAGCACACCATTTCGCATAGTTGTGCTGGATACTCGGCGTACGAGGTTCCGATCATCGCTCCAGAGATGCAGCGTGCAGCGCCCATGCTCCTTCGCCAGCGAGTACTTCGCTTCACGCATGTCGAAGATCACTTTTCCATCTTCAAGCACATGAGCCCGCGGATAGTCCGCAAGAAACGCTTCAAGCGCAGTGGAGATAGCCTCCACCGTCTGCGCAGGCTCCTCCAGAGTCACTCGTGACGACATAGCCGAACGCTAACATACTCACACTTCGGCCAAGACTCTCAATCGTATTGCCGCGCCTTCTTAGACAACGGTCGATTGATATCAACAGCCTTAATTATTCCGCGTGATACGAGTCTTTGCCCCAACGAAAACTCACCTTCGGCGAGCATCCTGGAGCCTTCACCAAAATCGTGGTCTCACCAGACGTCTTTCCCCTCACCTGCGGAAACACCGACGATCTCAGGTTGCCTCTCTCATCAACTTTCCAGGTACCGTTTACGACCTCGCCGGCCGAATCCGAAGATATCGGCACGGTCGTGTTCGGTGGAAACCCGCTTCCCTTCGCCATCGCAACTTCCCCGGTTGGAGTTGCCAGCAAGACCTCCAGCGAGCAACCTGCGTCTTTGTCGATAATCGGGAAGGCTACAATCGTGCCCAGGGCCTTCGACTTCTTATCATCCGAGATAAGACCAAATCGCCGAGGCTCTCCCCTCGCGGCCTGCAGTGCAAGCGTAATAATCGGATCGCTTTCAGGCTTGCAATCGGCTGGCGTCTTCCCTGTGCATGTAAGGTGGCCATCAGCGGTTAGCGAAATGCCGCTTTGAACCGGCTCGATTCCGCGGTTGAGAGGCCACTGCAGTAACGTGTAGTGAAGATCCTTCGGCAGTCCTGGTACTGTAACTTCGTACGTGATCACCGTGCCCTTATCTGTTTTCTTGCGAGACTTCTCGTTGAAAATCAGCCTCGGCGAAGCAGCTATGCCACTCTCGTCCCAGGCATACTGCTGACTAAGCAGTTTGTTAGCGGCATCCCTTTGCTGTTGATCAGACGCATCGGCGGCCGGAGTTTGTCCCCATGCAGGAGCGGTTGCGGAACAGATCGCCAAGAGCAAACAAAGCCTAGAGATCACGCCTCTAATCTCGCAGCGCATCGAAAACACCACTACCAGCCTTCTTTCGCTCGAAGGTGCGTCACGTGAGCCACATGATGGCGAGAGTGCCACGCATACGTCAACGTACACACCTCAATCGTCGTTGGCCCATTCTCGGGATGCCGAAATCCTCGCTGCCACTGCTGATCGTCGAGCGATTGCAGCAGCATCACCCAGCGGGCATGCAGGCTTTCGACGATCTCCAGGGACCACTCCATCGGAGCTAGTGAGTCATGAAGCGTCGCCCACGCTTTTTCGTCATAGGGCTTGATCGTCGGCCAATCCTCTGTCAGAGCCAGCCTCACCCGAATAAAAGCATTCATGTGACTGTCCGCAATATGATGGACGAGTTGCCGCACGGTCCAGCCGCCTTCCCGATATGGCGTATTTAGCTCGGCCGAATCCATGCCGTCCACAGCATTGCGCAGCTGTTCCGGTAATTCAGCCAGGGTGGCAATTGCATTCAGCCGATCGTCCGGCGTAATCGTCTCCGGCTTCTTGAACTTCCCGATTGGATATCGTGGGTCCACAACGCTCAGCGCCATTGCCCGGGCTCCTTGCAAAGATAGATACGAGCAAGTTAGCACAACTCTTGTATATCCTTCAGCATGAGCCGACCGCTTCCCATATTGTCTCTGTATCTGCTGATAATTGCCTTCGTTATTTTTTTTAGCAGCATCGTTAGCGCACAGCCGGCTCACCTTGGCTTCGACCGCAACAACTACCCCGGCGATGACTCCCTCCCCACTTTGCACAAGCACTTCGGTTTCGCCGGCTATTGGCTCAACAACCCTCCCGGTGAGCATCAAAACACATGGTCTGGCAAGCGCGAGGTTCTCCTACGCAACAACTTCGGCTTCCTCGTTCTCTTCAACGGCCGCCTCGACGCCGAGATACTCAAAGCAAGAAAATCTCGCATGACGCCAATCGCGCTAGGTCAAAAAGACGCAGCCGCGGCCATTACCGCTGCGCAGCACGAACACTTCCCCGCCCACACCATCCTATTCCTCGATCAGGAAGAAGGCGGCCGGCTGCTCCCCGAGCAATCGGCCTATCTCTTCGCCTGGACTGAAGCCATCGCCGCTTCCAGCTATCTCCCCGGAGCCTATATCAGCGGCCAACCGGTCTCCGACGGGGCCGGCCAGACCATCACCACCGCCCAAAACATTCGTGAGCAAGTCGTCGCCAGACACCTTCATCCCATCGCCCTCTTCATATACCAGGATGCCTGCCCACCCTCCAATGGCTGCACCCTCACTCCGCCACCCATCACCGCTGCGGGCATCTCAGACATCGTCGCATGGCAATATGCCCAATCTCCCCGACGCCCTGAAATCACCCGCTCCTGCGCCAAAACCTACGCTTCGGACGGCAACTGTTACGTTCCCGATCTCCCTGGACTTTACGTCGATCTGAATGTTTCGCTCTCCCCCGACCCCTCCCACGGTCGCTAAAAAGGACACCCACGATACACCCATATACCGAGAGGCGCATTTGCCGCAGCCCTCCGCGAAGCCTATCATCGTAGTAGATGACAACTCCCGCACCGGATCACAAACGTTACTTCATCGAGAAACTCGGTCTTTCCGAACGCCTGATGGAACGCTGTCTGGGCGAAGCCCTCTCCGCAGGCGGTGACTACGCCGACCTTTATTTTGAGTCTGTTACATCAACTTCCCTCGGCATCGACGAGTCTCTCGTCAAGTCTGCCAGTCAAGGCATCAGTGTAGGGTGTGGCGTCCGTGTCGTCTCTGGCGAACGTACCGGCTACGCCTACACCGACGACCTTTCCTCTGATCGCCTTCTGCGGGCGGCGCGCACCGCAGCCCTCATCGCGAGCGGCCCGGCCAAGGAGCTAATGAGCGGCTTTCGTCACACAGAGGCTGCTTCGCTCTATCCCATCGCCGGAGCGACAACAGACGCGGAGATAGCAGCCAAACTCGCACTGATTGAGCGTGCAGATAAGGCTGCCCGCGCCTACGATCCTCGTATCACACAGGTTCGCGCGAGCTTTAGCGACGAACTTCGCCGCATTCTGGTCGCGGCATCGGACGGCACCTTTGCCTCTGATACTCAGCCTCTTGCTCGACTGAATGTCTTCGTAATCGCCAAAGATGCTGCCGGCAATGGAGGCGCAGGAAGCACGGCCCGCGGCACCAGCGGTGGCGGCGGACGCGTCACGATGGACTTCTTTGAGGGCGATAAATCTCCCGAACACTACGCTCGCGAGGCTGCTCGCACTGCCATTCTCCAACTCGATGCTGTCGAGGCTCCGGCAGGCGAAATGGAGGTCGTTCTCGGGCCTGGTTGGCCCGGCGTCCTGCTCCACGAGGCAGTCGGTCACGGTCTCGAAGCCGACTTCAACCGTAAGAAGACCTCGGCCTTCGCTGGGCTTATCGGACAGCAGGTCGCCAGCAGTAAAGTCACTGTGGTCGATAACGGCAGGATGCCCAATCGGCGCGGGTCAATCAATGTGGACGATGAGGGCAATCCAACCCAGGAGAATGTCCTGATCGAGAATGGCATCCTCAAGGGTTATCTCTCAGACAAGCTCTCCTCGCGGCTTATGGGAACTCCAAACACTGGTTCCGGGCGCAGGGAAAGTTATCACCACATTCCGATGCCGCGTATGACCAACACCTACATGCTCAACGGCGACGATATGCCTGAAGACATCATAAAGTCGGTCAAGCGCGGGCTTTACGCCGTCAACTTCGGCGGCGGTCAGGTCGATATCACCAACGGCAAGTTCGTCTTCTCGGCCTCGGAGGCTTATCTCATCGAGGACGGCAAGGTTACGCGGCCAGTCAAAGGCGCGACGCTGATCGGCAACGGTCCGGAAGCGTTGAAGTATGTGTCGATGGTCGGCAACGACCTCGCACTCGACGAGGGCATTGGCACCTGCGGTAAGGCTGGGCAAAGCGTCCCGGTCGGCGTAGGCATGCCCACAATCAAGCTCGACCGTATGACGGTTGGAGGAACGGGACAATAAATGGCAATCGAACGCGAGAAGATTTACGAATGTGAAGTAAAACGTCGTCGCGTCAAAGCCGGCGGCGGCTACGAGCCCTTTTGGAAGGTCAAGACTGTCGCCGAGGCACTTGCCGATTCGGACGCCGAGTTCCGCTGCAAAGACTGCTTTGGCGAGGTGAAGCTTCTCGGTCGCAACAGCAAGGTTGGCGCTCCGCCTTATGTCGAGCATAAGTCTGCGGCCGATGCCGAGTTCTGCATCGGCAGTCTTCTCTTCAAGCGGGCCACTGATGGCCGCGAACCGAAGCCCTCCGCGCATCCGGTTCTCTAACTTTTTTCTGTTCCACACGCAAGACATCGGAAAGTACCAATCAACGAACCTGAACCGTACTTACGAGGTCAATCATGGCAGTAGTCGAGCGTGAAAGGTTCTACGAGTGTGAAGTAAAGCGTCGCCGTGTTCGTGCCAGCGGAGGTTATGAGCCGTTCTGGAAGGTCAAGTCCATCGCTGTTGCTCTTGAAGATAATGACACCGAGTTTCGCTGCAAGAGCTGCGGCGGAGCCGTTAAACTCTTCAAGCGTCGCTCGGAAGATGGGCCGGCTACACATATCGAGCACAAGCTGAAGACCGACTCTGAGTACTGTGCGGACGGCTTGTACTTTCTCAAAGCAACAGACGGCCGCCAGCCCCGGCAGTCTTCATCTCCTGTTCATTGAGGTTTGAAACTTGTCTCAGATTGCATCTGCCGTAGCCTCCGATCTTCAGAAGCTCGCCCAAGACGTACTCAACCGTGCCCTCAAAGCTGGCGCTACTGACGCCGAAGCCGTCGTCTATGAAGGCGACGAGTTCGGCGCAAAGGTGCGCCTGGGCCAGGTCGAGACTCTCAAGGAGTCGGGCTCGCGTGCCGTTGGCCTTCGTGTCTTTATCGGGCAGCGGACTGCTAGCACATCGTCGTCTGACTTCTCGCGCGAGAGCATAGAGAGGCTTGTTGACGGTGCGATCACGCTGGCAAAGATCACCAGCGAAGATCCGTTTGCCGGACTTCCTGAACCGGAGGAGTTCGGCAAGCTTGCGGGCGACCTGAAGCTTTACTTCGACGATGTCAATGAACTTCCTCCTTCAGAACGCATCGAGATTGCTCGGCGCGCTGAGGCGGCTGCGATGGCTTACGACACGCGCATCCAGAACTCCTGCGGCGCGGACTTCGATACTGCTACCTCGCACAAGATTCTGATGAACTCGCGCGGATTTACCGGTGAGTATCGAAAGAGCTACTGCGATTTTTCTGTCTCACCCATCGCTGTCGACGAGAATGGCGGGATGCAGCGCAACTACTGGTACTCGATCTCGCGTACGGCGAAGAAGCTTGAGTCGCCGGAGGCGATTGGTCAGGAGGCTGCTCGTCGAACGCTAAGCAGGCTTGGCGCTCGGCAGGTGAAGACACAGAAAGCTCCTGTTGTCTTTTCGCCGGAGATCTCGCGGTCGATTATTGGCAACATCTTCGATGCGGCCAATGGCGACGCCATCTATCGTCATGCGACCTTCTTCGCCGATATGCTTGGGCAGCAGGTTGCAGGCGCGAATGTCACTGTCGTCGACGACGGCACGATGATTCTTGATGGCATCGGCGGTTTTGGTACTTCGCCGTTCGATGGCGAAGGTTTGCCATCGCGTCGGACTGTACTTGTCGAAAACGGAATACTCAAGAACTACGTGATGAACACCTATACCGCGCGGAAGCTTGGTATGAAGTCCACCGGCAATGCTTCTCGCGGACTTGCTGGGAATCCCGGTATCGGCGCGGGGAATTTTTACCTCGAGCCCGGTACTCAGACACCTGAACAGATCATTGGCGATGTAAAGTCTGGTCTCTACGTCACTGAGACCATGGGCTTCGGCGTCAACCTTGTCACCGGCGATTACTCGCAGGGCGCCAGCGGCGTATGGATTGAGAACGGCGAGCTTGCTTATCCGGTAGAGGAGATCACCATCGCCGGCAACCTCAAGGACATGTATCGCAATATTGCTGCTATCGGGAATGACCTGGTCTTCCGTGGCTCCAGCGCTGCGCCGACCATTTGTGTGGAAGGCATGACTATCGCTGGGGCTTAGCCTTTGAAGGCTACCTCCCCCCCCAGGTATCCCCTTTGTAAGTCTTTTGTTTGCAGCATTTTAATATTTTTGATGTCGCCAAAATCGTGCAAACAAAAGGGTTACGGGTAAATTCGTCCAAACAAACGACTTAGCTGATCGATCAAAAAAAGAACCCCATTTGGGGTTCTTTTTTTGATCTCTAATTTAATTGTAATGGTTTGGATAAAACTCCTTTGCAATGTCGATCTTGTTTGTTTTGATAGAGTTATTGGACTTTGTGACTTGACAAGCGGATTTGCTGGAGTTTTGGGAGAATAAATCTGCAAGTTATTGATTGTGGGAATCTTGCCGGAGGATCGGCAATGGGGTTCTTCGAGAAGCAACCGCAGGTCCTTCGACTGCGTAACCCGCGAAACGCGCGAGTTACTTCGCTCAGGATGACACCTTTTTATTTAGCTATAAGAGGAGAAAAGCGGATCCCCTTTGCGGATGACAAGCAAGAAAAGGCAACAACAAAAGCGGCTAAGAGGTTTACATTCCCACTCATTGCGATGAGACCGCGATGAATGGGGCACCCGATTTTTTGTGGTTGGTTGAGGAAAAACAACAGCAACAGCAAATACAGGGATTCTTCGCTTCGCTCAGAATGACGACATAGAAACAAAAGACAATTGCAAAGACAACTGCAAAGACAACTGCAAAGACAACGGCAACAGATTTCTGTCGCTACAATTCTGAGTGTGGTGGCTAGCTTTCATTTCGATCATGTTGTGGACTTTGTGCCGGAGAATGCGGACGTTATTCTTCGTTCTGTTCCTGCACTGCCTGGAGTGTTTGCGCTGTGTGGGGCACGTGCGGAGGATGAGCCTTATCTGACGCGGACGGCTGATATGCGCCGGCGCATGAGGCGGCTGCTGAATCCACCGGAGTCGCAGTCCAAACGTTTGAATCTGCGCAATAAGGTTGCGCGGATTGAGTACTGCATTACCGGGTCTGACTTTGAGTCTTCGCTGGTGCTGTATCACGCGGCGGCTGCCATGTTTGGCTATCCGCAGGCGCGAAGGCGGCTAAAGCTGCATACCCCCTGTTTTCTGCGAATGGCCATGGAGAACACGCATCCTCGGGTGTATGCCACGAACCGGCTTTCGAAGAGGGGCCTTGAGAATACGTATGGGCCGTTTCCTTCGCGGGTGGCGGCGGAGCGGTATTGCGACGCCGTACTGGACCTGTTCAAACTGCGGCGGTGTCATGAGGATCTGGAGCCTTATCCAGAGCACCCGGGCTGTGTTTACGGCGAGATGAAGAAGTGCATGGAGCCGTGCAAGCAGGCTTGTACACCGGAGCAGTACGCCGCGGAGGCATTGGCGGTGAAGGCTTTCTTCGACACGCGGGGTGAGAGCATGCTGGGCCAGATTGGTGCGGAGCGGGAGTTGGCTTCGGCTGAGATGGAGTTTGAGAAAGCCGCGGCGCTGCATGTGCAGTGGCAGAAGGTGAAGGCTGCGGCGACTCTGGCGGATGAAATTGTTCGGCCGGTTCCTGCGCTGAATGCCGTGATTGTGCAGGAGGCCGCAGTGCCTGAAGGAGAGCATCCGGAACAGGCTGCGATTTTTTTATTGAAGAGCGGTTGCCTGGCTGGGCCGGAGCGGCTTTCGACGCTGGGTGTGCGGGCGGTGAAGGAACAGACGAGCGTTGGCAGCTCGTTGTTTGCGCAGCCGTTGATGCTGCAGGCGGTGCCTCTGGAAGGTGAGGCGGTGACGCCGACTGAGTCGCCGGAGGAACGCGCGAATGTGGTGATTGAAAGGCTTGAGGAGAGGATTGGCGGGGCGAATGATCTGGCGCTGCTGAGCGACCATCTTTCGCTTTTTCGGCGGTGGTATTACAGGCCAGAGAAGCAGCGGGCGGGTGAGATATTTTTGCCGAATGCCGATGGAGTGTGGCCGGTGCGGCGGATTCTGCGTGGCGCGGCTCGGATGGTGTTAGGAGAGCCTACGCCGTTGCCGGAGGTGCAGCGTGAGGCGGCGAAGGAGGCTAAGGTGCGGATTCTGCATGAAGGACGGGCCGATGTGGAGCGGGTCGTGCCGGTGGTGAACAGGAAGGCGAAGAAGCCGGTTTGAGGGTTACTCGCTGAAATTCAGGTTTACCGGACTCTTGGACAGAGCATGCTTTGGATTTGGGCTGGTGACTTCTGTCTCTTTTCCTACCGTTTCAAAGGTCACATGATCTACCCATACTTCTCCCGATCCTGCGAGGAGAATTCCGAACGAAATGGCGGTAGCGTCTTCCGGGACATCGAGAACGACATCGTAAGTACTCCACGGCTGTGTTCCCTTGATCGCGCGGTCCTGCATGTTGTCGAAGGCAACGGCCGCACGTTCCTTATCGACTCTCATCCACATCCCGGCCCATTCGCCTACGTCCTGTGATTTGACTGACGCCCGCAAGCGAACACGTTTTCCGGCGTAGTTCGCGGCATCGATCGATTGCATCAGCGTTCCAAATCCATCGGTGGTTGGGACAGTCGATAGAAGATAAGCACTCGGTTGTCCCTCGTGGAGTATTGCTTTATCGACGCCGGTACGGTAGCTCGCCGGTTTGCTTCCAGCGAGAAGCCAACCAGACGGAGCACTGTGCGTTTGATCGGAGGCCTGCGCGAGCAATGGGCGGTCCAGACCGAAATCCGTGCTGACTTCGCAACTTCCCAGAAACAGGCAGAAGCTAACGGCTATCGATAGACATGAGCGAAGGCGGGTTTGCCTCGATTTACCAGCTATGAGATTCATGATGTTGTCCTCTCGGCTGACACCAACGATCAAGGCAACGCGCTGCTATCCGGCAAAGTTATACCAGCACAGCGGTTGCATTTCTGTTTTTTTTAGACGTGCCCGAAACAAGATGAGAAGCAAGTCGAGATATTTCAGTATCTCTGCGAGCTGGCGGTCCGGAAGTATCCGTAACGGTGGCAGCGAAAGCTAAAGATTACAAAGCGCTGATAAACTCACAGGCAGGAGCGAATCTCTTGATTGAACTGGCGTTTTCGATACTGGCGTCTGACTTTGCGCATCTGGCCGATGAGGTGGCGGCGGCTGAGCGCGGTGGGGGCACCATCGTCCATGTGGACGTGATGGATGGACATTTTGTGCCGAATATTACGTTTGGACCTCCGATGGTGAAGGCTCTGCGGCCCGTAACGAAGCTGCCGCTGGATTGTCACCTGATGATCGAGAATCCGGATGAGTTTATTCCGGAGTTTGCGGCGGCGGGTGCGGACATGATCAGCGTGCACCAGGAGGTTTGCCGACATTTGCACAGGACGCTGCAGTTGATTGGCGATCATGGGGTGAAGCCTGCGGTGGTGATCAACCCAGCTACCCCGGTAGATACGCTGATTGAAGTGCTTCCGATGGTGCATCATGTGCTGGTAATGAGCGTGAATCCGGGTTTTGGTGGACAGAGATTTCTGCCTCTGGCGCTGGATAAGATCTCTTATCTGGCGGAGTTGCGGGAGGCAATGGGTCTGAACTTCCGGATCGAAGTGGATGGCGGGGTTGCTCACGATACGGTGGCCCAGGTGGTCGAAGCAGGAGCGGATATGCTCGTGGCCGGGTCGGCTGTGTTTAGTCCGGGCAAGACTGAGGAAAACGCCAGGGAGCTTTTGAAGCTGGCCAGGGCAGTTGTACCAGCACAAGTCTGACCGGAAAGACTAGAATAACGAAAGCCCGCGCGCCAAGGTGCGCGAGGCAGATGAGGGCTATAGCTGATGAACCGACGTTCCTTTTTTCCAAGCCTGAGGGCCAGCACGATCGCTGGGCTGGCAGTGGCGAGTCTTCTGGTGTTTTCGATTGGCGCAGTAGCGCAGGCGACCGATTCGTCGCAGGCGGCTGCTCCTGATAGCCAGGCGCAGCAGAACGTAACGCTCGCCTCGCCGACGACCAAGAGCTCGAAGAAGGACGAGAAGGTTGTTCAGTCGAAGGACACGAAGAAGCAGATGCGGAAGGAAAAGAAGATTGATCCGCAGGCCGCCGCAGATGCGAAGCTTCCTGACCGCCAACTTTATGACAAGGCGCTTGCGGCTACGAAGAAGGGGCACTTCGATGTAGCGCGTCTGGATCTGCAGACTCTGCTCAATACTTATCCCGACTCTCAGTACCAGATGAAGGCCAAGCTGGCGATTGCGGATAGCTGGTATCGCGAGGGTGGTACCGCGGCGCTGACGCAGGCCGAGAGCGAATACAAGGACTTCATCACGTTCTTCCCGAATGCGCCTGAGGCCGCCGAGGCTCAGATGCGCGTGGGCGATATTTATTTCCGCCAGATGGACAAGCCCGACCGCGATTATGCGAAGGCTGTTCATGCGCAGGAAGAGTACCGGCTGATGCTGCAACAGTTCCCGGAGTCGACGCTGGTTCCGCAGGCGAAGCAGCGGCTGCGCGAGGTACAGGAGGTTCTGGCGACTCGTGAGGCTGACATCGCTGCGTACTATTCGACGCGCGAGAACTGGCCGGCGACGATTGCGCGGTATCAGACGGTTGTGGATACCTATCCGCAGTTCAGCCACATGGATGATGTTCTGGTGGGGCTGGGCGATGCGTATGCCGCTGAAGCGCGGTATGTGCGCTCGTTGAAGCTTCCTGAGGCGGGCAAGGCGCGTCTGGAAAGAATTTACGACGATCAGGCGGCGGCTGCTTATACCAAGGTCGTGCTGGAGCACTCTGCGTCGCCGCACGTTGAAGATGCACGTGACCGGCTGGCAGGGATGAACCTTCCGATTCCTACGCCGACACCGGAGCAGGCTGCTGCAAGTGTGGCGCTTGAGAACAGTCGCCGGTCGTATCGTCTGCAGGACCGCGCACGATTGATGGTTCTACATCAGCCGGACGTCGTGATGGCCGCCAGAGAGGGCGAGCCCTCGCTTTCGGACCCTAAGCCGACGATGGCTCCCGAAGTCTATAGGAAGGTCGTCGCGGACTTCAACGGCGCGATGAATCCTAAGGCAGCAGCGGCGGCGGCCACGGCCACGGATAGCGCTGCGGCTGCTCCGGCGACGTCAGAGGCTGCTCCTGCTGCTTCTACTGCCCCGCTTCAGTTGCAGGAGGTTCCGGCTGCTGAGTCGGGTAGCAGCACCGGCGCGGCGGTGATAACGAACGTTCCGACTGGGGCCCCCAGTGCGACAGGAGGGGTGACGAACTCGCTGGGCGTGGAGGTGCTTACGCCGTCGAATTCGACTGCACCGGCTGCGACTGCTCCCGCTCCGGGGACCACAGTTCCTGCTGATAACGGCGGTCTGAAGGCGGTTGGGCCGCCAAATGCGGTTGCTGCGCCGGCTATTGAAAAGGCTGCCGGGGCGCCGGATCAGGTAAACGACATACATCCGGGGACGCAACCTGCGGCGCAGGCTGCTCGTGCGGATGGCAAGAAGACGAAGCCGGAGTTTGACAAGTCGGATGAGTCTTCGAGCAAGCATAAGAAGAAGAAGGGTCTCGCGAAGATCAATCCCTTCTAAATCAGGCAATAAAAATGGGGGCGCGACCTAACGGTTGCGTCCCCATTTTTTATTGCTTGCAGGAGATTTTATGAAGGCTGATTGACGACTGCTCGCCGTCGGACTCGCGGGAAGAACAGAACCGACAGTAGCAAAATCGCCAGTATCGCCAGCAATGAGAAGACAATGGGACTGACGGAAAAACGGCGTGCGGATTTTACGTGGCCGCCCATTTTGGACAGGTGGCCGCCGAGGACGTAGGCATTGCCGCTGATGGAATCGTCGGTCTCGTAGACTGCGTTGCCACCGAGGACGACTGTGTTGCCGCCGATTCTTGCTTGTGAGTCGATGACGGCGTTGCCGCCTATGACGGTGGCATTGCGGTCGACACGGCCCGTTACGTTCAGGCTTCCGAAGAGGACAAGGGCGCGGCCGGTCAGGTCGCCTTCGACCTGCACGGAGCAGAAGACGCAGACGGCGTTATGCACTTGCTGGCCGGAGGCGACGAAGATGTCCTGCCCAAAGTAGACGCGGTTGCCTCTCGCCTGGGCGTGGGCGGCTGAGGCGATCAAAAGCGTGAGGCCGAGAATCCTAATTGCGCGGGTTAGCAAGATTCCCCCAGTGGCGAAGACGCCTGTCCCATGATGGTACGCAGGATGTGATGCCTCGGTTCCGCAACCTGATCTTTGAAAACGAGGCTAAAGGCCGCGTCCTTGAGGGTAGACCGGAAACTGATACCGGCGGCGCCGGACGAGGTAGACAATCAGCCAGATGATGCCGATCAGAACCAACAAGGGAGCAAAAGGAACGAGAAGCCATAGGCGGCCCGGCATCACGGTTCGGGAGCCGTGAATGGTCGCTCCCTCTGCGAGATTGGCGTCTCCAGCTACGACGGAGAGGTCGCCACCGATTTCGGCGCTTTCGCCGAGGCTCAGGTCGCCGCCGACAACCGCGACGTCGCCGTTGATTTTGCGGCCGGAGTCTACTTTGAGGCTGCCGAATACCACGGCGACGTCTCCGGTGACGTCGCCCTGAACATGCACAGAACAAAAGACACAGGCGACGTCTCCCACGGTTTCGCCTTCGCTAATGGTGATGTTGGAGCCTACGCTTGACCTGTCGTTGGGGCCTTTCGCGAAGGCTGATAGTGGAGCGAGGGTCGTGAGAAGCAAGGCAACAGAGAGAAGCTGTCTACGCATGAAGGACCTCGTGGCCAGTTTACGGCGGTCGTGCTTGAAGTGGAAGTTCATTGATGTCCCGGCGTGGGTGGTGGAAACCGGAAAATTTTTGAATACCCCAACCTTCGCGCGGTAAGACGCGCTCAGGATGGGGCACCCGGTTTTGTGATGCTACCCTTAAGGTACCGATGAGCTACGAACTTCCAAAAGCATACGATCCGTCCATTATTGAAGAGCGCTGGGCCGAGTACTGGGTCCGCGAACGCCTGTTTGACGTTGCCACACCCGAGGGTACGGAGGATGAGGCAAGGAAGTTCACCATCCTGCTGCCTCCGCCGAATGTTACAGGGCGGTTGCACATGGGCCACATGCTGAACCAGACGGAGATGGATATTCTTACGCGCTGGCACCGTATGCTGGGCGATCTGGCGATATGGGTTCCGGGGACGGACCATGCGGGCATTGCGACGCAGATGATGGTGGAGCGCCAGTTGAAGACTGAAGGCTTGACGCGGCAGGAGTTGGGGCGAGAAGCATTTGTCGAGCGGGTGTGGAAGTGGAAGTGCGAGTACGGCAGGGCGATTCTGGACCAGATGAAGCGGCTTGGCGCGAGCGTCGATTGGAGCCGCGAGTACTTCACGATGGATGATCGGCTGAGCGTTGCTGTGAAAGAGGCGTTCGTTCGGCTCTGGGAACAAGGGCTGATCTATCGCGGGGCTTACATCGTGAATTGGGACCCGAGTGCACAGACGGCGGTGTCGGACCTTGAGGTTGAGCATGAGGAGCGGGTGGGCAAGATCTATCACATTCGCTATCCGCTGGCTGATGGGTCGGGATCGATTGTGGTTGCGACGACGCGACCGGAGACGATGCTGGGCGACGTTGCGGTCGTGGTGAATCCGGATGATGAACGATATACCGCGGTTGTTGGGAAGATGGTGCGGCTGCCGGTGAGCGGTGTGAACGGCGGCGAGGATCGTGAGATTCCGATTCTGGCGGATGACTGGGCGAAGCCGGAGTTTGGAACGGGTGCGGTGAAGGTGACGCCGGCGCATGATCCGAATGATTTTTTGATTGGGCAGCGGCATAAGCTGCCGAACCTGACGATTCTGGATGAGACGGCGCATGTGTTGCTGCCGGGTTCGCCGTATCACGGGCTGGACAGGTATGAGGCTCGGGAGAAGATTGTTGAAGATCTGAAGGAGAAGGGCCTGCTGATTGATGTGAAGGATCACACGCTGGCGATTGGGTTGAGCCAGAGGACCGGTGTGGTGATTGAGCCGCGGCTCTCGCAGCAGTGGTTTGTGAAGATTCAACCGCTGGCGGACAAGGCGATTGAGGCAGTGGACAAGGGCTATATCAAGTTCACACCGGATCAGTATCGGAAGACGTATGACGAGTGGATGAAGAACATCCATGACTGGTGCATCTCGCGGCAACTTTGGTGGGGGCATCGGATTCCGGCGTGGCACTGCGCGGCGTGTGCTGGGATTACAGTTTCGCGGGATTGTCCCGAGGCTTGCGAGCATTGTGAGTCGAAGAACATTACGCAGGAGACCGATGTTCTGGATACTTGGTTCTCTTCGGGACTGCTGCCGTTTACGGCGTTTGGATGGCCGCAGAAGACGGCTGATCTCGCAGCGCTTTATCCAACGCAGTTGCTGGTGACGGGCTTCGATATTTTGTTCTTCTGGGTGGCTCGCATGATTATGTTGAGCTGCCACTTCATGCTGGATGTTCCGATGCCGGATGGTTCGGCTCGCACGCTGGAGGATGCGGTTCCCTTCCGGGAGGTTTACATTCATGCGCTGGTGCGTGATGCGGACCGGCAGAAGATGTCGAAGACAAAAGGCAATGTGATTGACCCGATCGACATTATTGAGCGGTTCGGCACGGATGCGGTGCGGTTTACGCTGGCGAGCATGGCTTCGCCGGGGACCGATATTGCGTTCAGTGAGCAACGAACGGAAGGTTATCGCGCGTTTGCGAACAAGATCTGGAACGCGGCACGATTCATCTTCATGAATGTGGAGCGCGCGAAGGAAGCGGGCTACACGATGTCGATGGTGAGCGGCGGCCCTGTTGCGGAGCTTCCCAAAGAGACGCCGCTGGAGACGCGGTGGATCTTCGCTCGCTTGAGTGCGGTGTGCGCTGAGGTTGATCGTGCGTTGGGTGAGTATCGCTTTGATGAAGCAGCGGCGGCGGTGTATCAGTTTTTCTGGGGCGAGTTCTGCGACTGGTATCTGGAGCTGATTAAGCTGCGGCTTGAGTTTGGCGAGGGCAAGGAGAAGAACGCCGCCACAGCAATCTCGCTGGCTTCGCTGGTTGGGGTGTTCGAGGCTGCGCTGCGACTGTTGAGTCCGTTTATGCCGTTCCTGACGGAAGAGCTTTGGCATGCGCTGTATGACGATAAGGCTCCGGCGAAGTCGATTGCGTTGACGCGGTATCCACAGGCGAGTGATTATCCAGCGGATGCGGCTTCGGTGTCGGCGATCAATACGCTGCAGGAGCTGATTGTTTCGGTGCGCGGACTGCGGAAGGACCTTGGGGTTCCTGAGAAGGAGGCTGCTCCGATCGCGCTGCATGCAGATAATCGCGTGATTGCACTGGCAGATGCGAACGTCGATATGCTGGCGCGGATGGCTCGCGTGAAGGCGGTGGAGTTTGCGCAGGAGCCTCTTACGGGCGGAAGCGCGAGGTCTACGGCTAACTTCGATGTTGCCGTGATCTATGAGCGGCAGATTGATGTTGCGGCAGAGCGCGAGCGGCTGACCAAGGACCTGCTGAAGTATGAGAAGGGTTTGACGGCGGCGGAACGGCAGCTGGGCAATGAGGCGTTTATGGCGAAGGCTCCGGCGCACATTGTGGATGGTCTTCGCAAGCAGGCCGCGGAGACGAAGATGCTGCATGACAAGACGAAGACTGCGCTGGAGGCTTTGCCCTCGTAGCGCCGCCGTGTGAAGGATCGATCGCTAGGCGCGTATTTTGGTGTCGGCTTTGAGCGAGGGTGCAGCGACTCCAAGTTGCTGCATCATCGACATCAGGTTCCAATCCGACCATCCTTCGACGATCTTTCCGCCTTCGATACGGAAGATGGATGTGCCGGTGATTGTGGCCTGGCGGTTGGTGGGGGCCATGCTGAGGAACTGGCCCTTGTGGGTTCCGACACAGGTCCAGTGAATGACGACCTCGTTCCGCTCAGCGATCGTATCGTCGATGGTGAATTGGTAGTCGGGGAAGCCGTTTCTGCACATCGCGATGTGTCGTTTGAGGTTATCGACTCCGGGCTGGAGGGATGGAAAGACGGAGTCGTGGTGGGCGCAGTTGTCTGCGACGAGTTCTCTGATCTCGTCGAGCTTGCCCAGATTCCAGCAGTCGTCGATGTACCTGTGGACGATCTCCTTGTTGGCTGACATTGGGTTGCTATCGATAGGCATGGCGCCCCCTTGTTTGGCCGAAATTATAGACCTGCTCGGTGTGAATGTGTTTCGGCCGCGGGATGTGTTGCAGCAAGACCTCTTTGCGGGTAAAGGTTCAGACGATGGGAGGTCCGACCCGCAGAGTTATGAGCCTTGCCGGGTTTATCCAAAGTACCTGCAGTGAGATACAAACGAGGGGTTTAGGATTACAGGATGGACTGGAAGAGCAAACGGATTCGGACGCTTCTTGAGGCTGCGCTGGCTGAAGATAAGGTCGCTAACGACGTAACAACGGCATTGACGATTGAACCGGGGATGCGGGCATCGGGAACGATCATCGCGAAGGAAGCCTGCGTGGTGTCGGGGCTGGGGTGCATTCCGGTGTTTCTGGATATCTTCGCGAAGATGTCGACGGGGCCGGTGGGACGGTTTGAGGTAGTGAGCCATCCGGAGATCTTCGACGGAGTGAAGGTGAAGAAGGGGCAATCGCTGGCGGTGATTCGACATAATGCGGCGAGTATTCTTTCGTGTGAGCGCGTGATCTTGAACCTTATGCAACGGATGAGCGGAATCTCTACGCTCACAAATCAATTCGTGAAGGCGGTTGCGGGGACCAAGACGAAGGTTCTGGATACGAGGAAGACGATTCCGGGGCTGCGTACGCTGGATAAGTATGCGGTGTGCTGCGGTGGCGGCGTGAATCATCGGCTGGATCTGCAGGATGGAATTTTGATTAAGAACAATCACATCTCGCTGGGTGGTGGACTGCCTGCGGTTTTGGAAAAGGCCTTGAAGGGCAAGAAGGCTGGGCAGGTGGTGCAGGTGGAGGTTCGGAGCCAGATAGAGCTGGAGCAGGCGATTGCCGGCGGGGCAGAGTCGATTCTGCTGGACAACATGACTCCTGCGCAGGTGAAGAAGGCGGTGAAGCAGATTCGGGCGGGACTACCTGGGGTGCCGATTGAGGCTTCAGGCAGTATGAATCTGAAGACGGTGAGGAAGTATGCGCTGGCTGGGGTGGATTTTGTTTCGGTGGGCGCGCTGACGCATTCGGCTGCGGCGGCTGATTTGAGCATGCGGATTACCGCGGATGTTTACTAGGACTGACGGTGAGCACGTTTGATTTGCAGGCTGTAGAGGCGGGGATTGCTGGGACGGAGTTCGCCGGTCGGGTGATGCACTTCCCTTCTGTGGGGTCGACGAATGTGTTGGCTCTTGAGGCAGCGCAGGCGGGTGCGCGTGGGGGCGTGTGGGTTGCGGATGAGCAGACTGCGGGGCGTGGTCGCGGGGGGCATGGGTGGCACTCAACTGCTGGCGATGGGTTGTATGTGAGCGCGCTGGTGACGCCTCCCCTGCCTATGACTACGGCACTTACGATTTCGCTCGCTACGGGGTTGGCTGCGCAGGCGGCGATTGCTGAAGTGACGGGGTTGAAGGTAGATATCCGTTGGCCGAACGATCTTCTAGTGGGCAGGCGTAAGTGCGGTGGGATATTGGCAGAAACGGCTGTTGTCCCGTCGAGGGCGGGCAAGCCTGCAATGCTACGGTATGCAGTGATTGGTATCGGGATCAATCTGAACCACATGACCTTTCCAGCAGAGATTGAAACAGTCGCGACTTCTCTGCGGCAGGAGATTGGAGTTGAGGTTTCACGGGAGGCCATCTTAGCCGCTCTCCTGCGGCATTTGGACGAGGAGATACGGCTATTGATTCGTGGGTGGAGAGGTACGGACAATGGACCGGATTTGGGAAAGCGTATTGCGGCGGCTTCGAGTTGGTTGCGTGGCAAGCGGGTGCGAGTGGATGAGGGCGGTGGATATACTGGCGTGACGGCCGGGCTGGATGCTCGCGGTTTTTTGCTGGTGGATGGCGATGATGGGCTGCGGCGTACGGTGCTCTCGGGTGGCGTGCGGGAGTTGGATTAGCGGAGAACGATGATGCTGCTGGTGCTCGATGTAGGAAATACCAATACTGTCCTTGGGCTGTTCAAGCTGGCGGAGGGCGCTCCCGCTGAGTTGCTGGCGAATTGGCGGATTACGACCTCGCGGACTTATACGGTGGATGAGTTTGGAGTGCTGCTGCGTAATTTGTTTGCGCTGCGAGGGTTGGAGATCGCGGCGATAACGGGGATCGCGATCTCGTCGGTGGTGCCCCCGCTGGACTCGATGCTGAGGCAGACGTTCGATCTTTATTTCCATGTGAAGCCGGTGTTTGTTGAGCCTGGGATAAAGACGGGACTGCCAATATTGACGGACAATCCGACGGAGGTTGGGGCTGACAGGATCGTGAACTGCGTTGCCGCGTTCGAGCGGTTTGGCGGGCCGACAATTGTGGTGGATATGGGGACGGCGACGACGTTCGACGCGATCTCGAAGAAGGGTGAGTTTCTAGGTGGAGCGATCGCTCCGGGGCTTGGGATATCGGCGGAGGCGTTGTTCTCGCGGGCGGCTCGGTTGTCTCGTATCGATATCAAGAAGCCGGGTAAGGTGATCGGGACGAATACGGTAGATAACGTTCAGATTGGCTTGTATTACGGCTATATCGGGCTGGTGGATGGGATTCTGGAACGGATGATTGGCGAGATGGGCGCCGAGACAAAGACCGTGGCCACGGGTGGACTGGCGAAGCTGATTGCGGGGGGGTCGAAGTACATCGCAGAGGTGGATGACATG
The DNA here is from genome assembly GCA_035566575.1 of Edaphobacter sp. GTDB lineage: Bacteria > Acidobacteriota > Terriglobia > Terriglobales > Acidobacteriaceae > Edaphobacter. The sequence continues at coordinate 29,659 of DATMQZ010000057.1, forward strand.
CTGACGCTAAATGGATTGCGGATTATTTATGAACGTAATTTTGACCGGCATAAGAAGCGTGGGGCTTAGGCTCGGCTGTCTGCGGCTGATGGCTTAAGCTGTAGAAGCGGATGCAGAATTATTTCAACTACTTTACGGAGATCGAGGAACGGTTTCAGCAGCGGCGTGGGTCGTTGCTGATGCTTTCGACGCTCGATTGGGCGCTGATTGAGACGTGGCGGGAGGCTGGGGTTCCGCTGGAGGCTGTGCTGCGCGGGATCGATGGTGCCTTTGACAAGCATGATGCGAAGGCGATGCGCTCGCCGGGTAGGGTGCGGAAGGTGAATGGGCTGGCTTGGTGTGCGCAGGCCGTGATGGAGGCCGTGGAGCAGGCGATGGAGGCTTCGATTGGGGCTGCTTCTTCTGCGGGTTCGGAGGCTGCGGAGAGTGGGTTTGAGAATGAGCGGGTGGGGGGTTATCTGGAGGAGAATGCTCGTCTGATTGAAGCGGCGAAGTTGGTTGCGCCGGCGGATGAGGTTGCGGCTGAGGTAGTGGGGCGGCTGCGGGCTTTGGCTGCGGGGGTGCGGGTGGAACCGGCAGGATCGTTGGAGGAGTTGGACCGGACGCTGACTGTGTTGGAGGAGAGGCTGTTTGCGGCTTTGATGACGGCGGCTTCCGAGGAGGAGTTGGTGAGGCTGCGGGAGCAGGCGGCTCGGGAACTGGCGCCGTATCGTGGCAAGATGCAAGCGGTGCAGATTAAGCAAGTGCAACAGCAGTTTCTGCAGAAGAGATTGTTGGAGGCGCGGAGGCTGCCTCGGCTTAGCCTGTTTTATATGAGCCACGGATGAGACTGCGGATCGAAAAAATGGTTTATGGCGGGGCGGGGTTGGCTCATGAGGAGGCCGGAAGGGCTTTGTTTGTGCCATTTACGCTGCCGGGTGAGGTAGTTGAGGCGCGGGTTGTCGAGGAGCGTGACGGGTTCGGTGAGGCTGCGCTGGTGCGGGTGGTGGAGGGGTCGGCTGATCGGGTGGGGCCGGGGTGCGTTCATTTTGGGGATTGTGGTGGATGTCATTATCAGCATGGGAGTTATGGGGCTCAGCTGGAGATAAAGCGGGGGATTTTGGTGGAGACGCTGGAGCGGGCTGGGCTGGTGGAGTTGCCGACCGTGAGGGTGCATGGGTCGGGGGAGGCCTGGAAGTATAGGAATCGAATACGGTTACGGGTGGCGGAGGTGGATGGGGAGCTGCGGGTGGGGTATCTGCGGCGTGGGTCGGCGGAGTTTTTGCCGGTGAGGATGTGTCCGATTGCGGCTCCGTTGCTTTGGCGGGGGGCTGAGGCGTTGCTGAAAGTTGGCGCGGATGCTATTGGATCTAAGTGGGTTAGGGCGGCGGTGGAGGTGGAGTTTTTTGCGGCGGCAGATGAGAGCCGGTTGCAGATGGTTTTGTTTGTGGAGCGGGAGCCGGGTAAGGGGTTTGACGCTATGTGTTTGAAGATGCAGGAGTTGGTTCCGGAGCTGGTAGGGGCTGGGGTGATGGTTTTGGGGCCTAAGCGGCAGATGCGTGCCGGGGTAACCTGGGGGGCGGAAGGGCTTAGTTATGAGGTCGTTGGGGAGAAGTATTGGGTTGGGCGGGGGAGTTTTTTTCAGGTGAATCGGTGGTTGATTCCGGAGCTGGTGGGGTTGGTGGCGGGTGGTCGTAAGGGATTGATTGCTTGGGACTTATACGCTGGAGTGGGGTTGTTTTCGCGGGCTTTGGCGAAGAATTTTTCTGAGGTGGTGGCGGTGGAGGCGGCTGGTGGGGATCTGGCTAAGTCTTTCAAAGGTAAGGGGAAACGGGCGGTTTCGGCTACTACGGTGGAGTTTTTGCGCGAGGCGGTTTTGCAGCGGGACAAGCCGGCGCTGGTGGTGATGGATCCTCCGCGGGCGGGTGTGGGGGCGGAGGTATGTGCTTTGCTTGCAAGGGTTTCGGCGAAGGAAATGGTTTATATTTCGTGCGATCCGGTGACGCTGGGGCGGGATTTGAAGGCTTTGGTAGACTCCGGCTATCGGGTGGCGGAGCTGCATCTTGTTGATTTATTTCCGCAGACGTTTCATCTGGAGAGTGTGGTGGTTTTGCGTAAATAAACGTGGTCAGGGTGTGGTGAGACGAGTGGAAATTGTGGTTTTTGGGTGGTGAATTGACGGTTCAAATTGCGGGGCTTTGGGCTAAGGATGAGGGGAGGGTGGGGGCGCTGGAGCTTAGGCGGGCTCCTCTGCTGGCGGCTTCTTGTTGGTTTGCGCTGGGGGTGGTATTGGCTCGGGAGTGGCGGCCGGGGGTGGTGCTGGCAGGGGCGCTGGTTTTGCTGGTGGGGTTGGTTGTGGTGGCGTTGGGGCGGGGGTTTCGAGTGGCCGTGGTGCCTTTGGCTGCGGTTTGGGTGGTGGTGGGGTGGTGGAGTGCTGAGGTTCAGCCGGGGCCTCCTTCGCAGCAGGTGTTGATGGGGTATGCGGATGGGTTGAATCGGCAGGTTCGGGGGCGGGTGGTACGGGTTCGGGTGTTGGCTTCGGATGGAGGGGCGGATCGGGAGTATATGCCTTGGGAGAGTGAGGGGGCCTGGGAGGGTGCGACACCCCAACCTTCGCGCGATGAGACGCGCTCAGGATGGGGCACCCGAGGGGATACCCGTATTGTGGGTGCTCGGGCTTTGTCGGTGGATTTGCAGGTGGAGGAGGTGGAGGAGGTTACGCCGGATGTGGCTTGGATGACTCGGGTGGCGGGTGGGGTGAGAGTTAACGTGATGGCGGATGGGGTTGGGGCCGGGGAAGAGAAAACGGTCGCGCTTCGCGCGATACCCCACCCTTCGCAAGGGCGCGAAGGATGGGGCACCCAGATTGTTTCCGGTATGCCGGATTTGCGGTGTGGGGATTTGGTGGAGGCTCCGATGCGGTTGCGGGTGCCGGAGCGGTATCGGGATCCTGGGGCCTGGCAGTATGCGGATTATTTGTTGGCTCAGGGGATTGGGGTTCATGCGAATGTGAAGGCGGCGAAGCTGGTGCGGCTGGGGGGTGGAGCTGCGAGTTTGCAGTGTCGGCTTTATGCGGCGCAGAGCTGGGCTGCGGGACGGATGTTGGGGTATGCGGGGTCGCGGGCGAATCATGTGCTGCCCAGGGTGATGCGGCTGAGTGCGGATGATGCGGGGATGTTGAATGCGATGTTGTTTGGGGATCGCGCGGGGCTGAATCATCAGTTGCGGTTGGGATTTGAGCGGACGGGGTCGTTTCATCTGTTTGTGGTTTCCGGGATGCATGTGGGGTTGCTGGCCGGGTTGGTGTTTTGGTGTGCTCGGAGATTAAAGCTGCGGGAGTGGTTGGCTACTGGGCTGACGATTTCGTTGACGGCTGGATATGCGTTGCTGACAGGGTTCGGTGCTCCGGTTCAGCGGGCTCTGTTTATGACGGTGGTGTTTCTGCTGGCTCGATTGCTGTCGCGGGAGCGGAGTGTGTTGAATGCGCTGGGGGCGGCGGCGTTGGGGGTTTTGGTTTGGTCGCCGAGCGCATTGTTTGAGGCTAGTTTTCAGATGACGTTTCTGGCGATTGTGGCGATTGGAGGGATTGCCATTCCGTTGGGGGAGCGGAGCTTTTTGCCCTATGCGCGGGCGGCGGAACATTTGGGCGATGTTTGGGAGGATGTTCGGATGAAGCCGCGGGTGGCGCAGATGCGGGTGATGCTGCGGGTTTGGGGGGAGAGCTTTGCTGAAGTGTTTGGCGGGTGGGCTTATGGGGTGCCTGCGCGGGTGGTGCGGTGGGGGTTGATTGCGGTTGAGCTTGCGCTGATTGGCTTGGTGGCTGAGTTGGTGATGGTGTTGCCGATGGCGATGTATTTTCATCGGGCAACAGTGTTTGCTCTGCCGGCGAATATGCTGAGTGTGCCGTTGGTGGCGATGGTGGCTCCGATGGCGCTGGTTACGTTTTGTGCGGCGCTGGTGAGTCCCTGGCTGGCTATGGTGCCGGGTGGATGTACGGCTTTGTTGCTGCATGGGATTACCGGCGTGATTGGGCGGGTGAGTGCGGTGCGGATGGCGGATATGCGGGTTCCGGGGCCGGTTTGGTGGGTGGGGCTGGTGGCGTTGGCAGGGTGGGGGTTTTGTATGTGGGCGGTAAGAAGGTCGCGTGGATGGGCCTGGGTTGCGGTTGGGGTGCTACCGCTGATTGCTGTAATGGTGCTTTGGCCGGAGCGTGCGGTGGTGTCGGCGGGAGCGATGGAGGTGACGGCGATTGATGTGGGGCAGGGTGATTCGTTGCTTGTGGTGAGTCCTGAGGGGCGGACGATGCTGGTGGATGCGGGTGGGCCGGTGGGTGGCGTGAATGAGGCTGCGGAGGCTACGAGCCGGTTCGATGTGGGTGAGGAGGTGGTGTCGCCTTATCTGTGGTCGCGACGGATTCGGCGGCTGGATGTGATTGCGTTGAGCCATGCGCATAGTGACCATATGGGCGGAATGGCGGCGGTGATGCGGAGCTTCAGGCCGAGGGAGCTTTGGGTAGGGGTTGATCCTGATTCGGAGGCTTATCGGGAGTTGCTGGAGGAGGCTCGGGGGCTTGGGGTGGTGGTGCGGCATCTGCGGGCGGGGGAGGATGTGGCTTGGGGTGGGGCGGTGGTGAAGGTGCTGGCTCCGGAGGCTGGGTATGTGAATGCCGGGGCTCCGGTGAACAATGATTCGCTGG
>DATMQZ010000058.1:0-47821 GCA_035566575.1 Edaphobacter sp.
GTCGCGTTGCTTCGCCGATGTCGGCATTTCCGCGCAGTACCTTTGATACTGTGACGACGGAGACCCCAAGGTCTCGTGCAATATCTTTCAACCTGACAGCCATAGTGCTCCTGTCGGATGATGCCATAGGTTTGTTAAAAAACGGCACACAATCTTAGCTCTGGTCAGGCAGCGTTTTAGCTGAATCGCGTTCGCCGCCAGAGACTCCAGCCGCCTGCGATCAAGCTTAGAAGCAGCACTGCACTCAGAATCCCGACCCACATAAAATTCATCGTGAGCGGGGGCACAACAGCATGGAGGCCCAACGTGACGAAGACTCCGGTTGCCACTAGAACGATCAGATAATCCCACCAGCGATGGCGCTCGCCTCTGCCGCTGAATTCGTCGCCAGCCTGCGCCATGATGGTCTGGTGGTAGTCGAGGCCGTAGCGGATGCACTCGCGCGAGATCGCCTCGTTGGTTGAGGAGTGCTCTTTTGCCGAGGCTACCGCTGTGCTGATCGCCAGTGCTCCGAGGATCATAAGAACCGAGCCGCCGATGACCAGCAGGATATGATGCCGGTCGGCGTTGGCCAACTCGCCGAAGACCAGAGCTCCCCAGGCGAGACCCCATAGCTGGTTGGTATTGGAGAGCGGAATTCCGCGTCCTATGCCTAGATACTTTGCGGCGAACTGTTGGAACAGATCGCCGATGACCCAGACGAATCCGCCGAGGAAGAGCCAGAACAGCACACCCGGCATGTGGAATAACTGGAATGCCGTGGAGTGCAGGCCGCCGTCGAGCGCGAGGGTTAGAGCCAGTACTGTTCCCAGCTCTCCAACGGTGAATGCCGTGACGAAGGAGAGTGGGTTCATGCCGCTGAGGTATGCCTTGCGGTAGGGGACGTACATTGTTCCCCACATGAGGCTCGCGCCGAGAGCGGCTACGATGCCGCGGAAGGCGTGGCTTCCCATGCTGCCGCCTTGAATAGTGCTGAAGCCGAGCATGACGGCTGCGATCACGATAATGATTGCGCCGACGACTACCTTGGCGATGTTCTTGACGCTGGCGCCTTCCAGTTCGCGGAAGAGAACTCGTCCCCAGAAGAGGCCAATCAGCGAGTTTGCGTTCCACATGGGGAAGGCTACGGCGAGGCCTACGTCTCGAATTGCAAAGACGGTCAGGGTGTTGGCTACCGCCCAGAGGGCTCCTGCGAGCAAGGCCCAGACGATGAGGTGTTTCTTCTCGGCCAGATCGGCGAAGACGTACCCGGTGCCTTTCAGCAGGGTCGGAAATGTCCATCGTGCGGTAAATACCCCAGCGACCATGCAGAGGGAGATCGCGAAGGGGGAGAAGCCCGCGTTTACCAGTTTTGTGGGAGCCTCGGCTGCTCCGAGCCAGACTCCGGCGGTCAATCCGCAGATCACTCCAAGACCGTGCAGCGACAAACCAGCTTTTTCCACCTTTGCGACCACACTTGCCATCCGTCTCTCCAGCTCTTTTACCCCTAATGCAGTACTACAAGTAGCGCAATTCCCGCCAAAAGCACCAAAAACGGTACCCAGAAATGGCTATCTGTGACTATCGCCCTAAATCCTCGCGCCATACTCATGGTTCATTCTCCATTGCTGCAAACCCTTCAGTAGTAAGCGGTAACGTCGCGCTAACCCTATATGCAGGTGATACGACTGTCAACAGGATAGTGTCCCTCTCTCGCGTCGTCTGTACCCAAAGCGCGAGGGTCTTCTGTGGGAGTGAAGGAGTTCGATCGTCTCTGGCTACCCCGGGGGGGTACGGTGTGTAAGTCATGTATAGTCAATAGCTTAGTCGATTTTATTCTTGTAAATTCGTCATAATAAATGGGTTACGGGTAAATTCGTCTTTCTAAAAGGGTTATGGGTTTAATGGCGAAAGTCCCAGTTTTTGGCTGGGATTATTTTGAGTACTAGTTAAATGGTAGAGGATGGAGCATAACTCTTTTGCAATTGGGATGTTGTTGGTGGGTATAGGGTTAGCTTGTCTTGGCGCTTGACATGGGATTTTGCTGGGGAATTTTGGGGTTTATTTTGTAAGTGGTTGATTATGAATTATTTGTTGGGAGGAAGAGGAAGGCATACCCCAGAGGCTGAGCCCCCAAGTGTGTGGCGAGTCGGAGAGGCCCAAGGCTAAAGCCTTGGGTTACCTAGAGGCAACGGCAAATGCAAAAGCAACAGCAAAAACAAATACAGGGATTCTTCGCTTCGCTCAGAATGACGACCGAGAGGGAAGGATGCGGCAAGGGCAAGAGCAACCACAACTGCAACCGCGAGGAGTTTAGGTGGCTACGGAGAGTTCTTCTTCGAGGCGTTGTTTCTCGAAGAGGCTGGTGTAGTAGCCGTTACGGGCTAGAAGCTCGTCGTGGGTGCCTAGTTCGGCGATGCGGCCGGCTACGAGGACGGCTATCTGGTCGGCGTTGCGGGCGGTGGAGATGCGGTGGGAGATGAAGATGGTCGTGCGGCCTTCCATGACCTGGCGGAGGCCGGAGAGAATGCGCTCTTCGGTGTAGGTATCCACGCTGGCAAGGGCGTCGTCGAGGATGAGGATGCGTGGGTTGCGGATGACGGCTCGGGCGATGGAGGTGCGCTGCTTCTGGCCGCCGGAGAGAGTGACTCCGCGTTCGCCGACCATGGTCTCGAAGCCGCGAGGGAAGTCGAGGATTTCGGTGGCGATGTGGGCGATGGTTGCGGCTTGCTCGATCTGCTCGGAGGTGGCGTCGGGCGTGCCGAAGGAGATGTTGTGGCGGATGGTGTCAGAGAAGAGGAAGGTCTCCTGGGGGACGAAGCCGATGTTTTCACGCAGAGGTTTGAGCAACCACTTACGAACAGGTGTGCCATCGATTAGCACCATGCCGGGTGCAGCGTCCTGGAGTCTGGGGATAAGGTTGACTAACGTAGATTTGCCCGAGCCAGTGGGGCCGACGATGGCGAGCGATGAGCCGGCAGGAATGCGGAGGTTAATGTCCTTGAGAATGGGCGGCGAACCAGGGTAGGCGAAGGTTAGATCGCGAAATTCGATATCGCCCTTCATGTTGAAATAGTTGCTTCCCGTGCGGACATTGTGGTCTGTTAGCTCCTCGTCGCTAAGTTCGTCGGCTATGGCGGGTTTTTGTTTGAGGAGCTCGTCGATGCGGACGATGGAGGCGGTGCCTCGTTGGAAGAGGTTGACGACCCAGCCTACGGCGATGAGGGGCCAGGTGAGCTGGACCATGTAGACGTTGAATGCGGTGAATTGGCCGACGGTGATGTTGTGGGAGACGACTTCGTGTCCACCTACGAGGAGGGTGATCATCAGCGAGAGGCCGAGGACGAACTCGAGCGTGGGCCAGAGCATGGCCATGAGGCGGACGAGGTGGAGGCTGCGCTTGATGTACTCGATGTTGGCGGTTTCGAAGGAGGCGATCTCGGCCTCTTCCTGGGCGAAGGCGCGGATGAGGCGAGCGCCGGAGAAGTTCTCCTGGGCCTTGGCGGAGATGTCGGAGAACATGGCCTGGATGCGCTCGAATCGGCGATGGATGCGGTTGCCGAAGTATTGAACGAGGACCGAGGCCGCAGGCATGGGGACAAAGGCGAAGAACGTCAGCTTGGGGCTGATGCGATACATGAAGGGCAGCGCGGCGGCCATGAAGACGATGGTGTTGGCGCTGTACATGATCGCTGGGCCGAGGAGCTGGCGGACGGCGTTGAGGTCGTTGGTGGTGCGGGCCATGATGTCGCCCGTGCGGTGGGTGTGGAAGAAGACGGGCGCCTGGCGCTCGAGGTTGCTGAAGAGATCGTTGCGGAGGTCGAACTCGATCTCGCGGGAGGCTCCGATGATGACCTGGCGGGTGATGTAGAGGAAGACGGCGGATAGTGCGGCGATGAGGAGGAGGCGGAGCCCGTGGAAGAGGATTTTCTGCTGGGTGATGCCGTGCTGCATGTCGTCGACGGCGTGGCCGATGACGGCGGGGAGAAGTACCTTGATGACGTTGTAAAGAATGGTCGAAACCCCGCCCCAGGCGAGAGATTTCCAATATCGCCTGAGGTAGGGGGTTAACGGTTTAAGTCTTTCAAACATATTGGTTTATTGAGGCGCTCCGAGATTAGACGTGCTTACAGGCCCTCAGGATGCGGAGGAGTTTTGGGCTGGGGTGTGGGGGCGGTGGACCCGGCTGGAGACGCGTCGGTGGCGGGCTTTGCGTCGGTGGCGGGCTTTGCGTCGGTGGCTGGCTTTGCGTCGGTGGCTGGCTTTGTGGTGTCAGTTGGGGGCTTGGTTTCAGACGCGGGAGTGGCAGCTGGCTTGGGCTGAGGCGGAGTGTCGGACTGGCCTACTAGTTCGATGTCGAAGATGAGATCGGCCTTGGCGGGGATGACGGGAGGACGGCCCGCTTCGCCGTAAGCGAGCTGGTAGGGGATGTATAGGCGACGCTTGCCGCCGACGTGCATGCCCTGGAAACCTGTGTCCCAGCCGGGGATTACCTGGCGGGCTCCGTAGGGGAAGGTGATGGGGGTGCCGCGGTCGACGGAGGAGTCGAATTTTGTGCCGTCGGTGAGCCAGCCGGTGTAGTGGACTGTGTAGAACTTACGGGGCTCGGCGAGGGCGCCAGTGCCGATGACGGTGTCGACGTAGCGGAGGGCGTAGAGGGGCTTGGGTGCGCCTTCGATTTTGGGAACGCCGGGCGGGTTGTCTGCGGGGTTTGCGACTGGAGTTGCGGTCTTGGCGGCTGCGGTCTTGGCGGTTGTTGCTGCCGTGGTGGTGTGATGGGTTACAGGCTTCTTCGGGGTCGTGGTTGTGGTGGTTTGGGCTGTTGCGGCGCCGGCAGTGAGGGTGGCCAGGAGGGTCAGAGAGGGAAGCTTGAGGGTCATCGTTTGTCTCAGTTTAGGAGTTTTGAATGATTTTTGCAGGATTAGCGTACCAGAGCGCGGAACGTGGGCGGTTGTCGCAGATCAGGTAGAGGTGCGAAGGAGAAGGTAAGTGCCTGCTATGGCGAAGAGGAGGTCGGGCGTCCAGGCTGCGAGCATAGCGGGAAGGGTGTTGACGTTACCCATCGCCTGGAAGATGCCATCTACAACCGTATAGGCAATGGCGAGGAGGATCGCGGTGGCGATGCCAGCTAGTGAGCCTCGTTTGCCCATGGAGAGTGCAAAGGGGATGGCGATGATGGCCATGACCAATGTGATGAGCGGGTAGGCCAGCTTGCGGTTGAGCTGGACGCTGAGTCGTTTGGTGTCGAAGCCGGATTGCTTGAGGTCGGAGATGTAGCGGGAGAGCTCGTTATAGCTCATCTCTTGTGACGGGCGGTCTTCCTTCTTGAAGTAGCCGGGCTGCTCGTGGATCTCGGGGAAGGTTGCCGTGGTGAAGGGTTTGTACGAGGCGATGGTTTCGCCGCTGAAGGTACGCTCCCATCCGTTTTCGAAGACCCATGTGTTGTCGGTAGGGCTCCAATGGGCGGAGGCGGCAAAGATGCGGCGCTTGAGGATGAAGGTGTTGGGTTCGAACTCGAAGACGGTGAGGTTGGCGAAGACGTTACGGTCGGCGTCGAAGAACTGATAGTAGAAGATGCGGGCGGGCTGGCCGGCTGCGGTGGTTTGTCCGGAGATCCATTTGCGGTCTGGGCGGAGGAAGGTCTGGGCGGGCTTGTCTTTGATGACGGAGCGGAGGGCTTCCTGACGGCGGTTTGCGTTGGGAAGATAGAACTCGTCGAAGACGAAGAGGCCGACGGAGATGAAGAGGGTAACGACGAGGACGGGCGCGACGATGCGGTAGAGGCTGGTGCCGGTGGCCTTCATTGCCGTAATTTCGGATGACTTGCTGAGGGCACCGAAGGTGACGAGAACGGCGACGAGGGCGCAGAGGGGGGTGACCTGATAGAGGATGAAGGGGATCAGGTTGAGGAGATAGTCGCCTACAGTAACGAGCGGAGTGCGGTTGCGGATGATGTCGCCGATGAGCTCGAAGAAGGTAAAGATGAGGAAGAGGGTGGTGAAGCTGAGGAGAACGAGGCCAAGGCTGGTGGCGTACTCGCGCATGATGTAGTCGTCGAGCAGGAGGGGGAACTGGATGCGGAAGGTGCTGCGGAAGCGGCGGAGAAGTGTGGCGATGTCCACCTTGGTACGAGAGGCGGGATCGCTGCCGCGAGTGAAACGGGCGAGGAGCTTGTTGATAGACGTGCCGATGGAGGAGAAGAGGCCGAGTGCTATGCCGCCGCGCGACATCTGGTAGAGAAGCATGGCACCGGCGGCGGCGAAGATGAGGTTTGCTCCCCATACGCCAAGGAACGGCGAGAGCTTGCCGGTTTTGGCGAAGGCTACGCCGATGGAGGAGAGGAAGTAGTAGACAAAGACGAGAAGGATGGTAAGGACGAAGCCGGTGGACTTGCCTCCGCGTTTCGAGGAGAGGCCGAGGGGCACGCCGACGAGCATGAGAACGAGGCAGGCGAAGGGATAGGAGAAACGCTTGTTGAACTCGATGCGGTAGATTCGCGCGGGATGGCCGGGGATGTCGCTATCGGGCGCGCCACCGAGGTGCCAGAGTTCGGAGAGGGGAAGAGCGAGAATCGGTGTATCGGCGCGGCCCAGATGAGAGTCTTCGGAGGAGCCGGTTTGGATGGGGAGATCGGTGGAGGCGAAGGTGGAGATGTTGTATTGGTTGGGGTCGGTGGGAGAGGTTTGATGCTGGCCACCGCTGAGAAGATGGAGGCGGATAGACTGAGCGTCGCCGTCAGCAGCGTCGCCGCTGACGACGAGGGCTTGCTCGGCGGTGGTGATGTGGGGAGTGGCGGGCTGGGTGAGATCGGCGAGAAAGACGTGGTGCCATACGGCGGCGCCGGCGGCGGGAGAGACGTCCTGAATGTAGAGGACGTAGTTGCGGAAGTCCTCGTAGAAGACACGCGGCTGGACCTCGAAGGAGGCCTGAGAGGACTTGAGAGATTCTTCGAGAGAGAGGAGAGCGGCGGAGGAGCGAGGGGCTACATACAGGGAATTGATGAGGCCGAGGGCCAGTGCTACGGCCGAGACGATGGAGACGATCTGGACGAAGTCGAGAGCACCCATGCCGGCGGCGCGCATGGCTGTGATTTCGCTGTCGGAGGCAAGGCGGGAGAGGCCGAGAAGGATGCCAACCAGGACCGCCATGGGAATGGTGAGGGTGAGCGCGTTGGGAAGGGTATAGGCGAAGATTCGGGCGACGTCAGATGCGGATGCGGAGGCGCGGACGACGAGCTCAAGGATCTTGCCGAGGTCGCGCATGAAGAGAACGAAGGTAAAGAGGGCTCCGCCGAGGAGGGCGTAGGAGATGACTTCGCGGAGGATGTAGCGGGTGAAGATGCGCATGAGCTGGTGCTTGGTCTTAGTGTATCGCGTAGACAGAGATAACCCGTCTCGCGCGCTGTTGTTGCGAATGGGCTAAGAGGTGGATTTATTTGTACTGAACGAATTTGCAGAGGGCTGAGGCGGGTTCAAAACTGGCAAAGGAAAGACAAATACAGGGATCCTTCACTGCGTTCAGGATGACGACAAAACAAGACGACTGCGAAAAGATTTCGAGGACATTTGGGGCGTGGCGAGGAAGCGTCTACGGATTGGCTAGGAAGCGGTAGCCTATGCCTCGGACTGTGACTAGGTGCTGCGGGTTGGCGGGGTCGTCTTCGATGTAGCGGCGCAGGCGCACGATGAAGTTATCGATGGCGCGAGTGTCTGTGTTTTCGTGGACGCGCCAGACCTCTTCAAGGATTTGCTTGCGAGAGACGATCTGGCCTTCGCGCTCAGTGAAGTAGCGGAGGAGGTCAGCCTCCATGAGGGTGAGATGGGTCGTGCGATTGGGGGCGACGAGTTCGAGGATGTCGAAGCGAATGGTGCGATGGTTGAAAGCGTATTCGACGGGATGGCCTGCCGGTTCTGATTCGCTGGTCTCAGGGGTCTGGGTGCGCTGCCATGCGGTGCGGCGGAGAAGAGACTTGATGCGGACGAGGAGGATGTTGAGATCGAAGGGCTTAGGAAGGTAGTCGTCGGCGCCGGCTTCGAGGCCCTCGAGGACCTCCTCGGGGCGGGAGCGGGCGGTGAGCATCAACACTGGCGTGTAGCGCTGGGCTTCGCGGAGGGAACGGACGATGGTGAAGCCGTCGGCGCCGGGAAGCATGCAGTCGAGAACGACGGCGGCGATGGGTTCTTTTGTTGATAGGAGCCAAGCGAGGGCAGAGTCGCCGTCGGCCTCGTGGTGGGTGCGGTAGCCTTCAGCCTGGAGGTTGAAGAGCAGGCCCTGGGCGAGGTGGTCTTCGTCTTCTACAACGGCGATCAGAGGGGCAACGGTGGTTAAGTCAGCCATGCATTCCACACTACTGGATAAGGGAGATGGTAAGCCGCGCGCAAGCGAAACCAAGGGCACAGCATAATGCTGTTGTTTTGGCCCCTTGCTTGATGTGACCAAGAAACAGTATGAGTCCGGCGGCGATTGTTGCTGCGATTATGCTCTCGTGCTGAACTTGCCAGGTAACGAGGCCTGCGACGGTGGCCAGGCCGATGAATGCGCCAATGGTTGCGCCAATGGTTGCGCCCACAAGATTACGCGATTGGTTTGTAAGTGTGGAAGTCATGTCCATGTCTTCAGATTCTATGCCGGGTGGAGAACGTCGGTTAGGAGTTGGCTGAGACCGTTCCAGGCGATCTGGACGCCTATACACAAAAGGATAAATGCGATGACTCGCAGGATGCCATGAGCGGTGGATGGAGAGATGGCACGCGTGATTCGCGGCGCATAGGCGTAGCAGAGATAGATGAGGACACTGAGGACGATGACTGAGATGAATAGGCCAACGTGCGAGAGAAGCTTGGTGGTGAGATCTCCCCGTGAAGCGTGGACGCTGAGGGTGAGCATGACGACGATGCAGCCGGGACCGACGGTAATCGGAAAGGTAAAGGGGTAGAAGGCCTTTTCGGATAGATTGTCGACCTCGGATTGCGTTTCGGCTGGAGTTGTTGCCGCCTGCGTCTTCTCTGGATTAGGAACGGCTCTTTTCTCGTTGAGTAGGGACCAGCCCATTGCTGCGAGGACGATGCCGCCGGAGACCTGAACGATGGGAAGCGAGATGCCGAAGAAGCCGAGGAGCGATGAGCCGATCAGCTGGACGACGGCGAAAAAGATGACGGTGTTGATTGCGATTCTGCGTGCGAGTGCTCGGTAGACATGCTGCGGAGAGATACCGACGAGACCGAGGAAAACCAGAGCAGATCCGAGTGGATTGACGAGCGGCAGAAGGGCGCTGAAGCCTAGAGCAAAATATTTCCAGAGGAGGAACATGGCTCTCCACAGTCGAGATATCTCCGGTGATTGTACGTGGGAGGTATTTCTTTATTGGAAGCTCGCGCTGGAATGCACCGGTGAAAGCGGTGCGGTTGAGTTTGCGAGGGGAAGTGTCAGGGTGATCGTTGTGCCTTGATTGAGGCCAGGGCTGTTGGCGGAGACCTCGCCTCCGTGTTGACGGAGAATGTTGCGGACGAGGAAGAGGCCAAGGCCGGTGCCCTTGATTTTTACGGTATAGCGGCCGGGAACGCGGTAGAAGCGGTTGAAGATGCGTTTGTGCTGATTAGAAGGAAGGCCGAGACCGGTGTCGGTGATGCTGAGAGTGACCCAGGTGTAGTGGGTGATGGAGAGAGAGCAGCGGACATGGACTCCGTCGGGAGAGTATTTGATGGCGTTATCGAGGACGTTGAGAACAGCCGTGCGGAGGTCTTCGGCGATGCCCTGGACGTGGAGGTTGACGGCTCCGGCGATGGGTTCGAGGACGATGGCTTCGGCGGGAAGGTGGTGGCGCTGAAGTGTAATGGCGATGCAGTCGGTAACGAGTGCGGCGAGATCGATGAGGGTGCGGTTTTGCTGGCGGTGCTTCTGGCCGAGTTGGCCTGCTTTCAGGACCTGCTCGACGGTTGCGAGGAGGCGGTCGGAGTCGGCGAGCATGATGGAGTAAAACTGCTGGCGCTGAGTTTCGTCGAGGGGGCGGCGTTGAAGGGTCTCGAGGTAGAGCCGGATGCTGGCGATGGGAGTCTTGAGCTCGTGGGTGACGGCGTTGAGAAAGGAGTCCTGACGCTCGTTGCGGCGGATCTCGCGGACCAGGAAGACGGTGTTGAGAACGACACCAGCGATGAGGAGCGAAAAGAGGATGATGCCGAGAACGGCGAGCGCGACGGTGCGCTCGTTGAGGACTATCCAGCCGATATTGAGCGTGACGGCAACGCCGACGAGGAGGACGCCGAGGGTAATGAAAGTGGCGATGGCTCCGCGGCGTCGAGTAATGTTCATGGCTTGGAGGAAGTATAGAGCTTCGGATACTATCTCGGTGATGTGAGAGAGGGATCGTAATGGACAGACGCATGGTGTTGCAGGGAATGGGGGCGCTGATGATGATGTCTGCGGCTGACGCCGGGGCTCAGAGTGATGGGGCGAACGCGGAGGTTGTATATGAGCTGCGTGTGTACCACGCGTTGGAGGGCAGATTGGATGATCTGCTGCGGCGGTTCCGCGATCACACGGTGGCGCTGTTCACGAGGCATGGGCTGAAGAGCGTGGCCTACTGGACGCCAACCGATGAGCCCCTGAAGGGGCGGACTTTGATTTACATTCTGGAGCATCCGAGCCGTGCGGCGGCAGCGACAAACTGGAAGAGTTTTCAAGCGGATCCGGAGTGGGTGAAGGTCAGAGATGCATCGGAGGCGAACGGCAAGTTGGTGGAAAAGATCGACTCTACCTATATGACGATGACGGATTTTTCTCCTAAGCTTTGATTCGGAGGAGACAGGAGCTACCGTAGGCGGCTCCTGTGACGTTAGGGTTAGCGGACGCGGAATTCGGCACGACAACCACGGTCGACCCAGATGCCGCTGCGGTCGACGCCCCATGTATTGTCGCGTATGCAGGCTGAACCGCTGATCTGGCGGGAGAGCTGAACGTCACGACGTCCGCCGATGTCACACCAGTTTCTGCGACCGTTGTTGGAGGAACAGGTGACTGTGCGCCAAGACTGGCCCCCCGGCCAGTTGTTGTTGTTGCTGTTCACGACCATAAACTCGGCGCGACAGCCACGGTCGACCCAAAGGCCGCGACGGTCGACGCCCCAGGTGTTGTCGCGTATGCAGGCTGAGCCGCTGATCTGACGGACGAGGCGAACGTCGCGGCTACCGCCGATGTCGCACCAGTTGCGATTCCCGTTGTTGGAAGAGCAGGTGATTCGCTGTTGCGAGGAACCACCTCTCTGGAAGGCTGCTCCGGCAGAATAGGGCGCGAAGCATGCCGCTGCAATGAAAGCGAAAAGCAGGAGAAGATTCGAGGTGGCTTTCATGGTGCCTCTCAGAGAGAATTTTTGTTTCGACGAAACAAAACAATCAACTTCAAGGGCCCGTATTTCTCTTCGGAGTAAGAGGATAGCGACGCTATCGCGACTTGTCGAGTGTGATGCGGGTTTTTGGCGTCGGGTATGTATGGGCGATTAAAAAGGAAAGGCGCAGAGGGTAAGCTCTGCGCCTTTGGGATTGAGATGCCGGTGGGTTAGGCTCCGGCGGGCTTGGGGTTCTTGGGATCGAACTTGGCGATCTGGATCTTTTCGGCGAGGCCGACCTTGGAGAGGAGCCAGATGCAGTAGTAATTGATGTCGAACTCGTACCAGGCGAGGCCGTGACGGGCGCTGACGGGGTGGGCGTGGTGATTGTTGTGCCAGCCCTCGCCGCCGGTGAGGATGGCGACCCACCAGTTGTTGCGGGAGTCGTCCTTGGTTTCGAAGCGGCGCTTGCCCCAGAGATGGGTGGCGGAGTTGACGAGCCATGTGGCGTGGAGGCCGACGGTGACGCGGAGGAAGGTTCCCCAGAGAACCATGCCGAGCGCGCCGATGACGGGATGAGCAGGGCTGAGAAGAGCGCCGATTGCGATCTGAAGGATTCCGGTGGCGACCAGAGGAATGTAGTGGTATTTGCTGAGCCAGACATGGACGGGATCGCGGGTGAGGTCTGGAGCGTAGCGGCCGAGAAGGGCGGTCTCGGAGTGCATGGCACGGCCGGAGAGGATCCAGCCGGCGTGAGCCCACCAGGTGCCGTCGTGCGGAGTGTGTGGGTCGCCTTCCTGGTCGGAGTTCTGATGGTGAACGCGGTGAGTGGCTACCCAGAAGATGGGACCACCCTCAAGGGCGAGGCAGCCGCACATGGTGACGAAGTACTCGACCCACTTGGGGGTGCGATAGCCACGGTGTGTCAGGAGGCGATGATAGGCTACGCCAATACCGATGTTGATGGCGAAAAAGTACATGATGGCGAAGGCAGCCAGATTCTTCCATGAGAAGAAGAAGAGGGCAGCAATGGCGCCGACGTGGAACAAGCCCATGGCGATGGTCGTGATCCAGTTGATGCGACCCTGCTGGTACTCGCGGCCCATGCGGAGGTCCTGCTTGACCTTCATCTTGACTTCGGCGACAGCGGGAATGACCGCGGGGCGTGTGGTAACGGTCTGCGCTGTCTTTGCTTCTTCGGTGGTAATTACGGAAGGGCTCATGTCTTTTCGCTATCCTTAGAACTGCTGATATCAACGCTAACAGCGGCCGGGAAGTGTGGGTGTAAGACTTTTGTAATGCTTCGCTAAAGGTATTGATAGATAGGTGGCCGGAAGCGGAGAGCTAGTGGTTTGTTGACGATAGCGATAGTTTTTTTTGTGCGAATTGCGAGACGTGCACAAGCGGGCTCGTTTACTGGCCGCTACTGGCCGCGCGAAAGGTCAACAAATAAAACGGTATTCTAGAGAAGATATTAGGAACGAAAGAGCCTACAGAGGATGATGATGACGAGTAGAATTGCGCCGTTTCTGTTGAAGCCGTGGTTTAGTGAGAGGGTTTGGGGTAAGAAGGATTTATCGCCGTGGTACTCGGATACGGGGACCACTGAACTGGTGGGTGAGGCCTGGCTGACGGGGCCTCAATGTGTTGTGGAGACTGGGGAGTTTGCCGGGCAGACGCTGGCTTCGGTGGCGGAGGAGTTGGGCGACGGGGAGTTTCCGTTGCTGGTGAAGCTGCTGTTTCCGAATGAGAAGCTTTCGGTGCAGGTCCATCCGGATGATGCGCAGGCGCAGGCGGTGGGTGAGGCTCGTGGGAAGACGGAGTGCTGGTATGTGCTGGAGGCCGAGCCGGGTGCTTATGTTTCGCTGGGGCTGAAGAAGGGCGTTACGGTTGCCGCTGTTGCGGCTTCGGTGGCGGATGGGACCATGGAGTCGCTGATTGAGCAGGTTCCGGTGTCGGTGGGCGATATGTTGTTTGTGGATGCGGGGACGGTGCATGCGATCGGGCCGGGAGTGGTGCTGCTGGAGACGCAGCAGACGAGCGATGTGACGTATCGGCTGTATGACTACGGGCGGCCGCGGGAGCTGCATCTGGAGAAGGGGCTTGCGGTGACGAAGGCTAAGACGCAGGCGGGAAAGGTTGCGCCTCGGGAGATGGATGGGTTTACTCGGCTGATTGAACAGAAGTATTTTGTCGTGGACCGGTTTGATCTGGAAGAGATGGAAGAGCTGCGGATGCCGATGGCGGGGCGAGGTTGTTTGGTGGGGTTGAAGGGGACGGTTGCGGTAATTACTCCGGGCGATGAGGTGGAGTTGGCTCCGGGGCAGGCGGTGGTGATTCCGGAAGGATTTGAAGAGGTGATCGTGGAGGCGGAGCAGGGGGCTTCATTTGTGCGGTGTGTCGCGCCTGCGACGGCCTAGATGGTTGCGCCGAGCTTGGAGGCGGCGGTGAATCGACGGGAACCCTGGAGGAGGTTCCAACTGCCGGTGAGGAAGAAGAGGACAAGCAAGGGGCCATCGATCAGCTTGCGGAGATCCCAACTGTAGAGCGCGAAGGCGTTGGCGACGGCAAAGAAGATGGAGAGAACGAGAATGGTTCTGGCCGGAGTGGTGAATGAGCTGAGGAAGCGCCAGGCGATGAGGGCGAGGGGAAGGGCGAGCGGGGCGACATCGTATTCGATGAGGCGTGGGTTGAGAAGGATCACGCCGACGAGCAGAACCGGAATCCACTGCTTGAGAGAAAAGCCGCCGCTGAGGAACCGGCGGGAGAGGTAGAGGAGCAGCGCGAACAGGGGGATCGCGTAGCAGAGATAGAAGATGAAGCTGGCGGGCGAGTAGGGGATGCCGCGATCGTAGAGGACTCCGCTGAAGAGGCCGGACGGGCTGCAGCCGAAGTCGCGGTTGTAGCGGAACTGCAGTTCGACGGCTTGCAGGTAATGCTTGAACAGGGTGGGCCAGATCAAGGGCTGGATGGCGAAGAGCGCGACACCACCGGCGGTCGTGATGCCGGCGGGGAGCCATTGTCTGCGGGCGGAGAGGATGGGAATCACCACCAGACTGAGGAGCGGAGCCTTGACGCACGAGGCGGCGAGCGTGGCCAGGTAGAACCAGTGCCATGAGCCGCGCCTCCAGCCACGGACTGCGGCCAGGAGAACCAGAGCGTAGAGGATGTAGGCTACATTGCCGCTCAGGACGGTTCCGTTGGCAAGGAAGCCCGGAAAAAAGGCGGCGACTGGGGCGAGATAGATAAAGTAGCGACGCTCGGTATCTGTCGTCGCCTGCATCGCTACCCAGATTTGAGCGAGAATCCCGGCCAGGTAGACGAGCCAGTAGACGCTGCCGCTGAGCCAGATGGGGAACTCGCCGATCAGCCGAAGGAACGGAAGAGTGATGGGGGAGTAGACGTAGCTGTAGGGTACCTGGGCATTCGGGTGAAGGGCCAACTGGCTGTGAAAGAGCTGCTGGATGGCTATGGCGTCGGCATAGGGGTCGTGTCCGGCGGCGAGGGCGCGGATCGCAGTATGGTAGATGGCCAGGTCCCAGCCTGGAGAGTCGAAGGCAATCCAAACGGGCATCGCCGCGAAGACGAGTATCCAAAAGACGAGAACGATGCCGCGGCGGCGGGGAGGATGCTGCATCTGCTGAAGCGAGTCTGTCAGAGGCTGTAGCGTGGTGCTCAACGGGAGACCTCGATGTCTGTGGCGAAGATTTCGTCCGTCTGCTCCTGGGGTACCGTCCGGCTCTGGGTGCCCCAGGTGAAGAGGCTGCTGATGGAGAGATTCCACACAGAGCCGAGAACGATTCCGGCGAAACCGGCGAGGTACCACTGCGCTCCAGACTGCCACAGCGCGCGGGTGAAGACGACGTTGGCCCAGGCGCCAAACGAACACACCAGTAGGAACCGCGCCGCGCCGGGGATCATCCGAAGTCCTCGCAGGCGACGGCTGCGGAAGGTGATGAGGTTGTTGAGAAAGAAGTTCTCCGTCATGGCGATAAAGGTCGCAACGACGTGCGCCGGAACGAAGTGGAGATGGCCGACCCGAGTGAGGACCAGCAGGGAAGCGAGGTGTGAGACCAGGCCGAGGCCGCCGACCAGAAGAAATAGCGTCAGCTGCACCGGAATGATGCCGCCCAGGAGCTTGTTGACGATCAGGAAGAGGTATTCGATGCCGACGACGACGTCGAGCTTGCTTTCGCCGTGGCGGCGGTTCGCGAAGGTGTAGCCAATCTCGCCGATAGCCACTGGCCTCCGCCTGGAGGCGAGCAGGTCGACGAGGATCTTGAAGCCACCGCCCTGCAGGTCACGCACGACTTCGAGCAGGAAGCTTCGGCGCAGCATGAAGAAACCGCTCATCGGGTCGGTCAATTCGCAGCGGCAGACGGCGTGGCTGATCCTTTGGCCCATCTCGCTGAGCAATACACGGCCATGGCTAAACTCACCCATGCTGCCGCCCTCGGCGTTTCGCGTGCCGACGGCGATGTCCAGCGACTCCCGGTGCATCCGCGCAAGCATCCTGGGCAGGATGGTCTCATCGTGCTGCAGGTCCGCGTCCATTACGGCGACGAAGGCCGCCTGGGTGGCCATCATTCCCTCAATACATGCGGATGCGAGTCCGCGTCGGCCGATGCGGTGGATAAGGCGAATGCGAGAGTCCCACCGGGCGTGAGACGAGACCACGTCCGCGGTGCCGTCGGGGGAGTCGTCGTCGACGAAGATCGCCTCCCAGGTGAGTCCGCGAAGCGCTTCTGTCAGGCGCGCGATAACGAGAGGTATATTGTCCCGCTCGTTATATGTGGGCAGGACGATGGCAAAGTCCAATAGGGAGCTACCCGTGGCTGCGGAGGAGACGAAGTCCCTCGCTTCGAGGTCCTCGGAGGAGAGAGCAAGCTTGGTCGTGTAGCAGGAGGTGAGAATACGCGGGACTTTCGTTGGGCATCAGGCCGGGGGCGTTAGTAGTGTAAGCAAAAGCTCAGGTTGTGGGTGAACGTTCTTATGATAAGCACAGCAATGGTTCAATGGTCTAACAGAATAGACGCAGGTTACGCAAAAAAGATTACCAAGCTGATTCCGATGGACGGTGTTAGATCTCCGGCGATCAGAGAGATTGCGGGAGATTGCAGGTTCGGCTTGTTAGCGGAGGAAGACTCCTAGCTCGTTGGCTGCGTTGCGGAGGTGAGGGAGGAATCGAGTCTGCATTTCAATGACAGACATGCGGGGTGCGCTGCCGCTGAGATTGATGGTGGCCACTGCTCGACCGGAGGAAGAAAAGACGGGTACGGCGAGAGAGCGGAGACCTACTTCGTATTCCTGATCGCAGAGGGCGTAGCCGTTGCGGCGGACGTTGCGAAGAAGAAGGCGGAGCTTCTCGATAGAGTTGACAGTGCGGGTGGTGTGGGGTGTGAGGACGACACGGGCGAGATACTGTTCGAGTTGCTCGCTGGGCAGGTAGGCAAGAAGAATACGGCCCATGCTGGTGCAGTAGGCCGGCAGACGGCTGCCTATGTGCAGGTCGACAGCCATGACACGGTTGACGGTGGTGCGGGCGACGTAGACGATGTCGTCGCCATCGAGAGTGGCGACCGAGAAAGACTCGCGAAGAGCCGCGGACATGCGCTCCAGGATGGGCTGGGCTGCGCTGGAGAGGGTGTTGGAGGTGGTGTAGGTGTGGGAGAGAGTCAACATGCGGGGACGAAGAGAATATCGTGATCCATCTTCGGCGCCGGCGAATCCAAGTTTAGTGAGGGTATAGAGGCAACGGCGGACAGCGGCGCGCGAGAGGCCGGTGCGGACGCTGAGTTGCGAGATGGTCATCTGCGGATTCTGCTGTGTGAATGCCTGGATAACGATGAGTCCGCGTGCGAGGGACGTCATGAAGTTAGGGTCACCGGTAAAGGCGTCGAGCGCGGAGGCTGGGGTGGGCTTGGGTGCAGGAGGAGGAACTGGAGCCGTGGCAGAGGGAAGAGGGGGCGGAACGGGTGGCGCTAGAGGGCGGCGGGGAGTGAGACTCAAGAGAATTCCCTTTCCGTCGCGGCGTTCGCAAAGTACGAATTAGGGGCGATAGCCGGACTATATCTACGATAAACGCACAAGCAGTATCGCCGCAAGGAGCGGGCTTTTAACACGATGTGAATGGAGTGTGCGTGAAAAGATCGGCAATCGGGTTCTAAACTAAAAGCATAAAACAAGTAGCTGATTAATAAAGGAGAAGCAAAGCGATGCAGACGGCAACAAAACTCGCACCTCTCGGCGAACGCCCAGCGTGGAAGGCCCTTCAGGCCCATTTTCAGCAGATTCAGGGGAAACATCTCCGTGAGCTGTTTGAAGCGGATCCGGCTCGTGGTGAGCGCTTTACTGCGGAGACGGGCGGGATCTTTCTCGACTACTCGAAGAATCGAATTACCGACGAGACGCTGAAGCTTCTGGTGAAGCTGGCTGAGGAGTCGGGGGTGCGCGAGAAGATCGAGGCGATGTTCCGTGGGGACAAGATCAATATCACGGAGAATCGTGCGGTGCTGCATGTTGCGCTGCGTGCGCCGAAGACGGAGTCGATTGTTCTGGATGGCGAGGATGTGGTGCCGGCGGTGCATGCTGTGCTCGATAAGATGTCGGGCTTTGCGGAGCGGGTGCGGAGCGGCGCTTGGAAGGGGCACACAGGAAAGAAGATTCGCAATGTAGTGAACATTGGGATTGGCGGCTCAGACCTTGGGCCGGTGATGGCGTATGAGGCGCTGAAGCACTATAGCCAGCGGGATCTGACTTTCCGGTTTGTTTCCAATGTTGATGGAACGGACTTCGCGGAGGCGGTGCAGGATCTGGACCCGGAGGAGACGCTGTTCCTGGTGGCCTCGAAGACGTTCACGACGCTGGAGACGATGACGAACGCGCATACGGCGCGTGACTGGTCGCTTGCGAAGCTTGGCGATGAAAAGGCCGTGGCGAAGCACTTTGTGGCGATCTCGACGAACGCGAAGGAGGTGGCGAAGTTTGGTATCGACACTGAGAATATGTTTGGGTTCTGGGACTGGGTTGGTGGACGGTACTCCATGGATTCGGCGATCGGTTTGTCGACGATGATTGCGATTGGGCCAGATAACTTCCGCTCTATACTGGCTGGATTTCATGAGATGGATGTGCACTTCCGCACGACGCCGTTTGAGAAGAATTTGCCTGTGCTGCTTGGATTACTGACGATCTGGTACACGGAGTTTTTCGACGCTCAGACGGTGGCGATTCTGCCGTATGAGCAGTATCTGAAGCGGTTTCCGGCTTATCTGCAGCAGTTGACGATGGAGTCGAACGGTAAGCATGTGACGCTCGATGGAACCAAAGTCAACTACCAGACGGGCCCGATTTATTGGGGTGAGCCGGGAACGAATGGACAGCACTCTTTCTATCAACTGATTCATCAGGGGACGCGGCTGATTCCTTGCGACTTCATCGGCTTCTACAAGACGCTGAATCCGCTGGGACGGCATCACGATATGCTGATGGCGAATGTCTTCGCACAGGCTGAGGCGCTGGCTTTTGGGAAGACTGCCGAGCAGGTGAAGGCTGAGGGCACACCGGATTGGCTGGTGCCGCATCGTGTGTTTGAGGGGAATCGCCCTTCAAATACGATTCTTGCTGACCACCTGACGCCTGAGGTGCTGGGCAAGCTGATTGCGTTGTATGAGCACTCCGTATTCACGCAGGGCGCGACCTGGAACATCGACTCGTTCGATCAGTGGGGTGTGGAGCTTGGTAAAGTGCTGGCGACGCGGATTCTTGGAGAGCTTGAGAGTTCGAGTGAGCCCGATGGGTCGCATGACTCTTCGACGAACAGCTTGATTCAGAGATATCGGAAGAACAAGTAAAGGCGGTCGTTTTGCGGGAATGCTCGTCCTTTCGGGGCGGGCATTTTTGATTAATGGTTCATCGCGGATAGGAGGGCATTGTCTATCAGCCTGGTCTTGCCAATCCATGCCGCTATGGCGATGAGGGCTCCTTTTCGGATGTCGGATATTGATTCGAGGGTTGCAGGATCTACGATTTCGACGTAATCGATCAGGAGAGCGGGTGAAGATTTCAAACGCTGCAGGATAGAAGACCTTAGCTGGCCGGCATCGTGTACGCCTGCGGTCGCCATGGCACTGGCAGAGGCGAGCACCTGTGAGAGCGTGAGGGCATGGTTGCGCTCGTCTAGGTTCAAGTATTGATTGCGCGAGCTGAGGGCGAGGCCCTGCGGTTCGCGTATCGTAGGACACACGACCAGTTCCACGGGGAAGTTGAGGTCGTGAACCATCGCACGCAGGACGGCTACCTGCGCGGCGTCTTTTTGGCCGAAGTATGCGAAATCCGGCGAGACGATATGGAACAGCTTTGCAACAACCGTAGCGACTCCGCGGAAGTGCCCGGGGCGTGAGAGGCCGTCAAGGCGGTCGCTGATGCCTGGGACTTCGATGAAGGTGCGGTGAGTGCCGGTGGGATACATCTCTTCAACGGCTGGGGCGAAGAGAAGATCGACGCCCTCGGCTTCGAGGAGTTCGCAGTCGGAGGCAAAGGTGCGAGGGTAGCGGGCGAAGTCCTCGTTGGGGCCGAACTGGGCTGGGTTGACGAAGATTGTTGCGACGACGATATCGCTCTGCTTTTTGGCTGCACGAATGAGCGAGAGGTGGCCTTCGTGCAAGGCGCCCATGGTGGGCACGAGCCCCAAGGTGCTGGAGCCGCCGGCGGCTGCGCGAGCGATGGCACAAGCCTGTCGTGTTTCCTTGATCGTTTGTAGTATCTGCATTTTCGGCTTAGATTATTTGTGGTTCCGGTACCTGGAAGCCAGCGAGTACGTCGGCAGACAGATGGTAGCTTTCGGCGTCGTTCGGGAACGACTTGCTGGCAACCGCTTGACGATATTGCTCGATGCCTTTGCGAAATAATGTTTCGGCATCGCCGAAGCCGCGAACGAACTTTGCGGTGGAGGTGAAGGTGAGATGGAACAGATCGTGAAAGACGAGAATCTGACCGTCGCAATCGGGTCCGGCTCCTATACCAATGATGGGAATGCCAGAGTCTGCGGTGATCCGCGCTGCAACCTCGCGTGGTATTCCCTCGAGGACGATCGCGACTGCGCCTGCAGACTCCAGTGCCGCTGCATCAGCAATGAGTGAGTCAATGGCGGGCAACGATCGACCTTGTACGCGATAGCCGCTCAGACGGTGCAGCGACTGCGGGGTGAGCCCGATATGACCGACGACAGGGATCTCAGCAAGGGTAAGCTGTTCCACTAAGCCTGCGCGGCTTGCACCCCCCTCGATTTTTACGGCCTCTGCGCCGGCTTCTTTGACGAAACGCGTAGCGTTGCGCAGAGCGTCCTCGATTCCGGTGTGGTAGCTGCCGTAAGGCATGTCGACAACGAGAAAGGAGGAACGAATACCGCGCCTGACAGCTCGCGCATGATGCAGCATCTCGTCGACAGTGAGCGATAGCGTGTTGTCGTGGCCAAGCACGGTCATGGCAAGCGAATCACCGACCAGGACTATATCGATTCCAGCCTCATCCACGAGCCGCGCAGTGGGATAGTCATACGCTGTAAGGGCAGTGATGGGTTGGCTTCGCTGCTTTTTATCGAGGAGATGCTGGATGGTGACTTTGTGGGCAGGCTGAGAGGCCGAGTCGCGTGGTTGTGTGAGGCTCATGGTCTTCTCCAGTGCCGCTCCGCTATGTTGCAGCAGATGCAGCCCGAACAGAGTCAGTATAACTCGCTCGGGGCGGGTGGTGCAGTGCAGAGACCATGAGGGAGATAAGCTCAAGCGGCAGTGATCTTTTTGCTATTCCACCCTGTGAAGAGTTCGGCTCCAGCGGGTTTCGTCGAAGAAATGGGTGATCTGGTGAAGAGTGAAGCTGGCTTGCTCTGAGGGCTTCGTTTTGTACATCTGATCTTGGGAAGTTACGAAAGACCAGTAGACGAAGAGGGGGCGTCCGATGAGGTTGCTGCGCGGGACCAAGCCCCAGTAGCGGCCGTCGAGGCTGTTGGTGCGGTTGTCACCCATGACGAAGTAGCTGTCTGGAGGGACGACGAGGTCTTCGCCGTGGATGTGGGTGGGGAGGTCGAGAGACCATTCGGCAGTGATGCCGGGGATGTCTGCTGGCGGGATGGAGGGGAAGTCGTCGCGGTAGGGGTCGTAGTTGGCGTAGGTGGGTTTGGCGGCGTAGGGCTCGTTCTGGGCGACTCCATTGAGATAGACGATGCCGCGGCGGAGGTGGATGCGGTCACCGGGGATTCCGATGACACGCTTGACGAGGGGCATATGTTCGCCGGTTGCCTCTTCCACGGGCTTGTAGAAGACTACGGGTTCTCCTCGATGGAGTTCGCGGTATGGCACGAAGGAAGCCCATGAAGTTGGTGGCGCAAGAGTGGCTCGTTCGACCAGTACGTGATCGCCGACGAGGAGGGTGCTCGCCATCGAGGATGAGGGGATGACGAAGTTCTGAAAGACGAAGGTCATGACGAAGAGGCCGATGGCAAGGGTGCCGCAGAGGGAGGCAAAGCCCTGGAGTCTGGTTTCGTGCGTTTCTTTTGCGATGGGGCTTTGCTTTTCGGTCTTTTGTTTCATGATGTTCCCCTCGTGGTGTAGCTCCATAGGCAGCTATTCTACATAGGCTGGGATGACAGCCAAAGAGCAGCAACGGGGGTGCGATGTTTGTTGCGTCCGTTAGACGGCGGAGTTGAGGATGGCGCTTTGGGCGGCTAGGAGTTCGTGGATGCCCTTTTCGGCGTAGTCGAGCATTTCGCTTAGTTGCTTGCGGGAGTAGGAGTCTTTTTCGGCGGTGGCCTGGGTTTCTACTAGGCCTCCGTCGGCGAGCATGACTACGTTCATGTCTACGGTGGCGCGGGAGTCTTCTTCGTAGGCGAGGTCGAGGAGGATGTTGCCGTCTACGATGCCTACCGAGGTGGCAGCGACCATTTGGCGGAGGGGTGAGGCCTTCAGGGTTCCGGCGGCGACCAGCTTGTTGATCGCGAGGGCGAGGGCTACGCAGGCTCCGGTGATGGCGGCGGTGCGGGTTCCACCGTCGGCCTGGAGGACGTCGCAGTCGAGGATGATGGTGCGCTCGCCGAGAGCCTTCATATCGACGATGCTGCGGAGGCTGCGGCCGATGAGCCGTTGGATCTCGTGGGTGCGGCCACCGATTTTGCCGCGCTCGCTCTCGCGTGGGGTTCGGGTGAGGGTGGCACGGGGCAACATGCCGTACTCGGCGGTGACCCATCCGCGGCCGGAGTTGCGGAGCCAACCCGGGACGCCCTGCTCGATGGTGGCGTTGCAGAGGACGCGGGTGTTGCCGGATTCGATGAGGACGGAACCCTCTGCGGTAGCAACAAAGTCGGGGGTGAGGCGGATGGGCCGGAGAGCGTTTGCGGGGCGGTTGCCTGGACGGAAGAGGGGCGAAGCGGCTAGTGACATCAGGTGATTATAGTGGTTTGGCTGTTCCCGATTTGGTACCGGTTCCGTTTTGGGAAAAACCCCTTTTGGGCCATATATATCAGGTTTTATTGGACTTGTCTGGTGGCGGGGTGGTGGAGTTTCAATTTGGGAATTTCATCTTTCATGCTGGAGGCCTTGATTTCCGGGCGATTGAACGCGAAACTCATGTTGATCAATCACTTAGAAAGAGAGTTCCAGTTTGGCACTTGAATTGATTACGTAAGTGCATCCGAATTGCGAGAAAGTAATCGGAATGGAGTTACAGCCATGCAGGCAACGCAGAGCAGGACCGCCTCGGGAGTAGAAGGAAGTAAGGATCTTTCAGGGCATTTTGTGGCGCTTCGGCATATGAGCCGTGCGCTGGAGTTCGGCAGCGATGAGCAGTCGGGACCAGTGGTTGCACATGTGGCTGAGGGCGCGGGTTTGGCGCATGACGCCGGAAACCTGTTGGGAGCGTTGAATCTCTACTCCGAATTGCTGGCGATGCCTGGGGTGTTGCACGAGGAGCATCGAGAGTATGCGTCGGAGCTTCGACTTTTGAGCGAAAGAAGCTGGGCGATGATTGAGCGGTTGGTGAACCATGCGCGAAATATGCCGGAGGATGAGGCTTCTGCGACCGTTTTGCTGGAAGTGGTGGAGCGGTGCCATGGATTGTTGGGTAAAATCGCTGGACGCGAGGTAGAGATCGTGTGGAATGCCGGTGGTTTTCAGCCGGTAAACATGCCGACAGAGGCGGTCGAGAGGATCGTAACGAACCTGGTGAAGAATGCCGCGGAGGCTACTTCGGGGAATGAGGGCATCCTGATCAGTGTAAAAGGCATGATGGTCGATGGGGTCCGGCGGGTGGTGTTGACGGTGTCGGATGCTGGCTGCGGGATGAGCGCGGAGATGCTGAAGGCGTTGCGGGCCGGAGCGATATCTCGGGCTGGTGACCGTGGCATTGGCTTCACAGTTGTGCAGGAACTGGTTGCGATGTCGGGCGGACGCCTGGAGGTTGCGAGCGAACCAGGGGTGGGGACGAGTGTCTCAGTGGAATGGGCTGCTTTGACGCAGACGGATAGGGCCACGGCTGACCGTATGTTTGGCAGGTGTGTCACGGCGGAGTGTGGGACGAAGACGGTGCTGAAGGCCGAGGCGGGATGGATTGCATGCTGACGCGGACGGACGTTCGAAGGGCGAAGCGGGGAGATGCGGGAATGATTGAGAAACGAGAGGGAACGATGGCCGGTAAGGAGAGTTTGACGGGAGCTGCTCCGTCGGGTGTGCTGGTAGGGGTCTCTCCGCTGGATGCTTTGAGGGTCGTTGGAATTGGGCAGGAGGAGTCCATTGGGGCGGGCGGGCCGTCGCTGCACGTGCTGGTGGTCGACGATGACGACGCGGTGCGAAAGGCCTGTTGCGACGTTGTGGAGCGGAGAGGTTTCGCGGTGATGGGATCCGGGAGTGTAGCAGCGGCGCGGACGATTCTGAAGCACCAGAAGATCGACCTGCTGCTGTTGGACCTGAAGCTGCCGGATGGCGGCGGACTCGCTCTGCTGGAGCAGGTGAAGATACTGTATCCGGACACCTCGGTGGTGGTGATGACGGCGTTTGCTACGGTGGTGTCGGCCGTGGAGGCGATGCGGATTGGAGCAGCGGATTATCTGACGAAGCCGTTTGCGCTGGAGGAACTGACGACGGTGCTAGATCGGGCGGGACAGCGGAGTCACTTTGACCTGCAGAGCCGACAGCTGCGGGAGAAGCTGAGGTCGCAGAAGGACGCCGGCGGTCTGGTAGGGCAGTCTCCGGAGATGGAAAAGCTTTATCGGATTCTCTCGAAGGTGGCTTTCTCCACGCATCCGGTGATGATCCTGGGAGAGAGCGGGACGGGGAAAGAGTTGGTCGCTCGGTCGATCCATTTGAATGGACCGAATGCGGCGAAGCCATTTGTGACAGTGGACTGCGGGGCGCTGGTGCCGACGCTGATTGAGAGTGAGCTGTTCGGACATGTGAAGGGTGCGTTTACTGGAGCGGATCGCGCGAAGGAGGGGCTGCTGGCTGCGGCTGAGGGCGGCACAGTGTTTCTGGACGAGATTGGCGAGTTGCCGCTGGACCTGCAGGCGAAGTTGTTGCGGGCGCTGCAGGAGAAGGAGGTGAGGCCGGTGGGGTCGACGCAGGCTCGGCCTATCTCGGCGCGGGTGCTGGCGGCGACGAATCGCAACCTGTCGGCGATGGTCGAGCAGGGGCGGTTTCGCAAGGACCTCTTCTTCCGGCTCAACGTGGTGAATCTGCGGATTCCTTCGTTGCGGGACAGACGTGGGGATATACCGTTGCTGGCAATGCACTTTCTGGAGAAGATGCAACGGGAGACTGGCGTGGCACGGACTTTCTCAGCAGATATGCTGCGGGTGCTCTCGGAGTTCGACTGGCCGGGTAATGTTCGGGAGCTAGAGAACGCGATCGAGCGGGCTTGTGCCTTGTCGTCGGGACCGGTGCTGCACATGGGCGATCTGCCGACACAGTTGCAGGACTTTCGTATGCACAGCATTCCACAGAGGTATGACGCCGATGTTCGCGAGGTATCCGCAGACGAGGATAGGTTGACTGGAGGCGATGGAACTATTGTGTCGATTGCGGAGATGGAGAAGAGTGCGATTCTGGGGACCATCAAGCAACTGAAAGGGGATAAGCTGATGGCGGCTCGACTGCTGGGGATTGGGAAGACGACGCTCTACCGGAAGCTGAAGGAGTATGGGATCACGGAAGGCTTGGGCGATTGACGGGGGCGACAGTGGATTTTGTGCTGTATCTCAGTTTGAATTTTCGCGGGGACGACCGAAGAATAAGACATAGCCGTCAGCATCTTTCAGTTCGAATCCACGCAAGCCGTCAGCAGTATCCTTTAGCGGTACGGAAAAGATGACTTTACGCGACGTGAACTCAGTCGCTAGCGCATCTGGATCAGGCACATTGATGTAAGCGTCCCACCGGGCCGAGGGATCGCGCGTGGAGTTGGGCTCCGGGTTCACGGCGACTCGCTTGACCATGAGCATCGCACCGTCGCGGCAAACGATTGCAAAAAAAGGATTATGTTTCGGTTCCTGGTAGATGACGTCGAAGCCAAGCTTATCTCGATAAAAGCCGACTGCGGCTGCAGTGTTGTGCACAATAAAAAGTGGTGCGATGCCGTTTATTACTGGTCGGGGCATGCCTGCTCTCCTTAAAAGCACGCTCAGCGTATAGTCCGCTCGGAATGAGGTGCGCTGATAGATTTCGCGGTTAGGGCCAATCCCCTACTTTGCCGGGTCCTGCTGATCTATCGATCATGCTCGCGTCGATCTCGAAATTCAAACGGAGACACAACCGGATTTTGACTTTGATTGCAGATTGGTGTGGAGTGACATTTGGATGGGAGGGATAAATGGCTCAGCTGCAATGCACTCATTTGGATGAGATTCGGGATGTAAAGCCTTCGGCGCCTGGGTGCGAGGAGTGTTTGAAGATAGGCGGACGGTGGGTTCATCTGCGCATGTGCAAGATCTGCGGTCATGTGGGGTGCTGCGACTCATCTCCGAATAAACATGCGACGAAGCACTTTCACAAGACGAAGCATCCGATCATGCGGTCGATTGAGCCGCGAGAGGATTGGGGCTGGTGTTATGTGGACGAGGTAGAGCTGGATTTCTCTTAACTCGGTCGTGCGCAATACCAGGGTGTCGATCTTTGTCTTGAGAGCTTCCAGATCGCTTATGGACACCGTTGCTCCGTTGCCCGTGTGACAGGATGGCAGCATGTCGTGAAGAGCAGAAATGACTCCCCGCTTCCGCAAAAGACAGAAAACATCATTGACGCTAGCTGTCGCTCGGCCACGAGTCCGACGAGTCCTTAGCTTTCTGGATGGAATTGGCTGACATCGCGCCGTTCTCGTCGAATGCTCCCTGCACATCAACTGCTTCTCCAACTTCCAGGCCCACACATAGCTCATTCTTGATGGCAACCGACGCATCGACGGTTAATAGACTCCCTGTCCTTCTCTTGACCGTGATCTGTGACCCGTTGATGTCGCTGATCGTGCCGAAAATCTCATGCTGATGCTGAGCACTATTGGATGAGACGTTCTGCACTTCTGAGGCGCTCTGCAGCTGTGCGATGCTCTGTACTGCCGGTTCGGGGATGATCGTTTTGGCGGCGGCGCCATTCAGCAGACCGAAGATGGTGAGCTGTTTGTTGCTCGCCACATATACGTGGCCGTTTGCGACTACTGGAACGATATTGGCGTTAGCTGCGATATTCGTCCATGAACCGGCTACGGCACTAAACAGGATTGGGAGCTTCCCGGCCGATGGCTGAGGATTGATTGCGTAGAGTGTCACGCCCGTGCTTGTGGCGCTCGCCGGATGAGACACCGCCCAGATGATGGCGTTGTTTGATCCGGACGACGAAATGCTGGTAAAAAATCCGGGGTCCTGGCCACTCGTGATGGTTTGCGTGCCAGCGTTGACAAGTTTGACTGAAGGCGAGGTCTGGAGATTCCAAAGAGTTACGACATGGCCACCACTGCTCACGACGTGTGGCACTCCGGACGAGAAATAGGACTCCCCGCAGAAACACACGCCAATCCCAACAGCGCCAACAATTCCGCTGTTCGTCGAGGTGAAACCTCCTAAGGAAGCCTGGTTAAGAAGGTACATATTGCCCTCTTTACCAGCCGCCACTGCCAAGTTAGGGATGGGACCGGCTTGCGAAGGCAACAATAGTACTCCGCTTGAGCTCATTTCTTTGTCGTTTTGATCTTCAAAGAATTCATCCGCAGGGGTGAAAATGCCGGTCAGGGACAAATTCGGAGTGAACTTCACTACGCTCTCCTGGATATCTGTCACGCCGTCGTATACGTTGTTGACGTTGTCCGAATTGCCGGTGACAAAATAGATGTTGCCCGAGGCATCGGCGGATAGGCCATGTCCCGACATCCATACCGAAGAAAGATAGTAGCTGCTCTTAGGGGTCGTTTGGGTGTCGATAAGCTCATTGGCGGACAGCGGCTGCAGAACTCCTAGAGTTCCTATGTGCCAGCCCAAAATCCAGCCGCGCGAGCTGTTGGGCCTAAAATCACAAAAACTGCCGAATCCTGCGTAGATGTTTCCGTTGGCTTCCAGCAATGCCGGACGCTGCCGCTGAACCGCGGCGTTGAAATTGTAGGTGCTGCCGTCGGTCAGCTTATGCGATGCGGTCACCACTATGGGCTTGCGCCCCATCCGCTCTTTCAAGCTGCCGAGATCGAGCTCATGGATCGTGTAGGTCGGGACGGCGGGCAGAAAGTTGGTATTCGGGTTTCCCATCGTATAAACGATCACATACATGCTGTTGCTTGCCACATCGATGACCGGAGTTCCATTGATCCCCACCACCGCCGAGTTGTTGTTGCAACCCAGCGGTTTGGGGACTGGTGGACCAAAATTGGGATTCAGGAGCACCACCCCTGTCGAGGCATCAATTGCATAGATGGTGTTATTTTCGGTCGCGACGTAGACCACGTTGCTGTGCCTGCCCTTGTGGGGGCCCACAGTGATAAGTTCGTTCGGGACAATGAGCGGCTGTACATCAACTTGCTCGTCCAGTGGCACTGATTGGAGCAAGCCGAACGTCGTCGGGTTCACGTTGCTCGGTGTTAGCGTCGTTTCATTCGAATTCCAGCCGGTTCGCAGGTTGTCATAATGGTGGGTTACGACCGCCTCCTGACCGAAGCTGAACGTTATGGCAGCAAAGAGGACCACAAAGCCAAATAGTTTCGTCATTGTATAACTCCCTAAAGTCGTCATACGCGTGAGAAAATCTGAGGCAAAATGGTGTGCCCTTTCCTATTGGCACAGGATTGCCATCCCTTGCCCCGCGGTGACTTGCGCAGGAGAGACGAGCAGTTTACACGCCAAACAACTTATTCATAGGAAAGACTTTGTGCATCTATCAAAGAGGTACGATGCAGGCAAGTGCAAACATAAAGGAAATGCTTTCGCTAGCCCGAATTGATAACTTGCCACGCACAGGGGGGGACGACGTGGACAACGAGTGACAACATTTTCACGGTAAATACGGTTTGCCAAGTGTCCATTACCAGCGGAAAGCAATTCCAGCTAGTACAGTGGCTTCGACACGTTCGAACATTGAGGTGGTCCGCCGCGATATGGCCGGGGTTTGCTATGCTGACCTCACCCCCTTTGAAAGAGAGTGAGTTCGAATAATGTCAGAAGAAGCAGTCAAGATTACGGTTCGCCCGAATGGTCCATTGCGTGTTGAAGGGCATATTGTCCTGAAGGATGCCGATGGCAAAGAGTGGGACCTGACGGGCAAGCCGGCGATTTCGCTTTGCCGTTGCGGACATAGCGAGAAGCGTCCGTTCTGCGATGGGTCGCATAACAAGATCGGCTTCCAGTGTGCGGCTACGCCTGCGATCCTTACCTAAACTCCGGCGACCATGGATTTCGCGGATTGATCGCGGAGTAAAGGCAAAGACATTTTGAAGGTTGCCTTATGCTCTCGATTCGCACTTCTCTGCGTTATCTGCGGTCGCTTGTTTGCTATTTTCATTTTGAGGTTTTAGAAGATGATGTTTCGCCGCTCGCTCATGTTGATGTTCTCCGGATTTGCACTGGCTTCCACCGTTGTGTCGGTGGCGCAGAACGCAGCAGCACGGCCGATTGATCCGGCTATTGTTGCGGAATCGGGGAACAAGCTGGATGAATTTGTCGGTCAGTACCGGGCGGCGGCAGAGCCGGATACGGTGGATGCTGTGTATCACGAGGGTGGTTCGCTATTTTTTGAAGGCGAGCGATGGCCCCGGACGGAGTTGAAGGCGGAATCGGCGGACCACTTTTTTGTGACAGGGTCGCCGGTACGGGTCGAGTTTGTACGCGATGCGGGAGGGAAGGTGTCTGGGCTGAAGATGAACTTTGGCTCAAGCGGCCGCGGTGCAGGCGAGCGCCAGATGGAGCGGTTCAGCAACGAGGGAGTGCGGCTGAATCACTTTCGCGACTACGTGAAGTCGGAGGCGATGGTGCCGATGCGCGATGGGGCGAAGCTGCATGTTGTGATTCTGCGGCCTGCGGGATCGGAGAATGCGGGACCGGCGCTGCCGTTTATGTTCGAGCGGACGCCGTATGGAACGGATAACAATTCATCGACGAGCGTGAATGTAAGCAAGCCGGAACTGGCGGCTAGTGGATACATCTTTGTATATGGGGACATTCGCGGGCGATATGAGTCGGAAGGAAAGTTTGTGATGAACCGGCCTGTCGTCGAGCACAAGACGAAGACGGATGTGGATGAGACGACGGATACGCGGGACACGATTGACTGGCTGCTGAAGAATGTCAGGAACAACAACGGACGCGTGGGTGTGTATGGGGTTTCGTATCCTGGATTTCTGGCGATGATGGCGGGGATCGACGCGCATCCGGCGGTGAAGGCGATTTCGCCCCAGGCTCCAATGACGAATATCTGGATGGGCGATGACTTCTTTCATAATGGAGCATTTCGCGAGACGTACGGCTTCGACTATGTGCAGCAATTGGAGGGTCAGAAGACGGATGTCCGGGTAGATGCGAAGGAAGATACGTACAACTTCTTTCTGCGGAATGGAAACTTTGCCACGGCCGCGAAAAGTGCCGGGATGGCGGAACTGCCTACGGCGAAGGCGTTTTTGGAGGAGCCGGAGTATACGTCGTTCTGGCAGGCGATGGCTGTGGAGCCGCACCTGACTAAGGTGGAGGTTCCTACGCTTGAGGTGGGTGGATGGTGGGACCAGGAAGATATGTGGGGAACGCAGGCGGAGTACGCTGCACTGGAACCGCATGATAAGAACCACGAGGTCTTCATGGTGCTGGGCCCGTGGAACCACGGTGGATGGGGACCGACGACGCGGCATCTTGGGGCGCTGGATTTTGGTGCGGCCACGGGAGATCAGTACCGGAAGACGATTGAGGCTCCGTTCTTTGAGAAGTATCTGAAGGGTCGGGCTGGATTCGATTTGAAGGACACGGCCAGCTTCAGGACTGGCGTGAATACGTGGCAGCACTATGAGGCATGGCCGCCTAAGGTTGGTTTTCACGAGGCTAAGCTTTATCTGACCAGCGGGGATGGATTGAGCTTCGATGCGCCTGCAACGGAGTCTAAGACGGCGTATGTGGCGGACCCTGCGAATCCAGTGCCTTATAGGAACCGGCCGATTCAGGCGACCTATGGGAATGGATCGAAGTGGCGGACGTGGCTGGTGGAGGATCAGAGGTTTGTCAGCGGAAGGAAGGATCTTGCGAACTTCTCGACACCGGTGCTGGATAAAGATGTGACCGTGACGGGTGATGTTGTGGCCGATATCTTTGCTGCAACGACGGGGAGCGATGCGGACTGGGTGGTGAAGCTGATCGATGTGTATCCGGATGACGCGCCTGGTGGGATGGGCGGGTATCAGTTGATGGTTGTGGATGAGATCTTTCGTGGACGGTATTGGAAGAGCTTTGAACAGCCGGAGGCGATTAAGCCGAACGAAGTTACCGAGTACAAGTGGAGTCTGCATGGCGCGGATCACACGTTTTTGAAGGGACACAAGATCATGGTGGAGGTGCAGTCGAGCTGGTTCCCGCTATATGACCGGAATCCGCAGACGTATGTGCCGAACATTATGGAGGCTCCGGCGAGTGCGTATAAGGCGCAGACGCAGACGATCTATGAGTCGGCAAAGTATCCTTCGCATCTTGAGTTTTCTGTTCCAGAATAAAAACTAATTTGGGGGCAGGCTTGACGATTAAGACGATCAGCAGCCGTGAGGTCTATCGTAACCCGTGGACGAGCGTTCGCGAGGATGTGATCGAGCGGGCGAATGGCCAGCGTGGGATTTACGGTGTGATTGATAAGGATCCAGCTTGTATTGTGATCCCGTTAGATAGGACGCCTGAAGGGGATTTTGTCTATCTGATCGAGCAGTTCCGGTATACGGTGGGTGGGCGGTTTCTGGAGTTTCCTCAGGGTGGGTGGGAGGTCGCAAAGGTTGTTCCGGAGGACCTTGCCCGGGGAGAACTGCGCGAGGAGACTGGCCTGCGAGCGGAGCGAATGACTCATCTGTCGACGCTTCAGATTGCGTATGGGGTGATGAATCAGAAACACTATGTTTTTCTGGCTGAGGGACTAACCGTCGGGGAGCCTGATCCAGATGCCGAAGAGAGTGATCTAGTGGTGCGGAGAGTGAGTGTCGCGGAGTTTGAAGCGATGATTCTCGATGAGACGATTGTGGATAACTGCACGGTCGCGGCCTGGGGGCTCTACATGTTGTGGGCGCGGCGCGGGTAGTCGGAGCGGGAATGACCGAAGAGATTTCGCGCAGACGGCTCTGGTGGATTAATGTGACAGGGTTAGTATTCGCGATCCTGCAGAGCGCTTGTACTGCGGTGTTGGCTGTGAGTGGGTTTCGGGTTTTGATTGGGCTAAGTGCACTGGCGATCGCGGCGGGAACGGACGCGCCGGCTAAGGGATTTCATGCGGATGCAATCCGAATTCCGATGATGCTGCTGGCTTTGGCTGGCGCGCTTGGGAATCTTTATGTGTTGTGGCGGGTGCGGTCGTTGCGAGCACGGCCGGCGGCACAGTGGCGAATGCAGCCGATGACGAAGGCGAAGAGAAGATCGGAATGGCTGCAGTTTGCGCTGGCGATTTTGACGCTGGTTGTGCTGGCGCTGGAGTTTGTGACGCATCCGATGATGCATCGAGGATAAGGCTTATGGCAGGGGTGGGCCTGCGAGGATGGCTTCGGTGAGGCGGGAGTGGAGACGCTCGCTATAGCCGAGTGGGAGTTCGAAGACGCGATCGTCCGCAGTGAGGATGAGGATGTTGCGCGTGGAATCGAGGATGGCAGAACAAATCTCGCAGTGGGCGAGGTGGCGCTCGACATCTGTGCGTGTGGCTTCGTCGAGTGTGTTGTCCAGATAGCCGGAGATTTGGTCCCAGACGTGACTGCAATTCAGAACCATAAGAACCTCCTTCGCTTTTCCGGCACGGCACTTTTCAACTGAGGTGCGAGGGTCTTCTGCAGCATCAGGCGTGCGCGGTGGAGGCGCATCTTAACCGATGCAGGCGTGATGCCAAGGGTGTCGGCGGTTTCCTGAACATTGCGGTCTTCCAGTTCGCGGAGGACGAATACTTCGCGGTAGGCAAGAGGGAGAGCGACGAGAGCGCGGCGGATGAGGTCGCGGATCTCCCGGCGCTCAAGAGCCTGCGAGGGGATCTCGCGCCAATCTGTGAGGAGCTTGGGTGTTACTTTGCCTTCGCGGTCGTCGTCGAGAGAGTCGGTGAGTGCAGGCTTGGTGCGGCGGAGGCGGCCGCGAGCCTCGTTGAGGACGATGCTAATGAGCCAGGTGCTGAAGCGGGCTTCAGCACGGAAGCGGCTGAGATTGCGGTAGGCCTTTAAAAACGCATCCTGCGCGGCGTCTTCTGCCTCGGCTTCGTTGTGAAGGAGGGAGAGAGCCATGAGATAGACACTGCGTTCGTGGGGTCGGATGAGTTTATGGAAGAGCTCGCGATCACCGGAGAGGATAGCCGCGATCATCGTGGACTCCTCCTCCTGGCTAACCGGTGACTGCATCAGTCTCCAGATGCTTCTTGGCGGAGGTATCGACGGGATAAAACTTCTTCTCGATGAGAGCGTCGAGCGAGAAGAGGCCGGGTCCAAAGGCTAGAAGCATGATTGCAGCGAAGAGAAAGGTGTACGGATCGGCTCCATAAAACTTACCGGGATTGCTGAAGATGGAGACGAGTGCCTCGTGATCAGCGGTCCAGAAGGCAACGAACATGGAGCCTGTGAGCAGAAACGCAATGGGACGGGTAAAGAGACCGAGGATGAGCAGGATGCCGCCGAAGAATTCCAACCCTGCGACGAAATGAGCGTTGAGGGCAGGGAAAGGAATGTTAAGAGAAGCGAAGAAATCGGTGACCTTTGCCAGCGTGTGCAACTTGCCCCAGCCGGTTTGTATAAACTGCCAACCCCAGTAGAGGCGGACCGCCAGAAGAAGAGGGGAGCATAGTTTTGCCGCGATGTTGCAGAAGGCAGCGTGCAGTTGGAGGAGAAACTTCATAAAGTCTCCGAGGTGGTGCGGGGTGCGCAGAGCCAGCACATTTGCATCCAGTGGTGGAAGGCGGATTGGATGACTGCGGGCCGCTCTGATTCGGGTACAGCGGTATCGCTAAAGGCGGTTTCGATGGCTTCGCCTAAGGTGTTGCCACGCTCCAGTGACTCAAGAAGGTGGAAGTCTTCGCGGGAGAGGCGTTTGTAGTAGACGGTATCTTCGTGACGGTGGATTGCCAGATAAATTTGCTCTTTGGTGGGGCGACGAGAGCGGGTGCGCCGGACGAGATGGATACCGACAGCGTTGCTGGCTTGTGCGCCGGAGTCGTGCGCGGAGTCGCGCACTGCGAGGAGGGCGTCGTCAACGGCGTAAGGAGCGGCGAGGAGTCGAACATACGGTTGCAAGGCGATGTGAGAGTCGGCGTTGAGATCGGCGATTTCGCCTGTTGTGAGCGGTGTGCGAGATTCGTTGTCGAAGGCTTCAATATGAGCCCACTCCAACGCGGCCATTGCTATGGCGGAGTCGGTGTAGGGCTTTGAGTATTGAGGGTTTTCCTTGAGCCAGGCAACGAGCGTCGAGCCAAGATTGCGCAGGGTAAAAGAGCGTGACGGATGGGCTTCGAGATAGGCGCGCATGAGCGTCTCGAACTTTCGACTACCCACGACGGACTTGAGGCCGGGAAAGTCTTCTTCGAAGGACGAAAAGAGGCGGAACCAGTATTGACGGTTATAGATTTCGAGGCGTTCGAAGGAGGTGAGGCGGTCGTTGGGCCGGATGAACGCGGAGGCTTCGGTGGCTACGGAGTGACAGGAGGCATCACGCTTGCGCATCTGTTCATTGCGTGTGAGGGGACGCATGACGGCTGTGGCCATACGGCGTTGAAGAAGTTGAAGGTCCGAGGGGCTCATGCGGTGACCGCCAATGGTTCAGCTTTGGTCTGAGGTTGCAGAAAACGGTTGGCCTTGAGGGCTTCGGCGTGGACCTCGTCGAAGGAGGGGATGGAGTCGTCCCACTCGAGCAAGGTAGCGGTAGGGCCGCAGCGCTCGATTGCACGGGCGTAGAGGGACCATACGGGATCGAGCACGGGATGATCGTGGGTATCGAGAATGTATTTTTCGAACCTGGAGTGACCGGCGATGTGGATCTGAGCGACGCGCTCAGCCGGTATAGCGTCGACGTATTTACGCGGATCGAAGTTGTGATTCTGGGAAGAGACGTAGATGTTATTGACGTCGAGGAGTATGCCGCAGTCGGCCTGCTCGACGACCTCGTTGAGGAACTCCCACTCGGTCATCTCGGAGACGTGAAACTCCGCGTAGCTGCTGACGTTTTCGACGGCGATGGGAATCTCAAGGAAATCCTGTGCCTGCCGGATCTTTTCGGCGGTGATGCGGGCTGCTTCGAAGGTGTAGGGCATCGGGAGCAGGTCGTGGGTGTAGGTGCCATCGACTGAGCCCCAGCAGAGGTGATCGGAGAGCCAGGGAGTTTTGGTGCGGCGGACGAGAGATTTGAGGCGGCGGAGGTGCTCACGCGAGAGGGGATCGGCTGAGCCGAAGTACATGGAGACGCCGTGCTGCACGACGCGGTATTGATCGAGGATGCTATCGAGAACAGTGAGGGGGCGTCCTGCATCGATCATGTAGTTTTCGGAGATGATTTCGAACCAGTCGACGATGGGTTTTTTCTCGAGGATATGACGATAGTGCGGAACACGGAGGCCGATACCGACTCCGTAGTTCGTGAATCCGTTGAAGCGATTTGCTGGCATGTGTGACCTCGAGAGAAAGGGGGTAGAAGAGATGCTCCGCCGCGGTTGGTGGAGTGATGCGCGGCGGAGCTGCCATGGTTACTCCGCTGGCGGCTTGGATCCGTCGGTTGCGCAGCCGCCCTTGCCCTTGCAGCTGTTCTTGCCTTTGCAACCGTTGTCGCCGGCCTTACATCCACCCTTGCCCTTGCAGCTGTTCTTGCCTTTACAGGAGTGTTTGTCTTTATCGCCAGCCAGGAACAATGCCGATGAAGAGGCAAGCTGTCCGAACTGCGCGCCGTTGTGGCTGGTGGATGCGTGAAGAAGAGGGGTTGTAGAGCCGCTGAGCAGGCCGGTAACGGCGGCGCTCAACATCATTGCCTTCATGGAAGTTTTCATGCGCGATCTCCTTGGATGTTCGATGACAGCTTGCGCTTCATCTGCCCCGTTAGATACGGGGTCGAAAAAACGGTAACAGAGATTCGATAGAAATTGTTTTTTTCGCCAATTTTGTGGAGATATTGGTGACGGTTTGCGGTGGAAGTATTCGAGTGTATCAGCAGATGGGCCTTCCATCCCGCAGAAGGAGTTCAAGAGTTTGCTGCCATGTGGCTCAAAAAATGAGAGATAAACAGGCTTCTAATTTTGTATAGGGCTTGTTCCTGCATCAAAGCTTTTAGCGAGAAATTTTGATAAGGAATCAAAAATAAACGTGGGAGCTTCAAAGCATAAGCGAGGCGTCTGGGGATGGATCGCGATCTCCTTATTGATCGGGGTAATTGTTCTAGCGACGACCGTTGAATGGGTGATGCATCGTGCGGAGCCGATTCTGAAAGGACGTGTGATTGAGACCCTGAGCACGCACTTTGACAGTAAGGTGGAGATGGATGGGTTCCATGTTTCCGTTTCGAAGGGGTTGGAAGTTTCGGGCGATGGTCTTCGGATATTTGCACCCGATGACGTGGTCGCAGCTGGAGCGACGGACCCTCTAATATCTCTTGGGCACTTCGCGTTTCATGCGAATCCTGGCGGACTATTTCTAAAACCAATGCATGTGGGTACGGTCTATGCGACCCACATGGTAATCGACATTCCGCCTAAAGAAGTACGAGCGCAAGGGGCGAAGAACGAGCGGCATCTAGGCAAGATCAAGATTGTGGTCGATGAGATTGTTTGCGACGATTCGCATCTGATTATTGGCACTGCCAAGCCGGATAAAGACCCTAAGGACTTTGAGCTGGGCCATATTGTGATGCGTAATGTTGGCCCTAATAATCCCTGGAATTATGACGCGACGCTGGTAAATGCGATTCCTCGCGGAGATATTCATGCGACGGGAACGTTTGGTCCGTGGGTGAATGAGAGTCCCGGCGATTCCTCGGTAACGGGGAAGTACACGTTTGAACATGCTGATTTGAATACGATCAAAGGGATTGCCGGGATGCTCTCGTCGGTGGGAGAGTTCAGGGGTCAGCTGAATAAGATTGAGGTGGACGGAACGACGGAGACCCCTGACTTTTCACTGGATACGGCTAATCACCCGATGCTGCTGCATACGAAATTTCACGCGATTGTGGATGGAATGAGCGGCGATACCTATCTGCAGCCTGTGGATGCAAGACTCGGTCGTTCGGACTTTACATGCACTGGCGCGATCATCAATGTGAAGGGCAAAGGCCACATTATCGATGTGGATGCGCAGGTGCCAGATGGCCGTATTCAGGATTTTCTGGAGCTGACCGTGAAGACGCAGCCGGTGGTGATGACAGGGCGGTTGGGTATGAAGACGAAGTTGCACATTCGTCCCGGCGAGGAGAGTGTCGCGCGGAGAATCGGACTGAGGGGTAGGTTCACGCTACAGCGGATTCATTTTACAAATCCCGAGGTTCAGGACAAGGTTGACATGCTGAGTCTGCGGGCGCAAGGGGATGCAAAAGATGCAAAGCCTGGCGCAGAGGATGTGCGGTCGCAGATGAACGGGCAGTTCGCGATGGAAAACAGCAGGTTGAAATTCAAAGAGCTGGATTTTGCGCTTCCGGGCGCGAGGATTCAGTTGTCAGGTGTGTATTCGCTTGATGGGGATGAGTTCGACTTCAGTGGCAAGGTGCGAACTGAAGCCAAGCTGTCACAGATGGTGGCTTCGAAATGGAAATCACTGCTGTTGAAGCCGGTGGATCCATTCTTCAGGAAAGATGGAGCTGGCGCAGAGATTCCGGTGAAGGTGACCGGAACAAAGGGTTCCCCTAAATTTGGTTTGGATCTCCATCACAAGGACAAAGCTGATGGGGCAAAGCCAAGCGGCGATTAGTTGAGGCGCGGCCCGATAAAGGGCCCCAGCCGGTCTTAGAAGGTATTGTCGTCGCTGCTCGAGTCAAAGCTGGAGCTGTCGTCAAAGTCGTTTGAATCATCTGCGAAGGTATCGGCGGTCAGAGTTGAATCGTCCCGATCCGAGGTATCGTTGCCATCGCGATAGACCGCATCGGAGAAACGAGAGTCGTCGCGTCGATCTTCAGGGTCGTTGGCTAGATGTTCGGCGCGTTCTGCATGCTCGTGGGGTGAGGAATCGCCGTAGTAGTTGTTGATGACTTCTTCTGGACGGTTCATATCTCCAAAGCTGCCGATGCTTGTGCCGTAGCCGGCTGGGTGGCCGAAGCCGTGCATAAGGCTCTCGATGCCTTGAAAGGCCAATGCGCCAGCGGCAACGCCGGCAGCGGTCTGCGCGGCTGAGCGAAGGAAGCCCCCTGACTGCGGTGCAGCGTATTGTGGGGTGCCGTAGGCGGGTACGGGGTAAGAGGGGACGGGGGTGAATTGCGGTTGAGTGGGCGGTGGCGGCGGTGGTGGCGCGGAGGGTGCATCTTCGCGACCGAGAAGACTGCCGAGGAAACTTGTGGCGTGTTTTGGCTGTTGTTGCTGTTGCCGCAGTTGATCAAGCTGAGCGCGCAGGTCGGCTAGTTGCTTCTGAGCCTGATCCAGGGCGTACTGCTGAACCAGCATGGTTTGAGCGAGGATGTAGAGCGCATCGGGATTCCGGCTGAGCGTTTTTTGGAGGAACTGTTCGGCTTCGGGATCCTTTTCTGAAAGCTGTGTGTTGTTGATGCGATCGGTCAGGTCCTGAAGCATCTGCTCTTCTTGCGTCGTCATAAAAGTCCTTTATGGTAAGGCTTGCTGTACCGAAAGTATGACGCAAATGCGTTGAGAAAGGTAGGCACACAGAAGGAGGTTGCAGGCTAAATTATTATTTTGAAATTAGTTGATCGTTTTCATGCGGCGCGACATGAAATCCATAAGGAGGTAGTTGCCGAGGGTTTGCGGCGTGGTGAAGTAGGCCTTGCCGCGGCACATGGCGCTGACCTTCTGGACGAATTGCATGAGGGTGAAGTCGTTGGCCAGCATGAAGGTGTTGATCATGATGTTGCTGCGCTTGCAGCGGCTCACCTCTTCAAGCGTCTCTTCGATAACGAGAGGGTCGAGGCCGAAGGCGTTCTTGTAGATGCGGCCGTCGGGTAGGGTGAGAGCGCTGGGCTTGCCGTCGGTGATCATGACGATCTGCTTCATGTCCTTGTTTTGTTTGGACAGAATGCGCTGGGCGAGGCGGAGGCCTTCGCGGGTGTTGGTGTAGTGGGGGCCGACCTTGACGCGGGAGAGCTGGGAGACGGGAATTTCCTCGGCGGTGTCGTGGAAGAGGACGAGGTTGAGGGTGTCGCCGGGGAATTGCGTGCGGATGAGGTGCGAGAGGGCCATGGCTACGCGCTTGGCTGG
Source organism: Edaphobacter sp. (assembly GCA_035566575.1). Classification (GTDB taxonomy): domain Bacteria; phylum Acidobacteriota; class Terriglobia; order Terriglobales; family Acidobacteriaceae; genus Edaphobacter. Next base: position 39,340 of record DATMQZ010000058.1, read on the forward strand.
GGTGAATCGGTCTTCGCCGTAGAGGATCATGGAGTGAGAGCAGTCGAGCAGGACCACCGTTGCGCAGGAGGACTGGTAGTCGGACTGGTGGACGTGCAGGTCGGAGTACTCGATGTTGAGGGGGGTGTTTTCCTCGCCTTCGATGGCGGTGCGGATGCCCTCGCGGGCGAAGACGCTGGAGAGGGTTGAGGTGATGTCGAGGTTGAGGGAGTCGCCGAACTCGTAGAGTTTGGAGCTGCCGTTGATCTCGACGCCTGCGGCTTCGTGACGGGTATCGTGGCGCCCGAAGTTGGATTTGCCCAGGGGGCCGAGGAGCTCGCGGAGGGCTTTGTAGCCGAGGAAGTCCATGCCCTTGTCGGTTACTTCGAAGCGGGCTTGGGCGTTGCCATCGCCTAGTTCGCCTTTGCCTTGCTCGGGCATCTCGGCGTTGATGAAGTTCTGTTCCTGCATCTTCTGGATGATCTGATCGATGAGTTCTTCGACTTGTTCTTCGGAGAGGGCTTCGAATTTTTCCTGGGACTCTTCGTCGAAGAGTTCGCCGGACTCGAGGGCCTGGCGAATGGCCTCGCGGAGATTTTCGAGGGTCTGGTCGTTCATCTCCTGGAACTGGGAGTAGGGGTCGTTGAAGCCGGAGTCCAGAAAGAAGTCGCCGAGGGCCTGCATGAGGTCTTCGAGGCCGAAGCTGGAGGTGAGGTCGCCGGTGAATTTTGTATAGCGGACGCGTTTCATGAATTGGACCCCGATTTCGAGATGAAGTGTGGGGGCAAGTACCCCCTACCCCCGCCAATATTGTGCAAAGTATTCATTCGATTGGAGATAGGCTCGTACTTGCTGCGGCAACCTATTGATTCCAAAAGGAAATGTATCGATCATGACCCCGGCTTTTGCAGAGAAGGGTCGATACGAACGATTTGTATTCGAATGGCGGATTCTAACCCCTCTTAGTAGTCTTCTCGGTTGATGCAATTGCGACCGGTAATGGCATACCAAAGGCAGCGGTATGCAAGATAACCAGCACCAATTACTGATCCGCAGATCGCACCATTCATACGGTTCACGGAATGATACGGGGTGACCAATATCAGATATGAGCCGATTATGGCCCATGCGATCAGCGGCAATGCGATTATTCCCTGTACCCAACGCGAGGAAAAGTCGTCCTTGTCCCACATACGGATTTAGTAAAATACCTTTCTAGTTGAAGCCTCGGCGGGTGCGGTTGCGGGCGGATTCGTCGCGTTCGATCTCTCGTTCGCGCATTCGCTCGGCGTAGTTGGCGGCATCGGTGGTGCGTTGCTTCTTTTCGGCGGCGGTGAAGCTGCGTTCTTCGGTTCGGCTTAGGCGCTTGTGGGCGGTCATGCCTTCCAGGAGAAATTCGGCGGCGCTTACTGCGAGCTCTGGTTCGGACTTGCCGTTGATCTTGAGCGGCGAGAGTTTTTCGAAGAGACCCTGAATCTGCTGCAGTTCGGCTAATGAACCGGAGGCGGGTTGGGCGTCGTTGAGCTGGACAGTGCCCCCGAGGTTGAACCATTGCTCGATCTGCTGCGTGTTGGTTGCGGCGAAGTACTTGTCGAAGACCGTTGCTACACTCGTGCGGATGATTTCGCGGATTACGGTGTCGGCTCCGCGCATTTCGCCTTCGTACTCGAGTTCGATCTTGCCGGAGATGCCGGGGAGCGCGGCGTAGATATCGCCGACACGGGGAACGACGAGTTCTTCATCGTGGAGGAAGGCGCGGCGCTCGGCATTGGAGAGAACGAGCTCCATCGTGCTGATGGGGAGGCGCTGGGAGACACCGCTGCGCTTGTCGACCTTTTTGTCTTCGCGCGCGGAGAAAGCAATTTGCTCGATGATCTGGCGGATGTAGTGCGGGATTTCAATGTTCGACGCGTGGCGCGTGGACCAGGCTTCCTGCGCAGTGATGGCGATGCCTTCTTCGACGTCTTCAGGATAGTGAGTGCGGATCTCGGAGCCGATGCGGTCTTTGAGCGGGGTGACGATCTTGCCTCGGGCGGTGTAGTCCTCAGGATTGGCTGAGAAGACGATGGCTACGTCGAGTGGGAGGCGGACGGGGTAGCCTTTAATCTGCACGTCGCCTTCCTGCATGATGTTGAAGAGGGCGACCTGAATCTTTCCGGCAAGGTCGGGGATCTCGTTGATGGCGAAGATTCCGCGGTTGGCACGGGGCAGGAGACCGTAGTGCATGGTGAGTTCGGAGCCGAGGTCCTGATTGCTGCGGGCGGCCTTGATGGGATCGATGTCGCCTACGAGGTCGGCTACGGTGACGTCGGGGGTGGCGAGCTTTTCAACGAAGCGGTCGTCGGGGGTGAGCCAGGCGATCGGGGTTTCGTCGCCGTGCTTGGCGATGAGGTCGCGGGCGAACTTGGAGATGGGGGCGTAGGGATTGTCGCGGGTTTCGGCGCCGGCTACGTAGGGGGTCTGCGGGTCGAGGAGAGACGTGAGGGCGCGAAGGATGCGGGACTTTGCCTGTCCGCGAAGACCGAGGAGGATGAAGTTGTGGCGCGAGAGAACGGCGTTGACGATCTGCGGGACGACGGTGTCCTGGTAGCCGACGATGCCGGGAAAGAGAGGCTCTTTGGCGCGGAGTTTGGCGATGAGGTTCTCGCGGAGCTCGTCTTTTACGCTGCGGGCAAGGCGGGCTGGGGTGAATTCGCTGGCACGGAGGGCACCTAGTGTTGTCGGGAGAGGGGTCGCCATGGTCTAAGTATAGATGTTTGGTGCAATAGAAGGGTTCGGATGAAACAAGAACGCAGCAGCGGATTTGTGAGGACGGCGACGGGTTGGATCGGGAGTAGCGGAGGTTTAATGAGCGAGGTCGTCGAGGAGGGCTTGCATTTCGCTGGCGGCGTGAGCGTTGTGGATGCGCTGAGCGGCGGCGATGCCTTCGTGAAGGCGGGTGAGGGCTTCTTCGTTTCGGCCTTGTTTGGCGAGGGTTTGAGCGGACATCTGGTACGCGGGGACGTAGTCGGGATTGTGTCCGATGAGAGTGGTGAATTCAGTTAATGCCGTTTCGATTTGGCCCTGGCTGAGGTGTTCCATGGCGAGGCCGTAACGTGCGAAGGCGTTTGCGGGATCGAGTTGCAGGATTTCGGAGAGGGCGGCGATCTTGTCCATGGATTGATGGTGCGGTGTTTGGGGTGGCCTTGGCAAGTTTTGCGACCGCGGATTTTCACGGATGACCGCGGATAAAAACATCAATGCTGTCGGCGATTTAGACTTGTAGGAATGAGCGATTTGATTTTGGAGCGGACGGTTGCTGAGTCGCAGTCGGAACGCAGTGAGATTATCTTTCCTGCAGACGCGAATGCGCTGGGGAATTTGTTTGGCGGACGGTTGATGCAGTACATCGATCTGGTAGGAGCGATGGCAGCTTCACGTCATGCGCGGGCCATTACCGTGACGGCGAGTATGGATCATCTGGACTTCGTCGCGCCGGTGCGTGTGGGCGATTTGCTGATTCTGAAGGCCAGTGTGAATCGCGCCTACCGGACCTCGATGGAGGTTGGCGTGAAGGCGATGGTTGAGGATGTAAGGAAGAATCGGCTGCGGCATGTTTCGTCGGCATATTTGACGTATGTGGCTGTGGATAAAGACGGACATGGATTGGTAGTGCCGCAGGTTGTGCCTGAGACAGAGCATCAGAAGAGGCGGTATGAAGATGCGGCGCGGCGGCGTGAGATGCGGGGCGATGAGACGCTGCGAAAGAAAGAGATGCGTGCGGCTCTACCGGATGGATGGCACGTTTGAGGCAGGAAATAGGGTTTAGAGAGTGCGAACCTTAGAACAAGCAACGCAAGGATAAAAACATATCCCTACGGGATGACGAACAAATAGGAGTTTGATATGGGACATATGGGAGCAGGAGCGCCGCAGGGGCCGCAGCCTTTGCCTGGAGTCGCGCATGTGGTGGCCATCGGTAGTGGCAAGGGTGGGGTAGGGAAGACGACTGTGGCCGTGAACCTGGCGGTTTCGCTGGGGAAATTGGGCTATAAGGTCGGACTGATTGATGCGGATATCTATGGGCCGAATGTGCCTATGATGCTGGGCGTGACCCGGCAGCCGAATGTGGTTGGAGAGAATCGGATAGAGCCGATTCTTTCGCATGGGGTGAAGTTTATCTCGGTGGGGTTGATCTCGCCGGGAGATAAACCCATGGTGATGCGTGGACCGATGCTGCATCAGATTATTCGGCAGTTTCTGCAGCAGGTGGAGTGGGGTGAGCTGGATTTTCTGATCATCGATCTGCCTCCGGGCACGGGCGATGTGGTGATTTCGCTGGTACAGACGGTGCCTTTGACGGGGGCTGTGGTGGTTTCGACTGGCTCTGGCGTTGCGTTGCAGGATGCGCGGAAGGCTCTGGAGATGTTCCATCAGGTGAAGGTTGAAGTGATTGGCCTGGTGGAGAATATGTCGCAGATGACTCTGCCGAATGGCGAGGTGATCGACGTGTTTGGCGCGGGTGGGACGGAGCGGACTGCGGCCCAGTTTGGGTTGGAGTTTTTGGGGGCTCTGGAGCTGAATCCGCAGATTCGCGAGGGGGGCGATAAGGGGATGCCGGTTGCGCTGGCTGGGCCGGATTCGGCGTTGGCTAAGGATTTTTACAGCGTGGCGAAGAAAGTGGCGGAGAAGGCCAAGGAGATTGCGTCTAAAAGTGAGGATGTGCTGGAGATCAGCTAGCGATTTGGCTGCTTGACTAGGGCGATAGACTTGACGCAGTTGAGGGATGGAGGTGACGGATGGCGAACGCGGAGCAAGTGACGGCGCGGCAGCGAGCCATCCTCATAGCCATTGTTGAGAGCTACATCGAGACGGGTGAGCCGGTGGGTTCGGGGACGATTGCTCGGCTGCAGCATGGTGCGGGGATGAGTTCGGCTACTGTTCGCAATGAGATGGCTGAGCTTGCGGATGAGGGATTGCTGGAGCAGCCGCATACTTCGGCGGGTCGGGTGCCCACGGCTAAAGCCTTTCGAATGTATGTGGAGCAGTTGGGTGGCGGGGCTGCGCGGCTGCCTGTGACGTCGAGGCTGCAGATTGATTCGAGCTTTGCTGGTTTGACGGGGACGCAGGCCGTGCTGGAGCGGACTTCGCATGTGCTGGCTACGCTTTCGAGCGGTGTGGGCGTGGCGATTGCATCGGTGGGGGATGGGGATGTACTGGAGCATGTGCACTTTTCGCGGCTGGCGCAGGCTCGGGTGCTGGCGGTTGTGGTGACTCGGTCGGGGGTGGTGCGGGATAGGGTGCTTGCTCTTGATAAAGACTTGAGTACGAGGGAGTTAGAGGTTGCGGCGAATTTTCTGAATGAAAATTTTCGAGGGTGGAGTGTGGAGCGCGTTCGGGTGGAGATTGCGCGGTTGGTGGAGCGGGAACGCAGTGAATATCAGCGGATGTTGAATGCTGTGCAGCAGCTTTGGGTGAAGGCGGTGCCGGAGAGTGGGGTTCCAGTGCAGACGGTTTATGTGGAGGGTGTGGCGAATCTCGTTGGGAGTCAAGAGGATAGAGAGCGGCTGCGGGAGGTGCTGGCGGCGCTGGAGACGAAGCAGCGGGTGGTGGAACTGCTGAATGCTTACATTGATGCGCGGCAGGAGAGCGTGAGGGTGGTTTTTGGGTTGGAGGAGCAGGCTCCGGAGATGGCGGGGCTGGTGCTGATTGCGGCTCCGGCGCTGGTTGCGGGGGAGAGCCGGGGGACAGTTGGGGTGATCGGGCCGAAGAGGATGGATTACGAGAATACGATGAATGCGGTGAGCTATATCTCGCAGGTTTTCGACCGGATGCTGCACTCGGCGGAGTGATTTTTTGCGATTTTTTTGTGCGCGGTGGAGAGGCGTTTTTGCTAGGGTTTTCGAGAAAAACGTGCGGTAAAAGACGGTTTTTTGTGGACAGAGCGTGGTGAATTGTGTGGTGAAGCTGGTAAGTGGACAGCCGGTTTGCGGGCCCTGTGGATTACGCAGAATTTTCAGATTTATTTGCTGATGACGGGGATGTGTTGGGATGTGAGCCATGGGGGCTCAAGTTTTCCTGTATTGGGAATAAAGGAGTTAACCAATGAGAGGAAGAGAGCGACTCGCGCGATGGCCCGGAATAGGCAACAATAGTAGAGGAACTGACATGAGGAGACACGACAAGATGCAGGACGATATGACGGTGCAGGCTGTGCAGGAGGGCGAGGTCGTATCCGCGCCAGCGACTGAGCCGGTGATCAATGAGGTGGATGCAGCGCAGGTGGAGTTAGAGCAGGTGAAGGGTGAACGGGACCAGTTGCTGGACCGGCTGGCGCGTTTGCAGGCCGAGTTTGACAATGCGCGGAAGCGTGAGGTGAGGGAGCGGGCTGATGCTCGTGACTATACGATTTCGAATACCGTGGAGCCTTTTCTGGGCGTGATGGATAACTTTCAACTGGCGTTGAAGGCGGATGGAACTGTGGAGCAGTTGCGGGGCGGTGTGGAGCTGATTCTGAAGCAGATGGAAGATGCTCTGAAGGGATTGAATGTGGTGCCGGTGGAGTCGGTTGGGGTGCAGTTTGACCCGAGAGTCCATGAGGCGCTGGGGAGCATCGAAACTAAGGAGTTTCCGGACCACCAGGTGCTGGAAGAGATTCGGCGTGGGTATAAGATTCGGGAGAAGTTGCTGAGGCCGGCGTTGGTGAGAATTGCTGTGAATGCGGATCAAGTAGCGGAGTAGGCCGGGGCTAAAGCCCCTTTCTCGATGGTTGGTTTTTCGCAGGGCTAAAGCCCTGCGCTCCCACCCAAAGACTGAATTTGGCAGGGCTCGGACGTTCGGGCCGCGGGTAAAGTTGGAATTGCAGAGAATGGGAAGATTTTAGAGATATGGCGACGGCGAACGTGACGAAATTGGATTATTACGAAGTATTGAGTGTCTCCCGGGATGCGAACGATCAGGAGTTGAAGACGGCGTATCGTAAGTTAGCGATGCAGTATCACCCGGACCGGAATCCGGATGATCCGACGGCTGAGGAGAAGTTCAAGGAGTGCGGCGAAGCCTACTCGGTCCTGAGCGATCCGGATAAGCGTGCGGCTTATGACCGGTATGGTCATGCGGCGTTCAATGGCGGTGGCGGCGGCGGCAATCCGTTTGCGGGCGGGTTCAATGGGAATGCGCAGGACCTGGGGGATATCTTCGGCGATCTGTTCGGCGAGATGTTCAACATGGGCGGCGGCAATCGCAAGGCTTCGCGGGTGCAGCGCGGGCGCGATCTGCGATATGACCTGACGCTGGAGTTTGAAGAGGCAGTCTTCGGTAAAGAGAAGGAGATCACGATTCGGCGCATGGAGACGTGCGGCGACTGTAAGGGCTCGGGAGCGGCGAAGGGCAAGGCGGCCGTGACCTGCACGCAGTGCGGCGGGCGCGGACAGCAGCGGTTTCAGCAGGGATTCTTTTCTGTGGCGCGGACTTGCTCGGTGTGCGGCGGCACGGGTACGTTGATCGTTGACCCTTGCCCGACTTGCAAGGGCGAGACGCGGGTAAATACGGAACACACGATTCTGGTGAAGGTGCCGGCAGGTGTGGAGCAGGATACTCGTATTCGCTACCAGGGCGAGGGCGAGTCCGGGAAGTTTGGCGGACCTGCGGGCGATCTTTACGTTGTTTTGAATGTGAAGGCGCACAGGTTCTTCGAGCGTGATGGAGATGATCTGCATTGCGTGATGCCGATCTCGTTTCCGCAGGCGGCGCTGGGAACGGAGTTGGAGATCCAGACGTTGGATGGACCGTCAACGATCAAGATCCCTGAGGGTACGCAGAGCGGAAGGGAGTTCAAGCTGAAGGGGAAGGGTGTACCGCATCTGAACTCGCACGGGAAGGGTGATCTGATCGTCGAAGTTCGAGTGCAGACTCCCAGCCGTTTGAATAAAGCGCAGAAAGAACTTCTGAAGCAGTTGGGCGAGACTCTGGTGGTGGAGAATACGCCTACTTCGCGTGGATTGTTTGAGAAGGTGAAGGAGATTTTTAGTTAGTGCTGTTGATGTGAGAGTGCCCGGGCTTTGGCTCGGGCATTTTTGTTTTTGGGTGGATTGAGTGGAGGCATACTCCAGGGGCTAAATGCCCCTCTCTTTTCAGGAGCTGAGAGGCCCAAGGCTGAAGCCTTGGGGTACCTGGAAGCAACGACAACGGCTAAGGCAACGGCAACTGCAACTGCAACAACAACGGCAATAGATCAGTCGTTGCGGCTTCGCCTTCACTTCGGCCTTCGGCAGAGTGGTGACCGCTTTGCGGCGGCTTTTAGACGCGGGGCTGAAGCCCCGCTCTACCTCAGTAGCAACGGCAAGAAACAACAGCAACGGCAAGAGCAACGGCAACAGCAAGCGCAACGGCAACGGCAACGGCAAGAACAACTGCAATGGCAAGAACAACAGCAAAGGGCGAATAGACAACGGCAACAGCAGGTCCCCTTCGGGATGACAAACAAAGGGACACACAACCGCAGCAGGAGCGATAGCAATAGCGA
>DATMQZ010000059.1:0-50398 GCA_035566575.1 Edaphobacter sp.
CAGAGTGGCCAACATAGATGTGCAGGATCAGAAGAAGAAGGAAGGTGGTCCTGAACATCTATGTTGGCCACCGGACATCTATTGTGGCCACTGGATAGACGGGCAAATACTTGCCGACGGGGGCACGTTGGGAAAGAGAATGCCCTGGGATTTCGGCAGGGGAGTCAGGCGCTGGAGAGTAAGATGCGGTTTGGCCGACGATCCACCCTGAACCACGAACCTGCCCGCAGACCAGTTCGGTGAGCGCATTGCCCTGATATGGAGTGACCGTGTCAACACGGCGAAATCTGTGGGGATGTTTTTGTAGTTGTCTTTGCGTTTTCTCGAGGACAGAGCGAGCAGCAGCCGGGGCAGTTTTAAGCGACGATTGATCAGTCTGATATTCGCGGGTCGGAGCCGCATAATCATGATCCGTCGGGAGCTGCCTCTGACTGTTATCGCGAATCCGGCTGAGCCTGTCGCATAGGGCACGAGGGTTCTCCTTCGTGCTTGCTTTGGCTGCTGCCGGCTCTGTGCTCGAAATTGGCGATGATGTTCATTGATCGAATTGTTTTCCAGAATCGCACGCACCGTCGTCCTGAAACTAAAGACCAGTGAGTTCGCCACGCTAACACGAAGCTTCACACTCTCACTCCACCATCGTCCTGTGACGAGCTCATTGATTTGGCTTTGTCCCTCAGAAAGCGAGTGGACTTGAGTCCGCAACAGCGTTTCCGACTGGTAGGTGTCGGATTGAGTAACTTCCGTGATCCGGAGGAAGGTACGAGACACCAGCTATTTCCCTGCGCCTTTTCGTATAACTTTCGGATTGCCGGCCAACCACCCGATGTTATCGAGATCTCCGTTCAGGGTTCAATGAGTGCTAAGCCCTGAAGTCATCAACCGACCAGATGTTGAGCTCGGATGATCGTTCCAATAAGGTGAGCGCAGCACGTCGGTCCATCGTCCTTGCTAATTTATGTTCATCATTGGCAGCAACAGACGCCAAGTCCTTTGCGCTAGTTAGTGCCGCGTGTTCCGGCCCAATCTATGATGTCAGGGAGTCTCCAGGGGTTTTGGAGCAAGTCCCACTGCAATTGGCCCTCCTTATCAAGTATCAGCTGTGCCAAGGCATCCCCTTCTTCCTGACCTTTGCAATATTAGAAGATCAGCCGCAAAGACATCTGTATCTGTCGCGGACTGCCAATGGCTCCGGTGACGTAGCCCAAACCGCTGGGCGGATTGAAGAAGCTTCCTGCCTGGTCGAGCGACGGAAAGCCGTTGTAGGACTCGTTTTGCGAGACGTTATCTTTGGGGACATCGAAGCTTGCGGTATTGGTCAGGTTGAAGATATCGAAGGTATAACGAAGGGATATACGTTCGGTGACATTCATCTCCTTGATTATGGAGAGATCGGAACGCTTTTGAGCGGACTGGCGGAAGATATTGCGCTGACCGCTGGTGAAGTCAGTCTCGAAGGGATCGTTGGATGGAACGGCGCCCCCAAGTCCTCCTGGACTGATAAGTGGCAGGGTGAAGCAGCTGGCCTTCAGCGCTGGCTCTCCGAAGGCTCCAGAGACACCGGTCTTCGCATTCTGCGGGGTGCATCCAGGGGCAAGAGGCACGATGGGGTTTGTAATTCCGTCGGCTACGCCGTAGTAGATGCTTCCTACGGCACCGGAGTAGTCGATGATACTGTAGGGCTGGCCGCTTTGAAGGATAGTAATTCCGCTGATGGACCAACCATCGGCGATTTTGCCGGCTATTGAGGTCTTCGGGAAGAAGGTGGGGAGCTGATAGAGGTATGTAAAGTTGACGACGTGAGTGCGGTCGAAGTCTGAAGAAGCGTAGCCGTCGCGAAGATTGAGTGGATTATTGCCGTTGTAGAAGAGACCCATCCCACTCTGCTCGTCGAGCGCATGGGAATAGGTGTAGGAGACTCCGATCTGGAAGCCGTGGGTCAGGCGCTGCTCGACGTGGATCTGGAGGGCGTTGTAGGAAGAGATGCCCGCCGCCTTATAGGTTTCCGATTCGGCCGAATATCCAAGGTATGGAACGCGAAGGTCGATGTTGCCTCCCTCGTAAGTAGCCAGATACAGATTGCCGTTAGGTAGGTTGGCTGGTGCGCAATTGTAGAAGCAGAAGGAATTTCCCTCTTGCTGTACAGCATAGCCATAGGTATAGGTCTGGCCGTTGATGGGTTTGGAGGCGGAGGCTATACCGGCTTGGTTGAAGGGAACAGGTATGACCTGATGGCGTCCGAGGTTGCCGACATATCCAACCTCGACGGCGAGGTTATTACGAGGCTGCCATTGGATATCGAAGGTGTAGTTGATGGTGTAGGGCAGCTTGTTGTCCTGGGCGTAATTGGCGAAGGAAAACATCTGCGCGCCGTTCTCGATCTGGGCAGGTGTCGGGAGGTAACTGGTGATATCGGCGGCTTTGCCGGTGGGCTGGTTGGGGATCGAGGTGCCGAAGGGAGTGGATAGACTGAAGGGACCTTCGCATGAAGAAGCTACTGTAGGCTGCGGGTCGTTAGGGTTGCACTGGACGGCGTTGACGAAAGGCGGGGCCTGGACGACGCCAAACGGACCGCCTGTGACTTCGCCGGCAGCGTATCCCGGTGATAGGTAGGTGAAGAGCTCGCCACGGTCATAGTAGATTCCAGTGCCGGCGCGAACGACGACTTTACTGTCGAACATCTTCGGCTGCCATGCGGCGCCGATGCGCGGACCAAAGCCCCATTGACGGCCAGTCAGCGTGGTTTTGCTTGCTCCAGGCGTGGCCTGCCTGTTGTTGCCGGCGATGACGAAGCCATTGTTCGGATAGCAGTCCTGCGAGGATTCGTCACCATTGGTGAGGCAGGCGGTGTTGAACTGGTAGGCCGAGGGATCGAAGTTGAAGATGTTGCCGTACTTCTCGGTGAGGCCGCCGTTCCAATCGTAGCGAATGCCGACGGTAAGCGAGAGGTTGGGCTTGACCTGAAACTTATCCTGAAAAAACGAGCCGACCTGGTTGGCGCGATAGTAGCGGTTGGCATTGCCCACGAGGAAGGTTGTGGTGGTGAAGTTATTGTTCTGGTAAGAGATGTTGCCTTCAAGAAAGTTGGCGAAGTCCGCCGTCGCAATCATGCCCTTGTTGGTGCGCTGGTTGCGGATGTTGAGTTGGGTGTAAGAGTAGTTGCCGCCAAAGGCGAAGGTGTGCTTGCCGACGGTCCAGGTCGCGTTTGTCGATGGCATGAGGCGGTTCTGGAAGAGGCCGGTGAAAGGGCCCTGAGTGAAAGCCCCTGGGCCGACGTTGAGTGCCTGATCGTAAAGGCCGTCCGGGTTCTGATTGTTGGCGTTGCCGTTCCCAAGGACATCGACGATGCTAATGCCGGGGAAGTAGGTGGACCCGAAGGCGCTGATTCCAGCCTCTGAAGGACCAAAGGGCTGATCGTTGACGGCGTATGCTTTCTGGCGCACGAAGCCTATCGTTTGCACAACAGACAGGTTCGGCTTGAGGAGGGTCGTGTTGTTGATGGAGAAGACGTGGCTGCCAGCATCGAGGTGTTGGGTGAAGCCGGGAACGTGGGAGTAGGCGTAGGGCGCTTTGAGGGGATCGTGCTGATAGTAGTACTTGAGAGCGAGTGTGTTCTTCGAGTTGGCGTTCCAGTCCAGGTCCGCGACCGCTTGGTCGGCATGGAAGTAAGCAGTCCCCGGAATGGAGGCGTTATCCGGAACGTTCTGCGTGGGAGTACTGCCGGAGGCGGAGGGGATCATGTATTGCCCATTAGGCATCTTGTAGTTGAGAAGAAAGAGAGCCACCGGGCTGACGGCGCTGGGCTGGATGGCATTCTCGCCGGTGAGACCGAAGTTCAGGTTGGCCAGTGCTGCAAGGGTGGCGGCGCTGCGGTCGTCGGTAAGCCCGGGAGGGACGGTGAGGCGGGAAATGCCGATCTCCTGATCGCTAACGTGAACGTGTTGGTAGGCAATGAAGCCGAAGAGCTTGTCCTTGATGATTGGCCCACCAAGGGTAAAGCCGGCGTTGTAGCGATGGAGTTGCGGGACCTTCTCGTTCGCGGGGATGCTGTCGTCCTGCTTGAAGAAGAATGGCGCGGCGTTGAGCCAGTCGGTGCCACGACGGAAATATCCGCTGCCGTGATAGGCGTTGGTGCCGGAGGAGGTGCTGAGGTCGATGTGTGCGCCTGAGGTCGAGCCTTGTTGCGCGTCGTACATCGAAGCGTTGACGCGAACCTCTTCGATGGTCTCAGGAGCGGGGGTTGGGAGCGCCTGTCCTATAGCGAGATAGACTGAGGCACTGCTCTGCTGCGTTCCGCCAGCGCCTGCGTTGCCTACACCGGTGTTGTTGACGATACGGGCCGAGGCGACCTGGCTGGTGCTTTTACCGTTGAAGAGGTTGCTGCTATCGACGCCGTTGAGCTGGAACGAGTTGCTGGTGTCGCGCTGGCCGTTGGCCCATATGGGCTGATTGCCAAGGCCGGAGTTGGCACCTGTGCCACCGGGGAGTTCCGCGCTGACACCAGTCGAGAGAATCGCCAGCCCAGTGAAACTTCCTGTCGGCAACGGAGTCGATTCGATCTGCGCCCTGTCCAGAACATATCCGTTCGTCGTATCCACAGCGTTCATCAGAGGGTTCGCCTCAACCGTCACAGCTTCCGTGACTGAACCGACCGCCATCTGCGCCGGCAGTGTCACCGTACGATCTGCTTGAACGAGAATCCCCGGAAAGCGCGCTGTGGAAAAGCCCTCACGCGTAAACATCAACGTATATGTTCCGATCGGAAGGTTCGGAAAAGCATAGCTGCCGACAGAGTTAGACTGCGCGGTTCGAGTCAAATGCGTTCCATCCTCGACGGCCGTGACCGATACCTCCGGCAGAATGCTGCCCGAAGCATCCGTCACGATCCCTACAATTCCGCCAAGCGTCTGCTGAGCGCCAGCCGTCTGCATCAGGAACAGGCCAAGAATGACAACGCAATAAAGAACGACGGCAACTTTGATTTTGGAATACACCACGGCATCACCTCGCAGAGATGGTTGCGGCTATCCGACTTTTAACGCAAAAAACAGTTTTCTCAGACAGCGGAGAGCTGTCTATAGATGTGGCTTTTCAGAGAAACGCAACGCTGAAGCTTGAGATTCAGCAAAGTTAACGTCACAGCCCAATCAATTTTGTCGTCAATAAACCAGAGCATAGACGAAACCACACCGATGTCAATTGGAAAATTTAGCTAAACGGACAACGCCGCCAAAACTTATCCAAACCAGGGACGAACAGAAACACGATCCGCCACGATGTTCCAGCTTTAGCATATTGTTTCACTTGGTCTCAACTCTGGCCCACGTCACACAGCAGAGCTATGCTGGAATCAATGCCAAACCCTAACTCCGTTCCCTCCCTGAACTACTTCGACTTGCTCCAAATCGCACTCGCTGAAGCCCGCACCAGCCTCTCTGAAGGCGGCATCCCAATTGGCGCGGCCATCTTCAACCGTCAGGGCGAACTCATCAGTTCCGGCCACAACCGCCGCGTACAGCAGAACGACCCTTCGATCCACGGCGAGACCGACGCCTTCCGCCGCGCCGGCCGCCAAATTTCTTACCGCAATCTCATCATGGTCACCACACTCGCTCCTTGCTGGTACTGCAGCGGGCTGGTACGTCAGTTCGGATTCCGCACCGTCGTCGTCGGCGAGTCGCAAAACTTCTCCGGGGGCATCGACTGGCTCCGCTCCACCGGCGTTGAAGTCATCGATCTCGCCTTACCCGACTGCATCACTCTGCTTACCGACTACATCCGCGAAAACCCCGCCGTATGGAACGAAGACATCGGCGAGCCGGCACCTGAAACCCATTAGGACGACATTGGCACCGGCAAACGCCTCCGCGATATCGCATACCAGACCATTCCGCCAACGAGATAAGCCACATAGAGATATGGAAGATAGCGGTACGGCGCGGGCGGCACCGGAAAAACCGTTCCCACCATTGCCAGTATCGTAGCCACCATCGCGCTCACTGAAAGCACAAGCCCACCAACCCCCAAACGTCCTCGCCGTCGCAGATGCACAGTCAGCGCCACCGCAACCAGGGCATAAGCGGTCAGAAATCCATACACTGCCAGCGTCCCCATCCACCCGTAGATGTCCGCTCCACTCGATCCCCGCTCCACCAGAACCGCAACCGGAACAAACGCCAACACTCCCGCAAGAACACTCGCTGCTCCTGGAGTCTCTTTTTCGGCATGAGTCTTCGCAAGCCTGCCATGAGCAAGACCATTGTGCGCCATCAGCATCAACACACGCGCCGCCGCAATCACGCACGCCAGTGTACCCGCGAACATGCTCACCAGAACGCCCCCATCGATCACCGGCCCAACAACGCTCACGCCTGCCCTCTCCGACAAGAACCGCATAGGAGCCGTGCTCTCACCCAACCCCGGGTTCACTCCATGAAAGCTCAGAACCTCCCCATACGCACAGACGATGAAGAACACTCCCGCCAGCACCGCACTCTGCAACACCGCACGAGGAATCGTCTTCAGCTGATCCTTTGCCTCGGCACCTAGCGTCGTCGCGCTCTCAAACCCTACAAAACTGAACAGCGCCAGCATCACGCCAAGTCTCACCCCAATCGGAGTCACTCCACGCAGCCTCAGTTGCGCCTCATCGATATGCAGCCCATGCTTCCAAAGCAGAATCCCAACCACCAGACTGATGAGGCACACCGAGACCGCCTCAATCCACAGCATCGTCTGCGTTGATATCTTCACGTCCCGCCACGCAATCCACACAGCCCCGCCAGCGCACACCGCCGCCAACAGCCCCGCCGAAACGTGCGGCCCGAACCTCCCCAGAAAGACATACGCATAACTAACGAAGCCGCCAATCACAGAAGCCGCCGTCATCACATAAGCGAAGAACAGCGCCCACGCAGCCACCGCAGCAAACGCAGGAGGCAGCGTTGACTGGGTATAAACATACAAAGACCCAGGCGAGGCAGAATCCCGCGCAAAGACCGCGATACACAACGCCATCAGCGCAATCCCCGCCATGGCTAGCGCATACGCCAGCCACGTGCCATTACCCGCAAGCGAGAACACCAGAGGAATCGTCAGCGTAGGCGAAGTACTAGGCGCCATGGTCGAGACTGACTGTGCCAGCGTCTCCAGTGGCGACAGAACATT
The DNA here is from genome assembly GCA_035566575.1 of Edaphobacter sp. Taxonomy (GTDB): domain Bacteria; phylum Acidobacteriota; class Terriglobia; order Terriglobales; family Acidobacteriaceae; genus Edaphobacter. Next base: position 7,168 of record DATMQZ010000059.1, read on the forward strand.
CTGCCGTAATCCATAAGAAGCTGTGACAAACGCAGCTTTCTCTTTGACGACACCTCCAGAAGAGTCCATTCAATCGCCCTCACCCAGCACGTATCGAGCACACACGCCGCGCAGTAAAAATGCCCTTGAAAATCGTCACCGGAAGCTTGAGTCTGAACCCTCCGAAAACCCGCGTCAACCGTTTTCCAAAGCCAGCCGGCCGCCGGTGGCACTCTCGGGCTACAAAACACAGGGTGGCGGGCGATTGTTGTGCCGAGATTCGTGTACGTCACATTACAGTAGAAAGTAGAGAGGCCAAGCCATGTTGCGTCTCGAAACAGAAACCGGGTGGTGGCTCGTAACCCATGTAGCTCACGCCAACCTCGCCGGAGCTTTCGCCAAACACTGGGGCAACAGCCGGTTCGCTTCTCCTATGCCCCGCCCCAACGTTATCCTGGGCATCGACACACACGACGACGGCTGGGCCCTCCGCGACGCCGCACCCTCCATCACGAGAGAGGGTAAACCTTCCGCATTTTCGAGCGAACTGGTTGGCAAATATTCGGCATTCGAAGAGATCGACCTGGCCGACTATCTAGCTGTGCGTGAGCGCGCCGTCCACCAAGTAGCGTCCAAAGACGAATACGCTGCGCTGCTCGTCTCGATGCACACCTACAATCTCCTCACCGCCCGTGCCGATCGCAGTACCATCGCCGCCGAACAACTCCCCCTTCTCGACGACTTCCTCTCTCGGCAGCAATCCTTGCAGCAGACTCTTCGCAACAACATACGCTCGAACACGTCCTTTGCGGCAACGGATACCAGCGATGAAGCTATCCTCGATAACTTCCGTCTCCTGCAGGCAACTGACAATTTGTCCCTTCTGAGTTGCGTCGACTATGGCTCCCCTGCCACGCTTCTTCACCCGCTACGTACGACAGATGGCAGCTACACAGAAGTACAAGTCACTTCTCTAGGCGGTCGCTGCTTCCAAGTGCGCCCCTATCCCTTCGATGCAGAATTGATCACCCTCACCTTTGCTGCGCGTCATGCCCTGGGCAAAAGGTTCGCCTCAGCGCGAGACTTGCAACAGCAGTTCGCCCAGGCTCCCGTCGAACAACTTAGCGTCACTTTCCATGCCTAGATGTCACCATTAGATCTACGGCAGGAGAGGAACATGCGCCGCAACGATGCGCCAACCTTCGGGCATCCGAACCCACATTTGACTCTGTCGCCCTTGAATCACACTTCCATCGGCTGCGTTCCGCTCGAACCCCAGCGTGAAACTCCCCACATCTTTGCCGAACGCCACAATGTCGAGTGGTTTTACAGTCCTCGTCAGTCCCATTGAAGGCCGTCCCATGCGGAACGCAACCAACTCCGCAGTGCCGTATAGGTTCTCCGATACGCCGAACCGCATCACCTCGGGCGATGACCAAAACATCTTCATCAGCGTATCGACATCGCTTTCGAGCAACGCCGTCTCGTACAGGGGATACAGCTCTTTCAAATTCTCAGGCCACTGCTGGGTCATTGATCAACATATGCGGTTAATCTTCTTCCTCACGCGCTAAAACAACTTTCGTTCCGGCAGAACACTTTTCGCGATCGACGCTACCACAGTAATCATGGGGCGATTCACAACCTGGGCCATCCTGAGGTCCATCGTCACACTACACAAAAGATAGGCGTGCACAGGCGAAAATCCCCAGTGGGCAGTAAGCAAGTCAACCATCCTTGAAGTGGCCGTCCTGGCCGCCTCCAGCGCATCTGTTGCCGACTCAACGACGATCCATTTGCCGCTCGGATCGCTTTCTGTATCAGTCGCTTCGACCAGTGGTCCAGACAACGGACGGTGCTTATGCAACTTGAAACGAAACGACGCATCGACCGGACACTCAATCCCATTGATGCAGACCTCGCCATCACCTTGCCCTGCATGTGCATCGCCCGCAGAAAAAAGCGCGCCGCTATTCAGTACAGGCAAATACAGCGTGGCGCCCACGGTCAGATCACGCACATCCATATTGCCGCCGAAGTTTCCCGGTGGCCGTGTGCGAAACTCGCCAGTCTCCTGCGGCGCTACTCCCATCACGCCGCAAAAGGGCCGCAGTGGAACCACCGCCGGCGCTAGCGATCGCGTTACGTTCTCGTCGAGCTGCCAGTGGAACAGATAGGGATCGATAAAACGCTCATCGAGAAAACCGAGCCCACGGATCACGCTCGTCCATCCCCACCCTTTGTGCCGCACCTCAAGCACGTTTACTTCAAGCACATCGCCCGGCCCTGCACCCTTCACACCAATCGGCCCCGTCAGCGCGTGAATACGTTCGCGGTCAATCGCAAGAAAATCCTGCACCGTCGAGTTCGGCGTCACTTGCCCGCCACTCGCATCGAGGCAGTCGATATGGACGACATCACCCGGTTCAACCCACAGACGCGGCTTCAGGTCACGGTTCCATCGCGAATGCGTTGGCTCTGCGCCCAGTCTGTGCTCCGCCATCGTTATTCGATCTCCACCACCATCTGCAGTTCGACCAGAGCGTTGCGCGGCAGAGCACTGACACCCACCGCTGCCCGAACGTGTCTTCCCGCATCGCCAAACACTTTGACAAGTAGGTCGGAAGCGCCATTGATGATCTTCGGGGTGTCCGCAAATGACGGAGCGGCATTCACATAGCCATTCACGCTCACGATGCTCTTCACCATATCCAGTGACCCCAGGTGCTGTCGAAGCACCGCAAGATGTATCAAAGCGCATGTCTGCGCCGCGGCATATCCTTCCTCAACACCGCTGCCATCCCCAGCCCTGCCCGTAATTACACCGTTGCTATTGGTCGAGATCACTCCGGAAAGATAGACCATCTTACCTACGGTTCTAGTGGGCACGTAGTTACCACCGGCTGCGGGAAGCGACGGCAGGCTGTATCCCGCGTCCGCAATGGCTTTTTCTATATTCATTGGCCGTACTTTATCACGCTGCGAACAGGCTCTTTAATTACGCTCGTCGAAGAGAAGTTTCGCTATAGTCTGAGTCATGCCTCTGGTAAAGCTGTTCGCTGCCATCGCCGCATGCTGTGCTCTGCTGGGTGCTGACTCCCGTTCGACGAGGCGACTTCTCGAAGTAAAGCGCAGCTCTCCATCGGACATCGAGATCACCGGGATGATTACGGGCGTCGCTCCGGGAACATCCCGTTACGTCTCCTATGAGACTCTCCTCACGCTTCCTCAGGTAACGGTCATCGTAACTCGTGACGAAAACTTTGCCGAAATGCATCGCGAGAAGGTCAAAGTTACCGGCATCTATCTCGACGTCCTCGCCGGATACCTGGGCGTGCAGCCTGGCTCGGATTTGATTAACGCTCTTTGCTCAGATGGTTATCGCGCAAATTATTCTCACGACTACGTACTGAAGCACCGCCCCATCTTTGTCCTGAAGATCGACGGACTCCCCGTCAAGAGCTGGGCAATCCACACCCATAACGAAGATCTCGGCACATACTTCATCACCCATGCGGCTTTCAGGCCATCATTCAAGGTGCTCGGCGAAGGAGAGATGCCCCAGATACCGGTCGACATTGTGCGACTGGATTTCAGCTCCAGACACCTCGTCTTCGGAGCCATCGCGCCCCACGGAGTCTTTACGCGCGGATCCCACCTGATGGCGGGGTATCGAATCGCCCAGCAACATTGCTTCCGCTGTCACAACATGGGTAGCTACGGTGGCACAAAGGCGAAAGTAACGTGGCAGCAATTGGGCGTCGATGCGGCTTCGCCTGCAGCCTTCGAAGCGTATCTCCGCAATCCAAAATCAAACTATCACAAGTCAGCCACACGGCCTGATTCGCCCTTCGACGACGCCACCGCCAAGGCGCTCCAGGCATATTTTCAAACCTTTGCTACAGGAGGCATTTGATGGCGGTTCGAATCTCGAAGTGTCTCCTTATATTCTCTGTGGCTTTCTTCTACACACTTGTTGTCTTCAACAATACGACAGACTACAACTCCAACTACCAGTTCGTCCGTCACGTCCTTCAGATGGACTCCACCTTTCCCGGCAACGGCGGCATGTGGCGCGCTATCAACCAGCCGATCATCCATACACTCTTTTACCTCTCCATTATCTTTTGGGAGATCATCACCGCCGTCCTTTGTTGGTCGGGGTGCATCAGCCTGGTGCGTGCAGTGAAACTCTCCCCCAATGATTTCATCCGCGCTAAAAATATAGGTGTCATCGCTCTTACCTTCGGCATGCTGATGTGGTCGGTGGCGTTTTTAAGCATCGGTGGCGAATGGTTTCTTATGTGGCAGTCAAGAACCTGGAACGGCCAGGACGCCGCATTCAGAATGTTTGTCGTTCTGGGCATTATTCTCCTCTACCTCGTCATGCCTGAACCAACAGACCTAAACGGTTAGCTCCACACGATGCGGTAACTCTTCCGGCAGATGCTAATCTGCTGACAACAACACAGGAGATACGATCGCACATGCGGCCCCGACTGAGACCACAGTCCATCCTGTTGATCGCTGGTCTGTGCTTGCTCACTGGCTGCAAGCACCGTGTACAACCAACAGATCCCATCGTCATCACCCTTCAGACTGACTGGTATCCACAACCTGAACAAGGCGGCTTTTACGACGCTCTCCTCAAGGGCTACTACAAAGAGGAAGGCCTCGACATCCGCATCGCACCCGGTGGTCCATATATCTCTGGAGAGCAGCAGGTCGCGGGCGGGGCAGCGCAACTCGCCATGGGCTCCTCCGATCAGGTGCTCGTCGCTGTCTCACGCGGCCTTCCCGTCATCGCCGTCGCCGCTACCATGCAGCAGGACCCCCAGGCGATCATGCTACATAAGGAGTCACCGATCCAAAACTTCGCAGACCTCAACGGTCACTCCATCGCAGTCAAACCCGGCTCTATCTGGTTCCAATACCTCGTCAAACGCTACGATCTCGCCAACGTCCGCGAGATCCCCGCCACATACAGCGTTGCCAACTTCCTGAATGATCCCAGCTACATCCAGCAATGCTTTATTACCTCTGAACCCTACTTTGCGGGCCGAAGCGGCGCTCAGGTCAGAACCATGCTAATCAGTGACAGCGGTTATCAACCCTATCGTGTCGTCTTCGCTTCAACCACCTTCCTCCACGACCATCCCGACCTTGTCGCCAAATTCGTACGCGCCTCCCTACGCGGTTGGCGTGACTATCTCGCCGATCCTGCCGTCGCAAATGCTGAGATTAGCAAGCTCAATCCCGCCATGAGCAAAGACCAGATGCAGTTCAGCACCCGAACACTTAAGAACGATCACTTCATCACCGGCCCAGATCCTTCCCAGCTAGGCCACTTTACCCCCGAACGTTGGAACACGCTGTACCAGCAACTCTCCAATCTCAAGGTCATCACCAACCCCATTGACCCGAAGACCGCCTACACAATGCAGTTCCTCGACACCGCCTCTCACCAGTAATCGTTTGTAGGAACAATCTCGTCATGTTAGCGTTCAACATGGCGACCAAGATCCCATCCACCGACCTGCAAAAAGAAGTCGACCGCCGGTTCATGGAGTGTCTCATCCGCTTCACCGCAGAGAGCCTCGATACCGCAAGACCAGTCCCCTTCGGCGCACTCATCATCAATAACGAAACCGGAGAGACGTTGATGCGGGCACGGAACGCCGTCGCAGTTGAAAACGACCCCAGCGCTCACGCCGAACTCCGCACCGTGCGCAAGGCCACCAAAAAGCTCAAGACTTTTTCCCTGGCCGGCTACACCATGTACTCCACCTGCGAGCCCTGCCCCATGTGCATGGCCAATGCGCTCTGGGCGGGTCTCGACCGCATCGTCTACGGCGCCACCATCGCCGACGCCAACCGCCACTGCCGCCAGATCCAGGTTTCTGCGAAAGAAGTAGCCCGGCGCAGCGACATGATCTGCACCGTCGATGGCCCCATCCTCCGCGCAGAGTGTTACGCTCTCTTCACCCACCCGAATATGTTGAAGGCTTTTGCCACCTGGAGCACGCGCACCTAGAAGACACAAACAAGGAGCAGTTGCAACTCATGACCTCCTCGGACATAGCCGCACTGACCGCCTGCCTCTCTGATCCCGCCCGCACCATCACCAACGCGCAGACCGTTCAGCGGCTCTCTCGCGACTTCTACTGGTACTCCCCCATTCTGAAAAAGCAGCTCGACGACAAAACCGCCGAACTCGCGCTCCAGCCCATGAACGTTGAAGAGATTCAGCGCATTCTGGCCTGTTGCTACGAGCGCAACGTCCCCGTCACCACCCGCGGCGCCGGCACTGGCAACTATGGCCAGGCCGTCCCCTTGCACGGTGGCGTCATCCTCGACCTGGTCAACCTGGACCGCATCGAAACCATTACCCCCGACGGCGTCGCTATCTGCCAGCCCAACGTTCGCCTCGGCACTTTGGAGACACGGGCTCGCGAATCCGGCTTTGAGCTTCGCTGCTACCCCAGCACCATCGTCAAAGCCGCCCTCGGGGGCTTTCTCGGCGGTGGCTCCGGCGGTATCGGCTCAGTCTCCCATGGCGGCCTGCGCGACTTTGAAACTGTCCGTGGCCTCGAGGTTGTCACGATGGAAGCGGAGCCCCGCGTCATCCGCCATGAAGGACAGACCGTGCACGACGTCCTTCACGCATGGGGCACCAATGGCGTCATCACGAAGATATGGTTAGCCCTAACCCCCGCCGTCGATTGGGCACAATGCTCCATCGTCTTCGACGCCTTCGAGCAGGCCTTTACCTTCTCGGAAAAGATCGCCTATGACCCGCAGTGGACGAAGCGCCTCGTCACCACCTTCGAGTGGCCTATCCCTTCGTGCTTCGGCCCCGTCCGCAACCTCACCCGGCCGAACAAATCACTTATCTTCTTCATGATTGCAGGGACGCAGCTAGACGAACTCCAAAAAGCCGCGACGGCTGCGGGGGGCGAAGTCACATTAGCCGCCGAATACACAGGCCTCCGCACCACGCCACTCCTCTCCGACTACACCTGGAACCACACCACGCTCTGGGCCATCAAGCAGGACGCCGCCTTCACCTACCTCCAGTGCGGCTTTAGCCCCACCGACGCACGCCAGCAGTTTGCCACGCTCAAGCGACACTTCGGGAACGAGATACTCTTTCATATCGAGTTCATGAAGATTGGCACTGGTGTAGTCATCCCTGGTTCGATCCCACTTGTCCGCTTCACCACCGAGCAGCGTCTCAACGAGATGATCGACCTCTGCCGATCCATTGGTGTTACGGTTGCCAATCCCCACGTCAACAACGTCGAAGGAGGCGGTCGCTACCGAGAAGACAACGTACAACTCCTGACCAAACAAAAATACGATCCGCGCGGCCTCCTCAACCCCGGTAAGATGATCACCTTTAAACCTGTCACTCAAACCACGGTCTAAGAGGACTCATGCACACCTGGATTCCAGACTCCCGCAACTTCGCCTACCTCAATTGGAAGCAGGTCGAAGCGTTGCCCAAAGACAGCACACTGCTTGTCCTGCCGACCGCGGCCATCGAGCAACACGGACATCACCTCCCACTGGCCACCGACACCCTCATCAACAATCTCCTCCTAGGCAAGTCCCTCGAAAAACTCCGCGCTGGCGCCCCCGTCTACGCGCTCCCGCCCATTTGCTACGGCAAAAGCAACGAACACATAGGCTTCCCTGGCACGCTCTCAGTCTCCGCCTCCACTTTCATGGCCGTCCTGCGTGACCTTGGCGCCAGCATCGCGGCTGCGGGCTTCAAGAAGCTCGTGCTCTACAACACCCACGGCGGTAACTCCTCCCTCGTCGACGTCATGGCCCGCGACCTCCGCGCCGAGTTTAATCTCCGTGTCTTCTGCCTCTACGGCTCGGCGGACGCACCGTTTACCGGCGTTAGCAAGCAGGAAAAAGCTTACGGTTTCCACGCCGGCGAGATTGAAACATCCTTCCTCCTCGCCGCCACTCCGCAGCTGGTCGACGTCACCGCCTACACCACCAACTACGTCGCCGACATCGAGCACCCCGAACTTCTTCTTCCCGAAAACGCTTCTGCAACGTTCGCGTGGCTTACTCGCGACATCGCCCCTAGCGGCGTTATGGGCGACCCTACGCCCTCCACCGCCGAAAAAGGTGAGATCTGGATCGAAGAAGCCACCACCAAAATCGCCGTTGCCCTCGAAACTATGTTGCAGTACGAAAATCACAATCAGCCATGAGCCCGACGACCACGAACATGATCGACTGCGGCCAAAATGTCCGCCTCCGGCGAGCTGTCCCCTTCACCCTGTCCGACCGCACCATCCTTTACTCCGACCACTACTTCCCCGCCACGCCTGGCCCGCATCCCACGCTCCTCATGCGTCAGCCCTACGGACGTGACATTGCCTCTACCGTCGTCTACGCTCACCCTGTCTGGTTCGCCCGCCATGGCTATAACGTCGTTATCCAGGACGTCCGCGGCCGCGGTGACTCTACCGGCGAGTTTTACCCCTTCCGCAACGAACAGCAGGATGGTGCCGAGACCATCGCGTGGCTCCGCACGCAACCCGAGTGCAACGGCAAGATCGGCATGTACGGCTTCTCTTATCAAGGCATGACCCAGTGGCTCGCCGCAGCCGCTCAGCCCGAAGGACTCCTCTGCATAGCTCCCGCACAAACCGCACACGACCTCTATCACGGCTGGTTCTACAACCATGGTGTCCTTCGTCTCGCATCTTCGTTAGGTTGGGGCATTCAAATGCTCAAGCAGGATGCCCGCCGCCTGCAACTCCGCGAAGCCAGCGAGGCTCTCGAACGAGCCTGGTCCAGCCTACCCTCACAGCTCCTCCACACCCCAACAGCAACCCACCCCGCAATCAACGCGGAAGGCCTCCCCACCTACGTCGCCGACTGGCTCTCTCACAACCAATCCGGTGAATACTGGTCGCAAATGGACATCAGCGCCAGTGTTGAACAGATAAATATTCCCGCCCTTCACGTCTCCGGTTGGTACGACACCTACCTACAGGGCAGCATCACAGGATTCCGTGAGATTTGTGACCGTGCCGGTTCGCAGTGGGCCCGGGACAATCAGTACCTTCTGGCTGGCCCCTGGATCCATATCCCCTGGGGCAATCGCATTGGCTCACAGAACTTCGGCCCGGCCGCAAACCTCGACACCGATAACCTCCATCTCCGCTGGTTTAATCACTGGCTCAAAGACTCCGGCGAATTCTCTTCCGAGCCTCGTATCCGCTACTTCGCCCTGAACGAAAATCAATGGCACACCGCCCAGGCGTGGCCTACCCCCAACTACACCCTCTACCTTCACAGCGAAGGCCGCGCCAACTCCGGTAAAGGTGACGGCGGCCTCACGACTGCACTGCCAAACCAATCAGAACCATCCGACGTCTTCGTAGTGGACCCCGAAGTCCCCATCCTCGCACCAGGCGGTATCACTGCAGCCAGCGGCTGCCACAATCAAGCAGTACTCGAACTTAGTAACAATCTCCTCACCTACACCACCGAACCGTTCACCACATCGCTCCATGTCTTCGGCACTCCACAAATCACGCTTTACGCGACGACCTCAGCGTCCTTCGCCGACCTCGTCGTCAAACTCATCTGTCTCCGCCCCAATGGCGATGCTGACTTTATCTGCATCGGCGCGGCTCGAAGCACCCACCTCTTCGCAAACTATTACAAACCCGACACCGCCCAGGAATGGCGCTTCGACCTGGAGCCTACCTCCTGGGTCTTCGCACCTGGCGAATCGCTCCGTATCGAAGTCGCTGGCAACGCTTACCCCCTCTACGACCGCGACCCCGGCACCGCAACGTCCCCGGCACAAGCCAGTTCGTGGGATTGGCAACGCTCCACACATACGATCCACCACAACCCATCCGAACCCTCCGCCATTGAACTTCCAATCACAAAAGATTCCTGCCAATGACCACCCCACCCATCACGGTCCCTGCCGTCGCTTTCGACCGCGTCACCAAGCGCTATGGTACGGGTGCGACCGTCCTCGAAGCCATTACCACGCATATCCAACGACGCGAGTTCGTGAGCATCATCGGCCCGTCTGGCTGCGGCAAATCGACACTCCTTAAGACGGTCGCCGGTCTTAGCCCTATCACCAACGGCGAGATCGCTATCGACGGCATGACCCCGCAAAAAGCCCGCGAGCTCATGTCCTTCATCTTTCAGGACGCGACGCTCCTCCCCTGGCGCACGGTCCGTCAAAACGTAGTCCTCGGGCTCGAACTCGATGGTATGGCCCGCGAGGCCCGCAACGCCAAAGTCGACGCAGTCCTCACGCTCGTCGGCCTCTCCGACGTCGCGGGCGCATTCCCTCGCCAACTCTCCGGCGGCATGAAGATGCGAGTCTCAATCGCCCGCGCCCTCGTCACTCGCCCGCAACTTCTGCTCCTCGATGAACCCTTCGCTGCCCTCGACGAGATGACCCGCGACCGTCTCGACGAAGAGCTCCTGCGCCTCCGCAACGAACAAAATTGGACAGCCCTCTTTGTTACTCACTCCGTTGCCGAAGCCGTCTTCCTCTCCACCCGCATCCTGATCCTTGCGCCCAACGGAGGCCGCATCGCGCGAGATATCTCCATCGACCTACCCTTCCCTCGTAATGAATTAACCCGCCGTAGCGAAGCCTTCGACCGCGCGATCGCCGAAGTCTCACGAGCATTAAGAGCAGTGACCAGCACTACTGTCGAAGCGAGCGCCCCGAAAGTAGCCCTAGAACGCACCGGAGAGGAACATCGAACAGGAGTGTCCCAGCCATGAAAAAAACTGGACTCACAATCCTTTCCGCGATCGCTATCTTTGGCTGCTTGCTTCTTCTCTGGCAATGCATCATTTGGGTATTCGCCCTCAAACCCTATCTGCTCCCCTCGCCCTCTCTAGTCGCTCACGCCACTCGTACCCGCTTTCCGTCTCTCATCACCTCTCTCTCGATCACCGCCGCTGCTGCTGCCGGCGGCCTCATCGCGGCGCTCATCGTCGGCCTCGTCATCGCGCTCGTGTTCGCGCAATCCACCTGGATTCGGCGCATGTTCTACCCTTACACAATCCTTCTGCAAACCGTCCCCATCGTCGCCATCGCACCCATGATCCTGCTGTGGGTGGGACCCGGCCTGGGAGCCGTCACCGTTATCGCCTTCATCATGTGCCTCGCGCCCATCATCGCCAACACGACACAGGGTCTCATCAGCGTCGACCGCAACATGATCGACCTCTTCCTCATGCACAACGCCTCCCGTGCACAAGTCCTGTTTAAGCTCCGTTTCCCTCACGCTCTGCCGTCCATCTTCACCGGAATCCGCATCGCAAGTGGCATTGCAGTCATCGGCGCCATCATTGGCGAGCTATTCGCCGGCTCCTCCCGTGTTGGCGTCGGAGGCCTCGGCTATGCCATCCAGTACGCCAGCTCCCAGCTCGAAACCGACTACCTCTTCGCTCTCGTCCTCGCTGCGACCGTCCTTGGATTTAGCTTCTTCTTCATCGTCATGTTCCTGGAGTGGTACTTCCTGCACAACTGGCACGAGTCCACCCGTGTCATCGATCAGGAATAGTAGGGGCGTGTCTCGCATTGGGCGATTGGCAATCCGAACTGGCGTACGCAGGTCTAGCAAAATGCTTCGGATGCCACCGAGCACCTGCAAAGCGCTGAGAGTCCCCACGCCTATGAGGCGAGCTTTCGCGTTGGTGGAGGCATGGCCATCGCCGTTCTGGCGCTCGCCAGTATCATGCCAGTCGATGGGGACTTTATGACCTCACTTGGGCACCTAGTCCACGAAGCACCCCACCCAGTGTGTAGGTTCCCAGCACGCCGTCGCAGTCGTAGTCGCCGAAGATTGCGATTCGTTGCTGCTGCCGAACAGCCAGAAGAACCTGATCAACTGCTTTATCTAGATAAGGAATGTGTATTGGCTCATAAGAGTCCGTATTGAGTATTCCCGCAAGCCCCCGAACTCGCATAACACCCGTTTGTTCATACAGAATTTGTGTTGTGGAGTTTGTGCATTGGGCGTCCTGTTACTTCAGACCAACGGTGGGGCTCTTGCCGTCGTTGTGGTACTCGTCCACTGCCTTCGACTTAGCGGATCTCCAGAAAAACGCCTTGATCGGCAGGAGCAGAGCGACCAAAAGAGAGTGGCCAATCGCTTCCTGCGGCTCGATTCGGACTAGAAATTCACCATTTTTTTTTGCCAACTGCCAGTCGTCAAGACGATCGTCGTAGAGAACGGAATGAAATCGATGGTCGATCCCGTAGTCTTCGCTAAGTCATTGATTGCAGTGCCCACAGCATCGGTGAGAGCCCTAGTGCCCATTTCAATTGCCAGACGACATGCTGGGTTGCTAATGCATGCGCTAATTCCTATCGTAATTCCCGCTACAACCGGAACTACCTCAGGAATTGCTTGCGCTTGAAATGAGCTTGGTCCAACTCCGCAAGTCCCGAACTCGCATCCTGAGGGATACCAACCGCCCACATCGCCGAGTATAGCTACGAGGCTGGAATAGGGGGCACCATGAAAGCCTCCATGTTCATCCCATAAGGGATATTTATTAGTGGAGGGTGTTGTGCTACTTGGGGCACTTCCAGTTTCACCACCACCCCCGCCGCCACCGCCCGGGTCTGGCCCAAAGGGACCATCAGGGCAGTCTCCCCACGGGTCGTCATCACACCAGGATAGCCGGGACCGTCATCGAGTCCCTGTAGATCAGTCAAACTCAATGGCTTGTTACCAGCATAGGTATAGCGATTGAAACTCTGGGGATTAGTAAAGTCGTAACTTCCATCATAAGGATCGGGGCTCATCCATCGTCCCTGAGTAGGAGAGTATTGTCTAAACTGAGCATGATCGGTTACCGATTCGTTGTCATAATCCAGTTGTGCGAAATGGTATTGATCAGAATCTGTGCCACTGATTGCAAAGTTATCGCCAAAAGGGAGCGAGTTGAAGGTGCCATCCACGGTTCCGGTCCAATTCGTCCGAGCCCTCTACGTACCTAAAAGTCCTGATGCTGGAAATGTTCGCCATTTTCGCGAAAGCTTACCGGCTTATTACCCCAGTAAACTTGACCCTGAATGAGCTGTGTATTCGCCGCGTTCCAATACGAGATGCGTCGGCCTTCGGCGTTATATACAAATTCGGTAGCCTTGCTCCCCACATCTGTCCGGATACGATGATTCAAAGCATCGTAGGCGTAAGTTGCGGTCACACCAGCGGAGACGGACTTAATGACCTTGCCCTCGGCGTCATACGTATACGAATTTAAGCCGTCACTGGTCAGATTTCCGGCGGCATCGTATCCCGCAGTACTTATCTGATTGTTACTGGGACTAGGACTGGTATTGAATAAATAGGATGGTGCCGGGCCTCCTTGCGGAGCGTTCTGCTGCCAGCGGTTACCGTAACGGTCGTAGACATAAGAGAACGTCTTGAAAATTCCCATGGGCGTTTGCGCTCCGGAGAAGTCCATCGTTCCCTGCGCGTGTGCTATTCCTGCTAAGGACAGGGCGAAAAGCGCAGGCGCGATGAGGCGCAATCCGCGAATCAACTGTCGGGGGTGAGAGCCGCGCCAGTCTTCCGTTACGGTGACTGACTTTACGTGAGAAAACGAGTGAACTTCTGAGAGACATCGGCACCTCCATCGACTGAAGTCAGTCGGGAATATGTCCTCATGATTAGGCGAGCCCTTCCCTCCCGTCCAATACTTGTTATCAATCGGGTGATTGATTCCCTTGATCGGCTCTCTTTGGAAACACCCTTCTAGGTCAGCAGCGTAAGTTGGGCGGACTCGTCCTTCGTCGGTCTTGAAGACGATCCGAGCTTCGCCGAAGTCGTCTGCTTTTTGCCCTTTCTAAGCTGTCGTTTGAACTTGCGAACCAAAACTGGGAGCGTCTTCGGATGACGCTCTTGGTGGTAGATCACGACGGTATCAACCGTCCATTCCACACCGGCGATGGGGCGCGTCGTCAGCTCGTTCTCAAGTGTCGTTCCCTGCCGAATAAGAGCTAAGCCATAGCCATCTTTCACGAGCGTTTGCATCTCGCTTGGGTGCGACGCGCGGGAATACTCTTCTAGCTCGACGCCTGCACCCTCAAGCAACTCCAAGAGTCTGGCGTGAGCAATAGGGTGGCGTTGCGGGTGATACAGGATCGTGAGATTTTTCTGCAAATCCGCCGGATGTAAGGCAGTCTTCAGAAGCCAGAGGGTCATCTTTGCGCAGACATACAACGAGCCGATCACGATGGATCTCCTCGATCCGCAACGCCGCATGTTTGACGGGATGGGTAACAATCGCGGCGTCTAGGACACCGGCCACTACGTTCTCTACGAGCTGCATCGTATCGTCTCGTTCTGGACGAATCGTACAGCTTGGAATGAGCTCTCTGTGCATCTGGCAGAAGCTTTGAAATAGAGCTTGATCCGCCAAAGGAGAGCAACAGAACCTCACTGAGGTGATGTCCCCACGCTCGATGGCTGTCAAAGCCTCGAAGGCCTCGTCTCGCGCCTCTAAAACCGACTTAGCGATGAACTGGAACGCCACGCCGGTATCGGTAGGCTTGATACGTCCATCCTTTGCCTTCTCATAGAGACGCAGAGAGGCATACTCCTGAAACTGTTTCGCCTGGATGCTTAGGTTGGGTTGTCCTGTGTTAAGTTGCTCCGCTGCGGCACGGAATCCCTGCAGTTCCAGAATCGTCAGCAGGTACTTAAAATGACGAAACTCGGCCCAATCATACATAGCGCACCCGTCCCAAAAGAATGGCAATCTTGCGCTAATCCGACCAACTCGAAGAGAAGCAAAGTGTCCGATTCCTGCGGAGATTCTGGCAAAAGAACGCGCCGGCATCAACAGAAATAGTGCATTTTGACCCAACTTACTCCGGTTGCCCTGACAGAACACGTCGCGTGAGCCATCCCAATCAATGAAATCAATCACCCGATTGAAAACAAATATTGGACACTTCGCCTCTTCCAGAGCAGGCTAGGGCCATCAGGCATTAGTTGATGCCAGCAGCTCAACGTAGATGCTGAATGGAGGTCGCCTTGTCTTCATCATCCACCGGCGTTTCATCGCATGACACAGCTTCCAACGAGATCTTCCTCACCTCAAAGGAGGCTGCGCAGATTGCCAGGCTGCACCCGGTCACGCTCTTGCGATGGGCAAGAGAGGGTAAAGTTCCCCATCGCCGCCTGAGCGCGCGCAAGATCGTCTTCCCACTGACGCAACTGAAAGCATGGCTCGAATCGGGCTACACTGAAAGCACCGTTCGTGCCGCCTAACCCGAAAGGATCAGGTGACATAATGCACAAAAGAAGCCGCTATCAGGCGGGATGTTTGACAACCGAAAAAAGAAGCAACGGAGTCGATGTTTATATCTTTCGCTGGCGGGAACCTGTCAGAAACGGCAGGGCAGGCAGCGGAAGATCGTTCTCGGCACCGTCAAAGAACTAACCAAGACGCAGGCGCAAAAGAAAGCCAACGAACACCGGCAACGGGCCAACACACCTGAACCTGTCGCGCCCGTTATTGCCATGACCGTCACCGAGCTCGTAGATCATTACAAGAAACGCGAGTTGGGCGAAGACTGCGGAAAGGCGACCAAAGGTGGTCAAGGCATACAAGTACATCTTGATCAATTACGTCGTTCCCAAGTGGGGTTCACTCACCCTTCAGTCAATCAAGGAGGTCGCGGTCGAAGATTGGCTCCGCTCGTTGGCGAAAGCCAACGGCACCAAAGCCAAGATTCGGGAGGTGTTCGGAGCGACCTTTCGGCACGCCATGCGTTATGAGCTGTACCCAACGAACCCCATCGCCTACGTGAGGCAGGTGCGGAAGAGGACGATCGAACCGTCGATTCTCGAGCCCGCCGAGATCGCGGCTATCCTGCACAAACTCGATGGTATCGAGCCGGTGAGAACGGCCTTCCTTCTTGCTGCTGTGATGGGAATGAAGCGAGATCTTCGGCCTCAAGTGGGTTGACGTGGACTTTGAACGTGCGATCCTGCATGTCCGACGCTCCTACGTCGACGGAGTCGTCGGAGCGACCAAAACCGACTCCTCACGACGACCCCTCCCGATTCCGGAGCAAGCGCTCAAAGGCTGGAAGCGGGAGTCCGATTTCACCGCCTCCGATGACTGGGTCTTTGCCTCCGAGTTCCACTTCGGCAAGCAGCCACTCTGGCCCGGTACGCTCTGGCAGAGGAATGTGACTCCAGCGATCAAACAGGCTGGAATCAGCAAACCGAAGCTGGGCTGGCACACACTGCGCAGAAGCTTCGCTTCCCTGCTGCTGTCTGAGGGCGCAAGCCTTCGTGTGAGCATGGAACTCATGCGTCACTCCACTCCGGAGATGACACTGGGAACCTACGCACAGACGGTGGGCGAGGAAAAAAGGGAGGCGTCCAGCAAGGTTGAATTGCGGGTGTTTCCTAAGGCAAAAGTCGCCTAGCAGCGCTATTGTTCCTTCGTCGATCCAGGACCGCTTATTGTTCCCGGATTTTCAAACTAAGTTTTTGGTTTTATTGGTGGAGCTGAGCGGGATCGAACCGCTGACCTCCTCGTTGCGAACGAGGCGCTCTCCCAGCTGAGCTACAGCCCCCCACCAAGACGAACGCTGCACACCGCTTTCGCGGGCACTACGCCGTCGAACAACTCTATTGAGTGTATCAGCAAGCACCCCTCCACTCAAACTCCGGCTTTGCCAACTCGACCCGTCACAGCCGTCCCCGCAGCAAGCGGCTTCTCCACCAGGTGCCACACTTCGCCTGCGCTATCGACCTCAACCGCCAGCACCGGAACCTCCAGGCGTGCCCCACTACGCGCCACCGCCTCAATCACTCCCTCGTCGCCCACCGCAAACTCTGTTCGATCCAGAGCCATCTGCCAGCGCTGCCGTCCCGCAAGCCGCGACTCCTCGCGAATATCTGTCACCACCGCGGCAAACTCGCTCACTTCGCCACCGCCGTCGTCAATGTCGCCGTAAGAGCCTCCATCTCGCGCTTGCTTCCCACGCAGAACGGTGTCCGTTGGTGAATCCCCTCCGGCCGAATATCCAATACCCTGCCCACTCCATTGGTCGCCATCCCACCAGCCTGCTCCGCGATAAACGCCAGCGGATTCGCCTCATACAGCAATCGCAGTTTGCCCTTCGGCTGTTTCAGTGTCGGCGGATAAAGAAAGACCCCGCCCTTCAGCAGCGTCCGATGAAAATCCGCCACCAGGCTACCGATGTATCGCGAACTGTACTCCTTGCCCAACCCACCAGAACGCAGCATCTCGACATACGTTCGATATTCCTCCGGCCACACAGCCGCATTTGCTTCATTCGTACTGTAGTAGCTTCCCTGCTCCGGCATCATCATCCGCTCGTTGCTCAGCACAAACGCGCCAATCGCAGGATCGAGCGTAAACCCATGCACCCCATTGCCCGTCGTATAAACCAGCACCGTCGAAGGCCCATACACCACATAGCCCGCCGCCACCTGTCGAAAGCCCTGCTGCAGAATCGACTCCTCCAGCGTCCCATGTTCGGGCGGCAGCCTGCGCAGCACGCTAAAGATCGTCCCTACATTCACGTTCACATCGATATTGCTCGACCCATCCAGCGGATCGAAGACGATGATGTACTTCCCCCGTTCAGGATCGCGGTTGAACGTCACCGGCTCCTCGTCCTCTTCGCTCACCAGCGCGGCGACGCTATCCCGCAACCCAAGACAATGCAGCAGCGCTTGGTTCGCATACACGTCGAGCTTTTGCTGCTGCTCACCCTGCACATTCTCCGCGCCAAACGTCCCATACACATCCGTCAGCCCGGCCGAGCGGATCTTTGACTCCACCATCTTTGACGCCAGCGTAATCCCGCTCAGCAGCCAACTGAACGTCCCCGAAGCCTCTCGCCCGGTAGACTTCAACATTTCCTGCTGCTGCTGGAGAATATGCTGCTGCACCGTCGTAATCATCGCCATCAACCACTTCCTGTCTTATTCGGTCTTCTATAAGGGTATTCCAGAATCGATTACCGCACGCCTTCCAATCAGCCACCGGCTATGACGTAAGCCTTTGTAGACTCTCGCACGTCAAAGGAAGTGCGCCAACGCTGGCGCCCACAACTGAATCCAGCACACACAACGCCGTCCGTAAAGACGCGCCCGCGGCATCACGTCCGCCGAACCAGGAGAACGACTTGACTATCAGCAATCCGAGCCCTGCCCCACGCGGACTCATCGCCATCGCCTTCACTGCAGCCTCAATTGCTCTATCCGGATGCGCTGGCTTCTTCGTCGCTCCCACCACCACAACAACTACTTCCACCTCCAATCTGGTCTACGTCGCCAACGCCACAACTGAGACCATCAGCGGATTCGCCGTCGGCACTAATACCCTCACCGCGGTCTCCGGTTCTCCTCTATCCCTCGGCTACGTCCCCCAGGCAGCCGTCATCTCCCGAGCAAACACCTTCCTCTACGTCGCTGGCGCCGCCGGCATCTACCTCTACACCATCGCCTCCGATGGCGCGCTCACCGCCGGCGGGACTGCCGCCTCCTACGACGTCGCTTCCCTCGATGTCTCTCCCGATGGCAACTGGCTCGTTGGACTCAACGCCGCCTCCACCGTCCTCGACATCTGGCAGATCAACACCTCCACCGGAGCCCTCACCCTCACCGACACCGACACCTACACCGCCACTGGCACCGTCGTTCCCAAGATGGTCCGCTTCGCCCCCAGCGGCAGCTACATCTTCGCTGCCCTCGGCACCGGAGGCGACGCCGTCTTCACCTTCAACACCTCCACCGGGGTCGCCGCCAGCAGCCAGCGTCTCTCCCTGGGCTCAACCACCACCAGCGACAACGCTCTCGCCGTCGACAGCACCTCCTCCACCCTCTACATCGCCCGCAGCGGCACCAACCAGGGCCTCGCCGTCTACACCATCGGTTCCGCTGGTGCACTCACCGCAGTCAGCGGATCTCCCTTCACCGCCGGAACGGCACCCTACTCCGTCGCCATCGACAGCACCGGAGCTTACGTCTACGTTGCCAACCGCAGCAGCTCCTCGATCTCCGGATTCACCATCGGCACCGGCTCCATCCTCACCGCCTTGAGCAGCTCTCCCTTCACCAGCGGATCTCTCGTTACCTCTCTGGCTACCGACAACAGCGGTAGCTACCTCCTGGCCGCGGCCAACGGAGGCTCCCCCGACCTCACCATGTACAGCTTCGATTCCACCACCGCCGGCAAACTCGACACTGTAGCCGCAGTAACCACCGGAACTGACCCCACTGGAGCCATCCTCGTCGTTGCAACCCATTAAGCGAAGTCGACTATCCCGCAAGGCAGGGTGATGGGAGTGCTATTCGACCGCTTAATATATGCTTTCTCTGAAGTGGCCGTATTGGCGCACCATCGCGTAAAGGCCCGGCTTTGAGGATGGTTTGATGAAAGCAAATAGGATTCAGCTTGATTCAGTCTTCTGCCGCAGAGCGATCAAAGCGGCAGGTCCAGTGTGCGTTGCTTTGATCTCTTTCTTTGCCGGCGTGCTGTTTCATGCGCGTGCGACTCGCCCCGCAACAGTAGAAGCGGCGTCTGACCACGTTTTTGAGTTGATGATTTACCACACGCTGCCAGGTAAGGCTCCGGTTCTTGAGTCTATCTTCGGTGACGTCTCGAAACTACAGGCGAAGCATGGTCTCAACGTTGTTGGCTATTGGGTGCCCAAGGGGAACGACCCTGCTTGGGAAAACACGTTTGTGTATCTGGTTGTTCATCCCAGCCGCGAAGATGCCGAGACTAATTGGAAGGCGCTACATGCCGATCCGGTATTTCAGCCCTATTTCAAGGCGGGGGCACCCTTGATTCAGCAGGTGAATGGAGACTACCAGGTAGACGAAGTGTACATGCGTCCTACGGTCTATTCAGCCATGAAATAGGAATGGAGAACGCGATGCGGCGCAACGCGGTGAATGTCTCACCTAGGTTTGCTCTACTCCTTTGCCTATTGTTTATTCCGCATTTTGCAATGGGTCAGCAGGCCACATGGATCGCTACGTGGACGGCAAGCCCTGAGGCCGCAGACCCAGATCCCAATGAGGGTCTGTTGAATCTGAACGATCAGACGGTGCGGGAACGCGTGCGCGTAACCGTCGGCGGAGAACGGATTCGCATTCGCCTCTCCAACGAATGTAGTTCTGTACCTGTACTTGTGGGCAGAGTCAGGGTAGGGGTTGCTCAGAGTGCGGCCAGCGTTGTGCCGGGTTTGCTTCGTCGAGTAACCTTCGGCGGTGACGACGCGATTCTGATCCCGCCGGGGGCTCCTGCGTTGAGTGATCCGGTGGATTTTCCGATAAGCAGCGGTTCAGAGATCAGCATAAGTATCTACTTCCCGAAGCGCCCCACTTCAATAACCTGGCATTCCCTCGCAATGAAGCGCGCCGTAATTTCGACGCATGGAGACCATACGCAAGACGTTGCGATACAAGATGGAAAGGAGTCAGACAGCTCAGCGTTTCTAAGCGCGGTCTTCGTTCCCGAACAGGTTCACCGGCATGTGATTGTCGCATTCGGGGACTCCATCGTAGATGGCGATGGAAGCACACCCGAGACAGACCGCAACTGGCCAATCGATCTATTTCGGCGTCTTGAAAAGGCTCATCTAGGTTCTCAATTCGCAGTGGTCAATGAAGGCATAGCGGGAAACCGTCTGCTCAGTGACGGGCCTATCGCCAGTTTGGGCATCTCAGCCTTGACCCGCTTCGATAGGGATGCCTTGTCGGTCCCAGGGGTCACCCATGTTGTATTGCTCGAAGGAGCAAACGACATTGGATTTCCGGGCGCTAAGCTACGTGATTTTTCTTTGGCACCCGCGGCTAATGCACCGACGGTTGAAGACATCATCGGCGCATACCGCCAGTTGATCTCTCGCGCACATGCTCGTGGCATACGAATAATAGGCTGTACGATCATGCCCTCCGAGGGGGTAACAATTCCGGGCTACCACACGGAAGCGAAAGAGCGCATGCGCCAGTCCGTAAATCAATGGATTAGAACGAGCCGTGCGTTCGATGGTGTGATCGACTTTGACGCTGTTGTGCGCGATCCAGATCATCCCAGCAGACTTTTGCCGCGCCTAGCATCCGAGGACCACCTCCATCCTAATGATATTGGCTATCAGACCATGGCCGATGCGATTAACCTCTCTCTTTTTCAATAGTGTCAGCATCGCCCAAAGCTATAAGGCCTCTGCCGAATGCCCCGTAGGCACAATGCCCATCTTGTTATCTGGCAATCTGATTTTCGATCCTGTGACTTCGCCAGTTACAATCCGCACATGCCCACCAGAAGAAGCTTTCTCCTCGCCGCCACGGCAGCAGCCGCAACTCCGTCCATAGCACTCCAGGCCCAGCGTCCCGCAGCACCGTCTTCCGACCTCAAGCTCCCCGCCCCAATCGCCGCGCTCACCAGCCGACGCTCCGAAGCCACTCCCATCACCTTGGCCGAGCGCGAACAGCGTCTCGAACGCGCCCGCACCCTCCTCGCCCAGCACAAGATCGATGCACTCGTCATCGCCACCGGTACCTCGCTCAACTACTTCACCGGCCTGCGCTGGGGCCAGTCCGAACGCTTCTTCGCCTGGGTCTTGCCCGTCCAGGGAAGTCCCTTCGTCGTCTGCCCTGTCTTTGAAGAAGGCCGCGTCCGCGAGCGCATGGAAGCCAAGCCTGCAACTCTGCCCGCCGCTTCCATCACCAAGGTCTACACCTGGAACGAGGACGAAAACCCCTACGCACTCCTCGCAAAAGCACTCAAAGACGCAGGCATCACCACCGGAAAAATCGGCGTAGAAGAGCGCACCCAATTCGCGTTCTCCGACGGCATCGCTCACGCCAGCCCCAGCCTCACCGCCGTCAGCGGAACCCCCATCACCTTCGGCTGCCGCGCCGTCAAATCTCAGGCAGAGCTTGACCTCATGCGCCTCGCAAACAACATCACCCTCCAGGTCTACGAGGCCGTCTACAAGTCCGCCCAGCCCGGCATGACCAACCGCCAGTTCAGCGAACTCGTCAGCGCCGCCTATCTTCGCTGCGGCTTCCCCGGCGATGCCAGCTGCCAGGTAGCCGAGTACTCCGCGCTTCCCCACGGCTCGCTCCAGCCGCAGGTCATCCGCGAAAACGAGATCATCCTCATCGACGACGGCTGCACCGTCGAGGGCTACCAGTCCGACATGTCCCGCACCTTCGTCCTCGGCAAGGCAACCGACAAGCAGAAGCAAGTCTTCGACATCGTCCACAAGGCACAGGCCGCAGCCCTCGCCGCAGCCCGTCCCGGCGTGCCCTGCCACGCAATCGATGACGCCGCCCGCAAAGTCATCACCGACGCAGGCTACGGCCCCGACTACAAGCACTTCACCCACCGTCTCGGCCACGGCATCGGCATGGACGGCCACGAGTGGCCCTACCTCGTCCGCGGCAACGTCACGCCCCTCGCCGCCGGCATGACATTCTCCGACGAGCCCGGCATCTACATTACCGGCGAGTTCGGCGTCCGTCTCGAAGACGACTGGGTCGTCACCCCCAACGGCGGCGAGATGTTCACCCCGCAAAGCCCTTCGCTCGAAGATCCCTTCGCCAAAGCCTGAGCAATCAGTCGTAGGCGATAATATTCCGGTCGGCAGGCACAGTAGATCCAAACCGCCGACCGGAGCAAACCAAGATGACTCTGATCGCCCGCCGCCTGCTGCCGCTCGCCGGCAGCATCCTCCTTGCCCTAAGCGCCGCAGCTCCAGCCCAAACCGCCGCTCCTCTCGCCCACGGCATCAACGTCGCCAATATGGACACCTCCGTCCGTCCCGGCGACGACTTCTACACCTTCGCCAACGGCGGCTTCGTCGCCCGCACTAAACTCCCACCCGACCGGGCCACCATCGGTGTCTTCACCGTTCTCTCCGACCTCAGCTTCGAGCGCACAGCCAACATTATTCAGGACGCAGCCAAAGCCAACGCCGCTCCCGGCACCGACCAGCGCAAGATCGCCGACCTCTACCACTCCTACATGGATGAGGCCGCCATCGAGTCCCACGGTCTCGCCACCCTCAAGCCACACCTCGCCGAAATCGCCGCGATTAACTCGCCACAGCAACTCGCCCATGCCCTCGGCCTCTCCCTCCGCTCCGACGTCGACGCCCTCAACAACACCAACTTCCACACCCCAAACATCTTCGGCCTCTGGGTCGCGCCAGACTTCAACGACCCCGACCGCTACGCGCCATACCTCCTGCAAGGCGGCCTTCAACTCCCCAACCGCGACTACTATCTCTCCGATTCAGCGCGCATGAAGGAGATCCGCACCACGTACCAGACCCACATCGCCGCCATGTTCGACACCGCTGGCCTCTCCGACGCTGACGCCCGCGCCGCCCGCGTCCTGGCCCTTGAGACCGAAATAGCCAAAGTCCATATCTCCCTCGCCGACAGCGAAGACATCCACAAGGCCAACAACCCGTGGAGCCCCGCCGACTTCACCGCCAAGGCCCCCGGCCTCGACTGGCCCGAGTTCTTTCGCGCCGCCGGCCTCGACAAGCAGAGCAGCTTCATTGTCTGGCAGCCCAGCGCCTTCACCGGCGAGGCCGCCCTCGTAAGCTCACAACCCATCGACGCATGGAAGGACCTCCTCGCCTATCACCTCATCGCCGCCTACGCCGCAGGCACATCCAAGGCACTCGCCGACCAGAACTTCGTCTTTTTCGGACAGACCCTCTCCGGCACGCCCCAGCAGCGCCCACGCGACATCCGCGGAGCCCGCCTTGTCTCCGTTCTGCTCGGCGATCCCGTAGGCCAAATCTACACAGCGCGATACTTCTCTCCCGAGGCCAAAGCCCAGGCCGAAGCACTCGTCTCGAACATCATCACCGCATTCCGCCAGCGCCTCGAGAACCTCACATGGATGGCCCCCGCCACCAAAGCCGAAGCCCTGGCCAAACTCGGCACCCTGAAAGTCGGCATCGGTTATCCCGACCACTGGCGCAGCTACGCAGCCTATGAGGTCACGCCTGACAACCTCTTCCTCAACCTCTGGCGCAGCGGTCTCTTCGAATACCACTACGACGTCGGTCGCATCGGAACCCCCGTCAATCGCCGCGAGTGGACCATGACGCCGCAGACCGTCAACGCCGTCAATCTTCCTCTCCACAACGGCCTCAACTTTCCCGCCGCTATCCTGCAGCCACCTTTCTTCGATCCCAAAGCCCCAGCCGCAGCCAACTACGGAGCCATCGGCACCGTCATCGGCCATGAGATCAGCCACACCTTCGACTCCGAGGGCGCAGCCTTCGACTCCAAAGGCCGCGTCCGCAACTGGTGGACACCCGACGATCTGGCTCACTTCAACTCCGCAGCCGCCGCATTGGCCGCACAGTACGACACCTACAAACCCTTCCCCGACCTCGCCGTCAATGGCCGCCAAACCCTCGGTGAAAATATCGCCGACGTCGCCGGCCTCACCGCCGCATTCGACGGCTACCACGCCTCGCTCAAAGGCAAGACCGCCCCGATGGACGGCAACTTCACCGGCGACCAGCAATTCTTCATCGCCTTCGGTCAGAACTGGGGTTCTGTCGTCCGCGACGCCGCCCTTCGCCAGCAAGTCCTCGCCGACCCCCACGCCCCCGCCCGCTTTCGCGCAGCCACCGTCCGCAACAACGACGGCTGGTACACCGCCTTCGACATCAAACCCACCGACAAGCTCTATCTCCCACCCAAAGACCGAGTCCAGCTCTGGTAGGCCGCTCGTAGGCCGCCTAAGAATTTGTCTAAAACTCTTCCGTCGTCATCCTGAGCGTAGCGAAGGATCCCTGTATTTGTCTTTGTCCTTGCTGTTGTTTGTTTCTGGTTCTTGATATTGTTTATTTCCAGATCACTCTTACGGCGGTTTTTAAAACAGGTTCTAAAGAAAAGGGCCACCTCATTCTCCGAGGTGGCCCTTTCCTGCACAGCTACTGCTCAGGCGCAACTCCTACGGCATCACCAGCACTTCCACTCCGCTGGCCGCATCCGCATTGCGATACACGCTCTCCGTAGCCTTCACAAACTGCTCCGGCTTAGCCAGCGGTATATCCACAAACGTCTGCGGATTCCGATCCACCAGCGGGAACCACGAGCTCTGCACCTGCACCATAATCCGGTGCCCCGCGCGGAACGTGTGGTTGATATCCGGCATCTCCGCATTCACAGAGACCATCTTGCCCGGAACCAGCGCCGTCGGCTTCTCCCAGCTATCGCGGAACTTCGCACGCATCGGCTCGCCACGCACCAACTGCTGATATCCACCCATCACCACTACAGGCGCACCGGTCATTCTCTTATTCGTCGCATCCGTCCCTGCAGCATTCGGGTAGTCATACGGATACACATCAATCAGCTTCACCACAAAGTCCGAGTCGGTTCCCGTCGAAGCAATCTTCAGCTTCGGCCGCACCGGCCCTACAATCGTCACGTCCTCCGTCAACGGCTCCGACTCATACACCAATACATCCGACCGCTTCGAAGCAAACCGCTGATCATCCGCCATGTACCGCTGCGGAACCGTCCCGGTCGGATACTCGACAAACGGCACCGGATGCGCAGGATCGCTCACATACTCATCCACGCCCGCTTTCTCGGAAGGAGCATCGAAGCTCAGCTTCCCACCTGCCCGGAAATAAAGCGTCTTCGCCACGGCCGGTTTCGGAGGCCACGCATCATACGTCTTCCACGTATTGCTGCCCGTCTCAAATACATAAGCCTTTGGCATCGGCCCGCCATGCACACCCTTCAAGTAATACTCAAAGAACGAATACTCAATCTTCGACCGATAGAACTGCGAAGTCTTCGCATTGAACGTCACATCACCCAGATGATCCCCATCCGTCCGCGACCATCCACCATGCGTCCACGGCCCAATCACCAGCGTATTCACCGCACCCGGATTGAACTCATCAATCGCATGAAACGTCTTGAACGGTCCTGACAGATCCTCAGCATCGAACCATCCGCCAACCGTCATCACGGCCGCATGAACACCCTTCATATGCTGCGACAGATCACGCTTCTTCCAGTAATCGTCATACGTCGTATGCGAAACCTGATCATGAAATAACCAGTTCCCACCGTTCAAATACTCCTTGCCCGTATCTAAATTCCCAGTCGGACCCGCAGCCAGCAACGTAGCATACGTATCCGGATTCTCCCTCGCCGACACCCCTTCCCCACGGGGCCCACCACTCGGAATCACTGGATTCTTCTGCGGAGCAAAAAACCTGTAAAACCCATAGTTCGCGCCCAGCATAAACGCGCCGCCATGGTAGCCGTCGTCATTGAAAAACAGATTCATCATCGGAGCCTGCGGACTCGCCGCCTTGATCGCCGGATGCGAATCGATAATGCTCGCCGACGTATAGAACCCCGGATAGCTGATCCCCGTAATCCCCACCTTGCCATTATTGTTCGGCACATGCTTCAGCAGGTACTCCACCGTGTCATACATATCGCTCGACTCATCCACATCTTTTGCCGACTTCTTGTCGTCGATATGAGGATTCATCTCCTGAAACACACCCTCGCTCGCATTCCGTCCACGAGCATCCTCACAGACAAAGATGTAACCCGACTCCATCAACTCCTGGCTAGGCCCCACACGCGCAGGAAACTTATCCTCACCATAAGGCGCACAGCTATACGGAGTCTTCGTCATCAAAAACGGATAAGGCCCGGCATCCTTGAACGCGCCCGCCTGCGGCACATACACCGAAGCAAACAGCTTCACGCCATCCCGCATAGGAATCCGATACTCATACTTCGCATAGTGCGTCTTCACAAAATCATCAGCCGCCTCAGGAGCCTGCGCACTCACCGCATGCACCGCCGTCAGCAGACACACCGCCACTAGCCCAAACTTACCTGTCATTGAATCCCTCAAAATGAAATTTGCAGTATCCGCAGTCTACCCGCGAAAAACACCCTATCCAAAAAAATCGTTACGCTGAAGCAGACGACATAGCCATAAGCGGCAGAGCTATAATCGACAACCAGGCATCGGCAGAACCCGGAGGGTCAATTGCAATGAGATCATCATGGCAAACCGAGACGGGACATCTAGCATGCCATTGGTCTGAGCTGGGGCAGCGCATCCAATACAACCCGCGTTGGATGCGAGAAACCTCAGACATGCAGAGCAGTTACTTACAACCTATTCCGGATTTTGCCAGCAAAAGTCCGTTCGGCGGAGCCTCCTGGTTCCAACCCCATACCGTTTACCGCGATTCCGAATCCTGACCCACTCACTACACGGCCCTCCATCAATCCCTGCGCCAGTGGGATGAGCATAAGTATTTTTGATCGCCGTTATCCCACACACAGCAGTATGATTCGGAAACGTTGCAAAACCGGGCCTTTGATCCATGTACGTTACTTCATGACAGGGTGGTCCCTTATGCTGCTTCGGTCCCGCAAATCGGAAATCCTCCGAACCGTTTCTCTCATCATTCTGTTCCTTACCGCGGTTGTACCCGCCGTTTCCCAGGCTCCCGTCGATAAAGCCTGGACGGTCCTGCAATCGGGACTGTCCAACAGCAATACGGACAACCGAACTGTCGCGACGCGGCTTCTCGGTGGCCTGCCAAACAACCAAAAGGCGCAGGATCAGGCCCTGAAAGCGCTCGCCGACAACAAACCTGAAGTCAGAGCTGCAGGAGCGGAGGCGCTGGGCAATATGAAGGCAAGGTCCGCAATTCCACAACTGCAGCAACTCTGCCGCACAGACCTGGACGCGGGTGTGGTCATATCCTGTGCCAAGGCGCTGGTGAATCTGGGCGACCCTCTTGGATTCAATGTCTACTACGCCATCCTCACAGGAGAGCAGAAGAGCGGCGCCAGTCTGATGGACGAGCAGAAGAAGATGCTGAAAGATCCGAAGAAGCTGGCGCAGTTCGGCTTTGAGACAGGCGTCGGATTCATCCCCTTTGGCGGACTGACCCTCGGCGTCTTTAAATCGCTCACGAAGGATGATGTGTCACCCATACGCGCCGCGGCCGCCGATGTACTCGCTCAAGACCCCGATCCCAAGACCACCGAAGCGCTGAAGACAGCTCTCTCCGACAAGAGCTGGCTTGTGCGCGCCGCCGCCGCCGATGCGCTTGGCAAGCGCAAGAATCCGAGCGTCATTCCAGCGCTGGAATCTGCGCTCAACGATGACAAAGAGGCTGTCCGCTATACCGCCGCGGTGTCTATCATTCGCCTGAACGATATAAAGAGCAGCAAACCTGCGGCTAGGTCTGCGGCCAAACGCCCAGCCAAGCCGAAATAGGAAATACAGCCTGAACAAGAGCACTTCACCGCCCCACCGGAACCCCATCCAAACTCCCCAACCGCCCCACCGGATAAAGCCCAACCCGATTCGCCGCATACCAAGGCGACCGCTCAAAGAAAAAACTAAGCCGAGCATAAGGATTCCCCGCAAACGCCGGATCACCCGCCACCTTCTTCTCAAACTCCGCCTTCAGCTTCGGGTCCTTAGCCATCATCTCCCGCGCCAGAGCCTCCAGCACATACGCCTCGCCATACTCCCTCTGCTCAAAGATCGAGTCGAAGAATCCCCACTGCAACGCCGAATCAGGAGCCACCGGCTCCAGCCACTGCACCGCAACTTTTGAAAGCCGCTGATTCAACCGAACCACCGCCGACCCCGCAGGAAAGCTCATCGTCTCCTTCACCAGAGCACAGCTCCCGAACTTGCCCGGACTCCGAAAAGCCTCACCATTAAAAGTCGGATGACGCCCCTCAAACGGAGGATCCTGCCAAGTCATCCCCGCGCACCGATACGTCTCCACCTCACCCGACCACGCAGCAGTAGTCCGTTCCATCACCACCTGGTGCGCCCCCAGCACATCAATCACCTTGGCCCACTGGACCGGAATAATGTAAGCCGCAGGCAGCGTAGTCTCCGCCGTCACTTTAAAACCCGCCTGCATCGGCAACGACACATTCCAAGGCTCATGCGAGTACTCGATCCGCATCCCACCCGAAACCTCACTCAGCGACCGTCGAAACGCATACCCACGAAACAAAAACGGAGTCGTCTGCCCGCCCCACCCCAGCGCCAGCGGATACTTCACATTGCTCAGCGGATGCGCGCCCATCGCCTCAGCCTCTTTATCCGCCGCCGCATTCAGCGCAATCACCTTATCCGCATCGCGATTCATCAACTCCATCAGACCCGCAAGAATCTCATAATTCCCCGTCACCCGAGTCTTGTAGTCCTTCAGCATATGCAGCTCGACCAGCATTCCCGGCCGACCCTCAAGGATCATGTACCCCGTCGAAAACCGCGGCGGATTGTCATTGAACCCAAGCCCCTCCGTCGGATCATTGTCATTCACCAGAGTGATGTACGTAGGCGCAGCCAGATGCCCATGCGCATCCACATACTTCTGCAGCGTCGACGTCGCCACCTCATCCACCCACTTCGCCGTTCCACTCGGCAGATTCGGCCCATCATCAATCGTGAACGTCACGTCGTACTGATAATCCGCACCATCCGTCACGTGATCATCCACAAAGAAATCCGGCAGCCAGCGATGAAACATCGCCATAAACGCCCGCGTCTCCGGCGTGTCCGCCTTCATATAATCGCGGTTCAAATTCAGATTCGTCCCATTCCCGCGCCACCCCATCTCTTCCGGCCCCATTTGATTGATCCGGTTATAAGGGCTCCGCCGTTCATGCCCATCCGCGTTGTACATCGGAATAAACACAAACACCGACCGCTCCAGCAGCCCCGCCTTCGACTTCGAGATCACCATATCCCGCAGCAGTGCAAGACAGGCATCCTTACCATCCATCTCACCCGCATGGATCGAGTTCTGCACCAGCACAATCGGCCTCTTCGCCGCATGAATCGCCGCCGGATCGAACACCCCATCCTTCGACACGATCACAACATCCAGATCCCGCCCCTCACCCGTCTTCCCAAACGGCTCAATCCGCACCTGCCCCGGCGCCGCCGCCTGCACGCGCTTCAGATAAGCCATCGTCTCGTCATAGTCCGGAGTAGTCGCATAACAACTCTTCTCCGCCGGCGTAGCCCACTCATCTTTCACCGAGCACTCCACCGCACGCGGAGCGCTCATCAACGGAGGATTCGCCACCGTCTGCCCAAACCCCGCTCCAGCACACACCACCGCAACCACCAACCCCAAACCAATCCGCATCGACGCTCCCTTTTGAGGCTCATTCTAAAAGAAGTTCAATGCGGAGCGGAGCCAACAATGGCCAAAGTTGGTTGTCGCGGTTCGATCAGCCGTCATTACGACTGCGCAGGCGCTTCGGTATTCACCATCCACGGCACATCGAACTTATCCACACACATCCCGAATCCCGGAGACCAGAACGTCTTCTGAAACGCCGCCTGTACCTGACCGCCGTCAGAAAGCTCCTTGAAGATGCGCTCTCCTTCCGCAGTATCCTTCACCGTCACCGACACGCAAAACCCCGCCGGCTTCACCGTTCTTCCCTGCGGATGGTCCGCTCCCAGCAGCAAGCCGCCCGGTGTCTGCAGCGCCGCATGCATAATCTTGTCCTTCCACTCCGGCGCGGTCTTGTCCGCCATCGGCGATTCGCCATGCGTCATCATGAATTGAATCTTCCCACCCAGCGCGCGCTCATAATACTGAAACGCATCTTTACAGTTTCCGCTGAACGCAAGATAAGTATTGATCATCATCTCGGCATCTCCTCCTTGAACTCTTCAACACCCCGAAAAACTCTACCCGCATCACCACGCAAAGCGCAATTAGCCCGTCACAAATTTCACCAAACGGAAACCAGTTATCCTCTCCCAATGAGCAACGTAACGCCTGACGAAAAATCCAACGAACTCTGGACCGCAGTCGACACCTACATCGCCCAGAACCTAATTCCCTCCGACCCAATCCTCGAAGAGACCCTGAAGGACAACGCCGAAGCCGGCCTCCCCTCCATCGATGTCTCCCCCACGCAAGGCAAGTTCCTCTATCTCCTCGCAAAGATCAAAGGCGCCACCCGCATCCTCGAGATCGGAACCCTCGGTGGCTACAGCACCATCTGGCTCGCCCGCGCACTCCCCTCCGACGGCAGGCTCATCACCCTCGAAGTAGATCCCAAACACGCCGAGGTCGCCACCAAAAACATCGCCCGCGCTGGTCTCACCTCACTCGTCGAGCAGCGCGTCGGCCCCGCACTCGACTCTCTCGCCCAACTCCACACCGAACACACCCCACCCTTCGACCTAATCTTCATCGATGCCGACAAGCCCAACAACCCTAACTATCTCGATTGGGCCCTCCGCTTCTCCCACCCCGGCACCATCATCATCACCGACAACGTAATTCGCGAAGGCACCATCCTCAACCCCGACGACCCCGATCCAGCCGTCCAGGGCACGCGCAGCCTCTTCGAAAAACTAGGAGCCGAACCGCGCCTCGAAGCCACCGCCCTCCAAACCGTAGGCTCAAAAAAACACGACGGCTTCGCCATAGCCATAGTCAAAGCCGAAACCTAGAAATTAAGTCAGATCGTCCGTATCAAACGCAGGTACCTTCCGTCCCAGCGCCGATACATCACGCGCGCCACCCACCAGGCCTTTCACCACCTGATCGATCTCGTCCTCAACATCAGCCACAGCGACCATCCGCGCCGGCGGATCAGCCAACCCGACACTCTCCAACAGCACCGTCACATGCGCTACGGCAACATGGTCCTGATTCAAACCCTCCGGCGTCTTCGCCTTGATCCCAACCTCACCCGGCTTCACTCCCAGCAACGCCGCCACACTCTCCCGCAGCTCTCCGGCAATCGGCACAATCTTCGGCTTCGCCATCACCAGCACGCTATCGATATTGACGATCTTGTACCCCGCCGTCGCCACCTCTTCCAGCGCCGTCTGCAAAAACACACTCGAAGCCGCACCCTTCCACCGCGGATCGCTAGGCGGAAAAAACGTCCCAATATCCCCTGCCGAAACCGCACCCAGCAAAGCATCCGTAATCGCATGCAGCAACACGTCCCCATCCGAGTGGCCAGCCAGCCCCTCCGGATGCTCAATCGCCAGCCCGCCAATCACCAGCGGCACGCCCGGCTTAAACGCATGCGAGTCAAACCCATAACCAATTCTCATTCCCATCCTTGATTCCTCAACGATCCGACCGCGGATTCACACAGAAGGACACGGATCCTTTTCTTGTCGTTCTCCAGTATGAACCGCTTGAACTGCGCTCTGGGCCCGAAGTTTAAGAGTAGTCCGACTTCGAGACTCGTGGCGCGAAGATAATGCAGAATCTGTCCCTCATGCTCTCGATCAAAAGCTGAAACAGCCTTCAACTCCAGAAGAACACAATCGTTCACAATCAAATCCGCACGAAAGTTCCCAACAATCTCGCCTCGAAAATGCACTGGAACCTGAACCTGAGAAACAACTCGAAGCCCAGCCTGCCCCAAAGCAATCCTCAGAGCCTCGTGGTAAACACTCTCAAGAAACCCGCCCCCAAGCTCGTTATAAGCCTCAAAAAACACCCCTAAAATCTTTTCCGTAACCTCAGAATGCAACCCACGAAACGCTCCAGCATTTCGTCTTTCATCCGTATTTAGCTTTTGATCCGCGCTCATCCGCGCAAATCCACGGTCGCCCGCCCTAAATAAAACTCCGCCAGCTCAATATCCCCCGGCTGCGTAATCTTAAAATTCATAGCCGACCCCGGCACCACAGTAACCTCAATCCCCGCCCGCTCCAGCAGACTGGCCTCATCGGTCCCGGCAAACTCATCGGCCTCCGCCTCGACAAACGCCCGCCGCAACAGCCCAAACAGCGCGCCCTGTGGAGTCTGGGCATGCACAATCCGTTCCCGGGGAATCGTCGCCGTCACAATCGCACCCTCTGCCGTCCGTTCCACCTGCTTGATCGTGTCCACAGCAGGCAGCCCTACAATCGCCGCGCCATGCTTCGCAATCGCATCGATCGTCCGCTCAATCGTCGCCGGATCGATCAGTGGCCGCACGGCATCATGCACCAGCACCACATCGTCGTCATCGCACTCCAGCGCGGCCAGCGCATTGCCCACCGACTCCTGCCGATGATCGCCGCCCTCCACCATATGCACCCGCGGGCCCAGCTTATATTCAGCCACCTGGGCCTCAACTCGCTCCCGCTCCACCCCACGAACCGCAATGCACACAGCATCCACCCGAGGCACCGCCAAAAAGGCCCTCACCGAGCGAACAAGCACCGGCACACCGCCAATTTCAAGAAACTGTTTCGGCGCCGTCGTCGACGCACCACCCGCGGCCATCCGCGTCCCTATACCCGCTGCTGGAAGAATCACAAAAACTCGCATAACCACCGGAGTATACAAGACCCGAAGGCTTCCTCTTCGCAATCATGTTCAAAGCCGGGGCTTAACCCAGCCGAACCAGCAGCGACCTTGGTGTTCGAAAACCCGCCCCGCCCTTCCACTCCACCGGTTCCACAAGCTTCGCCCAGGCAAACCGTTCCACCAGCGGCCGCGTAATCGTAACCGCAGCCATACGGATCAGACTGGCCCCGACGCACGCATGCGGCCCTGCACCCAGGGCAAGTTGTCCGGTCCCACGGCGCATTACGTCAAACCGGCACGGGTCAGCGAAGCGTTCCGGATCGCGATTTGCAGCGAAGACCCGCAGCACAATGCGCTCGCCCTTCTGAATAGCAACCCCACCCAGATCAACATCCTCGGTCGCTCTCCGAAAGAGGATGCGCGCAACACCGGCATAGCGCAGCAACTCCTCCATCGCCTGTTCCATCAGCTCGGGCTGCTCATGCAACAACTTCCACGCCTCCGGATGCTGCAGCAACGCATGCCACGCATTCGCCAGCAGACTCGGCATCGTATGCGACAGAGCCACAAACCCGGAGTCCCGCAACGGCTCTGGTCCCGAGTGGAACCAGCCTCGAAGCTCAACATTGGCCGACTTCGCATCCGCCCGTAATGTTTGGTCGTAAGGTTCAGCCGCCGAAGCCGACACCGGCTCTGCAATCTTCCGTAGTCGCTCGGCATCCTGCGGATCAATCCCCGTCACCATCGCCGCCAGCGCAAGGCACAACGGCCGAGCACAACTTGCGACCAGGTCCACCGTCTCCTCAACCGGCAATCCATCGGTCAGCTCCTTCACCGCCGGTGTCAGACTTTCGCGCCATTCACGCAACTGCGCCGGAGACAAAGCCTCAACGGTCTCCGCCCGCATCTGCAAATTTCCCTTCTCATCCGGAGGCTCAACGCTCTTTT
This sequence comes from Edaphobacter sp., assembly GCA_035566575.1. Lineage (GTDB taxonomy): Bacteria > Acidobacteriota > Terriglobia > Terriglobales > Acidobacteriaceae > Edaphobacter. The sequence goes on from DATMQZ010000059.1 coordinate 41,486, forward strand.
TGCTGCTGGACCCCGCAGGCCAAAGTCCCGAGGACCGGAAAGCAGCCAGGACATCCGCGTAGCGGCTCAGTACCCACGCCTCCAGCTCTTCGTCGTAATAAGGCCCTTCAATCTCGGGGGCTATTCGCGAGTCAAGACGATCGCCGCTCCAGGCAGGCTTCAAAGGATCTTCTCGTCTCGCGTGCATCACATCTCCCGAAAAAGCAGCGGACCCAGAATAATCCCATCAATGGCGCAGAATCATCTCGTTCGACAATTCAAATCCATTCCGCTCATACAACGGCTTCCCAAACGTCGACGCATGCAGCGTAACCACTTTGATCCCACGGCGCCGCGTCTCTTCAATCACCGTCTTAAGCAACGAATAGGCAAGCCCCCTCCCGCGAAACTCAGGGTCAACATAAAAATTCAGCAGATAAGCCCGCACCGGCTCCTCATGCATCCAGTGTGGCGGCCACTCCATCAGCCACATCCCCGCACCAGCCACCACGCGCCCGTCCTTTGAAGTCAGCCATCCGACGTAGCTGCCATCTTCCAGCTTCGCCCGCACCCACGGAACAAACCTCGCGATCACCTTCGTCATCTGTGCATCATCCGTCTGCACAGAATCCACAAACATCCTCCGCCGTTGTTCCCCAATCAACTCCGCATCCGCCGCCGTTGCCAATCTCGTCTCGAACATCACACCAGTATAAGAATCTGGTTGTTTGTTTTTACGTCGTCATCCTGAACGGAGTGAAGGATCCCTGTATTTCGCTGTTGTTTGTTTTGTATCCTTGCATCCAACTCCTCGCACTCAAATCCATAGTTTTAGACAGCTTCCAGAAACTCTCGCAGCAGCTACCATGGACTTTGATGCCTCCCGCACCACTAACCTTCGACCGCACCCACATCCGCCCGGGCGACCGCATCTGCGTAGCCATCTCCGGCGGAGCCGACTCCGTCGCCCTCATCCTCACCCTCCACGCCGCCAACACCACCCCGCGTGATTCCCTCGGCGTCGGCCTCAGCGCCGCCCACGTCGATCACGGCATCCGCCCCGCCGAAGAATCCACCGCCGACCGCCAATTCGTCGAAGCCCTCTGCACCCGCCTCGACATCCCCCTCCACTTTCATCGCATCAACGTCCCCGTCCGGGTCTCCCAAACCGGCGAAACCATCGAAGAAGCCGCCCGCACCGTCCGCTACGACTTCTTCCACTCCCTCATCGCCTCCGGCCACGCCGACTCCATCCTCACCGCCCACACCCTCGACGACCAGGCCGAAACCGTCCTCATGAAGCTCCTCCGCGGAGCCTGGACCGAAGGACTCAGCGCCATCCACCCAGTCGTCACCGTCCCCGGCTCCCGCCCCGGAAAGTCCGGGGTTCCCGGCGAGCCTGCTCGCTGGGGTGGAAAAATCCTCCGCCCCTTCCTTAACACCCGCCGAGCCGACATCGAAGCCTTCCTCCGCCAATCCAACCAACCCTGGCGCGAAGACTCCACCAACACCGACACTGCCTACACCCGCAACCGCGTCCGGCACGAGCTCCTCCCCCAACTCCGAACCTACAACCCCAATCTCGACCAGACTTTAGCCAATCTTGCTGAACTAGCCCGTGAAGAAGAATCGCGCTGGCAAACCGAACTCACCCGCCTCCTGCCCCAGCTCATCCTCCCTGGCAAACCCGTCCGTGGCGGAGGCCGTTCCGTCAGCACCACCCCCGGCGACTCCGCCCTGGCCATCGAAATCGACCGCCTCCGCCCCCTCGACCCGGCCCTTCGCCGCCGAGTCCTCCGAGCCGCCGCCCGCCAGCTAGGCGCCCGCCTCTCCTTCGAGGAGACCGCCCGCCTCCTCGCCCTCTGTGGATTTCAGCCCCATCCCACCGTCGCCCCGCGCAACGGAGCCGTCCTCCAACTCGCCAATAACCTCCGTGCCGAGCGTTCTCCCCGGGAAATCCGCCTCTTCCGCCGCAGCCCCTAACCCTCTATCTCACGCACTTACTCGTTAGTTGCATCAACATTCCCTTTCCTTTCCCCTGAATCGCCCGGCCAAAGAGTAGAATCTTATTACCTGACGGATAGGAGCCATTACCGGGGTGCTGGAACATCTTCTGCCGGCCTTTCGGGAACCCTTCTCCGCTTGTTATCGTCTAAATGATGTGGGGCTTCCAACGTTTCGGCGTTTTACAGCCCGGGTCTACAAACCGTTAGTTCGTAGACCGGAAAATGAGGAAATACGCATTGAACTCGACCGTCAAACAAATTCTGATTTGGGTCTTCATGATCACGTGCCTGGTCTTCCTTTGGCAGTTCGTCGTCAAGGGCACAGGCGCCGGTCAGGAAAAAAACATCAGCCTCACCAATTTGCTCAACGACGCCGACCAGGGCAAGGTCGCCGACGTCACGGTCAATGGGGCTGAGGTCACCGGTCACTATCGCGACGACCCCAAGAACCAGTTCCACACCACCATTCCGGCCAACTACCCGGACATGTACAAGACGCTCCGCGACCACGGCGTCAACATCACCATCAAGGATCAGAACTCGAATGCCTGGCTGGGCTTCCTCATCCAGCTCGCGCCGTTCGCTCTCCTTCTTGGTCTCTGGTTCTTCCTCCTGCGCCAGATGCAGTCCGGCGGCAACAAGGCCATGAGCTTTGGTAAGTCCCGCGCCCGTCTGCTCTCCATGCAGCAGAAGAAGATCACCTTCAAGGATGTCGCTGGCGTCGACGAAGCCAAGGAAGAGCTCAAGGAGATCATCGAGTTCCTCCGCGAAGCTCAGAAGTTCCAGCGCCTCGGCGGCCGCATCCCCAAGGGCGTCCTGCTCGTCGGACCTCCGGGAACCGGCAAGACCCTCTTGGCCCGCGCAGTTGCTGGCGAAGCCAACGTTCCCTTCTTCTCCATCTCCGGTTCTGACTTCGTCGAGATGTTCGTAGGCGTCGGCGCATCCCGCGTCCGCGACCTCTTCGAGCAGGGCAAGAAGAACGCTCCCTGCATCATCTTCATCGACGAGATCGACGCCGTCGGTCGTCACCGTGGCGCAGGCCTCGGCGGCGGACACGACGAGCGCGAACAGACCCTCAACCAGCTTCTCGTCGAAATGGACGGCTTCGAGTCCAACGACGGTGTCATCCTCGTCGCCGCGACCAACCGCCCCGACGTTCTCGACCCCGCGCTTCTCCGCCCGGGCCGCTTCGATCGCCGCGTCATCGTCGATCGTCCCGACATCCGTGGCCGCGAAGAGGTTCTCAAGGTCCACTCCAAGAAGGTCCCCATGGCCGAAGACGTCAACCTCAACGTCCTCGCTCGTGGAACACCGGGCTTCTCCGGTGCCGACCTCGCCAACATGGTCAACGAGGCCGCCCTCACCGCCGCCCGCTACAACCGCAAGTCGGTTCATATGTACGACTTCGAAGTAGCCAAGGACAAGGTCATGATGGGTGCCGAGCGCAAGTCCATGCTCCTCACGGATGAAGAGAAGAAGGTCACCGCCTATCACGAAGCCGGTCACACCCTCGTCTCCGCCCTCCGCGAGCACTCCGACCCGCTCCACAAGGTCACCATCATCCCCCGCGGCATGGCTCTCGGCGTCACGGTCTACCTCCCCGAGGAAGACCAGCACACCGTCACCAAGGAGTACCTCGAAACCCGCCTCGCCACCCTCATGGGCGGTCGCTGCGCCGAGGAGATCTTCCTCAAGCAGATGACCACCGGCGCCGGCAACGACATCGAGCGCTCCACCGAACTCGCCCGCAAGATGGTCTGCGAGTACGGCATGAGCAGGATGGGCCCCATGACCTTCGGCAAGAAGGAAGAGCAGATCTTCCTCGGACGCGAGATCGCACAGCACCGCGACTTCTCCGACGAGACCGCTCGCCAGATCGACGCCGAGGTTCGCAGCTTCGTCGACACCGCCTACAAGTCGGCCTACACCATCCTCGAAACCAACCAGGACATCATGCACCGCATGGCAGCCGCCCTGCTCGAGCGCGAAACCCTGGATGCTGCCGAGATCAAGCTGATCATCGAAGGCAAGGACCTCCCTCCGATCAAGTCCGCGCTTGCAGGCGTAGACCCCGGCTCCGGCGGCGAAGCCCAGAAGATCCTCAAACCCGAAGGCGGCCGCAAGCCCGGCTTCGGCGAAGGCCAACCTTCACCCGCATAACTTCTAACCCAACATCAGAAAAAGAAGAGGCAGCCATCAAGCTGCCTCTTCTTTTTGCTGGTTGCTTGTTTTCCTGTTTGTCATCCCGCAGCGAAGCGGAGGGATCTGCGGTTGCCGAGTGACTCGAACCATCTCCCCCAAAATCCGTATAAACCACCATGCTCACGCGACCCTCCCTCCTCCTCAAACTCGAATACGCGACCCTCTCCCTTGCCACCATCCTCCTCTACCATCACTTAGACAACACGTGGCTCCTCTTCGCTCTCCTCTTCCTCACCCCAGACCTCTCCATGCTCGGCTACCTGGCCAATCCACGCATCGGAGCAGCCTTATACAACTTCGCCCACACCCTCTTTCTCCCACTCAGCCTCTTCCTCATCGCCTACCCCACCAATCACCCAACCCTCATAGCAGTCGCCCTCATCTGGACCTCCCACATCACCCTCGACCGCCTTCTCGGCTACGGCCTCAAATACCCCACTTTCTTCAAAGACACCCACCTCCAGCACATCCCCTGAAAAAATACTTCAAAAATCTGCTTATTTTTCATCACCGAAAACACGTCATCCCGATGTCCACGTTTGCCACACATAACACCACATCCTCACCACAAAAACACCACGTCTAACACCCACTTTTGTGAAAAACCCCCTGTAAAAACCACATTCCACCACGACAATTTTTTCAGACAAAATCCGCAAAATGCGACAATAGAAAACAGCCGCATGCGCCTTCTCACCCTCTCTCTCGTAATCTGTCTCACCGGCTGCGGCTACCATCAGGCCGGCTACGCCACCCACATCCCCCAAAACGTCCACACCATGGCGGTCCCCATCTTCGCCACCAAAGCCCAGGCCTTCCACACCGAAATGCTCTTCACCCAGGCGACCATCCGCGAGCTCAACACCCGCACCAGATACCGCATCCTCACCAGCGATAACCCCGACGCCGACGCCACCCTCCACGGCACCATCCTCTCGCAAACCGTCGCCCCTCTAACCTTCGACTCCACCACGGGGCAATCCTCCAGCTACCTCGTCACCATCACCGCCAAAGTCGTTCTCACCGCCCACGACGGCCACACCCTCTACCAGAACAACGCCATCGTCTTTCGCGAACAATACCAATCCACGCAAGACCTAAGCGGCTTTATCCAGGAAGATTCCCCCGCCGTTCGTCGCGTCGCAAGAGACTTCGCCCAGGGCCTCGTAAGCGATATGCTGGAGTCGTTCTAATGGCCTCCCTCAAATCCTTCGCGGCAACCGACCGCTTCATCTCCGAGATCGCCGCTCCCGCGACCATCCGCCCCGGCTACGTCCTCATCGGCGACGAAGTCTTCCTCTACGACCGCTGCCGCAAAGCCGTCCTCAGCACACTCGCCCCCGAAGACACCCGCGACTTCTGCCTCCACGATCTCGACCTCACCGAGACCAGCATCTTCGAGATCCTCGACCGCGCCCAGACCCCATCCCTCATGGCGCCCTTCCAGGTCATCTTCGTTCGCAACCTGAAAACCCTCTACGGCCGCGGCAGCAAAAAAGAAGAATTCGCCGCCATCGACGCCTACTTCCGCTCGCCCAATCCCTCGGCCCTCATCCTCTTCGTAGCCGACCACCTCCGCATCCCCACCGACCTCCGCAAGATGGACTACCAGGACAAGGAGCGCTACGAGCGCATCCGCGAGACCCTCGGCGACTGGTGCGGCATCATCGAACTAGCCCGCGTCGACGAGAACGACGCCATCAAATGGGTCACCACCACCGCCGAATCCCGCAACGTAAAGTTCGACCCCGACGCTGCCCGCGAGCTAGTCGACTCCCTCGGAGCCGACATGATGCTCATCGCCAGCGAGTTCGAAAAGCTCCTACTCTACGTCGGCGCCCGCGGCACCGAAGAGCTGGCAAGAAACCGAGTCACCCTCGGCGACGTAGAAACCATGGTCCTCGCTGCCAAGCAGCGCAGCCTCTACGAGCTCACCGACGCCATCTCCGCCAAGGACCGCCCCCGCGCTCTTCTCCTTCTGCACGGCCTCCTCAACGCCAGCGACGGAGGCGAAGACGCAGCCATCGGCCATCTCTACATGCTCGCCCGCACCTTCCGCCAGATGCTCATCATCTCCGAGAAGAACGTCCGCGACTCCCGAGCCATCTGGCAGGTCCTATGGCAAGGCTTCCGCATGCCCCCCTTCGCCGCCGAAGACCTCATCAAGCAAGCCCGCCGCTACAAATCCCGCCGCGAACTCACCCGCGCCATCCGCCTCGTAGCCCGCGCCGACCTGGAACTCCGCAGCTCCCCCGCCAACAAACTCCTAGTCCTGGAGCGCCTAATCCTCGACCTCTCAACAGAACCCAAACCCACCACCTACGAACCCTCCCACCAGTTCGCCATGGAGCTGTAAGCTCTAACGCTCCACAAAATCGGGTGCCCCATATCTCGATTCTGAGATGTGGGCATCGTCCGAAGGACGACCGCTCTCTTACCGGCGCCCAACCTTTTTCCGCGCCCCAACAAACCCAAGCATCGCCGACTGCACCATATACGACGATCTCGTCATCCCCGCCTTCCGCGCCAGCCAATCAATCAGCTCAATCTGACTGTCCCGCGCAGTGATGTTGATCCGCACCGTCTTCTCCGGCGCCTCCGCGCTCACCAGAAATGCCACAGCACCCTTCATGGCCGGATCCCTGGCGAGCTGATCAAGCGTCGAAGCCTCCGGAAGCGCCTCCCCATCCTCGATCATCCCCGCCATATGCAGGCTCAACGCTTCCACCGCGAGCTTCCGTGCCTCTTCCAGCGTTTTACCGGCAGTAACGCAACCGGGAAAATCCGGAAAGCTCACTCCAAAATCAGAATTTTTGTCCGTATGCAGATACGCAATATATTCCATGGCTCATCCCTCAAGGACTCCATCGTTACGACAACTTGATTCCAGCCTGCTTCTCAATGCTCTTCAGCGTGCCGACCGGAATGTCTCTCTTTGGATGAGGAACCGTGACTCGTCCGACTCTGCTCGCATGTTTAAACTGCTTATGACTTCCAATCTACGCCACTTCGAACCAGCCGTGCTTCAGAAGCTCCTTGATCACTTCACGGCTGCTCATCCTCCTCACCCCGTTTTGTTATGATACACACTAAATACACATCGTGATGCGGCCCAGGCGACCATACATCGGTTCTGATGTAGGGCACCCTTCGAAGGACGACCGCAATCTTCAATCCTCGCGACCCATGTGTTGCCTACGACTGAAAAATGATCTAGCCACTCAAAATGAACGATACTGGCAACCTCATGCGAACCGGTAAATTGCCTCTCCTCTCCGCCACACTCCTAAGCATCGCCCTTCTCGCCGCAGCCAAACCCACCTCGTCCGACTGGCAAATAGGCCCCTTCACTCGCCCCACCAACGCCCCCGTGATCACCCCCAACAAGACCTCCCTCTTCACCGACCCCATCGCCAAAACCCCCATCCACTGGGAGTCTCTCCACACCTTCAACCCCGCCGCCATCGTCCGCGACAACAAAATCTACGTCCTCTACCGCGCCGAAGACGACACCGGCAAGATGCAGATCGGCGAACACACCTCCCGCCTCGGCCTCGCCACCAGCACCGACGGCATCACCTTCACCCGCCTCCCCGAGCCCGTCTTCTACCCCGCCCCCGACGCCCAGCAATCCCGCGAGTGGCCCGGCGGCGTAGAAGATCCCCGCATCGTCGAAAGCGCAGACACCAATCCCAACCACCGCTACGTCCTCACCTACACCCAATGGAACCGCATCACGTACTCCATCGGCATCGCCACCTCTCCCGACCTCCAGCACTGGACCAAACACGGTCCCGCTTTCCTTGGAGCCTCCAACGGCAAGTACGACACCCTCAAATACAAATCCGGCGGCATCGTCACCCAGCTCCAGTCTTTCTCAGGCCAGCCCAAACGCCTCATCGCCGCCCGCATCAACGGTAGATACTGGCTCTATTGGGGCGAGGGAGCCATCCACCTCGCCACCTCCACCGACCTCATCCACTGGACACCAGTCGAAGATCCCACCGGCAACCCGGCAGAAGTTTTAACCAAACGCCCCGGCCACTTCGACAGCGGCTTCCCCGAAGTAGGCCCCCCTCCCATCCTCACCGAATCCGGAATCGTAGTCCTTTACAACGGAAAGAACGACCCCGGCCATGGCGACCCCAGCCTCGGAGCCAACGCCTACGCCGCAGGCGAAGCTCTCTTCGACGCCCACAATCCAGCCCATCTCATCGTCCGCGACGAAGCCCCCTCCCTCAAACCCGAGCAACCCTACGAAAAGACCGGCCAGTACGTCGCCGGAACCACCTTCGCGGAAGGCCTCGTCCGCTTTCACAACAAATGGTTCCTCTACTACGGCTGCGCGGATTCAGCAGTAGGCGTCGTCACTGCACCGTGATCAAAAACAAAAACTATGCGACAAAACCTGATCCCATTATTAGTTCTCGTTGACCGGGTACCGGGTGCCACATATCTCGATTGAGATGTGGGCATCGTCCGAAGGACGACCGCATTTGAACTCTACCCGCGGCTATCCGCCCAGGCAGTAATCTAATCTCATGACCCCTCTAGTCTCCCCCGAATGGCTTGCCGCTCGCCTCCAAAATCCCAACACAGTCATCCTCGACGCCACGCTCCCTCCCGTAGGCGTAACACCCCTCATCGACACTCACGCCCGTTACCTCGACAGGCACATCCCAGGCGCCCTCTTCTTCGACATCGAAGAGCTCTCCGACCACTCCCC
>DATMQZ010000060.1:0-4280 GCA_035566575.1 Edaphobacter sp.
CTCAAACTTATCCAGAATCTTCAGCGAAGTAAGCGAGGCAACCACGGAATCCCGCGTGCTCCCCGACACCACGGCAAACGGCACCTGCCCATGGCTCAACTCAATGTGTTCCAGCACCTCAGGCACAGCCTTCAGCTCCGGCAGAAGCCCAAAATAAAACTCTTCCTTGCGCCTGCGAATCTCTTCCACCGGCATACTCAGCCCATGACGCTCGTTCAGCGTCGCTACAATTTCCACCACAGGCATCCCACCCAGTGAATAGAAATGCTCCTCGGCAAACTCGCAGTTCCACTCCGAGAGCACATGCTTCCATCCTAGGTAGTGCAGCGGCATCGAGTCCGCAATCGTGCCGTCGCAATCAAACAGGTACGCTTCAAAAGGGCCCTCAGGCAACTTCAATTTCATCAATTCAATCTCCAGACGTACCATGCGCCAGACAATCAGAGGCGGCAACCAGATCACAAACCCATGATCCGCGTGCCGCCCCTGTTTTTTATTTTGATGCAGAATTTACTTCAGTTCATAGCCTGCAAAGAAGTAGCCGATCTCAAACGCAGCCGTATCCTCGGCATCCGAACCATGAATCGCATTCTCGCCAATCGACGCCGCAAACTGCTTGCGGATCGTTCCCTCTTCCGCCTGTGCCGGATTCGTCGCGCCCATCAGCTTACGCAGATCGGCAATCGCATTATCCTTCTCGAGCACCATCGGGAAGATCGGCCCGCTCGACATGAACTCCGTAAGCTCGCCGAAGAATGGACGCGCTGCATGAACGTAATAGAAGCCCTCGGCCTGTGCCTTCGAGATGGAGACCTTTTTAATCGAAACAATCTTGAATCCCGCCTTTTCAATCTCGGCGAGAATGGCGCCTGCGTGGCCCTTTTTGACCGCGTCCGGCTTGATGATGCTAAATGTGCGTTGTGACAACGTAGTTCTCCAATATTCGGTTTTTCTCAGTTTTCAGTGAGAAGTATGTATCTCTAGTCTACCTTTTCAGCGATTTTTGCGGGCGAAGCGCCCCTCGCCCACAATAAAATCCGGCTAATACCGCCAACTCTTCAAATCCGCCCCAGCCGGAGCCGTCTTCTCAATCCGCTCCATAATCTTCGGCAGATACATCGTGTTGTAGTGCAGCCGCGAGTACGCATTCGGCAGCGTCGGATCGCCATTCCAGCAATGCTCCGCGCGGTCGCCATACTTCACCTCGCCCTCATACGGCACACTTCCGGGCGTCGAACCCGTAGTCTTCAAAAAATCTTCCATCAGATAAACAGCATTGTTCAAAAAGTAAGTATCCGCACTCCCCACATACAGATGCAGCTTGCCCTGCAACTTCGGCCCCAGCGTCGGCCAGTCGCGCTGCAGTTTCGCATTCAGGTCGTAGTGCTCCTTCCAGTACTGCGCCACCTGCGGATCAATCGCCCCCGTCTTCTTATCGAAGATCGGCTGCGGATACCCATCCTCACCCACGGGCGAATAAACCGCCTGCCAGATATCGAACTGATCGCCCGAGCGCCCACGATCGCCCAGCGCCGCCTCATACGCAACGTTATCCCGCACCGTAATCAGCGTATGCCCCAGGTAATCGCGCATCGCCGACTGCTCCACCTGCTTGTTCGCTCCCTGCAGATAGAACATATTCTTCTGGTTATAGAGATCGGTCGTCATGTACGCATGAAAGTCCACCGGATCGGGACACGCCACAAACGCACCGTTGTAATCATCCGGATAGAAGATCTGCGCTGCCAGCGACTCCCACCCACCCGTCGACCCACCATAAAGAAACCGAGCCCAGCCCTGCCCAATCCCGCGAAATTGCTTCTCAATCGCAGGCAGCAGCTCCGTCTCAATCGCATCACCATAAGGTCCAAGATTCGCCGAGTTCACCGCATACGAATCGTCATAGTAAGGATTCGCATGTTGAATCTTCACCACCAGAATCCGCGGAAAGTTCGCACTCGTCCACTGCTGATAAGTCTTGTAAGCCTCCTCCTGCTGAATCCGGTTGTATCCCTTCAAATGAAACCGCTCCGAATAATCCGGCTTCAAATTCGGATCCGGCGGAGTCGTCCGAAAATCATCAAAGTCATCCACAAAGTGATCATGAAAGATAGCCAGCGGATAACGAGCCTCCGGATGCTCATCAAACCCAAACGGAACCAGCACAATCGCACTCAAATAAACCGGCCGTCCCCAGAACTTCGTCAGCAGATCGCTCTGTATCTTGATATGCCGAACATATTTTGTATCAGCCACAGGAGCAATTGGTGGAATCGCCTTATTCAATGTCACCACTACCGGCTCACTCCCCGGCCCAATATGAATCTTCCTCGGCGTGCTGTACAGATTTCCCGGCGCAATATTCCAATGCTTACCCTCGCCACGATCAGGCGACAGCTTCACCGTCTTGCCATCCCCACGATGGAACGTCTCATACACATCCAGCACTGCCTGCACGGTATAGTCGCCCGCCGGAACATCCTTCAAGCTCCGATACGGATACCCATCCGCCTTTTCCCCCACCACCACTGGCTCACCCGGCTTCAACCCATCCACCGTCACGCCAAACACCATCTGCGTCTGCGGCGTATCGTTAATCTGCATTCGCGGCTCCGCCGAAGGATCATTCGAGAGCAACAAAAGCACCCGCCCATCCAGAGGCTTAGCCGACTGCGACGCAGGGAAGCTAGCCGAGAAAGTCTGCCCACTCGCAGACCCGCACCACACCGCAACGAACGCCGCAAAAAGAAACCCAGAAATTCTTCGCATCTGACGAGTATACAAATCACGAACCCGCCAAAGCGGAGTTCTCCAGACTATCTGCCCACCAGCATCACAACAAGTCCCGCAATCGACCCCAGCGTCGCCGTCGCACCCGCTAGCCGCAAACCCGTCCCCCGCCCAAGCTGCTGCCCCATCGCACTCAGCGAATAGATACTCACCGGCCCCAGCGTACACAGCAGTGCCGCCACATACGGCGTCGGCACCCCCGCGTGATAAAGCAGATAGGCCAACGCCACATCAAGCGCCATTGGCACAGGCAACAGTGTTCCCAGCACCGCAACGCAGAGCACGCCCAGCACCGACACAGGTAGATGCGTTCCATACGCCGGGATCAGTTCCGCAGCCAGCGCGCCCAGGAACGCCGCCAGTAACATCCACGGCAGCGTCATCAACGCAAGCCGCAATAGGTTTCCGAAATATGTCTTGAAGAACTCCACCAGCCGTACCGAGATAGGCTGCACCATCTCCGGCATCTCAATGCCTTGAATCACCTTGCGGCTCTCCGGCACCAGCAACGGCAGAGCAAACAGCAGCACCGCCGGCACTATCATCCGCAAAGCCGCCAGAGGCAATGGAAACAGCACAAAAACCATCGCCACCACCACCGGATTGAAGCTCGGAGAGCTGATCATCGCCGCAACAGTCAGGCGGGTGCTCGCGCCGCCTGCAATCATGCTCTGTGCCACCGGCGTGGCGCAGTTAGTACACACGCCCATCGGCGCACCGGCCACAGCTCCGCAAAATACATTGGCCGAAGTCGATGCAAACCGCTTCGGCGTCGCCATGCTCGCCAGCAGCGTCATCAGAGCCGCTCCAAAGGGCAGCGCGAAATACATCCCAAACCGATTCGTATAGAGCCAGTTGACGCTCGTTCGCATCACCCGCGCATGCACTGGCATGTCCGGTGTCACCTTCAGTAGGGCATCAAATGAGATAGCACCAGCAACCTTTACCGACGTTCCCGCATGCAGCTTCTTCAGCAGCGCCGGATATCGCTGCTGACTCCAGAACGTCAGAATCACTCCCAGCGCAATCGTCGCCGCCAGCGCTATCTCCAGCGTCCGCCGCGGCGCTCTCACAACGCCAATCTGCGTCGTTCCCATAGCTGGCCGATTCTACCTGTTCGATCCAACCGCTGACGAGTAGAAAGCTGTTAAATGCCTTACCCAATACCCGAGCCATCCCTCACGCAGGAGACCTCAAAAAATCAAGCTGACCGGCCATTTTCCCGCTTGCCAGTTCGGTCAATGTCACGCATCCTACTGAAGATGCGCAACACCGCATGGCTATGGTTCGCGGGCTGCATCGCATGGTTCGTGGATGGCCTGATAAGCCTCCGCCTCCACTCCATCCAGCACGCCCAGCTAGCCTTCATGGTGGCCCTGGTCTTCCTCGCCGCCGGCTTCTTTTACCGGCGGCAAAAGCGATAAGCCTAAGCCTTTCCCAGCACCCGAGCCATCGCCTCACCAATCTCAGCCGGCGACTTCACCACGGTA
>DATMQZ010000061.1:0-62970 GCA_035566575.1 Edaphobacter sp.
ACCTTCTACATCGTCAACCCCTACACCCTCTACACTGCCTACGAGCGCACCGCCTACGCCGAGCTCCTCGCCGCTGCCTGGATACCGCTCCTGCTCCAGGCCATCCTGCGTAAGGAAATCTCCATCCCCCGCATAGCCATCCCCGTAGCCCTCCTCTGGCTAACCAACGCCCCAGCTGCAGTCATGTCCTGCTACACCCTCGCGCTCCTAACCCTCATTCGCATCGCAAATCCAGGTGCCCCATCCTTCGCGTCTTCCGCGAAGGGTGGGGTATCGCGCGAAAGCGCGACCTCTGCACAAATTGCCCTAAAGACCGCGGCAGGCACAGCCCTCGGCCTCGCCCTGGCCGCCTTCTACATCCTCCCCGCGGCCTACGAACGCCGTTACGTTCAAATCGCCATGGCCATCCTCCCCGGCATAACCCCACAGGATAATTTCCTCTTCCACCACCTCGGCAACCCCGACCACGACGGCGTTCTCCGCACCGCCTCCATCGTCGCCACTGTCCTCATAGTCCTCGCCGTCATCACCCTGACCATCAATTTCATTCAACGGAAAGAGACCCATCGCTCCATCCTCATCTCCCTCTCCATCCTTACCGCAGCCATCGCTCTCCTCCTCACACCCCCAAGCGCACCCATCTGGCATTACCTGCCTGAACTCCGCTTCCTTCAATTTCCCTGGCGACTTCTCGCCGTCCTGGCTCCCACGCTGAGCTTAGCCATCGCGCTAGCCCTCTCGCCTCTCAAACTCAAGCCAGCCGCCACCGCCACACTTTCTCTCACAATCGCAGCCGCTCTCACCTTGCCTGCGTACCACTTCTTCCATCAGTACTGCTACCCCGAAGACACCATCTCCACGCGTCTCGCGCTCTTCCGTTCCGCCAACCCCGGCACCGAACCCACAGACGAATACACCCCCACCACCGCCAACAACGATATCCTCGCCGCTACCAACCCACCCTTTTGGCTCTCCCCAAACCCCGCTGCCCCCGCTCCGACCGAATCCACTCCGGGCCCAGCTCCCACACACCTCAACCTCAACTCCCCCATCCCCCAAACCCTCATCCTCAACCTCCGCAACTATCCCCTTTGGAAGATCACTGACAACGGCACCTCCGTCTCCCCACTCCAGCGCCCTGACGGCCTCATCGCCATCCCCATCCCCGCCGGCCCCTCCACAATCGACATCTTCCCCACCCATCGCCCCGACCAGATCATCGGCCTCATCATCACAACAATTGCCCTCCTCGTCCTATCTCTCCTACTGGCCTCACCATCCCGCCCAACCAGAAAAAACCGCCCTTAGAACCAGTCCAGAAAACTGTCCTCGAGAGATCTTTCGTCGCTGTTTGTTTTACGTCGTCATCCTGACCCTGACCCCTGAGCTTGTCGAAGGGGAAGGGGAAGGATCCCTGTATTCGTCTTTGCTCTTGCTTTTGCTAGTCACTAAATCAGTCTCTACTCCCTACTCCCTGCATTTATCATCGACATTGATGGACTCCACCGTACAAAACCTGCTTCTCTCCGGCGTGCAGCTCACCGATGCCGCCCTCGAACGGCTCCTGCCCTCACCCGACACCCTCCCCCACTCCATCCACCGGGCCATGCGCCACAGCACCTTCGCTGGCGGCAAGCGCCTCCGCCCCATCCTCTGCATGGAAGCCGCCCGCATGGTCTCCGGCAGCAGCAACATCCCTGAAGGCGCAGCCGATCTCGGAGCCGCCATCGAGATGATCCACACCTACTCCCTCATCCACGACGACCTCCCCGCCCTCGACAACGACGACCTCCGCCGCGGCCAGCCCACCTGCCACGTCGTCTTCGGCGAAGCCATCGCCATCCTCGCCGGAGACTCCCTCCAGACCCTCGCCTTCCAGACCATCGCCGCCCTGCCCACCCCACCCGCGACCACCGTAGCGATCCTCCGCGAAGTCTCTCTCGCAATCGGCACCGGCGTAGGCCCCAACAGCCCCCTCCCGCCCGGCATGATCGGCGGCCAGGTAGTCGACATCGAGTCCGAAGGCAAACAACCAACCGCCGAGCTAGTCGAGTCCATCCACCGCGCCAAAACCGGAGCACTCATCACCACCAGCATCGTCTCCGGCGGCCTCTACGGCCTCGGAAAAAATCCGGGTGCCCCACACATCGACTCTGATGTGTGGGTCCACCGCCTCCGCACCTTCGGAGAAAAAGCCGGCCTCGCCTTCCAGATCGTCGACGACGTCCTCGACATGACCCAAAGCTCCGAGGAGCTAGGCAAAACCGCAGGTAAGGACACCGCCAGCATCAAAGCCACATGGCCCGCCGTCTACGGCATCGACCAATCCATCAAAGACGCCCAACAGCTCATAGCCGACGCCTTCGAAGCCCTCGCCCCCTTCGGCGAAGCCGCCACACCGCTCAAATCTCTCGCCGCCTACCTCGTAGAGCGCAAGCACTGAAACTTGACACAACTACCCTTCCCAGAAAACAGCCGACGACAGACATAAACGCATAACAGGTACTGAGTACGAACCTAAATCATCTAGATAGAATACTTTGCACACTTTTGATAGGGTAGGGGGGGTACCCAGGAGCCGGATGCCCCATATCTCGATTCTGAGATATGGGTATCGTGCGAAGCACGACCGCCTTCGCTATCATCAACACTGATGCTCACCGAGTCCCAAATCCTCACCGCCCTCCGCGACTGCTACGACCCCGAAATCCCCTGCAACATCGTCGACCTCGGCCTCATCCACTCCATCACCATCCAGCCTGACCTCAAAGCGCCCGGCACCGGAATCCCAAACGTCCCCCAAAAGCACATCGTCACCATCGCCCTGACCCCTACAAATCCCACCGAAGCCGCCGAAGCCCATCTCGCCGCCCAGATATCCAACCGCCTCGCCGGCCTCGAGACCGTCAGCCAGACAAACCTGACTATCCTCAAAACGCCTCCCTGGACCCCACAAGACATCACCCCCGCTGGCCGCCGAACCCTCGGCCTCGACGGCAACCCAACCCTCGTCCAGATCCGCTAACCCATGCCCCCACGCAAACCCAGACAAGTCGAAACCTCCGCGATCCACCCCTTCGACCAGATCCACGGCACCGAAACCAGCGGCCTCATCGCCGCGGGCAACCTCATCACCGGCCACCCCAACGACGCCCACGTCACCGCCTACTACGGCGTCGCCCCCAGCATCCTCCGCACCCTCATCGACCACTGGCGCGCCACCTCCCCACTCCACCCCATCTCCCACTACACCTTCGTCGACATAGGCGCCGGCAAAGGCCGAGCCATGCTCCTCGCCAGCCAGCTTCCCTTCCATCAGGTCATCGGCATCGAGCTCAACCCCAACATGGCCGACATAGCCCAGGCCAACCTCGACCTCTGGCAATCCGCCCACGCCGCCGACACCACCGCCCCAAAGATAGCCCCCATCCGCCTCCTCCAGCAGGACGCCCTCGAATACGACCTACCCCGTACCCCCACCCTAGCCTTTCTCTTCCACCCCTTTGAAGCTCCCGTCCTCAAAGCGCTCCTCCGCCGCATCGAAACCCACTTCGCCAAACGCCCCGGCACCTTCGATCTTCTCTACGTCAACGCCGAGTGCGCCGATATCCTCGACAAACACCCCGCCTTCACCCGTCTCTGGCACGGCCCCGTCTCCATGTCCTCCGAAGACCATGCCGCCGACCTCGCCGCCATCGCCCAGCAGAAGGAATACGGCTCCACGGGCGACGAAGAATGCGCCATCTATCGCTACACGGGCCGCTCTTCAAAGCCCTGACGACCCGACACACACGTCACCCTCCAAACCCACACCACCCCAATCCCATCAAAGTTGTATCTGGCCCTCACGAACCCAGCCATACAATCCCCGCATGAGCCTGCGCAGACTGTTGTCCCTCCCCGCACTTGTTCTCGCCCTCACCATCTCCACCCTCGCCGCCACCCCTGGCGTAGCCGATCATGCGCCCGACTTCACTCTTCCTACCCCCGGTGGCGCCTCCCTGCAGCTCTCTTCCCTTACTGATAGCAGCCGCATCGTCCTAGTTGTTCTTCGAGGCTACCCCGGCTATCAGTGCCCCTACAGCTTGCAGCAGTTTAATGACTTCCAGCAATCGGCCGCACAGTTCGCCGCTCTCAACACCCAGGTCGTCTTCATCTATCCCGGGCCATCTTCCAATCTAGCCGCTGAAGCCAACGACTTCGCCGCTGCCAGCTCCATGCCCGACAACTTCCACCTCGTCATCGATCCCGACTTCACCGTCACCAGCCTCTACGGCCTCCGTTGGAATGCCTCCAACGAAACCGCCTATCCATCAACCTTCATCATTCAAAAAGACGGCAGTATCTTCAGCGCACAGGTCGGCAAATCTCACGGCGACCACCCCACAGCAGCCGACACCCTTGCCGCACTCAACGCCGACACGCCAGGCAGCAAGCAGCCATAGAAGGGCGGGAATACGCCGCCCTCCTTTATCGCCCCACGCGAATCAAAAACGCCCGCTCGTCCCCTTCCAGACGCTCGATCGCGATCTCGCCATCCGCCCGTTCCATCACACTCGGAAACTTCTCCCCCCACTCCACCAGCACCAGGGCATCCGGCTGTTCCGCCATCTCATCCAACCCCAGCGTCAACAACTCCCGCTCCGTCTCCAGCCGATACAGATCGAGGTGATACAAACGAACCTTAGGCCCTGCATACTCATGCACCAGCGTAAATGTAGGACTGGTCACATCCTCCTCGCTGGCCGCCCCCAGCGCCGCTGCAATTCCCTTCACCAGCGTAGTCTTCCCCGCGCCTAAATCCCCCCGCAGCACGATCAGCTTCGGAGCAGGCAACAAAACCTCCGCCACCCTCTCACCCATAGCCAGCGTCCCCGCAACCGACCTCGTCTTAAACCTCTTCTCCCGCAAAAACTCACTCAATGCATCAGCTCCAATCCACTCAATTATCAATGAGCGAGATCGTTGCTCACCGATTAGCCAGAAGATTTTCGGAGACGTTTCGGCTCTCGTACACTGCGCCGGCATAATGATTCAGTTTCGAGAGTTATGGCTAAAGAAAAAGCGGCTCCAGGCTAGAACCCAGAGCCGCTTCGTTTCGTGCGTTTTGCTAATAGTTAGAAGAAAAGTTTCGCGGTGAACTGCATCTGCCGGGGACCGTAGAGCGTGCTCGAAGTTGAGCTTGGTGTACCGAAGGCCGAGGCAGCATTGGTGACAAACGGAATAATGTCCGTCGTATTGCTGTATTGGAAAGCGGTTGTGTTGTAGCTGAGAATCTGCTTCCGGTTGACGATGTTGAAGGCTTCCACGAAGACCTGCATTTTGATGTTTTCATGCAGCGGGATGTCGCGGGAGAGACGGACGTCAATGTTGCGGACACCGTTGCTGGGGAAGGCGTTGCGCCGGAACTGAGGAGCGCGACCCGTCGAGGGCGACGGGCTGTTACCGACCGCACCACCAGTGGCACCGCCCTGGAAACCGCCCGAGGCGTTGCCGCTCATAGTTGCGGTGAGAGGAAGACCGGTCTGCAGGGTTGCAGTGCCGGAGAGAGACCAACCGTTGGCGGCGAAGTTGCTGTAGCGGTTTGCGAGAGCAACTCTGGGCGACCAGACGACGCTGCCGACAAAGCGATTACGCATGTCGAGGTCGGACCGGCTGTATTCGTCAAGGCTGCCGGGGTTCTTCAGGTTGAAGGGATCGAGGATGGTGTCGGTGCCGTTGAAGGTGCCGAACTGACCGGGTACCTGGCCGCCGTCGATGGCCTTGGCCCACGTGTGATTGATGAGCAGTTCAACGTCGTGGCTGAAGGGCTTGCGGATGGTGAACGCTCCAGAATGATACCAGGAGTTGATACCGCTGAAGCCGGCGAGGATACCGTTGTCGTTGGGAGACGGACGGCCCAGCGAAGTCGAATAAAAGGGCACCGTGATTGTGCTGGTGACGGGGCCGGTAGCCGAAGGCCTGATCTGGTAGGTGCGGGTTAGATTGGTGTGCGGCAGGTTGGCGTCAATGAAGTATGGCAGACGCATGCCACGGGTACCAACGTAGGCGATGGTAAGGCTGATGTGGCCGGGAAGTTCCTGCTCGACGGCCAGGTCCATCGAGTGGGTATAGGGATTGGTGAAGTTGGGATCGAGGCCACGGAAGGCGAGTTTCTGGGCCCCCACCCCTGTGCTCTGAACAGTAGGAGCGACAGCACCCGCGAAGGGAGCGGCGAGCGGAAGACCCGGAGGCGTAAAGAGGACGCCAATGTTGTTCGGGGAGCCGGGGAGGTAGCTGTACTTCGTCGGGACCGTTGCCGTGCCCGCTGTCTGCGCGACATTCAGCGTATAGGCCTGCTGGAAGACACCATTTTCCACGCGTATGGTATAGAACGTGGAGTTGGAGCTTAGGGCGTAGAAGATACCGTAGCCGCCGCGAAACACGGTTCCATTGTGGGGCGACCATGCAAAGCCGATGCGGGGCTGAAACATCTTGTAGTTGGTGTGAATGGTGCTGGTGTAGAAGTTGCCAAGCGGCGACGGTGCCCCGTTAAAGCTAGTGGTGTACGGGCGCGGCGGCTGGGGCACGAGTTGGGTGTCATATCGAAGACCAGCATTGATGGTCAGGTTGCTGGTAGCTTTCCAGCTGTCTTCAACGAAGCCAGCAAGGTCTTTGTTCCAGAAGTCGTCGGCTCCGATGTGAGTGATGGGGTCGTTTACCTGGACGAAGGAGCTGTAGTGTTGTCCGCCATTGACGCCGTAGACATCCTGAACCCAGTTGGCAAAGGCCGCGGCCTGACCGGTGATCGCGGTGGCGCCGGAGCAGGCTACGACGCCCTGGTTGGCTGGGTTGATGCACTGATTATTGAGAGAGGCGTAGGTGTAGACGCCACCACCCTGGAAGAGATTGGCAAGATACTCGTGGATGAAGTTGAGGTCGACACCAAATTTTAGATTGTGACTGCCCATGAGCTTCGAGACGGTATCGGATATCTGCCAGCGATGCTCGTCGGGGAAGGCAATACGGGGCAGAGCATTCGGCATGCCATAGCCCTGAACGCCAGAGATGGTAACCGATGGCCCTGGTGCGTTGGCAGAGGTGACTTCGAGGTCGCGGCCCCACTGGAAGCGGAAGGCGTTGGTCATGGTCGGTGTTATTACCGACTCCCAGTTGGAGATGAAGTAGCGCTGGTGAAAGTCGGCGCGGCCGTTGGTCGAAGCCGAACTCGCGTTGGCGGTGGTGGCGGTGGTGTAGCCGTTGGGCAGCTTGTAGTTCTGGAAGAGATATTCGGCGCTGATGTGGTTGTTGCCGTTGAGCTGGAAGTCGAGACGCGGGAAGAAGATGTCCTGCTTGAGTACACGAGGCGCCGGGCCGCTGAGGCCGTTGAGGTAGGCCTTGGCGGCGTTGCATTGATCGGAACTGATGGGCGCAGGGCAGGAGAAGCTGGAGATGGGGGCCGTAGAACTGTAGAGGAGTGGGCTGGAACGGCGGAAGCCATCATAGGTGAAGAAGTAGAAGAGCTTGTCCTTGATGATGTGACCGCCGACTGAGCCACCGAACTGGTGCTGCTGATGGATGGCAGGCTGGAGGAGAGCAGGGTTCGCGCCGGGTTGACGGCCGTTGTACTTGGTGAGGGGGTCAAGCGCGTTCAGTGAAGGATAGCGGAGGTAGTAGAAGAGATCGCCGTGGATGGCGTTGGTGCCGGACTTGGAGATGGCGTTGATCTGTCCGCCGGCGGCCTGACCGAACTCGGCGGAGTAGCCGGAGGTGGAGGACTCAAACTCCTTAATGGAGTCCTGCGGGAAGACATACGGAGCACCGATGGCGCGGCCACGCGCCTCGGAGAAGAAGGCTTGTTGGTTGTTGGCCCCATCGACCAGGTTGGTGTTGTAGAGACCGGAGATGCCACGGTAGGAGATTAGGCCTGAGTTGCCGTCGGGGACTACGTTGGTGGTGAGAAGAACGAAGTTGTCGTAGCGGCGGCCGTTGACGGGCAGATTCGCAACCATCTGTTGGCTAACTGTCTGCGATACCTGGGTCTTCAAGGTGTCAATCAACGGCGAGACGTCTGTAACTGTGACCTCGGTCGCGGCGGTCGCGGGGGGAAGGGCAACATCGACGGTGAGCACCTGGCCGACGGTCAGGACAAGGTTCTGGCGGTTTACTTTGCCGAAGCCAGAGGCGGTAGCAATGACTTCATAGCGGCCCGGCTGAAGAAAGGTGGAGGTGAATTCGCCGGAACTGTTGGTGGTGACTGTACGAGCGGCCCCTGTATCTGTAGCGGTGATAATGACATTGGCACCGGGGACGATGGCACCGGAGGCGTCGGTAACCGTACCCGAGATGGTGCCGGTTCCGGCGGTCTGGGCAGTAGCGGGAAGGGTGGCGCTGACAGCAAGGATGGCTGTCAGGACAAGGGCGAGCAGACGCTTCCGGTCAGAAAGGCGGTTCATATACTGGGCTCCTCGAAGTAAAAGCGACACCGATGCAAAAGGTACGGTGTTCGAATTGGATGCGTTCCATTCTGGATTCGGGGCTATGCTGTCCCCACGAATCTTTTGGCTGCAACCGGGATTTGAAAAATTGTGTTAGCTCTACGGTCAGGCTAATCAGGTGCCTGTGTCAAGTAAAAGCTATGTCAAGTTTCGGTAACAAAAGGGGTTGACTGCCCGGTTTTATAAATTTTGAAGCTTAGCAACTGACTTCATCGGTTTAATGAAGCTGGTTCGGTATTACGGCGTATTGAATCAGGAGCTCGAAGGGCACGATCTTCAGGGTGGCCTCGTGGGTAGCTTCGAGGATGATAGGGCAGGCGGCCCCGGCTTGCTGGACTTGGAGCCAGCGGGCGGCGCAGACGCACCAGCGGTCACCGGGCTTGAGGCCCGCGAAGCCGTACTGGGGCATCGGTGTGCTTAGATCGTTGCCGAGGGCCTTGGAGGCCGCTAGAAATGGGGCGTCGACGACACAGCAGATGGTGTGGACTCCGAGGTCGTCTGGGCCGGTCTCGCAGCAGCCAGTGCGGTAGAAGCCGGTCATGGGCTCGCAGCCGCAGGTGTCGAGGGGCTGGCCGAGGACGTTTTTTCCGCGGGCTTTGATTGGTTCAGTGGCTGGCATGTGTGTGTTAAGTATCCCACTTTCGCTGGAGAGGTGCGAGACAAAGGTGCGTGAGATAGTAGGGGTGGAGCGCGCTGAGTGGCGCTGGATGGAGTTGAACGCTTGAAGATTGCGGTGATTACGCAATATTTTCCTACGTCGGAGCAGCCATGGGCGGGGCACTCAGCATATCAGACGCTTCGGTGGCTGGCGCAGTGGAACGAGGTGAAGGTCTTCTATCCGGCGGTGCAGTATCCGAAACGGCTGACTCCGGCTACCGGGCAGAAGACCAGATTGGATGTGGGGTATCGGCCTGATGGAGTGGAGGTAGAGTACATTCCGTATCCGGCGCTTCCGGCGGTGTCTCGGCCTTTGAATGGGTGGGTGGCTTCAGGGCGGTTGTTGCCGCATGTGAGGCGGTTTGGGCCGGAGATCATTTTGAACTACGTGGTGTATCCGGATGGATATGCGGCGCTGCGGGTAGGTAAGGCGCTAGGTGTTCCGGTGGTGGTGACGGCAATTGGGTCGGACTTGAATCGGATCCCTGATCCTCTGTGTGGAGCGTTGACTCGGAAGACGCTGCGGGAGTCGGATGCGGTGATTACAGTGAGCGGTGACTTGCGGAAGACGGCGATTTTGCTGGGCGCCGATGCGGCAAAGAGTCATGCGATTTTGAATGGATGCGATACTTCGGTCTTCTTCAATCGGGATAAGGGTGAGGCTCGGGCTGCTTTGGGCATCGATTCCAGCGAAGAGGTAGTGGCGTATGTGGGGCGGATGGATGTGAGGAAGGGTCTGCGGGAGTTGATCGAGGCGGTGGCTTCGCTGCATGAGAAAAGGCCGAGGCTGCGGTGTTATCTGGTGGGTGATGGATCGGATGAGGGTGTGTTGCGGGAGCTGATTGCGCAGAAGGGTGCGGGCGAGTATGTGCGGCTGATGCCTCCGTGCAGGACGGATGGCGTGGCGCAGTGGATGGCGGCTGCGGATTTGGTTACACTGCCGAGCTATAAGGAAGGGTGTCCGAATGTTGTGCTGGAGGCGTTGGCTGCGGGGCGGCCAGTTGTTGCCAGTAACGTTGGGGGGATTCCGGAGCTGATGGACGATTCCAGCGGCCGGTTGGTGCCTGCCATGGATACGGGCGCTCTGGCTGCGGCTTTGGATGAAGTATTGGCTGCGGAGTGGTCGGGGGATGAGATTGCGACTCGGCATCAGCGGGGGTGGCGTGATGTGGCGCGGGATGTGCAGCAGGTGCTCGAAAGTGTTCTTCAGGTGAAGGCGTCGAGCGTGAAGTAGGTACCTGCGCGGTTTCAGATATCAGCAAACGCACCCGCAATCGGTGGGCCTGGAACGTTGTGTAGTCGGGCTAAATAAATGGTGATATCGTGTGTGCGACCAAGACCTGGGACGCAATGGTCAGCGCCGGAGAGCCGTGCCCAACCGCCCCCTCAAACCCCTAACCAGAGGTAACAGATGAAAATTGAGATCAGAGAAAGCAGCAAAACATTCGTAGTTTCAGCTGAACTTGGTATGATTGCCGGAATCGTTGTGGCCTTTTATTTAGTTCCAGGGACAATGTCGGCTCACACGTTTTGGAGCATCGTAGGACTCTTTGTTATCGCCTTGAATTGTTTTCTTTTCGTTCGAGTCAAAGGACGATGACTACGATATCCGATACACAACTGAACGAGGTGCCACGATGAACCGAAGAGTCGCGTTTTGCGCAGATGGAACGTGGGATGGAACGAACAACAATACCAATGTCTTTAAGATCTCAAACGCAATTTCGTCCATTCCGGGCGTGCAGTACAAGTTTTACGATTCGGGGGTGGGAGCGGATGGAACGCCGATCGAGAAGCTGGCTGGTGGAGCTTTTGGAGATGGCCTGTTCCAGAAGGTCAAAGATGGCTATACGAGGATTGCGGATGTTTACGAGGATCAGGATGAGATCTTCATCTTCGGATTCAGCCGCGGGGCATACACTGCGCGCAGCATTGCAGGCATGATTGCTGCCTGTGGGCTGCCTACGAATAACCCTGATACCAATCTGGTGAATACGGCTTTTGAGGCTTATCGGAACAAGGATAAGAGAGCGGAGCTGCTGGCGACGCTGGGTGCATACGGGATGGTGGCTGCCCCGATCATGATGGTGGGAGTGTGGGATACGGTCGGCTCGCTGGGGATACCCGCAATATTTGGCGGTGTGGACCCATTGCAGTTTGGGTTTCTGGACACGGGCCTTAATCCACGGATCTTACATGCGTACCATGCTGTCGCTATTGATGAGAAGCGGGTGGAGTTCCCGCCAACGCTGTGGACGACAACGCCGGGCCCGAATCAGACGATCTCGCAGGTATATTTCTGCGGCGTTCACTCGGATGTCGGGGGAGGCTATGGAGACGATCCGGGTACGGGCACGGCGCTCTCGGACATTACTCTGAGCTGGATGATAAGTAAGGCGCAGGCGTTGGGGCTGGTGTTTGATCCGCTTGCGATAGCTAAGTATTTGCCGTCGGCTTCGAAGAATGCCCTGGATGCGAAGCACGAATCGTGGAATCCGCTATGGCTGTTTCCCAAGCCGAGGAAAATTGATGCAAAGGTTACGCTGGCGAACAGCGTTGTGCTGCGCTGTCAACATGACAACAGCTATCGGCCCTGTAATTTGAGCCTGCTGGACACGGGTCTGCCGGCGGTTGGATACGGCACGGAGGCGGTAGTGGTTTGAGCTATCGGCTGCGGTTCATACAAGATTTTCGAGGACGGACTGGATGCGATCGGCGGCCCAGAGCAGGTCTTCCTTCTCGATGATGAGCGGTGGGGCGAAGCGGATGACGTTGTCGTGGGTCTCTTTGCAGAGGATGCCTTCGCGCATGAGGGCTTCGCAGATAGGGCGTGCGGGGCCGTTGAGCTCGATGGCAATCCAGAGGCCGCGACCGCGGATTTCGCGGATGTGAGGGCTGTTGATCCGCTTGAGGCGGTCGAGGAAGAGGGTGCCCAGTTCAGCGGAGCGGTCGGCCAGGTGTTCTTCGACGATGACTTTGAGTGAGGCTCGGGCTACGGCGCAGGCCATGGGGTTGCCGCCGAAGGTGCTGCCGTGATCGCCTGGGCGCAGGACTCCAAGGACTTCACGCGAGCTAAGGACTGCGGAGACGGGATAAAAGCCGCCGGCGAGGGCTTTGCCTACGATGAGGACGTCGGGCGTGATGCCTTCGTGCTGATAGGCGAAGAGCTTGCCGGTGCGGCCGAGGCCGGACTGGATCTCGTCGGCCATGAAGAGAACGTTGTTCTGCTTGCAGATGGCGGAGGCTTCGGCGAGGAAGCCGTCGGGTGGGATGAGAACGCCGGCTTCGCCCTGGATGGGCTCGACGAGGAAAGCGGCAGTATTGGGCGTGATGGCTGCGCGAAGAGCAGCGGCGTCACCGAAGGGGATGACCTTGAAGCCGGGGAGGAAGGGGCCGAAGCCTTCGCGATATTGGTCGTCGGTGGAGAAGCTGACGATGGAGATGGTGCGGCCGTGGAAGTTGTTTGCGCAGACGATGATCTCGGCCTGATTGGCGGGGATGCCTTTGACCTGATAGCCCCACTTGCGGGCGACTTTGAGGGCGGACTCGACGGCCTCGGTGCCGGAGTTCATGGGGAGCGTCATCTCGAAACCGGTGAGGTTGTGGAGTTCCTCGTAGAAGAGCGGGAGCTGGTCGTTGCGGAAGGCGCGCGAGGTAAGGGTGACCTTATGGGCCTGCTCAAGCATCGCGGCCATGATGACCGGGTGGCAGTGGCCCTGATTGACGGCGGAGTATGCCGCGAGGCAGTCGAGGTAGCGACGGCCTTCGACGTCGTAGACCCAGACGCCTGAGGCGCGCTCGACGACTACGTCGAGGGGCTTGTAGTTTTTGGTGCCGTACTGCTCTTCGAGCTGGATGAGGTGCGACGTCAGCCCGTGTGTGTCGTGAGCGTGATCGCGAGTGGTGTCTTGCTGTAAAACGGTGGCTGCCATATCGATCGCCTGACCTTTTCCCAAAGACATCTAACTGCTTTGTATTTACTTTATTATTCCACGGACGGCTTTCGCCCATAACCGGCCTACTCGAGCAAAATGTGGCCGAGACTGCGAAATCAACCGTAGCGTGATGAAACTTCAGACCTGTGAGGTCAATACATTGGGGGTAATTCCCGAATGAGAATTCAGATATTCATCCCCATTGCGGTCACGACGCTTCTTTTTATGGTGCTGCCATCGCCCGCGCAAGCAACGCGGGGAACAGCCACCAAGACCGGCTCACCAGGTGGTGTCGAGCGGTCGCAGGGCCAACCAGGTGACTCCGGCATCGACACAGATGCTTTAGAGTCGCTCTACTCGGAGATGGCCCGAGAGCCACATCACGATCTTAAGGGCATCGTCATCGTGCACAGCGGACGACTCGTAAGCGAGCACTACTTCAACGGAGATTCCGTCGATACGCTTCATGACATCCGGTCCGCCACGAAAAGTATCGCTTCCCTGCTCATGGGCATCGCTCTCCAGAAAGGATTGGTTCACGGCATCGACGACTCGATTGCTCTCTATTTACCGGGCTTGCCCAGAGACGGGAAAGAGAAGATCACCATCAAGGATTTGCTGAACATGCGATCAGGGTTGGATGCCGACGATGGGGTCCCGTCTAGTCCAGGTGGTGAAGACGCCCTCGACAAATCGTCAGACTGGATTCGTACGGTCTACGAAGTCCCTATGAAGGACGCGCCTGGAGCGAAATATAACTACTGCTCCATCAATGCTTTCTTGACGGGCGCAATAGTTGAAAATGTCAGCCACATGCCTCTGGATAAGTTCGCTACCGCCAATCTGTTTAAGCCCTTGGAAATTCAGAGCTATCGCTGGCGACAGGTTCCTGTGAACCGAATAACCGGACAGGGCAATCTGTCCATAACAACACGCGACCTCGCAGCGATCGGCGAGTTAATGCGGAACGATGGTGTTGTGAATGGATCGCGTGTTGTGAGCCATGAGTGGATTGAAAGGAGTCTGGCGAGCCAGGTTGCGATCTCGAATAGCGATCCCTATGCGGACTTCTACGGGTACATGTGGTACACGAAGGCCGAACCTATTGGTGATCACACCGTAGAGGTACACTTTGCTTCCGGGAACGGCGGCAACAAAATTTATATTGTCCCGTCGCTCCGTATGGTTATCGCAATTACTTCAAGCGCCTACAACACGAACTATGGACAACGTCGTTCTCAGGACGTCTTGTGGAAGATTCTTGCGGCCACTCGTTCAGATGACATCGCTCGTTAACGAACGAGCGCGGGGTTATGAGCCCCACGCCGCTTCGAAATAAAGACCAGTATCGTTATTTTGCGGCTAGGGCTAGCTGCTGCTGGTATTCCTCGTAGGGGCCCTTGTGGTCGGTGATGCGGAAGTCGGTGGGGCCGCCTTCGAAGTGCCAGATGCGGGTACCGGCTTCTTCGATCAGGTCCTGGTCGTGGGTGACGAGGAAGACGGTGCCTTCGTACTTCTGGATGGCCTGGTTGAGCGCGTTGATGCTCTCGAGGTCAAGGTGGTTCGTCGGCTCGTCGAGGACCAGGACGTTGGGCTTCTGCAGCATGATCTTGCAGAAGAGCAGACGGGCGGCTTCGCCTCCGGAGAGTGCGTCGGTCTTCTTGAGGCCCTCTTCGCCGCGGAAGAGCATCTGGCCGAGGATGCCGCGGATGTCTTCTTTGGTGGCCTGCGGGTCGAACTGGTGGAGCCAGTCGTTGGCCGTCATGCCTAGCTGGATGGAGCCCTTGTGGTCCTGGGCGAAGTAGCCGATCTGAACCTCGTGGCCCCACTTGACGGTGCCTGAGTCGATGGAGACGTCCTTCTCTTCGATGCCGGGACCGTTGGCCAGGAGCGCTTTGAGGAGAGTGGTCTTCCCCTGGCCGTTGCGGCCAATGAGGACGACTTTTTCGCCGCGCTGGACGGCTGCGGAGAAGTTGTTGATGACGTGTTCGGTCTTGCCGTCCTTCTGCACGTAGGACTTGTTGACGGCTTCGAACTCGAGGACGTTCTTACCGGAGGGGCGCTCCATCTTGAAGGCGATGAAGGGGCGCGCGATGTTGGAGCGGGCGAGTTCGCTGGTGGCGAGGCGCTCGACTTCCTTCTTGCGGGAGTTCACCTGTGAGGAACGTGTGCCGGCTGAGAAGCGGGCGATGAAGTCGTTCAACTGGGCGATCTTCTTTTCGCGCTGCTCGTTCTGGCTCTCGATGCGGGTGCGGATGCTGGTCTTCTGGAGGACCATGTCGTCGTAGCCACCGTTGTAGGTGATGATGGTCTCGTAGTCGATGTCGGCGGTGTGGGTGCAGACATTGTTTAGGAAGTGGCGGTCGTGCGAGATGGTGATGACGGTGCCGTTGTAGCGAGTGAGGAAGTCTTCGAGCCAGTGGATGGATTCGAGGTCGAGATAGTTGGTAGGCTCGTCCAGGAGCAGGGCTTCGGGGTTGCCGAAGAGGGCCTGGGCTAGCAGGACGCGGACCTTCTGGCCGCCCTGGAGTTCGGACATCTTGCGCTCGTGGAGCTCGTCGGGGATATCGAGGCCTTGCAGGAGGACAGCGGCGTTGGCTTCGGCTTCGTAGCCATCTTCGTCGCCGACGATGCCTTCGAGTTCGCCGAGGCGGGAGCCGTCTTCGTCGGTGAGTTCAGGCTTGGCGTAGATGACTTCGCGCTCTTCAAGCGCAGCCCACAGGGCCTTGTTGCCCATGATGACGGTATCGATGACGCGGTAGGCGTCGAACTCGTACTGGTTCTGCTTGAGGACGCCAATCTTTTTGGGGCGGACGACGTTGCCCTTCTGGGCGTCGATCTCGCCGGTGAGCACCTTCATGAAAGTGGATTTGCCGGCGCCGTTGGGGCCGGTGAGGCCGTAGCGACGGCCTGTGGTGAAGGTGACGGAGACGTCCTCGAAGAGCAGCTTCGAGCCATAGCGCATGGTGACATTGGAGACTGAGATCATGGGATTCCCTTTATTTTACAGGCTCCGGAGGGTTTTCGCGCAGCCGGAGAGGTGAAGGTTGTGTGAAGCTATTGGCCGCTGGCGGCGATGTCGTGCCGAATCGCTGAGCTGGCCCATTGCGATTTCAGGATTGGCCGATGAGCACTCCTGCGGCGAAGACCAGGCCTCCGCCAACGATGACCTGAAGGCAGGAGAGGGCGAAGCTGGTTTTGAAGTAGCGATGACGAATGAGTGCGATGACGACCAGTTCGACGCCGACAACCGCATAGGCCCAGGTGAGGGCGGTGTGAACGTTGGAGATGAGGAACGGTAGCGTGTGCAGAAAGCCGCCAATAAAGGTCATGAGGCCGGTGACGAGTCCGCGAAAGATGGGGTTGCCGCGGCCGGTGAGCGAGCCGTCGTCGGAGAGCCCCTCGGAGAATGCCATGGAGATGCCTGCGCCGACCGCCGAGGCTGCGCCGATGAGAAAGACGGTGCGGGAGTTGTGGGTGGCGAAGGCTGTGGCAAAGATCGGAGCGAGTGTGGAGACAGAGCCGTCCATGAGGCCGGCGAGGCCGGGCTGGACGATACGCAGGACGAAGTTCTTGTCGTCGCCTACGATGTCTGAAAGTTCGCTCAGGTTAGGGATATTTTCCGACATGCTTCGTTCTCCTGGAAGAAGAAATAACAGAGCAACAATGATCCTTCGATTGTGGGTGCGGCTCACAAAAAGGATTTCTAAAGTAAGGCTAATAGGAAATGGCGCTCGGCTCTGCGGCTGGTTGGCCTGGAGAGCAGAGCGCCGTTTGCTGAGTTAGCGGCCCCGGTTACCGCGGGTTGGGCGGCTGCCGGAGTTGCCGCGGGAGCCGTTGGGGCGTCCGTAGCTGCGACCACCAGAGTTGCCTCCACCACCGTTTCCATTGCGGCTACGGAAGCCATTGCCGTTGCCACCGTTGTGAGGCCGGTTGGGCGTCATGGGGGTGACGGGATCGTTGCCGCGCCAGGCGCGGGTTTCGAGCTGCATGATGTCCTGACCCTGGGCGGCAGCGTTGTCGAGGGGCTGGTTGCGCAGTTCCTTCTCAAGGTTCTTATCGGCTTCGCGCCACTCGAACTTTATCTTCAGCTCGCGCTCAAGCTTGCGGGCTTCGTACTTTTCCTGCGGCATGACGAAGGTGGTGGCTACGCCCTTGGCTCCGGCGCGTCCGGTACGGCCGATGCGGTGGACGAAGTCTTCCGAGGCATTGGGCAGGTCGTAGTTGACGACGTGCGCGATGTCGGAGACGTCGATGCCACGGGCGGCTACGTCGGTTGCGACGAGGACGCGGTGCTTGCCGTTGGCGAAGCCCTTGAGAGCGGCGGTGCGCTGCGACTGGCTGCGATCGCCGTGAATGACGTCGGCGTCGTGGCCTAGCTTTTCGAGCTTCTTGGAGATGCGGTCGGCGCCGTGCTTGGTGCGCGAGAAGACCAGGAAGGTTCCCTTCTCTTCGTTGAGCATCTGGTTCAGCAGGCCGAGCTTCTGGTCCTGCATGACGGTGTAGACGCGAAGCTCAACGCGATCGCTGGGCTTGGAGGTCGTGCCGATCTCGATGCGGATGGGGTCCTTGACGTAGTCGCGAACGATCTCGCGGATGTTGGCGTCGAGGGTGGCCGAGTAGCACATGGTCTGACGGGTTCTCGGAATCGCACCGACGATGCGGCGAATGGCAGGAAGGAAGCCCATGTCGAGCATGCGATCGACCTCGTCGAGGACGAACATTTCGACGGAGCCGAGATTGATCTCGCGGCGGCGGAGGAAGTCCTCGAGACGGCCGGGAGTAGCAACGACGAGGCGCGGGCCGCGGTCGAGGTTATCGAGCTGGGCGCGCTCGGAGAGGCCGCCGCAGACGAGTACGGAATCGTGACGTGCGGCAGGAACCAGCTTTGCGTAGGCTTCGAGGACCTGCATGGCGAGCTCGCGTGTCGGCAGCAGAATGAGCGAACGGATAGGACCGCGCTTGCCGCGTGTGCTGGGCTGCGAGTTCGCGTCCATGCGCTGGATCATTGGGACGAGGAAGCTTAGGGTTTTACCGGTGCCAGTGGAGGCGGTGGCAAGAATGTCTTTGCCTTCGAGCGCGGGCGGGATGGCTCCGGCCTGAACGGGCGTGGGATTGAGAAAGCCGGCGTTGGTCAGACGGTTCTTCAGCGAGTCTGAGATGTTGAAGTTGGTGAAGAGGACATCGTTGGCGACGGGGAGGCCGGAAGGTTTGGATACTGGTGTGGGTGTAGCGATCTGCTGTTCGGTAGGTTCAAGAATTGCTGAAGTCAAAATAGTTCCTTATCAGTGTTGATAGAGCACATAGGGGTGCAGGGGTGCCGAAGCACCATGGATTTCACTAGTCAGCATTGCTGTCGGGTATCGAAGCGCTGCTGCTGCACGGCGAGACTCGTCCGATGACGGGCCTTCCAGCCAGAGCAACCAGCGCGGCTTCCGAATCGTTCGGGAAGGTATGCGGTGGGAATTGAGGCGAATCGCAGTCTCTGGCCAGACTTCGAATTCCATAAGAAGTCTTTGCCTGCGATGCCCGCACTCCTTTTTTCCAGAGTACAAACTGATAATAGCACAGTTGTTGATCGATTGGCCAGAAGATTAGGATTGGGCGGTGTGACTGCTCAACGTGCCCTTTATCGTTCAACGTTGTATCACTTTTTGGCGCCGATCATCTGAGCGCTGGCAGCGCTCACCAAAGCCAGCCCGACGGACATCCCGATCACAACGCGGTATCCCGATATGAAAGCCTCGTCGATCGCCTGCCTGATATGCGGATCACTCGTTTGAGCACCTGCGAGCCGGGATCGCTGACGATCAATATCTTGACGAACTGCGGGAGAGAGGTGCATCTGCGAAAGGCTGTGGTTAAGCGCGCGATTGAATCCGGCCGACAAGACAAGACCAAAGAGAGCGACTGCCAGAAGCCCGGCGATCCGCGACACGGCATTGTTGACACCAGAGGCCACGCCTGCCTCGCTTGTGGGAACAGATTCCATGACCGCAGTCGTGAGTGGAGCAACGCTGATCGCCATACCAATACCCAGAACAATCACGGCCGGGAAGAAAGTTGTCCAGTACGAACCTCCAATTCCAGGCCTGAGAAAAAGAGCGAAGCCTAGTGCCGCGACAAGTGGGCCAATCGTCAGAGGTAGCCTTGCTCCATATCGGGCAACAAGGCCGCCGGACCAGCGAGAGAGAACAAAGATCAACAGGATCAGCGGCAGCAGCGCAGCTCCGGCCTCGGTCGCTGAGTAACCCTGAACCTGGATGAGGTCAAGTGGATAGAAGAACAAGATACCGCTAAACGCCGCGTAAAGCAGGAACGTGAGTAGATTAGCTCCTGAAAAATCTCGTGAACGAAACAGATGCAGGGAGATCATAGGGGCTGGTGAATTCGCTTCCACTACAAGGAAACCAGCCAGTGCAACAAGTCCAGCGAAGCCCCATACCCAGACGGCAGTTCCTCCCCTTGGAGCCTCGATCAACGCGAAGGTGATCGCGCCAAGGCCAGTGGTTGCGAGAACGGCACCTCGCCAATCCAGGTTGCGACGTGCCATTTCGTTGCGGCTCTCCGGGACACGCCACAGCGTTAGGGAGACAACGATCATTGCCAGAGGAAGATTGATAAAGAAGACCCATCGCCATGACAGGTTCTCGACAAGCCAACCGCCGAGCACTGGACCGATGGCGGCTGTAATGGCTGTGAAGCCGGACCAGGTTCCGATGGCGCGTCCACGCTCATTCTCCGCAAAGGACGCGCTTATCAGCGCCAAGCTTCCCGGTACAAGGAAAGCCGCTCCAACTCCCTGGAGGGCACGCGCAGCAATGAGGGAAGCAATAGAGGGGGCAAGTCCGCACCAGGTCGAAGCGGCAGAAAAGAGGAGGACCCCAAAAACGAAGACCTTTCGACGACCATAGAGATCACCAAGCGAACCGCCCAGCAGCAGTAAGGATGCAAGCAGAAGAGCGTAAGACTCCACCACCCACTGGATGTCCATCACCGTTGCGTGAAGAGCAGTTTGTAGAGCTGGAAGCGCTACATTAACGACGGTTCCATCAATGAAGGCCATGCTGGAAGCAAGAATCGTCGCGATCAGAACCCAGGACTCACTTCGTGTCTGCGACGGGGCCGGGCCGATGTTAGCTACCGACTCTTCACAAGGCGACTTGATTGAGATCGTCATCAGATAGCCCTCACATTCTAGACTTGCGAGAACTATCGCCGATAAAGTGTCCGCAAATGGACAAGAAATTCCGGAGATGGACTACTTGAAGAAAACCGACTCTTACGGAACCTTTATTTCCAATTACTTAGTAATGACCAGGTTTGGTTGGCTGAGTGCATCCTCTCTGATGCGTCCAAACCTTAACACACAAAAGGCCAGAGAATGCACTCACTGATACAGGACTTTCGCTTCTCGTTCCGTCAAATGCGGCGCTCACCTGGGTTCATGATTACCGCAGTCCTTACGCTTGCCCTGGGTGTGGGAGCCAATACAGCGATCTTCTCGCTGCTCGATCAGGCACTACTTCGTTCGTTGCCCGTACACGAACCGGAGAAGTTGGTGATCCTGAGCGCCACAGGTAAGGCTTGGCAGGGTTACAGTAGCGATCATGGCGGCGGGGTTGAAAAGTCCTTTTCGTATCCGATGTATCGGGATCTGCGGGATCATGGCGCGGCGTTCGACGGTCTTATCGCGACGGCGCCCGCTGACATCGGCATCTCGCGAAACAACGCCGCTGATATGGCGTATGCAGAGATCGTCAGTGGGAACTACTTCAACGTGCTCGGCGTGTCGGCTGCTCACGGACGGTTGCTGACGCAGGCAGACGATTCGACGCCCGGTACGAATCCAGTCGCTGTGCTGAGCTTCAACTACTGGAAGACGCACTTTGGAGCGGATGCGAGTGTGGTGGGACAGATGATCTCAATCAACGGTAATCCGTTCCAGATCATCGGAGTCTCTGCGCCAGCGTTCCAAAGCGCAGTATGGGGAGAGGTTCCAGATGTCTTCGTACCGATGTCGATGTTGGACCAGATTGTTCCTGGCAAAGGACGCCGGCTGACCGACCACACGGACCGGTGGCTAAACATAGTGGGACGCCTGAAACCGGGACTCTCGACGGAGCAGGCGCAGGTGGCGCTGGCTCCTCTGTGGCACGCGCTGCGAGCGGATGAGTTGAAAGCCCTGGGGCACCGATCGCAACACTTCGTCGATGAGTTTTTGACACGGAGCCATCTGCAGGTGTTGCCGGGTGCACGCGGATTATCCTACAGCCGCAATAGCCTGGAAAAGCCACTGCTAGCCGTGATGGCGATGGCTGTCCTTGTACTGCTGATCGCTACAGTAAACGTGGCCAGCCTTCTGCTGGTGCGGTCGGCAGCCAGAGTGAGAGAGTTCTCGCTGCGATATGCGCTTGGAGCGAACACGTGGCGCATCACGCAACAGCTTCTGCTGGAGGGAGTGCTGATTGGCGTTGCCGGTGGCGCGGCGGGATTGCTGATCGCTCCTGCTGCTGTCCGTGCGCTCGTGGGACGGCTCAGCTCCGATGGGACGACGGCGTTCCAGACGACACTGGACGCGCGGCAGCTTGTCTTCAACTTTGCGATTGCTATGGCGGTAAGCGTGATCTTCAGCCTGGCTCCGGCGGTTCAGTTGATCAAACCGGACCTCGTCTCTTCCCTGAAGCAGCAGGCGGCGACTGCGACGGGGGGCGCTTTGAGCCTGCAGCGTCTCATTGTTTCGTTGCAGGTAGGATTGAGTGTTCTTCTGCTGGTGGGCTCGGGCCTCTTTGTGCGCACAATGCAGAATCTTCGTCACGTCGATGCGGGCTTCAACACGTCCCACCTGGTTACGTTTCACATCGATCCACAGCTCTCCGGATACGCCAGTGAAAAAATTCCTGCGGTGCATCAACGTGTAATGGAGGTTATGCAGGCATTGCCTGGCGTGCAATCCGTAGCAGCGACCAGCTACGTCGAGTTGGCAAATAGCGGGCACACCGGCAATGTAACCGTGGAGGGTTACAACTCGCCTCCCGAGGAAGACTTCCCCGTGGAGGGGCCAAGGATCAACCCGGGGTTCTTCCACGCGATGCAGGTGCCGATGGTAGCCGGACGCACTTTTACGGAGAGCGATGACAGCACGCATCCGCTTGTGGGGATTGTGAACGAAAGCTTTGTGAAGCACTACTTCAACAGTCCGACGGCAGCAGTCGGCAGACGCGTAGCTCACGGAGCGGGAAATCACTTGCAGTACATGATGATTGTCGGCGTGGTGAAGGATACGAAGCACCAAAATCTGCGCGACCCGGCTTCACCTACCCTCTACACGCCGCTGCGGCAGGAGAAGACGGTGAACCAGCTCTATCTGTATCTACGCACCAGCACGCCGCCGGAGCAGACGTTTGCGATGGTGCGGCAGGCGATAAAGCAGATCGACCCAGGGCTAGCTGTGGATAAGATGCGCACGATGGAGGACCAGATCGACGAGACGCTTTCGAACGAACGCATGATTGAGCTGTTGGCGATCTCGTTTGGGCTACTGGCGACGCTGCTTGCGGGTGTGGGCTTGTATGGTGTGCTTGCCTACTCAACGGCTCAGCGCACGCGCGAGATCGGCATTCGCATTGCACTTGGCTCATCACGGTTTGGCGTATCACGACTGGTTTTGGATGACGTGCTTCGGCTCGCAGGCATCGGCGTCGCGGTGGCGATTCCCTGCTCGATGCTGCTGTCACGCTTATTGCAAAGCCAGTTGTTTGGTGTATCGACGGCAGACCCGTTGACTTTGCTTGCGGTTGTGCTGCTGATTGGAGTAGTCGCGTTGATGGCGGCTCTTGTGCCTGCACGGCGCGCGTCCTCGGTCGATCCGGCTACGGCGCTCCGCTCGGAGTAGCTGCCGCATTCTCAATCCTTAACGGATAAGGCCCCACCCTTTCGGCTGTAGGACGCCTGGGTGGGGCCTTTTGGTTTGTTAGCGATTTAGATGTGACAGCTCACCATCCCACGTTTCTCGAGGTACCTCTGGTGATACTCCTCGCCCTTCCAGAAAGTTGCCGCGGGCATGACCTGGGTGGCTATGGGTAGGCGGTACATTCCGGAGGCGTTGAGTTCAGACACCTTGGCCCGGGCCTGCGTGAACTGCTGGTCTGAATGGGCGAAGATGACGCTGCGATATTGAGTTCCCCAGTCGGGTCCCTGACGGTTGACCTGAGTGGGATCGTGAAGGGAAAAGAAGGCATCGAGCAAGGCCTCGTAGGAGAGGCGAGATGGATCGAATGTCACCTGAACAACCTCCGCATGGCCGGTGCGGTCCGTACAGACTTCCTTGTAGGTTGGGTGTTCGAGCTCGCCGCCTTCGTATCCTACGGCCGTATCGATAACACCTGTGAGTTCTGCCAAACGGGCTTCAACACCCCAAAAACATCCTGCACCAAAGGTCGCTTTTTCAATTGCCACTGCTGTTACTCCTTGACTACCACTATTGGATGCTTCACTCGTCATGTTTGTCATCCACATGAGATGAATAGCGGAAAGTATTTTGGGCGTCAGGATGCAGGTGTGTCAATAGGTTTGTCAGAGACTTAAGTGGTATGTAAATAAAGCGTAAAGTCGCAATTTCGTGCACTTTACAAAGCGAGCTTCAAGGAGTAGGTAATCGCTATCAGCACTACTGAAAAGCTATTTCTAGCTTGAGCGCCGCCCTAAATTTTGCCTGGATGCGAAGGTACGACGAGGCATGCTGGGCTTCTTTTTTGCAGGAGATTTAAGCTGTGCAAACTCGGGCGTCTTCTTCTTCGGGACGACCTTCTGGCCCTTGGCCGCGCGTCCGAGTGCCGTGACTTCACCGGGTGTCAGCTCGCGGTACTCGCCGGGCGGGACATCGAGGCGAAGAGCACCGTAGCCGATGCGGCGGATCTTTTCGACGTGGTGACCGATCTCTTCGAACATCTTGCGGATCTGGCGGTTTCGGCCTTCCGTGAGGGTGAGCTCGTACCAGGGGTTGTCGCCTCCGCGCGCCTGCTCAATCTTTGCCGGGGCGGTGATGATGCGGTCGCGACGGCCACTGCGGACTTCGTTGAGACGGCCGCGATCGATCATGATGCCACGGCGGAGTTGGTCGATATTTTCGGGCGTGGGTGTGCCGGAGACTTTGACGAGATATGTTTTCTCGACGCCGGCGGCGGCCTTGGAGAGTTTGTTCGCAAGGTCGCCGTCGTTAGTCATCAGCAGGAGACCCTCGCTGAGGTAGTCGAGGCGGCCAACGGGATACAGACGGACGTGATCCCCGTGCGGCCCCTTCTGCTTGGTCATCAGCTGCATGACGGTGGGGCGCTTCTCGGGGTCGTCGAGCGTGGTGACGTAGCCGCGGGGCTTGTTGAGCATGTAGTAGCGCTGCTGCTCAGGACCCTGGAGGAGCTTACCGTCGACGCGGATGTGATCTTTGGTGGCGTCGTGGCGGGTGCCCAGCTCTTTGACGACTGTTCCGTTGACCTGCACGCGGCCGGCGAGAATGATCTCTTCGGCCTTGCGGCGGCTGGCGATACCGGCTTGAGCGAGGATCTTCTGGAGGCGGTCGCCTTTGGGTTCGTCGTTGGTTTCGGGCTTGGGGGAGGAGAGAGGCTTAGTCATTGTTTCTGGCTTTCTGACTGCGGAGATGCTCATCGCTGTCTAGGTGATTCTGGTATCGGGCTCAGGGCTCTTGCTGAGGCGAGCCGGAAGGCATGCTTGTATTATCGCCTGTTTTGCTACTGAGTGCTGTAAATCAACAGTATGAGCGCAATGTGATAGAGGAACGATACAGCCAGAAGCGTGAGCTGAATGCGGCGGTTGCTGGTGAACATTGCAATCGCACAGATCGTCAGATTGGCGATGATCCGGATGGGGTATTCGATGCCGAAGGAATGGATATACGCGGAGCCCTTGAGAGCGGTATCGATGACATCGGCGACGTAAGTAGCAGCGAGGAAGCCGAAGAACCATTTGCGCCGCGATAAAAAGTAATCCTCGTAGCCTGCGTAGTCTTTTAGGTCGGACGGAAAGAGTAGAGTGCAGAGGAAATAGAAGAGAATGGCGTAGAGGATGACGAAGAAATAGCTGGCGAAGGTCCATGTCTGAACCATCGACAGGCGGAACTCCCACCACCAGAAATGAATGATCCAAAGCAGGAGCGATGCGGCCCATCCGAGGTGAAGGATGGAGACTCGCTCGCGGCGGGGATGTTGCACGAACCGGGCGAATCCGCTAAGCAACGTCGTGACGCAGAGGCCGACGATGATGGAGATGACGACGCGAACGTGCAGGTAGAGGTCGGAGTTGGAGGCTGGGAGGGCCATAGGTGAGATTGAATTTCCGAATCGGCACCAATTTCAGAACACTAGGACTCTTTGCTCTCCTCTTCCTGTTCTGTATCGGCCTGAACCTCGGCATCGAGGGCGGGAGAATCGGCACCGGTGGGTAACTGGTCGGTGTTGTAGTTCGGTGGCAGACCAGACCGGCGGCCATCGGCGATGACCTGTTCCACAGGATTGTCGTCCGCGCTCTCTCCGCTTCCGTCGGCCTGTGGTTCGACTTCGTTCCTTTCGGGTTCAAGGTCGTTGGGGGTCTCCGGGGCATGGTGTTCCATGGGAATCTCCTCCTGTTCGGCCAGTTCGCCAGCCATCTTCTCAAACTCTTCGATGCTGGGAAGCTCGTTGATGTCTTTGAGGCCGAAGCGAAGAAGGAAGTCCTTGGTCGTTTTGTAGAGGATGGGACGGCCAATCACCTGTTTGCGGCCAGCGGTGGTGACGAGTTTGCGGGTCATCAGGGAGCCGAGGACGCCGCCGGAGTCGACGCCACGAATCTCGGAGACCTCCGGGGCTGTGACGGGCTGTTTGTAGGCTACGACGGCCAAAGTTTCGAGAGCCTGCAGAGAGAGCTTCAGGGGCGGCTTCAGCGATTTGATGAAGCCGCGGACGGCGTCGTGGTACTCGGGCTTGGTAGAGAGCCGGTAGCCGCTGGCAACTTCGCGGATCTCGAGGCCGCGATCGCCGTTGGCGTAGTCCGCGATGAGCTGATCGAGGATGCTGCGGAAGTATTCGCGCAGACGGCGGGCACGCTCCTTGTCCTCTTTGGCCTCGCGAGCGGCTTTTTTGTCGGCTGTCTCCTCGGCTGCAGGAGCTTCGCTTCCCTGCTCTGCCGAAGCTGCTGGGGTTGGCTCTGCAACCTCTGGCTCTGGATCGAGCGTATCGCTTGTGCGCATGGCGGCGGCATCGGCAGCGGCGTGCTGCTGGATAGCTTTAAGGTGTGCGGCCTCTTCTGCTGCGGCTAGATGCAGCGCCCGGTCGAGCGCCGCGGCATGTTCGGCTTCGGTCTCGACATGTTCGGCCTCGTCGAGGCTGAGAGAGTGCTGGGCGGACTCCAGATGGTCCAGTTCGGCCTGGGCTTCGTGGCCGAGGAGCCCGATGAGCTGGGCCAGGGTTACCGGTTCTTCTGAGGCGTAGATGACTGCTTCGATCTTTGCTTTAAGGCTCATAGTTTCGAGGTCGTACCCTAAGCATACCAACCATGCGTAAGATTGCCATGCCAGGCTGTGGAGCCAGGTACGGAGGCGGTCCGAATGATGACGCGCAGGGAATATCTAAAGCAGGCGGCAGGGGCAGCAGCTGCAGCGATGATACCCGGATTCCTCGAAGGCCGGAGGGCCGTCGCTGAAGGTGCGGTGACCAAGCCAATCACTGGCAAAAACAGCCTTAAAGCCCGTGCAGCCGCAAGGGGTTTGCTGGCAGGGTGTGCGGTTAACGCCCCGGCTCTGCGCTCTGACGAAGCGTACAGGAATTTGCTGACTGAACAGTACAACCTTGTCGTCGCGGAATACGTCATGAAGTGGGCGGCCCTGCGCCCGACTCCGGACACCTACGCCTTTGATGAAGCTGACGAACTGATGGCCTTCGCACAGACCCACGGGATGAAGGTGCGAGGGCATAACTTCGTGTGGCACGAGTCTCTGCCGAAGTGGTTTGAAAAGACGGTGATGAAAGACAACGCGCAGAAATTCATGACCGACCACATCATGGCCGTTGGAGGTCGCTATAAGGGCCGGATTCACTCCTGGGACGTGGTGAACGAGGCGATCTGGATTCAGGACGGTCGCCCCGATGGACTGCGAAGTTCCTCCCCGTGGATGCAGATGCTTGGGCCGGAGTACATCGATATCGCGTTTAAGACCGCGCGGCAGGCTGATCCGAAGGCATTGCTAACCTACAACGAATACGGTATCGAGTACGACACTGCGGAAGAAGAGAAAAAGCGCGCCGCCGTGCTCGGCTTGTTGCAGCGGTTGAAAACCGCAGGCACGCCGCTCGATGCGCTGGGCATTCAGTCGCACATGCGGGCGGGAGGAAAGGATACCTTCGGCAAAGGCATTTCCGAGCTGATTGCCAGTGCACGAGGACTGGGATTGCAGGTCTTCATCACGGAGATGGATGTGAAGGATCATGACGTTGCATCCGACGATATCAGCGTGATCGATCGCGCGGTGGCAGATGTCTATCGCGACTACCTGACGACCGTGTTGCGTGATCCCTCCGTGAAAGCCGTACTGACCTGGGGCGCGAGCGACAAACATGCATGGATGAATGACCCTTCGCAGCGCAAGAAAGATGCCGGTCGCATGGCGAGGCCGCTGCCGTTCGACAAAGACTATGCGCCGAAGGAAGCGTTCTTTGCGATACGCGATGCCTTCGATGGCGCAAAAAAGCGATAGCACCTGCAAAAAACAAACGGCCCGCCGAGATGGCGAGCCGTGCGGAGAGATCAATCGTGATTATTTCACCATGGTGTTGAAAAGCCAGAACAGGCTTCCCGAGAGGAGAGCGGCTGCTGGCAGAGTGAAGACCCAGGCGAGGGCGATATCACGCAACGTAGACACCTGCAGTCCGCTCTTGTTCGCAGCCATCGTACCGGCCACGCCAGAGGAGAGGACGTGGGTCGTGCTGACAGGCAGGCCGTAGCCATCGGCAGCAAGAATCGTGAACATGGCCACCATCTCGGCGGATGCACCCTGCGCATAAGTCAGGTGACTCTTGCCGATCTTTTCGCCTACTGTAACGACGATGCGCTTCCAGCCGATCATGGTTCCCATACCCAACGCAAGAGCTACGGCGACCTTCACCCATGGAGGAATGAATTTTGTCGCTGTGTCCAGCAGGCTCCTGTAGTTCTTGAGGATTGCCATGTCGCCGGCGCTCATCTTCGGACCGTACTTCGGTAACAGTCGCAGAGTCTCGCTGGTTAGATACATCTGGTTGCGCACGTTAGCCTGCATGCCCGGAGGAACCGCGCGCAGAGTCTTGTAGCGCGTGACCTCGTTATGAATGTCGCCGACGATCTGCTGCAGCGCAAGCATCGTTGAAGGTGAGAACTGGCGGGTGCTGATGAAGTGCTCAAGCTCCGGTCCGCTATCTGCGACTGTCGTGTTCGGATCGATGTAGTTGCCGACGGTGGCTATCACTTGTTGCGAGACGGCAGCGAAGGTCTGCACCTGGCCTGCGGTGACTGCGTGGTTGAGAGCGTAGGCCGTCGGTACCGTGCCAACCAGGATCAGCATGATGAGACCCATGCCTTTCTGGCCGTCGTTGGAACCATGTGCGAAGCTGACGCCAGTGCAGGTCAACACCAGCAGGGCACGGATGTAGAACGGCGGCGGCTCGGTGCCTTTGGGAGCTTCGTAGAGCCGTGGATCGCGCAAAGCGAGCTTGAAGAGCAGGAACACAAGTGCCGCGCCGATGAAGCCAACGAGAGGCGAAAAGAGGAGCGCCTTGAAGACCTTGGTGACTTGCTCCCAATCAACGCCGCTGGTCCCGCTCGCTCCGCGCATCAGTTGGTTGGCGACGCCGACGCCGATGATGGAGCCGATCATGGTATGGGAACTGGACGCCGGAAGACCGCGCCACCACGTCGCCAGGTTCCACAAAATAGCTGCAATCAGCAGAGCGAAGACCATCGAGAAGCCGGCACCCTGGCTGACTCTCAGGATCAACTCCACAGGCAGAAGAGTGATGATAGCGAAGGCTACGGCGCCCGAACTGGTGAGCACACCGATGAAGTTCCAAAGGCCCGACCAAACTACTGCGACATGGGGTTCGAGGGCGTGAGTATAGATGACGGTGGCGACGGCGTTGGCCGTATCGTGAAAGCCGTTGACAAACTCAAACCCCAGCGCGATGAGAAGTGCGATGCCCAGGAGGAAATATGGAAGCATCGATCCCATAGGGATCGGGGCCAGGTCGGCCCAAAGCCGGTTCGCAATATAGCCGAGACCTCCAATGAGCAGGACTCCAAAAACAATTCCGCCGATTTTGCCGGGTGAAGATTTCTTGAGCTTTTCGTCGAGAAGAGAATCGGATGGGAGCGTGGCGGGAGTGGCCATGGTCATTTATTCACCTAACGTTCAGATTTCAATTCTGTCGGTAGGTCGGACAATAGGCCTGAATTGCGAACACAAGGTTACAAGGATGTGAAAGATGAAGAGAATATTGTGAGACAAGCTGAAAGGTGGCCTGTGGCCGCGCACCTTTCAGTTGAGAAATAAAGTAGTTAGCGCCAGTCGTCGCGGGCTTGCGCCTGATCGGCGAAGACCTGATCAAAGTGGTCGGTCTTTTTGATCAGGATGTCTCCCCGGACAACGGGCTGATGCAGCAAAACTGCCTGCAGGCGTACTAACTCCAGCATTGCGAGAAACATACAGATCAGCGCGCGCTCCGTGTGAGTGTTGTGCAGCAGACG
This sequence comes from Edaphobacter sp., assembly GCA_035566575.1. Lineage (GTDB taxonomy): Bacteria > Acidobacteriota > Terriglobia > Terriglobales > Acidobacteriaceae > Edaphobacter. Next base: position 29,834 of record DATMQZ010000061.1, read on the forward strand.
ACGAAGACTGACGGGCTTGTCCTCCATGACGAGGCGGCGTTTAACGTAATCGATCATCTGGGCGACAGTGACCGACTCCTCATCTACGTCGAGAACAGGCCGCTTGCGCATGCGGCCAAGAACTTCCTGAAAGACGCGTACAAGGTCGACGGTGTCGGCGGCGATTTCACGCTCGGTGCTGGAGTCTCCTTTGAATTCGCGGATACCGGGATTGGTCCAGGTAGCCTCTTCGATCTGCTGCTTCTGCATCAACATCTGCGCGGCAGCCTTGAAGCGCTCGTGTTCCAGCAGGCGCTCTACCAGTTCGCGCCGGGGGTCTTCCGAGTCAGCGCCCAACACATCAGAGGGATCGCGCGGCAGCAGGGTCTTCGACTTAATGTGAATCAGCAACGAGGCCATATAGATGAACTCGCCGGCAGCGTCGACGTCGGTTTGTTTTAGCTGATGCGTGTAATCGAGAAATTGAGCAGTGATGCGAGCAATAGGAATGTCGTAGATGTCGATGTTCTGCTTGCGGATGAGATCGAGGAGCAGATCGAGGGGGCCGTCATAGACTTGCCCGACCGTAACGGAAAACGGAGACTGCGAGGCCTCTTCTTTGGCAGCGCTGGGGCGCTTGGCTTCAGGCGGCGCGGGTGGGATAGGCTTCGGCTCAAGGGCGAAGGGCTCGTGCGCCTCTGGAGCGGCCGAGGACAATTCTTGGCCAGCTACCGGCTCGGTTGCGGGAGTATCGTGCGCGTTCTCTTCCGGCTGTTCCGGCGCGGGTTCGGGATGGAGGATTTCGTCGGACATAGTTAGTCGAGACCTACTGCGGTACGAACCTGCTGCATTGTGATGGCGGCGCGGGCAGATGCTCGGCGATTGCCGTCAGCAAGAATTGCGTCTACTTCGGCGGGGTTTGCCTCGAAGTGGCGGCGACGTTCCTGAATCGGTGCCAGTTCCTTGACGATCGCGTCGGCGACCCACCCCTTACATTCGATGCAGCCAATACCAGCGGTTGTACAACCTTCACGAACCTTCTGTTGCGTCTCCTCTGTGGAGAAGACCTTGTGGAGATCGAACACGGGACAGACATCGGGGTTACCCGGATCATCGCGGCGGATGCGCGCCGGATCGGTGACCATGGTCTTGAGCTTAGCGCGAAGTTCCGGTTCCGGATCAGAAAGCAGAATGGTATTTTTGTAGCTCTTCGACATCTTTCTGCCGTCGGTTCCAGGCAATTTGGGAGATGGCGTCAGAAGGACTTGTGGCTCAGGCAGAATCTCTTTTCGTCCGAACCCTGAGAGCTTTTTCGTCTGCAAGGCAGCCTGCTGCAGCTCATGTGCGGTAAAGGTCGTTTTATGCGGGTCTCCGGCGAGTTTGCGCGCCTTCTCCTGAATGGCGGGCAACTCCCACGGCGCGGCCTCGGGAGAGAGATGAAAGTCGCCAGGATAAAACTGGTTGAAGCGGCGGGCGACCTCACGGGTCAGCTCAACGTGAGCCGCCTGATCCAACCCAACGGGAACAAAAGACGGCTGATAGATAAGGATATCGGCAGACTGGAGGAGAGGATAGCCAAGAAAACCGTAGGTCGCGAGATCCTTCTCCTTGAGCTGCTCCTGCTGATCTTTGTAAGTGGGAACCCGCTCTAACCAGGTGACGGGCGTGATCATGCTGAGAAGCGCGTGGAGCTCAAAATGAGCCTTGACTTCGCTCTGGACGAAGATCGTGCAGAGAGCAGGGTCGAGGCCTGCTGCAAGAAAGTCCAATGCCACCTCGCGAATGTCGTCCTTCAACCCCGACGTCTCGGCATAGCCGGTAGTCAGGGCGTGGTAATCCGCGATGAAGAAATAGCACTCGTACTGGTGCTGGAGCTGTACCCAGTTGTAGAGGGCTCCCATGTAGTTGCCGAGGTGAAGCCGGCCGGTGGGTCGCATGCCGCTGAGCACGCGGGGGCGTTGTGTGATTAGGTTTTCTTGTGTCATTCCAGTCAAGTGTGATGATACGGGAAAATATCGCGGCTACAGCGAGAAGAGCAGTGAGTCGAAGGTAGCCTGCAATGGATTCAGGAAGATGCGGAAGATCAACCCACCGCCAATGAGCATAATGAAGATCATGCCGAACATGCCGATCTGGTCGTAGATCCGAAGCGCGTTGTACGGCAGAAAGTGCCGCAGAATATGGCTGCCGTCGAGCGGCGGTACGGGGATAAGGTTGAATACAAAGAGCAAAAGATTCAGCAGGATGACGTAGTAGAGAAACAGAGCGATGGGAAAGAGCTGAGGCAGGTTTTCAGTCGAGACGCCCGTCATGCGGTGGGCAAGCGCCATGGCGGTCATAATAGCAACGTCGCCGCCCGCGATGGCGTGCTTGAGGACGACGAGCAGGATAAGCGCGACGGAAGCAGAGACCAGGTTGCTCGCCGGTCCCGCGAGGGCGACGAGAATGTCATCGCGCTTGTAATTCTTGAAGTTGCGTGCAGTGACCGGAGTTGGCTTCGCCCAGCCAAAGAGCATGCCGCCATAAAAGAGACCGATAAGCGGAAAGATAACCGAACCGAAGGGATCGAGATGCCTGATGGGATTCAGCGTAAGACGGCCAAGCATCTTCGCGGTGGGGTCGCCGAGCCGCCAGGCAGCCCAGGCATGAGCGCACTCATGCACACTGAAGGCAAGGATGAGAACGACGACCTGAAAGATGACGAGTACGACTTGCTGATTCATGATGGTTCAAGTCTATAGGATGGCTCCCTATGACTGTTCCGGGGTCTTCCGCCGTTTCACATGAGCCGGAATCCCAACCGACACGCTGGATGGGGGAACCGGTTTAGTCGCCAGACCCATGGCTCCCAGCATCGCGTTTTCACCAACGCTGGCGCCTGCAAGAACCGTGGCGTGGTAGGTAATCCGTGCGCGCGGACCCAGTTCTGTCGTCTTGTTTGTTACATCCGACTGGTGGTTGATGTCGTGGGTATGGCTGTAAATGTTCGCGTAGTCGGAGATGCTGGTTCCATCGTAGAGGATGATCTCACCGCGGTCGTCCAGCAGAACATTCTTATGGATCGTGCAGTTGTCCCCAATGGTCAGGTTGTAGCCATAGGTGAACTCCACATTGTGGAAGATTTTGACGCCCTTGCCGACATGCCGGAAGATGTGTCGGCCCAGCATGCAGCGGAAGCGGAATCCCAGCCAATGGTTCATGCCCAGGGGTGAGCGGTCGAACATGAGCCAGAACCAGATGAGCGGCTTACGAGCGTTGTATTTTTCAATATCGACATCGCCGTAGTACTCGGCCTCGAGCGTGATGTTGTGCGCGTCGAAGCACTCGAACTGCACGTTACTGGCAAGTTCGCTGGCCAGGGTGGCCTGTTTGCGAGCTCCATGGGGATGGCCCAGGTACATCTGATAGAGCTCGTCGCGGACGATCTCCGCCCGGCGGTCAAAGCCCTGGTGGCGGGTGAACTCCTCATTCAGATTGGATATCCAGCGGCGGTAAATGGCCTCGGCTTCCGAGGTCGGTTTGAGTTCGCGATAGTTTAGGACTGGCATGGGGGCCCTCTCTCTTGGCGGAGCTCTGAAACTGTAGCGGAACGAAGTTTACTCGATAGCGAAGACTGCGTACACCGTGGCTGATTTTTCAATCTGACGCGGGCTGATCGCAAGGGGTTCGGCCTGCTGCTCCATCGTCATCTTCGCAGCAGCCATCGGGCGAATAGATTCGGCCTGTGTCTGGTTACTTGCGAACAGCAGAACGCCCAGCTTTGCATTCAGACTCGTCGCCATTAGCTGGGCCCGGGCACGGGCACCTGTCAGAGCCTTGCCAGCGGCTTCGGATTCGGGAGCATGCTCGTCTTTGAAGCTCCATTCGATCTGGCCTGATTGGTTGGCGCCTGCTTTAACTGCCAGATCGAGGACCTTGGCTGCATCGTCAGCTGCCGTCCGAACCGTCCAGCTCTGTGTCACCTGAAACCTCTTCTGGACTCTCTCCGCAGCGGTTAGCTTCTCAAGCTGATAATCCTGAACGGGAGAGATGTTCTGGTTTTCGCTTTCAATGGCATCCGCAGGGATCTCTGCATCAGTCAGGGCTTTGATGATCGCGTTGGATAGGCGAGAGCCGGTCGCATAGGCCCAGTCGCTGTCCGGGCCGTAGACGATGAAACCAATATGGACCGTGGCGGTATCGGCCAGCACCGTAACCTTGTCGGTGGCTGTTACGGCGATGGTGCGATTTTCTTTGTTGACCTGAATGTTCTGTGCGCTGGCCGTAATGGCGGCCACGAGGATGGCAAGCGGAGCGAGACGGAGTGGGGTCATGCTTCTTCTCCTGTGCTGCTGATGAGGTCGGCCAGTGTAGCCTTGTGCTTCGGCTTAGCGGCAAGCTTCTGTTTGGGGTCGGGAAGGACGCGCTCCGGTGGTGGAGTGCCGACGCGGGTGCGGGCATTGGCCTTGACGGCCTTGACCTTTGAGAATGTCTGCTTCTTCGGTTTGCTCATACAACTTTTTTTAGCCTCGATAACCCAAGGTGATTATGCATGACTCTTGCCCGAAAGGGGTCGCCTCATGCAGGATTGCAAAGGGACGCGAACGTGAGAAGCGACGCGGACCAGCGAGGTGCAGGATGGAAGAACGTGATTTTTTCGACGAACGGCCCGAACAGCGTAAGCACACCATGACCTGTCCGCACTGCGGGCAGCAGGGGGAGTATGAGCTAAGCTGGCTGGTGCGACGAAAAAAAAACCAGTTACCGCGAGGAGCCGATGATCGCGACCGGGCCCGTTTCGCCAAGGCGCAGAGCTATATGGTGCGCCGGGACGATATGGTCGGTTGCAAAAATGTACGGTGCAGGAAGCGGTTTGATGTCGCCGGAATCCAATCGGTGGCCTTTATTTAATCGATCAGCCGTGGCGAGCCAGTCTGGTGGAAAAACGGAAGCGGGGATCAGCCGACGACGCCCTGCTAAACGAACAGGGCGTCTGCTGAGCAAGCCTCAAACGCGAAGGGAAGGAGCCGGCCTTCCGAAGTCCGTCTGGGTTCTATTGCTCGGTTGCCGGCCCGACGAAGATAAGCAGGGTACCGCGCTGTGGAGGTGTAGGAAGGCTGCCTGAGACAGTGGTCTGGCGGGAATGAGTGTCCATTCCGGAGGTTCTGACCACCGTTGCTGACACCGTCATTCCTCTCCTCAAATCGGACGCCCTGATCTCCCGCCCCCCTGATTCAAAGGTTGCATGCGCAGGAATCGTGTAGCGGTTCACGGTTCCGTCACCGAGCCGAAGTATCACCGAATTAGGCGAGAGGACACGTAGAACAGTTCCGTCGATCTGAGTCACTTCGGTGACGGTGGATTGTTGCACGCTATTGACGTGCACATGTGTTATCAGCGTACCGGGTTTCAAATCCCTTATGGCGACGGGTTTGCCATCCACCGAGATGGTTGTACCGGGAGCCATGGCCAACAACTGCAAGCTGCCGTCGGGATTCTTGAGGACAACATTGTCCCCGGAGACATAGATCACATGAGCAGTTTCGATGTCGATCGACTTCTGTATTCCTTCGGGTTTGGTTGTGGTTGTGGTCGTCTGCTGTGCCGCCAGCGAAAGAGACCCGAGCGGGATCCCTATAAGCAGCAATGTAGTAAGGCCATGTGCCAGACCGCGACTGAGATTGGTTTGCATGAAATGCTTTCTCCTGGTCCGTGAAATTGAACTCAAGACTTTCGCATCATCTAACCCGGGGAACGTTCAAGGGGCCTGCAGCAGGATCACTGGTACGAATGATTGCTATCTTCCATTTGGAGAGCAGAAATCGGTTCTGCCCATCCGCGTAGGCATTCTATAGCCGAACAGGCCTGCAAGGGACAAAACCGGGTTTGGGGGCATGATGGCGTAAAGACCACTTTACGAATGAATGGTCATTCAGTTATGCTTTCGCCTGCGTAGACAAGCTGGTTTCTTTGCATGTGGATTTGGTCAGAAGAAGGCTGTGATTTAATGGAGCAGTGCTGTTACCCGTCGTGGTGACAGCTCTTCGAATCGGAACAACACGCAGGAGACGAGAATACAAAATGGCCAACACACTGCTGCCCCTTGAAGAACGGAACCTAACGCCTGATCAGGTTGAACTGCTGGATAAGCGCCGCCGTCGCGGTCAGCTCTTTCTGGTGCTGTGCCTGCAATTTTCAATCGTATCGGCGTTGACTACGGTATGGGCCGGGCAGGATGTGACGGTATCGCCAGGATGGGTTCATCCAGTTGCATACTGGAATGCGTTCACGTTTGTTATGGCGGTCGTGTTTGGCATTACGGGTCTTCGTCTGCGCCGTGGCAGCAACGAGTTCATAAGCTATTAGTTGAGGCTGATAGCTTCACCGAAGCTGCCCACGAATGATTGTTCGGGATGCGAGCGATGCGCTGCGGAGGCGTCGCCCGCGGATAGGTTCGGATGGTTGCTGGGTCGCTTGTCGCGCTGGTGGGTTCCCGTTACGCGGGATCGATTCTTCTTTCAGGACTAAGCGTCTCGGCTTCGCTGGCCGAACCCGAACGCTTTTCCTGGCCTGAGGCCGGACTGGTCGTTGTCTGCGTCCTCGCCTCGGCAACTCTCTTTTTCTGGCGATTCGGGCCAATCCTCCGGGCCATCGTCCACTCAAAAAAAGATGCGGATTTTTCGCTGCAGCCGATCGGCCGCAGGGTTTGGGATTTCGTCTGGGAGGTGCTCTGTCAGGCGAAGGTGATCAAACAACGCCCTCTGCCAGGCTTGGCCCATGCCTTTGTCTTTTGGGGATTTCTTGCGTTCGCGCTGGTCAGCCTGAACCACCTCGCCACCGGCATCCGGCTGGGCTTCCTGCCGCCTTCAAGCTATGTGGGTGGATTCTATTTTCTCTTCGCGGCCGCCTGGGCACTGCTGGTAGCTGTCTCCATCTTCGGGCTCTTTGTGCGGCGCTTCTTTGTGCGGCCAATCTGGCTTGGAAAGAAAATATCTTACGAGTCCGGATTCATCGCCTTCCTCATCTTTTTATTGATGGTGACGTACCTGGCAGCGTTCTTCGTCGATGAAGGCGGCGCTGCCGTGAAGGCTCTCTGGTGGACTCACACACTGGCTTTGCTGGTATTTTTACCGCTGATTCCACACACCAAGCACCTGCATCTTGTGCTCAGCCCATTGACGGTCTTCCTGAAGCGGGATGGCTTCTCGAAGATCCCGCCGCTCGCAGGAGACGAGGACTTCGGTCTGGTCGCAGGCAAAGACGTCACCCAGCTCATTTCGCTGCAGGCCTATAGCTGCGTGGAGTGCGGACGCTGCACGGAGCATTGTCCCGCCTCGACCACCGGAAAGGTGCTCAATCCCAAGGAGATCATCCTGGGGATGCGATCGTATCTCAACGAATTCGGCCCCGCGTCGGAGATGTCGCTGCTAACCGAAGGACGCGTAACCTCGCCCGACAACCCTCCTGCAAAGTACATGAGCATGGAGGCGGCCTTCGAATGCACAACCTGCGGCAGCTGTGAATACCAGTGTCCTGTTGGGATCCAGCATGTGCCGATCATCGTGGGGATGCGACGAGGCGCGACCAATACGGGCATTTGGGAAGACACCTACGGTACGAAGCTCTTTCTGGCGCTAGAGAAGAACGGAAACGCCCTCGGCCTAAGCGCAACCGAGCGCGATAAATTCATCCAGAAACAAGCCCTCCCGATCTTCGACGGAACCCAGGAGTATTGCCTGTGGCTGGGATGCATGGGCGGCTACGATCCCAAGGGCAGGGAGATCATCGCCGACTTCGCTCGCGTGATGAACCATCTGGGAACAACCTTCGGCGTACTCAAAAAAGAAAAGTGCACTGGTGATCCGGCGCGAAGGCTCGGCAACGATCTGGTCTTCCAGACAATGGCTGAGTTTGGCCTTAAGGCACTCGAAACCGCGAAGGTGCAGAAGATCGTTGCAATCTGCCCACACTGTGTAAGAACAATCGCCAACGACTGGCGCGAGTACGGAATCGCCCCGGAGATCGAGCACCACTCGGAGTTCATGGCTCGCTATAAGGACCGCTTGCCGAAACAGGCCTCCGGAGAGAGCATCGTCTATCACGACCCCTGCTATCTCGGTCGCTATCAGGATGTGTATGAGGAGCCGCGCGAGATCGTAGCCCGAGCCGGAACGCTGGTCGAAGCTCCGCGTTCTCACGAACGGAGCTTTTGCTGCGGCGCCGGTGGCGGCTTGGCGTTTCTTGGCGAAGAAAGCGGCGAACGCGTAAGCCATGTGCGCGCCTCCGAACTAGCCGGAACCGGAGCGCAGATCGTAGGGACAGCCTGCCCATTCTGCAATACGATGTTTCGCGATGCATTATCGGCAGTTAGCACAACACCGCCGCAGTTATTGGATATAGCGCAATTGACGGCGCGAGCATTACCCGAGACCCAGGAGATGTCGAAATGAAGATAGTTGTTGCGATCAAGCAGGTGCCTGAACGTGATGCCCAGATTCACGTAACGGCCGATGGCAAATGGATCGACGAGAGCGATTTGAACTACGCCATCAATGAGCCAGACGCCTACGCGCTCGAAGAGGCGCTGCAACTAAAGGAAAAAAACGGCGGCGAAGTAGTCGTCGTGTGCGCCGGGCCGGAACGCGTAACCAGCACGCTGAGAGAAGCTTTGGCGAAAGGCGCTGATCGCGCAATTCACATTGAAGCCGATGACCTTGGACAACGGGACACGCTGGGCGTTGCACAGATATTGGCCGACGCAGTGAAGACAGAATCTCCCGATCTGATCCTGACCGGCCTCCAATCGGACGATCTCGGTCTGGGGCAGACAGGCGTTGTATTGGCGGAACTGCTCGGCGTCCCGCACGCAACGATCATTATGCAAGTTGAGCTCGTCGACGGTGGCCTTAAGGTGAAGCGCGAGCTCGAAGACGGTTGGTTTCAGCATGTGCAGATGCCGCTTCCCGCGCTACTGACGATCCAATCTGGCGGCAACAAGTTGCGGTACGCCACGCTCATGGGAATAAAAAAAGCGAAGACAAAGGAAACAAAAACCGTGACGTCATCGACTGCTGCTGGCGCACAGGCGGTCACGCTCGAACGCGTCTACCTGCCAGAGAAGCAGAAGAAGACCGAGATGCTGACAGGCACCCCGGCAGAGATCGCGGCCAAATTAGTCGAGAAGCTGAAGTTTGAGGTGAGGGTGATATGAGCGGTGTCCTTGTGGTGATGGAGCAGCGGGCTGGTACATGGAACAAGATGAGCTTCGAGGCTCTCGCAGCCGGTCAGCTGTTGGCGGCGAAGCTGGGTGTGGGAGTAGGGGCAGCCGTGGTTGGAGACGGTCTGCAGACGCTTGGCGCATGGTCGTCTAGCGGCAAAGTAGATGCAGCTTTCGCGGTCGAACATGCGCTCTTGACGGAGTACACAGCGGACGGCTACATGGCCGCGCTTGAGCAGCTCATAAAAAGACTCGCTCCGGCATACGTCTTGTTTCCGCACACCTATCAGGTACGCGATTTCGCTCCAGCTCTGGCAACCCGATTCAAGCAGGTGTTGATCAGCGATGTCATTGCTATTCACGATGGCCCTGTCTTCGTCCGTCAGTTGCTTCAAGGCAAGCTGAATGCGGACTACAGGCAAACCGGCGACGGCCCCTGTTTCGTCTCGGTGCAGGCAGGAACATTCCGTGCCGAAGAACAGCAGAACACCGCAGTTGCGATGGAGATATTCACGCCGACGCTTGAGTCTACGCAAATACGCAATAAACCCGGCGAACTGTTCCGCGAATCCGCGCAGACTGTTGACCTTAGCGTCGCTCCCGTGATCGTCTCGGTCGGACGTGGAATTGGCGAACAGGAGAACATCGGTATCGTCGAAGAACTGGCCGCTGCCCTCGGAGCCGAACTCGCAGCTTCGCGACCGATCTGCGACAACGGCTGGCTCCCAATGGAGCGGCAGGTAGGCAGTTCCGGCCAGACCGTCTCGCCTAAGCTCTATCTGGCGGTCGGCATCTCCGGCGCTATTCAACATCTTGTCGGCATGAAGGGATCAAAAGCGGTTGTCGCCATCAATAAGGACGAGAACGCACCGATCTTCGAGGTAGCCGACTACGGTGTCGTGGGAGACCTGTTCGAAGTCGTCCCCGCCCTGACCAAGGCAGTCCTCGCCGCAAAGAGTTGAACTGCAACTCTTTGCCACTTTACGCGTCAATATCAGTGCTATTCCCGCGTGCTATCTGTCGGTCCGCCGAGACGCGGATATACTTGAAAACACTGAACCCTGTATCACTGCGCCTCTTTTCCGGCCACTGCATCCAATTTCATATTGAAAACGAAGCTTATGGCTACGACGTTGCCCTACATAACGATTGGTGAACCGGTGACAAAATTGGAATCGCCTGGGCTCTCAGCGTCTGAGGGAAGGCTACGAGACAAATACGGTCGAGCCATCACCGATCTACGCGTCTCCGTCACTGACCGCTGTAATTACAAGTGTGTCTATTGCCGAACCGGCAACGAGGGCGCGCAATATACAGAGCTGGCAATCGCGGACTACCTGCGGATGGTGAGGGTCTTCGTCTCGCTGGGCATCGAAAAGATCCGACTGACCGGGGGCGAACCGTTGCTTCGTTCCGGCCTGATCGAGATGGTCCGCGAACTGGCCAGGTTGCGTACAGCCTACCTCCACGACGGAACTCCGACCGATGAGGGACTGCCTCTCGATATAGCGTTGACGACGAATGGCCATCTGCTGGAAGGACTTGCAGCGCCGCTTAAAGATGCTGGGCTGAATCGCGTAACGGTCAGCATGGACGCCGTAGATTCTGAGACATTTTCGGCTATTACCCGGGTCCCACGCAGTTTCGATAAAGTTCTAGCAGGTGTCCGAAAGGCTCAGGCGGTGGGGCTGGGGCCGGTAAAGGTGAACTGCGTCCTCCTGCGCGGCTTCAACGATGGCCAGATCGAGCAGTTTGCCGAGTTCTCGCGGCGCGAGGGCGTCATCGTCCGCTTTATCGAGTTCATGCCGCTTGAGGAAGATCGGAGTTGGAAGCCTGAGACCGTTGTTCCGATGGATGAGATCGTGGAGAGGCTGAATGCGTATCGTCCGTTGGTAGAGCTCCCGCCCCACTCCGCAAGTGAAACGGCAAAACGTTTTACGTTCGACGACGGTCTGGGCGAGATCGGAATTATTGCGCCTGTGTCGCACCCTTTCTGCGGCCATTGCAGCCGTGTACGCCTTACGTCCGACGGCAAGATCAGGACATGCCTGTTTTCACAAAGCGATCACGATTTGCTTGGCGAAATGATGCGCGGTGGAACCGATGCCGATCTTTGTGCGTATGTCCGTAAAGTATTGATGAGAAAAGAAGCGCGTCATCACATCGGCGAGCCTGGTTTCGAAAAACCTTCGCGAAGTATGGTTCATATCGGAGGCTGAAACAGGGTTTAATATTTCTGTTGTCAGTTTTCAATAAGTGCGGTGTCTGAATTATTTAGCTTTCCCGGGGACGTGTTTTGAGAGACAGGCGACAGTTTGAGGTCATCGAAAGCCGCCAAATGGATCACCTTCGGGTGTTCCACGACGTAGCACGTGCGTTGACCTCGAGCCTCGAGTTGGAAGAGATTCTCGGCGCCATCATGGACAAGATGGCGCAGTTCTTCGGGCCGGAGCGCTGGTCTCTCCTGATGGTCGATGACCAGACCAACGAACTCTTCTACGCGATTGCGGTTGGCGAAAATGCGGAGAGCCTGAAAGGCCTGCGAGTTCCCCTCGGCGAAGGTGTAGCGGGCTGGGTTGCAGCGAGCGGCAACCCGCTTGTCGTGCCGGACGTCTCGCTCGACCCGCACTGGTCCGCATTCACGAGAAAACATCCCGACCTCAATATCCACTCGATCGCCTGCCTTCCCGTGCGCTCTGGGAACAAGACCCTCGGCGTAATCCAGTTGCTGAACAGCAAGCTGGACCTGCTGTCGGAGTATTCAATCTCCTTCCTGCGCATCCTCTGCGACTACGCAGCGATTGCAATTCAGAACGCGCGGTCGATGACGCTGATTCAGGAATTAACCATCACCGATGACGTTACCGGCCTGTTCAACGCACGGCATCTCTACAGCATGCTGGAAGAACAAGTGCGTACCGCCGAGCCCTTTAGCCTCATGTTCCTGGATCTCGATCGCTTCAAATCGGTAAATGATACCCACGGACATCTGATAGGCAGTCGCCTGCTGGCCGAGGTTGGCGGGCTGCTGAAACGCGCCGTTGGCCCCGCAAACTCCGCCTTCCGGTACGGAGGCGACGAGTTCGTTGCTCTCTTCCCCGGCATGGAAAAGTCCGACGGCATCGCAGCGACCATGGCCGTGTACCAGAACCTTCGAACAGCGCGATTCCTCGAAGGCGCCGGCTTATCATTACGCCTCTCTGGCAGCTTCGGCGTGGCAACTTTTCCTATCGACGGCGATACAGTAGCTTCTATTCTGCGTGCCGCCGACACCATGATGTACGAAGCGAAGACGACCCGCGACAACGTCGCCGTAGTAGGCAAGGGACTGCTGCTAGAGCGCGTTGCTATGGCCGGATCTGTAAGAGATTAACCCCTGGGCCATAGCTGCGGCCTAGTCTGGTTTGCGGCGTTCGAGCGACAGCGGGCGTTTCGGCTCAGGCTTGATTGCATCCGCGTTCTCCGGCGCAACAGGGTGGATACCAAAATCCCACACGCCAAGATTCACCTCTTTCTCCGAGATGACCTCCATCAAGGCATACTCGCCGAATGACAGTGACTCTTTCGGCGTAAGTTTCATCCAGTGCCCTCCCGGGAGCACCTCGGCGTTGGCTTCGACGACGTCCTCCTGCTGATGAACACCCAGCAGGTTGATTTTGAAGCTGGCGATAACGCGAGCGCCGGTGCGAACGTCAGCCCGAACAATAACGTATCGGCTATCGAGCGAGCCGCTGGACGTATCTCGCACGTTGCTGCTGGCTCCGTGCGTATCGACCGTCAAAGGTGTTTCGCCAGTAGGGCTACCCGCGGCATCTCCGATCCGCAGATAGAGAACCGGCGTCTCGACGTGAAGCTGAACGAGCGACTTCTCTCCCTTCAGTTGCACGATCTGGTGAGCGCTGGACAGCGGATTAATAGCAGAGCGAAGGACATTGTGTCCAGTATTACGATTCAAATCGCCACTCGACTGTGACATGGGGACAAGCTCCGGCGTGCCGCGAAAGGTGTCCAGAACGAGAACGCTGCCCTGATCCGGAAGATGAAGATCCTTTGCAACCTCTGGTGTAAACGCGGCCCTCTCGGCTTCTTCTCTGAGCAGTTCCGGGTCGATCGCTGGCGCCTGCGAGCTGCTCGAATCACCCTCAGCCGAGGGAGTTGCATGCTGCTGCTCCCATCGATGAGTAGCGTCGAAGTCGACCAACGCAGCTGGAATCTCCTCCTCCGCTCCTCCGCGCTCTGCACTGACGTAGTGAACGACACTACCTACGATGCGATAGCTCATCACGATCTGATAGCTGCCGTCCTTGAGAATCAGCCGCGTTCGATGCGGATTCGTGGCCGGATCGAGCGGAGGAAGCGGTTTGTGGCTCTGGGCCGCGGCAGAAAGCGCCAGCCCGGCGGCGAAAAAAATTCGGGCGGCCATAAACTTTACACATTGACGATTCGTCTTCTTCATAGACTAGTTTCGATAGTTTATCGTCCCACATTTAGACGCACCCGCTGCCGTATGGATGGCAGCCGCTGTTTCGGCCTCGGTTGTCGGAGTATGCTAGACAGGTAGGAATACCGGAATCAATGCGAACTCTATTGCAACGCGGACTTATCGATCGGCAGTGGCCCTTATGGCTGCGCCTGATTGCCGTTGCATGCGTCCTTGTAGTTTGCGTGATGAGTACGGTACAGGCCTGTCACGTGCACGCCCAGTCCTCTTCCGCCAGGCAGAACACTCCTGGCAACGGTCCAGCTTCTGACGACCATTGCCCACTTTGCGTGGCTATGCATTCGGCTTTGCCCGTGCCCTTGCACGTTATCCCTGAACCAATGCTGCACTTCCAGGCCTTGGACTCTGTCGCGGCCGACGCCCAACGAATCTTCCGGTGGCGATTTGAAATGGCGAGCCGTCCTCCCCCTGCTGACCAGAACGTTGCCTAGTCTTTGCAGGTATCAGGGATCCTTCACTCAATTTAAAAACTGACTTACCTGCGATTTAGTGTCCTCATCGGCACACGCCAGCACTTTCAGCACGAGGCTCGTTTGAGCTCGACAGGAGTTATTTTCACCATGTGCAGGCCTATTCTTAATCGATTTTCGCTACTCCTCTTTTCATTAGCTCTGCTTGTCACCGGATCACTGGCACAAGGCACCTCCGGCAGTTTGACCGGCACCGTCACCGACCCAACCGGAGCGGTTATACCCGACGCAGCTGTCCAGCTTGTGAATCCTGTCAGCGGATACGAACGTACAACGCAGACAGACGCGACCGGAACGTTTCATTTCTACAACATTCCGTTCAACCCGTATCGTGTCGTTCTCCAGAAATCCGGTTTCAGTGCCTCCTCTCGATCGATAGACATTACCTCCGGTGTCCCTGTCCAAGTTTCGATTCAGCTAGGCGTCGAGACAAGTTCCACCAGCGTGACGGTTCAAACCGGTTCCGACCTGATCGAAAACGACCCGACGGCCCACACCGATATCGACCGTCACATCATCGATCGCCTTCCACTCGAGAGCCAATCGTCTTCACTAAGCTCGCTTGTGACACTGGCCTCACCTGGCGTCGCCGCCGACTCCAACGGCCTCTTCCACGGCCTCGGCGATCACGCCCAAAACTCCTTCTCGGTCGACGGACAACCGATCACGGACCAGCAGAGCAAGGTGTTCTCCAACCAGCTCCCCACCGAAGCAGTGCAGTCGCTCACTGTCATCAGCGGAGCGCCGCCCGCTGAGTTCGGTGACAAAACCAGCCTCGTCATTGTCGCCACCACCCGCTCCGGCCAGGGCTTTACGACGCCCCACGGCAGTATCAGCACCTCATACGGAAGCTTCGGCTCCGCGAGCGGCGAAGGCGATCTCGCTTACGGCGGCGAAAAATGGGGCAACTTCATCGCGGTCAGCGGACTAAATACCGGCCGCTTCCTTGATGGCCCTGAATTCAAAATCTTGCACGGTAAGGGCAACCAACAAAATATCTTCGATCGCGTGGACTACCAGTTCTCGGACGTGAACTCCATCCACACCAACCTGGAGTACACCCGCTCCTGGTTCCAGACGCCGAATTCCTATGACACATCCGCGGTCTTCGATCAGTTTGGCAACCCGGTCGGGGCCGCGGACCAGCGCTCCAAGATCGAGACCTTCAACATAGCCCCAAACTACACGCGTATTGCCAATAAGAACACAATCTTCAATTTCGGCGCCTTCGTGCGCAGGGACGCCTTCAACTACTTCCCCAGCAACAATCCATTGGCCGATCTCGGCCCCATCCAACAGGAGACCGTCGGGCAGACCCGTACATTGACCAACGCAGGTCTGCGCACCGATCTCTCCTACATCAAGGGCATCAACAACGTGAAGGTCGGCGCCGTCTATCAACACACCTTCCTTCGCGAGAACAACCGCATCGGCGTCGTCGATCCGACCCTGAACGCACCCTGCCTCGACGCGAACAGCAACCCAGTCAACGGTTTCAACGACCCGAGCCAGTGCCCTTCCACGCTCGGCTACCAGCCAAACTCAGGCTTCAACCCGATCCTTCTACCGTATGACCTTACCCGCGGCGGCAGCATCTACGCGTGGCATGGCCAGACAGACGTAAAGCAGCTCGCACTTTACGTTCAGGACCAGATCACAGCCGGCAACTGGCTCTTCAACGTCGGCATCCGCGGTGATCTTTACAACGGTCTCACCGTCCAGCGCCAGGCCCAGCCACGCGTCGGCCTCTCCTATACCGTCAAAGGGACCAACACCGTACTGCGAGCCTCCTACGCAAGAGCCATGGAGACCCCCTTCAACGAGAACCTGGTCCTATCCGTGAAAGGCTGCGTCGATCCTGTACTCCAGGCAATCTTCGAGACGCTCGGACAGTGCACTCCAGCGCCCTTCAATCCCGGCTTCCGCAACGAGTTTCACGCCGGACTCCAGCAGGCGTTCGGCAAGCATCTAGTCTTTAGCGGAGACTACATCTGGAAGTACACACACAACGCCTATGACTTCAGCGTGCTGGGCGCAACCCCCATCACCTTCCCCATCGAATGGCATAACTCGAAGATTCCGGGGTTTGCTCTTCGCGTAAGCGTTCCCGAGACGCATGGCATCAGCGCCTTCGTCGTCATGTCGTCGGTAGCCGCGCGCTTCTTCAATCCGCAGATCGGCGGCGTAGGCGCAACCGTCAGCACACCTGGCGGCTTGCCGTTCCGCATCGATCACGACGAAAAATTCAACCAGACCACGCACCTGCAATACACGTTGCCCTTCCGCAAAAGCACCTGGTTCGGCTTCAACTGGCGCTATGACGGCGGCCTCGTCGCGGGTTCGGTGCCCTGTTACAACGTCATCGGCGCCAACACCCGCTGCGCAAACACCTCCATCACCCTGCCCAATGGTCAGCCAGGAATTGACCTGAGCGGCCTTACGCCCGATCAGCAGTCTCAGGCAGGACTAGCCTGCGACGGCGTGAGAGCCACGCCCACCTCCGGCTTCACCCAGTGCGATGCTGCAGGTCTAACCTCAACTCTCATCAGCATTCCCAGGCCCAACACCTCGGATGACGACCGCAACCCAGCGCGAATCGCCCCAAGAAACCTCTTTGATCTCGCACTTGGAGAAGACAACCTATTGCATGGCGACAGGTACAAGGTTGGACTTCGTCTCACCGCAACAAACCTCACCAACAAATACGCCCTCTATAACTTCCTCTCCACCTTCTCGGGAACCCACTACGTCTCACCCCGCGCCTTCACCGGACAGGTAAGTTTCAACTTCTAACGAAGCAAACCAGCAATGCAGCAAAGGGCGGCACTCCGAAAAATGGATGCCGCCTTTGTTGTGTTCTGACTATGTTCAGCCCTTCGCCGCGAGCATCACACACTCCTCTAGGATATCCAGCGCAACATCAGCCTCCTGTTGCTTGACGATCAACGGCGGACATAGGCGAATTGTAGTCTCGCCACAACCAAGCAGTAGCAATCCGCGCTCAAATGCCAGCTCTACGATCCGATCGCGCATTGCACCAACAGGCTGACGCGACTGCTGGTCCTTGACCATCTCAACCCCGATCATCAAACCCCGACCACGAACATCGCCAACCGTCGGATGTTTCGCTATCCACCCCCGCAGACGCTCGATTATCTTCCCACCTACAGTCGCAGCGTTCTGCAGTCCTTCGCGTTCGATTACATTCATCGTCGCCAGCGCCGCAGCGATGCACACCGGATTTCCTCCAAACGTACTGGCATGCGATCCAGGCACCCAATCCATTATCTCTGCCTTCGCCATGCAGATGCTGAGCGGCATACCACTGGCAATGCCTTTCGCAATGCACACAATGTCAGGCTGCACACCCGAGTGCTCAATCGCCCACCACTTCCCCGTCCTTCCGGCGCCAGACTGCACCTCATCCGCAATCATCATGATGCCGTGGCGATCGCAGATGCTACGTATCTCACGCAAAAAAATATCCGGCGCTACAACATAGCCACCCTCGCCTTGAATCGGCTCGAGAATAATCGCCGCAACCTCTTCTGGCGGCAGAATCGTCCTAAACAGCTTCTCTTCGATGTACCGCGCGCACTCTAAAGCAAACGCCTCTTCCTCTTGCGGGCCGCCACTACATCCGCGATAGGCATAGGGATAGCGCACGTGATGAACACCGGGAACAAACGGTGCGAACCGCCTCTTCTGCTGCGGCTTCGAACCCGTCAACGACAACGCACCCATCGTCCGCCCATGAAAGGCCCCGAAGAAGCTGATGATGTTCTGACGTCCCGTGTGATACCGCGCCAACTTCATAGCGCACTCCACCGCCTCCGCACCCGAGTTGCCGTAATAAAACTTATGCGGTCCTGCCATCGGAGCAACCGCGCTCAATCTTTCAGCGAGTTGAACCATATGTTCGTAATAAAAATCCGTTCCCGACATATGCAGAAATTCGCCTGCCTGCTCCTGAATCGCCTTCACCACCTCTGGATGACAATGCCCGGTTGAATTAACGGCGATGCCTGCTGCGAAGTCGAGAAATTCATTCCCATCAACATCCTCGACTCGCAATCCACGCGCGCGCTTAACGACCAAAGGGTAGCTGCGTGTATAACTCGGCGACATAAGCCGATCATCATCGGCGACAATCTTTTTCGCCTTCACTCCTGGAATTACGGTCTTCAGCTTCGGGCCGAACTCTGCATAAGTAGCTTCGCTGGCAATTCTGCCATGCTCCTGAATTAGAGTGCTCATATGTGTCTCTCCTTAGTTAGCGGCACTAGGTGCGGGTGATGGAGACATCTCTTGAAAGAGACGGCCGTTCCTCCGTGACCAGGCACAGAGGAATACAGCGTTCGCTATGGAGAATTGAGGACTACTCTAGTCGCCGGAGAAGAGGTTAGGACGCGAAAGGCTCGGCAATACACAGAGATAGCGCCGCGGCATCGGATGGCTCTTGAATCGGCACATCACACCTGCAACTCGCGGAACACGGTCGGCTTCGGTCAAATGCTGAGGTTTCATGGGAAACTCCACCGTGCCGGAAGTATACCTAAAGCAATCTACCGAAGGATATTGCCTGGCACCAGCGACTGCGGTTTTCCCTCATCGAACTGAATCGTAAAGCCCAGCATCAGTGGTAGCAGGTCTTTGTGCTGCGTCGTGAAATCAAAGCAGAGCACATGCTTCGTCGGCTGCGCTGGCTCGGACTTTGTTGCCTTCACCGCAACATTTCCAAGCACACAAGCCTTTGCGGCATAGGTAGTTACCGGCGTCTTGCCTGCCTGCGCTCCGTCAGGTTGAGCCGACCCCATCGTCACCGCCGCGGGGTGCCCCTCGATGCTATAGCGAACAGGCTCCTGCGTCACCACTGGCGTGCCGTAGCTTTTGAGTTGCCGCAGAATCTGTTCTTTCGTAAACGATCCCAACTGCCGCGACGCACCCTGCAGCACTCCCGGGCAAGAATCGTCCATCGTAGACAATACAAAGACAGAGCTTCCAAGCTTGTCAGTCGATCCTCCCGTCAACGTCGACTGTACACATTGCGGCTTCGCAGGGTCGGCCTTCGGCGGTGCAACCACCTTCTCCGCAACAAATTCGCCCGGATAGGCGTAAGTAACAGCAAGCGCCGTATCGCGAAAGATCTTCGGCAAGTGCGGATCTGCTGGCGCAGCGGTCTGTGAAACAGCATGAATACAGGAGAGAAACAGAGCGAACACAGCGAACCGAGACACCATAGCCTTAATCCTAGCCCGGCAAACCAACCAAGGCAAAGAACTGCACGATGAAAAAGAAAAGGCACGAACGCAAACAACGTTCGTGCCTCAACCCTAGCTAACAAATTAGCTCAACTGTCCCATACGCCCCGCTTTGTAATCTGCAAAGGCCTGAACAAGTTCCTCCTGCGTGTTCATAACAAACGGACCATAGCTCGCAACCGGCTCATCTATCGGCTCGCCGCTCAGCACCAGCAGCGTCGAATCCGCTTTCGGCTCTAGCGTAATGCTCTCGCCGTCAGCACTCAACGGCGCAATCTGAGCAGTTCCCCGCAACGCCTGAGATCCGTTGACCACAACGTCTCCCTGCAGCAGAACCACCGCAGCATTATGTCCATCTGGCAGCGACAACTTCGCCGCATCACCCGCCTTCAATCGCACATCGAAGACATTGATCGCAGTGAAAGTCGTCGCCGGTCCCTTAACACCATCCAATTCGCCAGCGATAATCCGAGCCTGTCCACTCGCACCAAGCGCCACCGTTGGAATCTGCTCCTTAGTGATCCCCTGATAGCGTGGCGCAGACATCTTGACAGCTTTAGGCAGGTTCACCCAAAGCTGAACCATCTCGAATGTTCCGCCCTTTTCGGCAAACTCTTTCGCATGCATCTCTTCATGCACAACGCCCGAAGCAGCCGTCATCCACTGCACGTCACCCGGATAGATTGTTCCCGAGTTCCCTGCAGAATCGCGATGCGAAACCGAGCCCTGATAAGCAATCGTCACCGTCTCAAAACCGCGGTGCGGGTGCTGGCCAACACCATGCGCTCGTTTTGAAGGCTCAAAGTGGCTGGGCCCCGCATAATCCAGCATGAGAAACGGATTGATCTCCCGGTTCACACCGTTCGACGGAAACATGTTCCGCACAGGAAAGCCATCACCGACCCAATGATCCGACCCCGGTCCATACACTCCAAGTACATTCTTCGTCGTCATTTACTTCTCCTTCCGGCGCTTCGACGCGCCGACTCTCTTCTGCACCTTCAACTGCTCTTCCGCCGCCTGACCCAGCCGGCGAAGAAGATCGATCAATCTGCCACGCTCTTCCGCAGGCAATCCCGAAACAACCTCTTCCATCGCAATCTTGTGTTCCGCGAAGGCTTTGCGAATCGTCTGCCGTCCCAGTGGCGTAAGCTTCACAATCCGGCTGCGGCGGTCATTCTCATCATTCCCGCGCTCTACCAACCCTCGCCGCTCCAGCCGATCAATCGCGGTCGTAATCGATCCGCTCGTCAGCAGAACCTTCGCGCCTAAATCCTTGATCGCCAAAGGCCCCTTATGCAGCAGCGCCTCCAGAACCCCAAAGTCACTCAGGCCCATATCAAGTCCTGCGATACTGCGGTGGCCATGCGCTTCCAACACGCGAGTAGCCTTCCACATCACCAGGAAGACATGTACGCCGCTTGTATCCGCCTCTGTTTTCTGTCTACTCGTCATACGCATTTACCTTGATATAAAGATGCTTCAAGTAAAGTAAAGATTCACTCGCCCTCCGCCGCCAGGAGTTCCCCCGAGCAAATCAGGTACGCTTATGCCATGGCGAAGTCCATTAGTTCGTTGGAATTGCCTCTCCGTTCCAGATCGGCCGACACCACACTCACCGACTGGCTCTACGCCGAGCTTCGCGCCGCCATCCTCGACGGCCGTCTCAAACGTGGCGTCCGTCTGCCCTCCACCCGCGACCTCTCCCTCCAGCACGGCGTCTCCCGCGGCATCGCCATGCTGGTCATCGAGCAACTGCGCGACGAAGGCTACCTGACCAGCAAAACCGGTGCAGGCACCTGGGTCAACGAGAAGCTTCCCGATGACCTCGCGCTATCGGAAGACGTCTGCACCCTCAAGACCTTCGCTCCGCTGCCAATCACAAGAGAGGGCCTGCGTCCCTTCCAGGCCTCTGACCCCGAAGTCGGCCTCTTCCCTATCGATGTCTGGTCCCGCCTCACCTCGCGGCAATTAAGGCACGCAACCAAGTCGTTGCTGGGCAGCGGCGACGTCGCAGGCTACGCGCCGCTCCGCAACGCCATCGCCGAGTACCTCGGCACATCGAGAGGCGTTCACTGTTCCGCCAGCCAGGTGGTCGTCGTCACCGGCACCCAGCAGGCGCTCGACCTGATGATGCGGCTTCTCCTCAAACCCGGCGACGACGCATGGATAGAAGACCCCGGCTACTTCGGAGCCGCCCGCGCCCTGCGAAACACCGGCGCCAATATCATCCCCGTCCCCGTCGACGCCGACGGCATGAACGTAGCCACAGGGAGGCAGCTTTCTCCCTACGCGAAACTCGCCTACGTCACTCCAGCCCATCAATTTCCCTTAGGCTCCACGATGACCCTCGAGCGCCGAATAGCCTTGCTGCGTTGGGCCAGCTCGGCAGGATCGACCATCATCGAGGATGACTACGACAGCGAGTTCCGCTTCACTGGCGTACCCATCCCCGCCTTGCAGGGTCTCGACGAAGCCGGCTCTGTCGTCTTCATCGGCGGCTTCAACAAAGTCCTCTTCCCTTCCCTGCGCCTGGGCTACATGGTCGTCCCCGATCGCCTGATGGACAAGCTCCTCAGGCTCCGCTTCGAAACCGATCTCTGGGCCAACACCATCAACCAGGCCGTCCTCGCCGAGTTCATCACCGAAGGCCATCTGGGCCGTCACCTCCGGCGCATGCGCGAGACCTACGCGGAACGGCTCGGCGCGCTGTACAGCTCCGCAGAAAAGCATTTCGGCGACGCACTGCGCCTCTCCGGCATCCAGGCTGGCCTCAACACAGCCGCCTTCTACAAAGCGCCCGTGGACTCAATCGACCTCGAACGCGAGGCCGCCCGCAACGGCATCGACGCCTCAGGCCTCGACCGCTTCACTCTACGCAAGCCGAAGATCCGCGGCCTGCTCCTCGGCTTCGCCGCTTTCGAACCGCGCATCATCGATCAGGGAATGCAGAAGCTCGCCGCCCTGCTCGAAAAGTATTGATAGAGGTTCAAATAGCCCAAGGCACGGCATTCCGTTTTAGACAAAGTGGCCTATAGAAAATCTAGAAAATGGACCTTCCAGCAAGTCCGTTATAGGCCTATCGTCAACGCATGTTGATTCCCCGGCGTGACGTTATAGAAGGGCTCTTCAAAACAGGGATGGCGGTACTCGGCTCCAGCGTTCTCGGTAGCTCCAAAGGCCAGTCGACGCAAACAAACGCTATATTCGAACACGAACTGCCGCCAATCCCGCTCGATCACTGGACCGTCACTGTCACCGAAGTAAACTACCCCGCAGGCGGATACTCCCGGCCTCACCGTCACCCCGGCTTCGTTATCGGATATGTTCTCGAAGGTGAAGTCCGCTTTCAGCTTCAGGGCTCCGCTGAGAAAACCTACAGCGCAGGTCAGGTCTTCTACGAGCCACCCAACAGCGTGCATCAGGTCTCCGCAAACGCCAGCACCGAACGTCCGGCCCGCTTCCTCGCATTAGTCTTCGCAAAACCCGACAGCGCCAACGGCACCGCCTGATCGAACTTCAGCCCTCCCCGCAGATTCTAGATCCTGTTTCAAAACTGCCGGTTGAGAGATTTTTGCTTGTTCTTTGTTTTACGTCGTCATCCTGAACGGAGTGAAGGATCCCTGTATTTCGCCGTTGCCGGTGCTTTTCAGTCCTTGAATCCGTCTCATCGGTGCAAATCAGTGTTAAGTTTTTCAGTTTTTAAACAGATTCTCAGGAGATCCGATGAAACCGAGCGCCGACGCTCCAATCCAGACTCCCGCACCCTACAAACCCTACGCATTTGCTCTACTCTGGCTGGCTCTGATCGCACAGGCAATCTGGATAGTCCTCAACCACTTCAGCCTGCACCAGCCATGGTCCAGCATGTCATACCCTCTGACATACGCTGTGCCCTTCCTCTTCCTAGCCGTCACCTACGGACGCGTCCGTTGGATCGCCTCACTGCTACGGCTCCCGGTCGCTGCAGCCTTTCTCGACGCCGTAGCCGACCGTCTCGGCTTCCTCGGTCCCCACGGAACAGCCGGCGTAGCCTGGGGTGACTTCACCCACTTCATCGCCTACACCGGCATGCTCAACCCCTTCATGCCGCACGCCACCATACCTGCACTGGCGGTTGTGGCGACTCTCTGTGAAATCACATTCGGCATCTGCCTTCTTCTCGGCATTCGTCTTCGTATCGCGGCAATCGGAGCCGCAGCACTCCTCTTCCTCTTCGGAACCGCGATGACAGCCGCAGGCTTCTCGCAATTCTCCTACGGGGTCTACCTCATGTCAGCCGGAATGCTGGCGCTCTCCACCGTGAACGCATCGCTCTTCAGCGTGGACGCCATTATGCATCGCGAAAAAAGAGAGTCGCCAACGCAACCGCTCACTCTAAATGAAGTAGTCCACCCGGAGAATTGAATGAGCCGCCGCGATATATCTCAACTTCTTTTGCTTTCAGCCGTATGGGGCGCCTCCTTTATTCTCATCGAACTCACCGGTCGCAGCTTCCCTCCCGCCTGGGTAGCCATCCTGCGCCTAAGCTTTGGCGCAATGTTTCTCTGGAGCGTCCTCAAGCTCAAGGGCCGCTCTCTGCCCCCACGCCGCCTCATCGTACCGCTGCTCCTCGTTGCCCTCTTCAATAACGCGATTCCATTCATTTTCTTCGCGCTAGGCGAGCGCACGGTACCCAGTAGCATCGCCGCCGTCCTCAATGCCACAACGCCCATCTGGGCACTTCTGCTGACCCTTGCAGTCCAAAGCGCCCGCCCCAACCGTTTCACCATCATGGGCGTCCTGCTGGGCTTTAGCGGCGTCCTCGTCGTCGTGTTCAGCCATGGTCACGACTCCGGTCGCTACAGCGGCGGCGCCCCCTTCTTTCGTGGAGTCATGTTCATCGCCCTCGCCAGCCTTGGCTACGCCATCGCTACAGTCATCGCAAAGATAAAGCTTAAGGGTCTCGACCCCATTGGTCTTGCGACTACTCAGCTCTCCCTGGCTTGGCTAATGGTCCTGCCGGTTGCGCTCTTCGGATCACACCCGACAGTGATTCTTCCCAGCTCAATCTTCGCCGCAATTCTGTTAGGGGTTGCAGGCAGTGGCGTCGCCTATCTGCTCTATTACGATCTGCTCACGCGCATCCCACCTACCCACGTCGTCGCAGTCACCTACCTGCTACCCATATGGGGACTCTTCTGGGGATACATCGCACACGAGCCCATCCTATGGACCGCCTACATCGGCGTAACCATCGTCATACTTGGCCTCGTCCTGCTGAACATGACATCATTCGACAAGGTCATAGCCTTCTTCGCAATCACCGCAAAGAAAACTCCTGAAACGAACGCCGAGACCTGCGACGCGGGCTGAACAACTAATAATTTGACGCCAGCCATTCAAATTTCTAAACTCCTTGGTAGGAATAATTCCTACCAAGGAGCGCCCTCCATGTCTGCCATCGAAAAAATCAGCATTGCTTTACCCCCTGAGATGGTGTCTCTCGTCCGCCAGGCTGTCGATACAGGCGAATACGCCTCCAGTAGCGAAGTCGTAAGAGATGCACTACGAGACTGGATGCGCAAGCGCAATTTGCAGCAACAGGGAATTGAAGAGCTGCGTCAGTTATGGAAACAGGCAAGGGAAGACAAAACTCCCGGAACTCCAGTCGAGGAGGTACTTGACCGTCTCGAACGCAAGTACCAGGCCATGACAAAGACTGCGGGAGTCATCAAATAACATGCAGGTTGAACTCTCCCGCTTCATTGAAGCCGATCTGGAAGCAATTGCCGACTACATTGCGCAGGACAATCCCACTAGAGCAGTGAGCTTCATTCAGGAGATACGCGCACGCTTCCGTCAGATTGGGCAAAACCCTTTGCACTACCAGCTACGGCCGGAGATTGGCGAGGATGCTCGCATGGCTCTTGTTGGACGATACATAATCTTGTTCCATATCCGGAACAACACCGTCAGGATAGAGCGCGTAATGTATGGCGGACGGGATCTCCCGGCCTTACTCGATTACGAACAATGAATCGGCGGCGAGCCCTTACTTACGCTTCCACCGAACTCCGTCCTTCGAGTCCTCAATCAGAATGCCCTTCGCCAACAGGTCATTCCGAATAGCATCGGCCCGCGCAAAGTTCCGTGTCTTCTTAGCCTGCGTCCGCTCGGCCACAAGCGCGTCGATATCGCCATCGCTCAGCGCCAGCGTAGCCACCAAAGTCGGATCAGCTTCATTGATCCTTCCCTCAGCCTCGGCCCACACCAGAGCAGCGCGAGTAATCGCAGCATCGTTGTCTTCCAGCACTGCAAACACGCCGTCGAACAGCGCCATCATCTTCAGAATCTCTTCGACATTCCCAGCCCGCAACGTACCTGCGTCTGCCGCAGAGTTCGCCGCTCGCACCAGATCAAAGATCGCCGCCCGTGCCCGAGCTGTATTTAGATCATTCGCAAGCGCAGCCGTATAGTCTGCACTAGCCTTCGCCGTGGCCGCACTGATCTCCTGATTCAACCCCTCTGCAAATCTATCCTTCAACATCCGCTGATGAAACGTACGGAGTTTATCAACCGCATTCGTCGACTCCGTTAGGCTCTCGAACGTAAAGTTCATCTGGTTCCGATAAGGCACCGAGATCAGCAAAAATCGAATTGCAGAGGCGCGATGCCCCTTCAGCAAAAGATCGCGAAGGGTATAAAAATTCCCCTCCGACTTCGACATCTTCCGCCCTTCCACCAGCAGAAAACGCACATGCATCCAATGACGCGCAAACGTATGCCCCGTGGCCGACTCCGACTGCGCAATCTCATTCTCATGGTGCGGAAACATCAGGTCTTCGCCGCCGGCATGCAGATCGAACGACTCACCCAAAAACTTCTTCGCCATGGCCGAGCACTCAATATGCCATCCCGGACGCCCCGAACCCAGCGCCGTATCCCAGCTCTGTTCGCCCGGTTTCACAGCCTTCCACAAAGCAAAATCACGCGCCGCGTCTTTCTCATACTCATCCACATCCACGCGCGCGCCGTCTTCAATGCCCTCAAAGTCCTTCCGCGAGAGCTTCCCATACTCTGGAAAACGATGGATCCGGAAGTACCACGAACCATCCTCAGCCTGATACGCAATGTCCTTCGCCGCCAGCGTCTGGATCATATCGACCATGTCCGGAATAGCCGCCGTAGCGTAGGCAACATGCTCAGCCCGCTGAATCCCAAGCGCATCCGAGTCCTCAAAGAACGCCCGCTCAAACTTCGCCGTGTACTCCGCAATCGGCACACCCGCAGCCGCGGCATTGCGAATGATCTTGTCATCCACATCCGTCACGTTCATCACATGCTGCACTGCCATGCCCTGCTGGCGCACAAACCGCCGCAACACATCCACATGCAGAAACGTCCGGAAGTTGCCAATGTGCCCATAGTCATAGACCGTGGGGCCGCAACAATACATTCTCAAAGCGGGGCTGCCGACGGGAGCCAGCGTCTCAATCTTCCCGCCCAGGGTGTTGAACAGTTCCATCGTTGCCAAGTGCACAATCCTGCCGCGACCGGGCACATGGCACGGCGCAGACATCTCTCCCTTGAAATCCCTGTTGATTTTAGCTGATACGCGGCTCCTTGCGGTCACAGCGCTGTTTGTGGCTATCCCAGCCGCAACTGCGGCGTAGCCCCCAAATCATCCGATGCAAACTCCCCCGCCACAAACTTCGGCCAAGCGGCCGCCGCAATCATCGCCGCATTGTCCGTAGAAAGCGCCAGCGAAGGAAAAGCAATCGGCAACCCCCGCTGATCCGCCTCCGCCTGAAAACGCCCCCGCAGCTCACTATTCGCCGCAACCCCACCCGAAACCACAATCCCCCGCGCCCCAAACGACTCCGCCGCAGCGAACGTCTGGCGAAGCAGATTCCCCACAACCGCATATTGAAACGAAGCAATCAGATCCAAAGTCTCGCCATCACACAACGCAGCCACAGCCTCAGAACTGGGCTTCAACGCATCATCCGCCGCCAGCGCAGCCCTCCGAGCCTCAATCCTCTCCTTCATCCCATGCGTCTCCACATACCGCAGAACCGCCGTCTTAATCCCGCTAAACGAAAAATCAAAGACAAGCCCATCCCCCACACCACGAGCCTTCTTATTCACAACCGGAACACCCGCCGGCAGTGCACGCACCTTAATCTGCCCAAACGTAAACGGCACCGCCCGCGGATTCCCCCTCTTCGCCAGCACATCAATCCAAGGCCCCCCCGGATACCCCAACCCCAACAGCTTCGCCACCTTATCAAACGCCTCCCCCGCCGCATCATCCACCGTCCTGCCAACGTTGCGATAACTCCAAGTAGCCCCATCGCTCTGCCGCGCCAGATCCCGCTTTTGTTGTGCCAGATAAAGATGCGTATGCCCACCCGAAACCACCAGCGCAAGCAACGGCAACTCCATCGGAGCCTCCGCCCGCTGCCGAGCCTCCATCAACACCGCATGGATATGCCCCTCCAGATGATTCACCCCAACCAGCGGCTTCCCTAACCCAAAGCTCAACGCCTTCGCAAAAGTAATTCCCACCAGCAGAGCCCCCGCAAGCCCCGGCCCCTCCGTCACAGCAACTGCATCCAAATCCTCAAACGTAACCCCAGCCCGAGCCATCGCCTCCCGCACAACCGGCACAACATTCCGCAGATGTTCTCGCGAAGCCAGCTCCGGCACCACCCCCCCATAGTTCGCATGCAGCGACATCTGCGAAGCCACCACATTCGAAAGCGCATCGCTCCCACCACGCACCACAGCCGCCGCCGTCTCATCGCACGAGCTTTCAATTCCCAGAATAAGACCGCCACCATCACGCATCTCTTTATCATAGAAGACACGCATGTCCGGCCACCTCAAGCAAAACCCGCACTACACAGCCGCAAACCACATCGTCGAGGTTCTCCGCGCCGCAGGCCATCAGGCATTCTTCGCCGGAGGCTGCGTACGCGACATCCTCCTCAACCTCGAACCACAGGACTTCGACGTAGCCACCAGCGCCACACCCGACATCATCCTCAACCTCTTCCCCAACAAGAAAACCCTCACCGTAGGCGCCCACTTTGGCGTAGTCCTCGTCTGTGAACCAAACAACGACGACGACGCCATCTCCACCGAAGTCGCCACCTTCCGCCACGACGGAGCCTACTCCGACGGCCGCCGCCCCGACGCCGTCCGCTTCTCCACCGACCCCCGCGAAGACGTCCTCCGCCGCGACTTCACCATCAACGGCATGCTCCTCGACCCCACCATCCTCGAACAAACCGGCGACCCCACAGCCGCCACCCTCGACTACGTAAACGGCCGCCACGACCTCGCCGCCAAGATCCTCCGCGCCATCGGCGACCCCGCCCTCCGCTTCGCCGAAGACAAGCTTCGCATGCTCCGCGCCGTTCGTTTCGCTGCCCGACTCGACTTCGAGATCGAGCCGCAAACCTTCGCCGCTATCCGCAACGCCGCCACCCAAATCGATCAGGTCAGCGCCGAGCGCGTCCGCGACGAGCTAACCCGCATGCTTACCGAAGGCCACGCCCGCCGCGCCTTCGAGCTTCTCGACGCCACCGGCCTCCTCCAGCAAGCCCTACCCGAAGCCGTCCGCATGCACGGCGTCCAGCAGCCGCCCGAGTACCATCCCGAAGGCGACGTCTGGGTCCACACCATGCTCCTCCTCGAAAAGCTCCCACCCAACACAACACCTACCCTCGCCTGGGGAGCGCTCCTGCACGACATCGGCAAACCCGCAACCTACCGCGCACCTGACCCCAACGATCCCCACGACCGCATCCGCTTCAACGGCCACGTCGAAGTCGGCGTCCGCATCGCCGAAACCATCCTGGCCCGCCTGCGCTTCTCCAACGAAGACACCGCCCAGATCGTCGCCCTCGTCAAAAACCACATGCGCTTCGGCGACATCCTCCACATGCGCCAGTCCACCCTCAAGCGCTTCCTCCGCCTCCCCCAATTCGACGAGCACCTGGCCCTCCACCGCATGGACGTCCTCTCCGCCCACGGCGACCTACGCCTCTATGACTTCGCCAAACAACAATACGAATCAGCCCCAGCCGAAATCATCGCCCCCAAACTCCTCCTCACCGGCAGCGACCTCATCGCCGCCGGCTATCGTCCCGGCCCCAGATTCAAATCCATGCTCGAAGCCGCCGAAGACGCCCAGCTCGAAGGCGACATCACAACCCCCGATCAAGCCCTGGCGCTCATTCGAAAACACTTCGGAAGCCCCTCGCAACGATCCTCCTAGCAGCCGCTTTATTTACACAGCCGTTCGACCCACGAAGAATCATCTGTTAGGCTGGCCTGCATCAAAGGAGCATGAGTGCCATGAAATCTCTGCTCAACACTCCCGCCGATCACTCCCCCAATATGCAGCTCACCATCGATGGCGCCGCCGTCCCCGCCCACTCCGGCGAACTGCTCATCGACCTCCTCAATCGCCGCACAGCCTCCGGCGAGCAGAAGCCCATCCCCCAGGTCTGCTACGTCCCCCAGATGGGCCCCATCCAAAGCTGCGACACCTGCATGGTCAAGGTCGACGGCAAATTAGCCCGCGCCTGCGCCACACCCGTCACCGCCAGCATGGTCATCGAGACCGCAGGCGAAACAGTAGACATAGCCCAGCGCGAAGCCTTCGACCGCATCCTTCAGAACCACATGCTCTACTGCACCGTCTGCGACAACAACAACCAGAACTGCACCATCCACAACACCACCAGAGAGCTCGACGTAAAACACCAGCGGCGTGAGTTCACCCACAAGCCCTACCCGCAGGACCACTCCAACCCCTTCTATCGCTACGACCCCGACCAGTGCATCCTCTGCGGCCGCTGCGTCGAAGCCTGCCAAAACGTCCAGGTCAACGAGACTCTCACCATCAACTGGGAGAGCGCCCACCCCCGCGTTCTCTGGGATGGCGGAGAAAAGATCGACGGTTCCAGTTGCGTCTCCTGCGGCCACTGTGTCACCGTCTGCCCCTGCAACGCCCTCATGGAAAAATCCATGCTCGGCCAGGCAGGCTACCTCACCGATCTCCCGCGCAAGACCCTCGACGACATGATCGACGTCGTCAAAGGCATCGAGCCGCCCATCGGCTACGGCCCCATCCTCAACCTCTCTGAAATCGAAGCCGAGATGCGCAACGAGCACATCAAGCGCACCAAGACCGTCTGCACCTACTGCGCCGTAGGCTGCAGCTTCGACGTCTGGACCAAAGACCGCCACATCCTCAAAATCGAACCCATGCACGGCCCTGCCAACGGCATCTCCACCTGCATCAAAGGCAAGTTCGCCTGGGGCCACATCAACTCAGAAGACCGCCTCGTCAAGCCACTCCTCCGCGACGGCGAAAGCTTCCGCGAGATCACCTGGGACGAAGCCCTCGACATCATCGAGAAAAAATTCAAGCAAGTCCGAAACGACCATGGCCCCGACGCACTCGCCTTCATCGCCTCCTCCAAGTGCACCAACGAAGAGAGCTTCCTCATGCAGAAGCTCTCCCGCGCCGTCATCGGCACCAACAACGTCGACAACTGCGCCCGCTACTGCCAGAACCCCGCAACCATGGGCCTTCAGCGCACCGTAGGCTACGGCGGCGACTCCGGCTCCATCTCCGACATCGAACGCGCCGGCCTCATCCTCATGGTCGGCTGCAACCCCGCCGAAAACCACCCCGTCCTCGCCACCCGTGTCAAGCGCTCCCACAAACATCGCGGCCAGCGCCTCATCGTAGCCGACCTCCGCAAACACGAGATGGCAGAGCGAGCCGACATCTTCTTCCGACCCAAGCCCTCCACCGACGCCGTCTGGTGCTCCGCCATAGCGAAGTACATTATCGACAGCGGCCTCGCCAAGATGGACTTCGTCAACCAGTGGGTCAACAACTTCGACGAGTACAAAAAATCCCTTGAGCCCTTCACCATGGAATACGCCGAGCGCGTCACCGGCATCCCCGCCTCCACCCTCATCACCGTCGCCCACGAAATCATTGCAGCCGACGGCGTCTGCATCCTCTTCGCCATGGGCGTCACGCAACACTGCGGCGGCTCCGACACCGCCACCGCCCTCTCCAACCTCCTCCTCGTCACCGGCAACTACATGCGTCCCGGCGCCGGAGCCTACCCCCTCCGCGGCCACAATAACGTTCAGGGCGCTAGCGACTTCGGCTCTATGCCCAACGTCTTCTCGGGTTATCAAAAAGTCGACGACCCCGAGATCCGCGCCCGATTCGAAGCCGACTGGGGCGTCACTCTCCCCACCTCCACCGGCAAAGACAATCACCAGATGATCGACGCCATCCTCGAAGACAAGATCAAGGTCATGTACATAAAAGGCGAAGACACCATCACCTCCGACTCCAACGCCAACTACACCGCCGATGCCCTCACCAAGCTCGAATTCTTCGTCGTCCAGGACGTCAACTTCTCCGAGACCTGCCGCTACGCCGACCTCGTCCTTCCCGCCTGCCCGTCACTCGAAAAAGAGGGCACCTTCACCAGCACCGAACGCCGCATCCAGCGCATCTACAAAGCCATCGAACCCCTCGGCGAATCCAAGGCCGACTGGGAGATCATCCAGCTCATCGCCAACCGCATGGGCGCCCACTGGAACTACACCCACCCCTCCGAGATCATGGACGAGGCCGCCCGCCTCACCCCCATGTTCGCCGGCGTCAGCTACGACCGCCTCGAAGGCTACAAGAGCTTACAGTGGCCCGTCGCCAAGGACGGCAAAGACTCACCACTTCTCTTCACCGAAAGATTCAACTTCCCCGACGGCAAGGCCCGCTTCTTCCCCATCCAGTACCTCGAACCCTGCGAAGAGAGCAGCACCACCTACGATCTCCACCTCAACAACGGCCGCCTCCTCGAGCACTTCGAACAAGGCAGCATGACCTTCCGCACCGAAGGCATCAAGGCCATTACCCCCACCAGCTTCGTCGAGGTCTCCCCCGAGCTCGCCGCCGAGCGTGGCATCACCAGCGGTCGCTACGTCCAGCTCACCTCACCACACGGTAAAGTCCGCGTGCAGGTCCTCGTCTCCGCCCGCGTCCAGGGCAAGCAGCTTTACATGTCGCTTAACTCAGTCAATGAACCCGTCAACAAACTCACCAGCAGCTTCACCGACCGCAACACCCACACACCCGCCTTCAAGGAGACCGCCGTCAACATGACCGTCCTTCCCGAACAAGGCGACTCACCCTTACCGCGCCGCAACTTCCGCTACGGCACGCGCACCCCACAACCCGGCCTCGAGATTGAACGCAAATGGGCCCGAGCCGACTATCACCTCCCCGGCACCGCACCCGCCGACAAATTAGTCCAAATCGCCTCCACCACCGTGTAATCCAGGTTCCACTGTTACAGTCGCTGTTTCTGTTGTCCTTGTCGTTGATTCTCCTTTTGCTTGTCCTTTTGCTTGTCCTTTTGCTTGTCCTTTTTGCTTGTCCTATTGTTTGCCCTTTTGTTTGCCCTTTTGTTTGTCATCCCGTAGGGATCTGCTGTTGCAGTTGTCTTTTTTAGTCGTCATTCTGAGCGGTATTTACGTCGTCATTCTGAGCGCAGCGAAGAATCCCTGTATTTGCCGTTGCTTTTGCCGTTGCTTTTGCCGTTGCTTTTGCCGTTGCTTTTGCCGTTGCTTTTGCCGTTGCTTTTGCCGTTGCTTTTGCCGTTGCCGTTGCCGCTGCCGTTGTCGTTGTCGTTGCTTCTGAG
>DATMQZ010000062.1:0-41169 GCA_035566575.1 Edaphobacter sp.
ATCTCCCCGGGGTCCTCATCTAGGACTTCAAAGTATGCTGAAAAGTCCGCCGCCTGGTTCCGCATTGCGATTGTCGTTGTCTTTGTTTCTGAGGTAGAGCGGGGCTTTCAGCCCCGCGTCTAAAAGCCGCCGCAAAGCGGCAACCACTCTGCCGAAGGCCGGAGCGAAAGTCCGAAGGACGAAGCGACTAATCCATTGCCGTTGTTCTTGCTGTTGCCGTTGCTTTTAATCCGCCGCTAACCATCGCAAAAACACCAACTTAAAAAATAAACATCAAAATTCCCCAGCAAAACCGCATGTCAAGCCCCAAACCATCTAACCCAAACAAAACAAACAAGATCACATTGCAAAAGAGTTTTACCCAATCCGCTATACTAAATACAGAGATAAAAAAACCCCGGCCAAAAAGCCGGGGTTTCACATTTAACCCATAACCCATTTAGAAAGACGATTTTACCCATAACCCCTTTATTATGACTATTTTGCAAAAATCAAAATCACGTAATTCATTGCATCTAAACCACTTACCAATCTGATCCAGGGGGGGGTGTACCCCAGATTGGCCGACTATCGAACACACGAACTAACCAAACGAAAGGAGGAGGCACTCATGTAGAGCAATCACCACGCAAACCCACTCTCAAATCAGATAAGCTACGATGTCCACGCGAGCACCAGAGCCCGCGCGCCGAAACAGAGCACAAGAGAGGACCTCTCATGCCCGATCATTACTTCACCGGCTTCGGCAACGAGTTCGCCACCGAAGCCGTCCCCGACGCTCTCCCCTCAGGCCAGAACGCCCCGCAAAAATCTCCCCTCGGCCTCTACACCGAGCAGCTAAGCGGAAGCCCCTTCACCGCCCCTCGCCTGCTCAACCGCCGCACCTGGACCTACCGCATCCGCCCGTCCGTGATGCACAAACCCTACGAGCGTATCTCCAACGGCCTCGTCCGCTCCACACCCTTCAACGAAATCGAAACCTCACCCAACCAACTCCGCTGGGACCCGCTTCCCCTCCCCACCAAGCCCACCGATTTCATCGACGGCCTCACCACCCTCGCCGGCAACGGAGACTCCACCCTCCACACCGGCGTCGCCATCCACATCTACGCCGCCAACAAAAGCATGACCGACCGCTTTTTTTACACCGCCGACGGCGAACTTCTCTTCGTCCCTCAACTCGGCAGCATCCTGCTCTACACCGAACTCGGACTCATCGATCTCGCCCCCGGCGAAATCGCCCTCATTCCGCGAGGCATCAAGTTCCGCGTCGAACTCCTCTCTGAAGGAAACCAGCCAAAGCAAGCCCGCGGATACCTCCTCGAGAACTACGGCCAATCCTTCCGCCTCCCCGATCTCGGCCCCATTGGAGCCAACGGCCTCGCCAACTCCCGCGACTTCCTCACGCCATTCGCCGCCTTCGAAGACCGCGACAAAGGCACCTTCCAGGTCGTAGCCAAGTTCCTCGGCAATCTCTGGGCCACCGAGTTCAACCACTCTCCACTCGACGTCGTCGCCTGGCACGGCAACTACGCTCCCTGCAAGTACGATCTCGCCCGCTTCAACTGCATCAACTCCGTCAGCTTCGACCACCCCGATCCTTCCATCTACACCGTCCTCACCTCACCCAGCGAGATCCCCGGAACCGCCAACGCCGACTTCGTCATCTTTCCCCCACGCTGGATCGTCGCCGAACACACCTTCCGCCCACCCTGGTTCCACCGCAACTTCATGAACGAGTTCATGGGCCTCATCCAGGGCGAATACGACGCCAAAGCCGAAGGCTTCCTCCCCGGAGGAGCAAGCCTCCACAACTGCATGTCCGGCCACGGCCCCGACGCCGAGACCTTCGAGCGCGCCAGCACCGCCAAACTTGAGCCTGTGAAACTCGAAGGCACACTGGCCTTCATGTTCGAAACCCGTTTCGCCTGCCGCCCCACTAAATTCGCTATGGAAACTGTCGCACGCCAGCACGAGTACTACTCCTGCTGGCAGACACTCAAGAAGAACTTCCGCCCTGAATGATTCGCAAAAAAGAATCAGGCGCAACCGAGCAATCGGTCGCGCCTGATCTTCTGTGAAATGGTTAGAAGTTGAACGAAGTCTGCAGCGTGATACGACGTACCGCAGTTGCTGAACTGAACGGCCCCGTCGCCAGCGTAGTGAACTCGCCAAACCGCGGCGAACTGAGCGTGCTGGTCGGCGTTCCGTACGGAATGACATTGAATACGTTGAAGGCCTGCGCGCCGAAGGTAACACTATAACGATGGCCTGAATTACCGCCACCCATTCCCATGGGTCCGCCACCAGGCCCTCCAGGACCACGGCCACCACCGCCAGGGCCGCCGCGGCCAGGACCGCCACCACCAGGACCGCCACGGTCCCCGCCTTGGCCGCCTCCTGCAGCCACGTCTGTCTTCCGGCCGAATCCGAACGTTCTTGCGAGACGAAGATTCAGCGTGAAGTTCGCAGGACCGGCGCAATAGTTGATTGGCACCGGTGTCAGGCTACCGGTCTGTGTTGAGCTGAAATCAGAAGCAACACGGCAGCTGCCGCGGTCGCCGTTGATGAAGTACGGCCGCTGGTTATAGATCGATGTGCCCAGTGGATCGAGGCCGGTAGTCAGGTTATAAGGCGTTCCCGATTGCGCAATCATGAACGGACTCGCCATAAACTTGTACGGCAGCTGCAAACTGCCTCCGAAGACGCCGATGTTCGTCTTCGCAAACATGGAACGTCCATAGTCCACCTTGGTATCGAAAGGGTTCGTTGGATTCGTTGGAAAGAAACCCGACCCGGATGTATTGGCATTCGCAAAGCTCAGGGCATAGAAGCCGAACAGCGAAACCTTCTGCAGACGCGCATTCATATTAATGAACAGCTGATTCTCGTGATAAACGCCGCCCGATTGGAACTGGTAATTAAAGTCATCAGCTGAAACAAAATTCCTGCTCAGGTACTGATGGACACCACGTGCATTCAGATAATTGACCGAGACAGTAGCGGCACGGCCAAGCTGTTGATCGAAACCAATAGCCGACTGCAGAGTGTACGAGCTGCGCACCCGATCGCCCAGTATCCCATCGCCCAGTTGGTAGGTCGTGGGCCGGCTTGAAGTCGAAGTTCCGCACCCCGCAGGATTCGTTGGAGTGCATGTAATTCCTGGGTTGATGTAAGTCGCCTTCACCTGCGCCGTGCCGTTCAACTGCTGCGTAGTCAGGAAATCCGAAAGCGTAAATCGATCGTAAAAGATGCCGTAGCCTCCGCGCACCACGGTCGTGGTCGTCTTGCCTCCGCCGCGCGGTATGCCATAAGCAAATGACACACGCGGTGCAAGATCGTACGCGCTATTGATCACGTTCTGAGCCTCGTAACGAAGCCCGTAGCTAAGCGTAAGGTTGGATTTAGGCTTCCAGTCGTCCTCGAGGTAGAGGCCTACGTCCGTGAGACGCCCGTTGACCGTAGGCTTGATAATGTCCGTTTTGTTGAACTGGCCCGGCAACCCGCACTGATAAGACGATATGTAATTTGACGCGCTCGTATTCGCCTGATCGCAGGGAGTCGTGACGCCCTGGGCGCAATTGCTAGGCTTCTTGGTATTCGTTGGGTCCGTGCAGGGATCCAGCAGGAATGAGTAAGTAAAGGTTCCGTTCTGTCCCGCCGTGGAGGTCAGCGACTCGCCAGTCGTTCGAAGCCGTCCGCCGAAGCGAATAAAATTCTTCGCGAGCGCGATAGATGTATAGTTCTGCACCTCAATATGGTTCTGCGTCGAACGCAAAGTGCCCTGACTGGAGCCGCCCGTAGTGAAGATGCCCTGGACAGAGAGCGTCGGGTCCGTGCTCAGCGGGTCCTGCGTCGAATAATCCCTCTGATACTCGAATCGTGTCTCATTGATAATACGGGCGCTCAAAATCTGAGTATCGCTGATCTGAATCGTATGTTCGTTGCTCTCGGTGTTATAGCCCACCGTTGGCAAATTGGTATTACCGATACCGCCATTCTGGGCGCCGCTTACGAAATACTGATAACGCATTGTCAGCGTATTCTTTTCGCCAAGCGCCAGATCTATGCGTGGACTGATGTCGCTGCGGGTCTGCGGATGAGTAACAGCACGCGCCGACTCAGGAAAAGACGAGAAGAAAAAGCACTGCCTGGGGTCGTTCGGTTGGCACGGCGTTGTCGCATCGGCGGAAGTGGCCCAGTAGCCACTGGGATTGACGATATTGTTATCAATAATCGTACGGTGCGAACCGCCTACCGTAAACGATGCGGAATGGCTCAACGGCCCACTGACGCTGCCAATCATGAAAAGCGTGTGGTACGGGGGCTGAGTGTTGGACGACCCCAAAAATGGGTTCGACGTGTTGAGACTGTTGTTGCCGCCCTGAACACTGTAGTTTCCGTGATACTTGTCCGTGCCCGGTTTCGTGAAGACCTCCACGCGGCCATAGCCCAGCTTGTCGAACTGCGACGAAAATGGATTCTGGTTGACACGAATCTCCCGAATCGACGACTTCGGAGGAAGCTGCCCACCGGTAAATCCATCAACGTAAATCTGTCCGCCATTCGGCCCTGCAGCCGGTCCAGCCAAGGCACTCAACTCCGACGACAACTCATCAGGATCATCCGAAAGCGCATCGAGGTCCTTGCCCTTAATAACAGTCGAACTCGCGTTGCTGTCCTGGTCTACGCTTACCTGCGCAGATTGCGCCGTGACCTGCACCTCTTGCGACTCCACTTGAATCGCCATCTTCGCGTCGATTGCAAGCGACTGTCCCGCGGCAACATGCACACCCTGCTTCACAAACGTAGCGAAGCCCTGCATCGTCACCGTCATTGAATACGTTCCTGCAGGCACTCCGTGAAGGGTGTACGTTCCATCGCTCTGCGACTGCGCTGTCAGCGCCTTACCGGAAGCCGGCGTCAGCGTAATCGTCGCTCCCGGAATCACAGCGTCATCCGGATCGGCAACCGTACCGTGTACCGTTGCACCTCCCTGCTGAGCCCTCGAAACAGTCGGCGCCAAGGCAATCAATAAAAGTAATACAAACTTAAAAGCAGAGCGAAATGACATAACTACTCCTCATCAGAAGAAAAACAGCCCAATTGTTATAGAAAACTACTGCCCGCCACCACCACCACTATCCGGTGCGCCCCCGCCAACACTCCAAGGTGAAAGAGTCATCGTCGGGGTGCCACTTGGCGTCGCTGCCAGGATGGGCTCCACTCCCGAAAGCATCGTCACCGCCGTCACCTTATTACTGCCCGGTTCGGACTCCGATCCAACGACCATCACCGCATCTCCCACCTTAAGCTCGCCGAGCGTAACGTTGGGTAATCGCGCAAGCATTTGCGATAGATCTCCGCCCGCCGACCTTCCTGCACCGCCCATCCCACCTGGACCACCCGTCCGTGACGCTCCGTCTCCGGCGCTCGGCGCTGCAGCCTGCCCACCGGCATTCCCTGCAGCGGAACCGCCAGCAGCCGTGCCCTTGGCCCGCGCCGCAAACCGGACCGCCATCTCAGCCGGCAGTTTGCGAAGGTCCGAGTTAGCTGTCACCGTCACGGTCATAGTCTTCTTCGTCGTCAGATCTTTCAGCGTCACCGTCCCACCTGCGGCATTGATCGTCGCAATCGTCCCGGCCAGATTTCGGAACGATCCGCTTACAATCTCTTCCGCCTGAATCGTCGCTCCATCCTCTGATTTAGCGCCGCGCACCCGCAGTTGGTCACCCACCTGAATATCCGCAAGTGTTCCCGGCTTGGCATCTTCAAACTTCACCGAATCGCCAGCGTAACGACGAAATTTCGTGCTCCCGCTCGTCTGTATCTGTATCTTCTTGGCACCCGCCGAGACCGTCACTGTGCCCGAGCCCGCATCAACCGCGCTCACCAGTCCACCCGATCCACGTTTTTGCCAGTCCGCCTTCTCAGCTTCATTTTTCTGCGCGATATCGGTCGACTTCATCAAAATCACACGCGATGCCGTCAACGAAGCCGCATCATCACCAGCCTTACCCGTCACCAAAACGCGGTCGCCAACTGCAATGTCCGCCAGCGTAATCGTCTGAGCGCTCTTCAAATCCGTACTGCCGGGCGCCAACTGCAGAATATGAGCTGCATCCGCCACGCTCACCGTCACAGATTGTCCCGCATCCGTCGTCAGCGTAATGCTATTGCCCGCGATGGCCTTCACGGTGCCAATCTGCCTCGCCGCTGCCGGGGTCGCAGCCGGAGCCTGCGTCGGCATCGCAGCCCACGTCACCGAAGCCCCCGCAAAATTAAGCGCCAAACCAAAACCAAGCGCAGTCGCTCGGAAAATGCCGGACTTCGTAGTCATCTCATTCATCTTTATATGCGGGACCAAGAACTAACCTTTCTGCCTTCAACGGCAACCGTCAGCTTTACAGGGAAGACGCCCAAGGCAACGCAAAAGTTTCCGCAGATCAACGTTTTCGCGCTGAACCCAAACCGAACGTGGCGACTGAGGCTTTATCTCAGCCTACCCCGTCATCCCACTCACTGCAATTCGTCGCTCGATTCCCCGGAAAAAATCGCCACACGGTTCTGCGGCAAAATCACGCTGTTCTCATGCTCAATGATGTCTCCGTAAGACGCAAGCGCCAGCGTCGCCCCCTTCGGCCGTTCGAACTCCACGCGATCCTCACCCAGGTTGCACAGTACAGTCACCAATCCTCGATC
This sequence comes from Edaphobacter sp., assembly GCA_035566575.1. Taxonomy (GTDB): domain Bacteria; phylum Acidobacteriota; class Terriglobia; order Terriglobales; family Acidobacteriaceae; genus Edaphobacter. The sequence goes on from DATMQZ010000062.1 coordinate 6,703, forward strand.
CATTCTTAGCCAGCGCCCCGCCTCGTCATACTGCACCTTCACATGTGCCGGATCTCCATCGTTCAAAGAGGCAGACCGGTGCCGCAATCGAATCAGCCTTAGATACCAGTCCATCATCTCCGCATGCTTTCCCTGGCCGACCTCGTCCCAGTTCAGCTTCGACCGCAAAAACGTCTCCAGCCTTTCCGGGTCAGGAACATCCTCCGCCTTCCACCCGAACGCGGCAAACTCCCTCTTTCTCCCTTCGGACACCGCCTTTGCCATCTCCGGATCAGTGTGGTCGGCAAAATATTGAAACGGAGTCGACGCGGCAAACTCCTCTCCCTGAAAGAGCAGAGGAATAAATGGAGAGGTCAGCACAATCGCTGCTCCAACCTTTGCGCGCTCTATCCCCACAATCTGTTCCAGCCTGTCCCCTATCGCCCGATTACCCACCTGGTCGTGGTTTTGAATGAACCCCACAAAATGATGCGTTGACAAGCCTGCCACAGGACGCCCGTGCGAACGCCTCCGATAGCGCGAGTAAACTCCGTCGTAGACAAACACCTTCGTGAGAGCCTTCGCCAGCCGATCGACAGATCCAAAATCGTTGTAATATCCCTTGCCGGCATCTCCTGCGTGCAACACAGTAAACAGCGCATGATGAAAATCGTCATTCCACTGCGCGTCCATGCCATAGCCACCGGCTTCACGCGGCGTCACTACTCTAGGATCGTTCAGGTCGCTCTCTGCAACCAACACCAGCCTGCGGCCAAGCGTGGACGGCAACACCTCGACCTCGCTGGACAACTGCTCCATAAAATGAATCGCCGACCGGTCAACAAACTCATGCACTGCATCCAACCGCAGCCCATCGAGATGGTAGTCCCGCATCCACATCAGCGCGTTATCGCAGAAGAATCGCCGCACCTCGTCACTGCCAACATCTTCGAAGTTCACCGCCTCACCCCACGGTGTGTGATGTCTGTTCGTCAGATAGTGCCCAAACTTACCCGTGTAGTTTCCCACCGGCCCAAAGTGGTTGTAGACCACATCCAACAAAACCGCGAGTCCACATCGATGACACGCATCCACAAACCGCTTTAATCCGTCGGGACCACCATACGTCCCTGCCACCGCAAACAGAGCAGCTCCGTCGTAGCCCCATCCATGGCAACCTGGAAACTCCGCAACCGGCATCAGTTCCACATGCGTTATGCCAAGCGTGGCCAGATGCTCCAGCCGGTCGATCGCCGAGTCAAAGGTCCCCTCTGGCGTAAACGTTCCGACGTGCATCTCGTAGATCACACCCGCCGCAAGCACAGGCCCTTGCCACCGCTCATCGCTCCACGCGAACGCCCCTTGATCATAGAGCCGCGAAGCACCATGCACACCGTGTGGTTGCCACTCCGATCGCGGATCAGGATACACACTCGGATCGTCATCCAGCACAAACCCATAATCTGTTCCAGGCCCAGCGTCCTGCACCGATACCCTCCACCACCCTCGCTCATCCGGCCCGTTCATAGGATGAAGCGCGTCTCCAATCTTTACTGCAATCTTCCTCACGTGCGGAGCCCACACCGTGAACTCATGCATGGTCGCCGACCTCGGCCACATCTTCCTTCACAAGTAGTGCGACCGGAAACTCACGCAAAAGGTCCTCCACCGCGACCTTGCCCCCATCCACCATGCCATTCGTAAGACGATTACGCCATCGCCCCTCAGGCAGACTCACCATGGTTCTGCGCCAGGCGCCAGCCATCTTCATAGTCAACCGTGGAACTATCGTCGCCACCGCATCGCCCCGCAAGTACGCAATCACATACTCACTCTTCGTGCCCTCAACCATCAGCGGAATGTAAGCTCCCTCTGCACCGAACACTTCCGGACGCTCCCGCCGCAACTCAAGCGCACGATGAATCGTCCACATCTTTGGCAGCCCCTCTTCTGCTCGCGCCATCACCAGCGAAGCAATGTTTCCGCCTTTCATCTCCTTCAATTCACTCAGCAGGCGTCTCCGAATCCTGTAGTCCACAGGCCGCCGATTATCCGGGTCCACAAGGCTCAAATCCCAAAGCTCCGTGCCCTGATAAAGATCTGGAACGCCAGGCGCAGTATGTTTCATCAACGTCTGCGCCAACGAGTTCACCCGCCCGGCTCCCTTCACCTTCTCTACAACCTGTTCCAACTCCTTCACAAACGGCTCATGAGCCAGCGTCTTTTCAACGAAGAGATGCAGAGCATCTTCAAACTCCTTATTGTTAGCCACCCATGTCGTTTGTTGCTTGGCCTCGCGCACCGCCTTCAACATATACGCCTGAGCACGATCCTCAGGCAGCGGCCACGCTCCAATTAAAGTCTGGTAGTACAGATACTCCGTGTTTCTATCCGGCATATCGTCCGTTCGAAACTCGCGATTCATCCGCGACCACCGCTGCACCACGCCTCCAAATCGCTGCGGTATCTCCGACAGCACCGCCAGCCGCGCGCGTACGTCATCGCTTCGCTTCGTATCATGTGTAGCCAGAGTCGTCATCGTCACTGGATGCGTCGCCTGCATCTTCTCGCAGTACGCATGAAAATCCTCAACACTCAATCCATCGCGTCCCGGATCGTTGCCCACCTCATTTAGGCTCGTCAGCCGGTTGTAGCAATAGAACGCCGTATCCTCTACTCCCTTCGCCATCACCGGTCCCGTGAACTGCTGAAACCGAGCTACAAACTCCGTCTCCTGCTTGCCTTTCACTTCCATCGTCAAAACATCGCGAAGAAAATCGAATAACCCATTATCGATATCCAGACGCTTCTGCTTCGCGCACTCAGTAGCCTGGATGATGTATTCCCTGTCTTCACAAGTCATCTCTTCGCGATCAGGAACGACATAGGTTCGATACACCGCAAAGCAAGCCGCCACCTCACGGATCGCACGCCGTACCTCCGTCGACGTAAAATCCCGCTGATTACGATTGCTCTCGCATATCTCGACAAACAACGACGTCAGCCGATTCACATCGCTGCCAAGCGCCTCCTGCAGCACATTAATCTTTTTCTCGTGTGCCACATCAGAAAAATTATCAAGCTGCCCTGCAAAATCTTTACCAATAAATCCCTTATAGATGCGGCTTAACTCCACCATGCCTTCCGCATCTACCAGAACACCTCCAACGGCATTCAGAAAGTCGTATCCCGATGTTCCCTGCACCGGCCAGCTCTCACGCGTAAATTCACCGGGCTCCAGAATCTTCTCGCCGACGATCCACGCATCTGGCGCACGGTCTCTCAATCGTTTGAAATACTCCAGCGGATCGCGCAGCCCATCTGGATGGTCAACCCTCACTCCGTCCAACACACCGCCCTGCAGCCACTCCAACACCAACGCATGAGTCTCCTCAAACACATGCTCACGCTCCACCCTCAAGCCCACGAGTGAGTTCACATCAAAAAATCTGCGGAAGCTCATCTGCTGTCCCGACGTCTTCCAATAAGCCAACCGGAAATTCTGCTGATTCAGAAAATCATCCAGCGCATCCTGATTCGCATTCAGCTCCGCGACCGACCGATCAATCGCTTCGCAGACTCCTGCTTCCTCCGCGCATGCCCGCTCCAACAGCGTGTATTGCACCACCTTGTCGCGATGTCGCGCCAGAATCCTTCTGCGGTCGACGTACTCAAGCGCCTCCATTCTTCCGAACGATGCCGAGAGAAAACTCAACGTATCCGACTTCGAATACTCCGCCGCCCGCGCAAGAATCACCGGCAACGTCTGCGGAGCCACAGGCAGCGTTTGCCCTCCAGCTTCCACCTGAAATTTATTCCCAACCCTCAACACCTTGATACCGCCCGCCTGCAACACGCGGCCGTACTGGTCTGCCAATATCGGCACCAACACTTTGTTCCGCAACCGCTCCTCCTGCGGCTGCCAGTCGATATCGAAGAACGAAGCATATCGGCTCGACGTTCCGTTCTCCAGAACGTCCCACCAGTAGCGATTCTCTTTCCCCAGCGACATGTGGTTCGGCACAATATCCAGCACTTGCCCCAGGCCAAGCTCCCCAAGCCTCGTGCAGAACCTCTCATGCCCCTTCGCGCCGCCAAGTTCTTCGTTTACGCGCTGATGCGAAACTACATCGTACCCATGCATACTTCCGGGCGCGGCCTGTAGATAAGGCGAGCAATACACATGCGACACACCAAGCTCGCGCAGATAGTCACTCACGCCAGCGGCGTCATCGAAAGTAAAGTATTTATGGAGCTGCAGCCTATACGTAGAGCTCGGTGTACGCAACATCGTCCTCAACCGATCAAAGAAACAAAAGTTATGGAAGCAGGGCTTCAGTCCGGGTAGTAATGTTTCGTCAATTACTTCGTTAGAGCCACATAACCTTGCATCGGGTTGCACACGACACTAAACCCTTTATGAATGTGAGCCGTATCGGACCGAGTTAGGCTTCCATATGCCCGATATCGCAAATGCCGAGTGCACCAGCGCAAGGTGCGACAGAGCCTGAGGAAAATTTCCCAGCATTCGCTTTTTCACAGGGTCATATTCCTCTGACAGCAATCCCACATCATTCCGTAACTTCAGCAGGCGCTCAAATAACGCGACAGCATCCTCTCTTCGTCCAATCAGCCAGAGGTTAGTCACCATCCAGAAGCTACACGCGAGAAAAGCTCCCTCATCGCCAGAAACACCATCATTTGTCGTGCGCGTGTTGTAACGCCGCACCAGTCCATCCCGCATCAGATGCTTCTCTATCGCCTCGACTGTCCCGCGAATCCGAGGATCATCCGCCGGCAAAAATCCCACCAGCACAATTCGCAGACACGAAGCATCCAGCTCCTTCGACCCATACGACTGCACAAAACTGTTGAGCCTCTTATTGAATCCCTTCTCACACACTTCCTTGTGAATCCGCTCCCGGTCCCTCTTCCAGCGCGCGATGTCTCCACGACCACCAAAGTTCTCGTAGTATCGAATCGCACGATCGAGCGCCACCCATGCCATCACCTTCGAGTGCGTGAAGTGCTGCCGTCCCCCGCGCGTCTCCCATATTCCTTCATCCGGTTCCTTCCACACAGCGCACAGATGATCGATCAGCGCGGACTGCAACGCGGTAGCCGAAACTCGTATATCGTCCTCCGCCTGTGGAGTTCGCAACAGCGCCGCAGCCACTTCACCGAACACATCAAGCTGAAACTGTCCCGCAGCAGCATTCCCGATCCGCACCGGCGACGACCCCCGATAGCCCGGAAGCCAATCCGCTACCCACTCCGTCAGTTGTCTCTCTCCATCAATCCCGTAGATCGTCTGAATCTGATCCGGCGCACCCGCAGCAGCTCGCAGCAACCACTGCCGCCATGCAATTGCTTCATCCACATAGCCCGCCTGCATCAGCACCAGCAGCGTAAACGCCGTATCGCGCAGCCAGCAGTATCGATAATCCCAGTTGCGTGACCCACCCACTCTCTCCGGTAGCGATGTCGTCACCGCCGCCACAATCCCTCCCGAAGGCCGGTACGTCAAAGCCTTCAACGTAATCAGCGATCGTTCCACCGCTTCTGCATACGCCCCGCGATACGAACTTCGCCGCGTCCATCTCTTCCAAAACCGTCGCGTCTCCACCAGCGCCTTCCCCGCATTGATTCGTTTCGGCAGCTTCTCCAGAGACGACCCGTACGTCAGCGTGAATGCCATCCGCTGGCCCTTCGCAACCGTAAACTCACTTACCGTCGTCATTCCTTCACCGCGCAGCGATGCCTTCGTCCGCAGCGCCACCCGATCCGGTCCCGCAACCGCCTGCCAATCGCCTCCTCTGCTCGTCACCCACGGAATCGTCCGCCCATAGTCGAAGCGGATCGCCAGATCCATTCGCATCGCTACCCGTCCTCGCACTCCCCTCACAATTCGCACTACATCCGAGTTCTTTTCCCGTGGCGGCATAAAATCCGTCATCCTTACCTCGCCTCCCGCAGTTTCAAACGTAGTCTCCGCCACCAGCGTTCCCGGCTCATATCGCCTCCGAACCGCCTTCACCTTCGCCTTCGGAGCAATCTTCCAGTACCCGTGGTCCTGCGTCCCCAGCAGTGCAGCAAAACAAGCACCCGACGAGAAACTCGGCCAGCACAGCCAATCGATCGAGCCCTCGCGAGACACAAGCGCCCCCGTCTCTCGATCTCCAATCAGGCAATAGTCCTCAATTCTCGCGCCATGCAGCCTGCCTTTGCCTCTCTCCTTCGCGTTGACCACTTTTGCCTCACTTTCGCCTCTTCAAGAGTTCCTGCAACCGCACCCCACCCGCCATGCATCTCTCTAAAGGAACTCAGGGTTCTTCCAACGTTGGATGCAAAGAACGTACACAATATGGAACTCTCCAACTTCGGTCCGAACCGGTTATTGCTTTGTCCTTTCAGCCATGCCCATATTCCGATCAGCCGTAAATTCACCTCCGCACCATCCCCATCAACACAAACCGAAAGCAGAGCGACCCAGTGAAGAAAGCCGGCAGTGCAACTGATCCCCTCTGGTACAAAGACGCCGTCATCTACGAGCTCCACGTCCGCACCTTCCAGGACTCCAACGGCGACGGCATCGGCGACTTCCCCGGCCTCATCTCGCGCCTCGACTACCTCCAGGACCTCGGCGTCACCTGCCTCTGGCTCCTTCCCTTCTTTCCTTCGCCGCTTCGAGACGACGGCTACGACATCTCCAACTACACCGGGGTCAATCCCAGCTACGGCACCATCGACGACTTCAAGCGCTTCCTTAGCGCCGCCCACCAGCGCAACATGCAGGTGCTCATCGAACTCGTCATCAACCACACGTCCGACCAGCATCCCTGGTTCAAAGCAGCCCGCCTCGCGCCTCCCGGCTCACCTAAGCGCGACTTCTACGTCTGGTCCCAAACCGACCAGATATACAAAGACGCACCCATCATCTTCTCCGACACCGAAAAATCCAACTGGACATGGGACGATACCGCACAAGCCTTCTACTGGCACCGCTTCTTCCATCACCAGCCCGATCTCAACTTCGACAACCCCGCCGTCCTCGAAGAAGTCCTCAAAGCCATGCGCTTCTGGCTCGACCTCGGAGTTGATGCCTTTCGCCTCGACGCGGTCCCCTATCTCATCGAGCGTGACGGAACTGCTTGCGAGAGCCTCCCCGAAACCCACAACGTCATCAAGACCATCCGCGCCGCCATCGACGCCGACTACACCAACCGCTTCATCCTCGCCGAAGCCAATCAGTGGCCCGCCGACGTTCGTCCCTACTTCGGCAACGGCGACGAGTGCAACATGGCCTTCCACTTCCCGCTGATGCCTCGCATCTACATGGCGCTCCGTCAGGAAGACCGCCTCCCCATCACCGACATCATCGCCCAGACACCGCCCATCCCCGACAACTGCCAGTGGGGCATCTTCCTACGCAACCACGACGAGCTAACCCTCGAGATGGTCACCTCCGACGAGCGCGACTACATGTACTTCGCCTACTCTGCCGACCCGCAGATGCGCGTCAACTCCGGCATTCGCCGCCGCCTCGCCCCGCTGCTCGATAACAACCGACGCCGCATCGAGCTCCTCAATTCACTCCTGCTCAGCTTCCCCGGTACACCCATCCTCTACTACGGCGACGAGATCGGCATGGGCGACAACATCTATCTCGGCGACCGCAACGCCGTCCGCACCCCCATGCAATGGAACTCCGACCGCAACGCAGGCTTCTCCACCGCAGTCCCCGCCCGCCTCTCTTTTCCCATCATCATGGACCCCATCTGGGGATATCAGGCCATCAACGTCGAAGGCCAGCTCAGCGACCAGTCCTCGCTCCTCCATTGGACCCGCAACATGATCGCCCTGCGCAAGCTCTTCCACGTCTTCGGCCGCGGCACCATGCAGTTTCTCAACCCCGAAAACCGCAAAGTCCTCGCATACATCCGCCACTACGACCACGAGTACGGCGGCGGTCATGAGACCGTGCTTTGCGTCGCCAATCTCTCCCGTTTCGCCCAGCCCGTCTCGCTCGACCTCAGCGCCTTCGCCGGCATGCAGCCCGTCGAGATGCTCGGCTACGTCCCCTTCCCACCAATAACAGACCAGCCCTACCCCCTCACCCTCGCCCCCTACTCCTTCTTCTGGCTCGAGTTCCAACCCGCAAGCCAATCCAGCGATCGTATCGAGCTACCACTCGAACAGACCATCGAGCAGCCAACCCTCGATCAACTCACACTTGGCGCTGAATCCCGTCCAACAAACCCGGTAACATCCTGATTCTCCGATGCAGAATTAACTCTTGGCTGCACTCCCTCCTCAAAATCCGCATCTCAACAACCAGTAGCCAACTAACATCCGAGCCCTCTTTACCCATAAAGCCGAGGAAAGCCCAGACAGCACGATGGCGACAACCCACACCAACATCACCAGCGCCGCAGAAGCCTACACACCTGAGCCCGGCAGTCTCCTCGTCAGCCTCACGCCCCTTCCCCCTGAAACCTTTGAAACCGCCCTCACCAATCTGGCTCTGGCCTTCCCCGGGCAGAATGTCCTTGTCGCCACACCCGACACCGTTCCGCAGCTCTCCTCCGGCGGCCCCCTGCGCCTTCTTCAATACACTCCTTCGGCTCCGTCTACCAGCCCCTGGATTCTCACCGCAGCTGACTACTTCAACACCTTCAAGCTCGCGCAGGAGCACAACGCCTCAGCATGCCTCCTCCTCGGCTCCGAGTCTCATTCCCTTCAACCCGAAGCCATCCGAGCCCTCGCCGCCGCCGTCCCCGCCGCCGATCTTGCCGTAGCCTGCTACAACCTTGGCCCTCGCGAAGGCCTCCTCAACTCCGCCATCCTCTATCCCGTCACACGCGCTCTCTTCTGCGCCTCTCCGCGCTTCCCTCTCTCCATCGACATCGGCTTCTCTCCCCGCATGACAGAGCGGCTCTCCATCGCCGCGCAGCGTTTCACCTCCGCAGATCAGGATGATGCCATCCTTTGGCCCATCTCCGAGGCCGCCGTCGCCAACTACACCATTTCCGAGATCGACATCGGGCCTCGCACCTTCGCCCAACCCTCCGACGACCTCAACACGATCCTCACCGAGGTCGCCGGCTCTCTCTTCAGCGACGTCGATGCCAAAGCCGTCTTCTGGCAACGAGCTCGCGCTCTCCAGCCCTTTCGCAAAGTCGCATCAGGCCCCGTAACTCCAGCAACGGCGGCCGACATCGCGCCCATGCTCGAGACCTTCTCTCTCGCCTACACCAACCTCCAGGAGATCTGGTCGCTCGTCCTTCCACCCAACTCGCTCCTAGGCCTCAAGCGTCTCTCCCTCATGGGCGCCGAAAACTTCAGTATGCCCGACGCACTCTGGACGCGCATCGTCTACGACTTCATCCTCGCTTATCGTCTGCGGACTATTAACCGCGGTCACCTCCTCGGCGCACTCACTCCGCTTTATCTGGCTTGGGTCGCCTCTCACCTCATTCTCGTCAATAGCGGCACAGCTCCTGAGACACACATCCAGCAGCTCGCCGCCACCTTCGAGAACGACAAACCGTATCTCGTTTCTCGCTGGCGCTGGCCCGACCGCTTTACCCCCTAGCCAGCAACGAACCGGGCCGATCACCCGTAAGGAGACCAACCCTATGTGGCAACAAATCGAACTCGCTCTCAGCCAATCCGCCCGTCGCGTGCTCTTTCAGCTCGCCAGTTTTCTTCCGGGTCTCCTTGCCCTGCTCCTTGCTGTCATCGTCTTCACCGCCTTCGGAGCCCTTATCGCCGGCCTTCTGCGCCGCATTCTCGCCTCAATCAAATTTGATGAACGCCTCGCCCGCAACCCCATTGCAGCGATCAGCGACTGGGCACCCTCACATAGCCCGTCACTGCTCTTCACACGAGCAGTCTTCTGGGCCTTCGTCGTCATCGGCTGCCTTATCGGCATCTCCGCATTCGACGCCTCTTACGCCAACAACACGCAGGTCTCCTTCTTCCTGGTCCCCTATCTCACCCACTCCGTCGGCGCCATCATCCTTCTCATCTTCGGAAACGTCGTCGCCCGTTTCCTCGCGCGCTCCGTGCTCATCGGCGCCGTCAACGCCAAACTCCAATACGCACGTTTCCTCTCTCTCGGCGTCAAATGGCTCGTCCAGGTCCTCACCGCCGCTATGATCCTCGATCACCTCGAGATCGGCGGCACTGTAGTCGATCTCGCATTCGGCATCCTCTTCGGCGGCATCGTCCTCGCTCTCGCCCTGGCCATCGGCATGGGCTTCCGCGACATCGTCAGCCGCTCCCTCGAACGCAGCTCTGACCGCATCCCCAATATCGATCCACTCCCAGGAGACCCCGACTACAAATCCCCCACCGAACCCCTGCGTCACTTCTAACAACGCTCCCGTCCCTTTGTTTGTCATCCCGTAGGGATCTGCGGTTGCTGTTGTCGTTGCTTTTCTTGTTTGTCATCCCCGAAGGGGACCTGCTTTTCCCCTTTGCTCTAAAATCCACCCAGCATCAATAAGCATCCCCCGAAAGCATCGTCCGCTGTGTCCGCTGATAAAACCCGTATACCGCCACCCCGACAAACCCAACCAGCGGGACAACATAACCCAGCGCCAAACTCCCCGTCTGCCGAGCAATCAAGCCCAGCACCGGCGGAAATATAGCTCCACCGACAATCGCCATCACCAGCAGCGACCCACCGATCTTCGTATTCCGCCCAAGCCCCTTCAGCCCCAGCGCAAAGATCGTCGGAAACATAATCGACAGGAAGAACCCACTCACCACCACTGCCCACGCGCCCACCAGCCCCGGCCTCATTACCGTCACCAGCATCAGCAGAGCATTCGCCACACCATAAATACCCAGCATCAAACTAGGCCGCACAAATCGCATCAGTGGCGTCGAAACAAACCGTCCCACCGCCAGCGCAATCAACGTACCCAGCAGATACAGCGCCGCCGTTCGCTCACTCACCACCGTGTATTGCTTCATATAAGGAATCAAGCTGCTCCACGAAGAAATCTGCGCGCCCACATTGCAGAAGTTCGCCGCCACCGCAATCCATATCGCCGGAATCTTCAACAGTTCCGCAAAGCTTCCATGATCCTCACCCGCACCCTCATGCTCCGACTGCATCACCGGAAACTTCGTCCGCAAAAGAATCAACGCACACAACAACACCACCGCGCCGAACGTAAGATACGTCGGCACCACCCGCATAATCTCTCCATGCAGATAGGCATGATACGTCCCCGCCTGCTTCATCGCCTCAATCTGCGCCGCATTCGGCTCCACGCCCGAGAAGATAAAGTAAGTCCCAATCAGCACGCCCGTAATCGTCCCCGGAGGATTGAACGACTGCGAAAAATTCAGCCGCTGTTCCGACGTCACCGGATCGCCGAACTGCGCAATAAACGGATTCGCCGCCGTCTCCAGAATCGAAGCCCCGCTCCCCACCGTGAACAGCGCAATCAGAAACAGCGCATACTTCCCGCTCACCGCCGCCGGCCAGAACAACACCATCCCCGCGCCAAACAACAACAGCCCGGTCACCATCCCGGCCTTATATCCCCACTTCCGCATCAGCAACGCCGCCGGAATCGCCATGCAGAAGTATCCAAAAAAATTCGCCGTCTGCACCAGCTGCGCACTGAACTGCGAAAGCTCAAACGACTTCTTAAACTGCTGCACCAGAATGTCCGTCAGGTTGTTCGACATGCCCCACAGAAAGAACAACACCGTCACCATCACAAACGGAAACAAATGCCCCACCGGAAAAACAGGATGCTTCTTCCCTGCTTCAGCCTTCACACTTCCACCAACCGTGGTCGAAACCTGCATGAATCCAACCTCTCATTTCAACGATGGATCATCCTAACCGCTCCCACCCAGCATTGTCGCCATTTTTCACGTAATCATTCTGAACGCAGTCGCACAGTTTTAAGTCATCATCCCGAAAGCAGTTTTGATGTCGTCATCCTGAACGCAGTGAAGGATCCCTGTATTTCGTCTTTGTCCTTGTCTTTGCCTGTTCTTAGATCCGTCTCATCAGTGAAATCCGCGGTCGGCCTTCCAGTTGCCGGGCACCCTCTAAAGCCCATAAACCTCAATCGCCGTCCCACCAAACACCGCCTCTCGCTCGCTCTCACTGAACCCCGCAAAGTATTCACCCAGCACCTCGAACCAGCGCCCATACTCACTCGCCACCAAACACACCGGCCAGTCCGACCCCGCCATCAGCCGCCCCACCCCAAACGCCTCTACCACCGTATCCAGATAAGGCCGCAGCCCATCCAGCGTCCACGCACCCCAATCCGCCTCCGTCACCATGCCCGACACCTTGCACCACACATTCTCACGCTCACCCAGCTCCTTCATCCGCGAAGCCCACGACTCCATCACACCCTCACGAATCAGCGGCTTCGCCACATGATCCAGCACAAACACCTGCTCCGGGTGCTCATCCACAAAATCAATCGTCTGCGGCAGATGCCGTTCATAAATCAAAATGTCATACACCAACCCGCTCCCCAACATCGACCGAATCCCCGAATTAAAGTCCTCGCGCAAAATATAGTTCTCGTCCTTCTCCCCCTGAATCACATGCCGCAGCCCCTTCAACTTCGGCCTGTGTTCAAACTCCTCCATCACCCCAGGAAATTCTTCACCCGCAATCGGAGCCCACCCCACCACGCCCCGAATCGCATCGCAATCCTCCGCCAGATCCAGCAGCCATCGCGTCTCTTCCATCGTTTGCCGGGCCTGCACTGCCACCGACCCATCCACACACGCCGAAGCCATCGCAGCCATCAGATCCTTCGTCAAAAAATCTCGCCGCAAACGACCCATCGACTCATCAATCCACCCATACTCCTTCTTCGAATACCGCCAAAGATGATGATGCGCATCAATCCTCTCCGCCACTAAACCCCCTAATAGAAAACACCGCCAGTCTACCCGATCCATCATTCCCACCATCGAGATCGCATTCGCTACGCACAAAATACAAAAGGACCACCAGCAGCGGTGATCCTTTTGCCTGCTCCAATCGAAGCGCCTTATTTATCTCCGAAGAGCTCCGTGCATGCGTCTCTCAATATCTCCAGAGGCGAGCTGTCATCGTCTACTGTCTGCACAAAAGCCAATCCGTGCGGACTCTGCAGACCACTCACGATCGGCGTCAGCTCTCCGAACTCAAGGTCGAGTTTGCCGACGAATCCAGGAGAAGCAGTCGTCCCCGCAACTCCAGCCGAATACGCCACTCCCGGTGCAAACTGCGCTTCTTGATCACGTAAGTCGTATCTCCCGCTGTATCGGTCACGAGAATGAATCCGTCCATCGACGGCGTGAACACCGTGTCATCCACCTGAGGCTGCCCATAGGGTGAGCTCAGCGGGACCACCACGGCACTCTGCGACTTCGCTCCCGGCTTCCGCACCACCACCAGTTCGGGGTCGCCCTGGCTGTCCAGCAGTAGGTCCCCGCTGGGCGTAGTCGTCATCGAGTCAGGGTCCTGCAGATTCAACTTTGCAGATGTACCCGTCAGGATATTCGTAGCCATCGCATCCCCTGCCAGCACAGGCGTCACCTCAACCTGGCTGCCCACCAGCTGCGCCTCCACGATCGCCGGCGCCGCGTTCGGATTCTTCTGCGGATTCGATGCGCTCAGATATGTCTTGCCGTTGCGGAACGTGATGTCATCATACCCACCACCTGCCGCCGGTGCCGCCGCAAAGGTATAGGTCTTCTTCGTCCGCGTCTCCGGATCGAAGATCACCAGGCTCGGATTCGCATCCTCGTTCTGCATCACCCACAGCTTGCGCGTATACGGATTCAACTTCAGGCCATCGTTGTGTCCTTTCACCGCAAAGCTGTAAATCGATTGACCCTTCCTGTTGTATTCGACAATCATATTGCTCTTGCCGTCTGCGCCCGCCGGGTCATTCCCATCGCCATATCCGATGTAGATATGGTCCTCTAACACCGCAATCGAATCCGGCTTCGTATACTTCCCCGGGACGCTCTTCGCAAACACGCTCAACGTGTAGCCCGGCGCTGCCTTAGGCGTTCCGCTTTGGGCAAACCCCGGAGCAGCCGTCATGGTTAGTACAGCGGAAAATCCAACTAGCTGTCGCAACGAAATCGTAAACATGGGGAAACCTCCAAAACAGTTACGAAAATAGGTACTTGACGCTTTTCGGCGCACGGTAGGCCCTCCTTCTCTGATGGATGCTTGGAAATGTGAGTAGTCCGTAAATTCTTGACCAGTACCCTTTGAAAAAACTCCACCAGCGTACGTCATCCCGGCTTTCACATTTGCCGTTGTTTTTTTGTTTGTCATCCCCGAATGGGAACTGCTGTTACCCGTGCTACTTTTACGTCTTGCCCATAACGACACCATATAATATGGTGTCGTTATGGCCTCCACCACCATCCCCGCAGGAGACCTCTACTCCTTCCGGTTCCGCGGTGGAAGGCCATCCCTCAATCTGGTCGCAACCGTAGGGTGGCGCGACTCAGAGAGTCCCATCGAACGCTTAGACGACCCAACCAGCCTCGCGCGATGGATAGCCGCCGCCGGCCTGCTCGACTACAAGCCCCCAGTCTCAGACGAAGATTTACTCTCGGCAAGAGAGCTTCGCGAAGCGATCTACCGCGTCGCCAACTCCGTCATACTGCGCACCCCAGCGGCAAAGAAAGATGTCAGCCTCATCAATCGATTTGCAACTCACCCGGTAAAAGTGCCTCAACTCTCATCTTCCGGAAAAGAACTTAGTCTCGCCGTCGAGCAAGACACAGCCGTCATCCCATCCATCCTCTCCGAGATCGCCCGTGATGCCATTCTGCTCCTTGGTAGCCCCACTCGCACGCGCATCAAGCGTTGCGCCCGCCCAGACTGCACCCTGCTCTTCGTCGACGAGTCCCGCAGCGGCCGCAGGCGCTGGTGCTCCATGCTCGCCTGCGGCAACAGAGCCAAAACCGTCGCCTATCGTCGCAATCTCTCTCGCAAAACAACAGCCACGCAAACAACTCGGAAAGGGACAACCAAATGAAGCTGCATATCCACGAATGGGGTACCGGCAACCGCATCGCTCTTCTCATCCATGGTCTCTTCGCCGACCATCAGAGCTGGTGGAGAGTAGGCCCTGCCCTGGCTGAACAGGGATATCACGTCCTCGCGCCCGATCTGCGCGGCCACGGCCGAAGCCATCGCGGAGAGTACACGCCAGAACAATGGGCCGCCGACCTCGTCGAGACACTCCCCAAAAAGGCAGACCTCGCCATAGGCCACTCTTTGGCCGGAATGGCACTCGCTATCGCCGCGCCACAACTCGAGGTCCAAAGAGCAATCTACGTCGATCCCGCATGGAAGATGACCCCGGGCCAGCATCTCTCCTTCGCTGCCACGTGGCGGGGCCAGCTCAATTGGAATACCGATCAATGGCTACAGGCGAATCCACGCTGGGCAACGGGAGACATCGCCGCGCGTGTATCTTCCATGAAGACCTTCGACCCCAAATGCATCGAAGGCCTTGTCCCCGGAGACGGTCACGATCACATGCCCCGCTCCATCGGATGCCCCTCGCTCATTCTGATCGCCGATCCAAGCCCATTCGTAACCGAAGAAGATCAAAAGGCCCTTGAGGCATGTGGCATGGACGCCTGGAAGCTCAAAGGCACCAGCCACTCCATGTTCCGCGAAGACTTCGAACCCTTCATGCAGGCCATCGATCGATGGTGCCAACAAAACCCAAACTAACTTTGCCCTTGCCTTTCTTGCTTGTCATCCCCGAAGGGGATCTGCTGTTCTCATTGCTTCTCTCCCCAACCAGTCACAAACCAACGACCTCCTCTTCCCTCCGAACCCGCACAGGCATACTATTGCGGCGAGCAGTTATCCCATAGCTCAAGAGCTCGCCAACACCGAAAGCCGTATCGCCGTCTCCCGCATCTCATCCTCGAATCGGAGAACCTTTTATGGCGCCAAAGAAATCCACCACCCCCCTCCCCACCATAAGCAGAACCGTTCTACCCGGCAGCGAGAAAGCTCCGCTCGTCAAACCCACCGCTGAAAAGCCCGCACCTCACGCAAAAAGAATCGTCGTCTCCGTCCTGGTTCGCCGCAAAAATCCCCTCAACATTAAGCTCGGCAAACAACGTCTCACCCACGCCCAATATCGCAAGAGCCACGGTGCCGACCCCGAGTCCGTAGCCCTCGTTCGCAAATTCGCCCGGCAGTTTCGCCTCAAGGTCGAACCCGACACGCCTGGCCCCGAGCGCCGCATGATCAAACTCTCCGGAACCATCGCCGACATGCAGAAGGCCTTCGGCACCTCACTCACCCATCAAACCCTCGATGGCGTCACCTACCGCGTACGCGAAGGCAGCATCGATCTTCCCTCCGAACTCATCGGCCACGTCGAAGCCGTCCTCGGTCTCGACAACCGCCCGCAAGCTCGTCCTCACTTTCGCATCAAAGGGCAAAAGGGCGACGCCGCTGCCCGCAAGGGGAAAGGCAAAGGCTTCGCAAAACCCCACGCCGCCAACGTCTCCTACACCCCAGTCCAGGTCGCGCAGCTCTACGGCTTTCCCGCAGGCGCCACCGCAACCGGTCAGACCATCGGCATCATCGAGCTCGGAGGAGGCTACCGCACTAGCGACATCAGCACTTACTTCAAAGGCCTTGGCCTGCGAGTTCCCAGCGTCACCACCGTCTCGGTAGACGGCGGCACCAACTCTCCTACCAACGCCAACAGCGCCGACGGCGAGGTCATGCTCGATATCGAAGTCGCCGCAGCAGTCGCTCCCGGCGCGAATGTCGTCGTCTACTTCGCACCCAACACCGACCAGGGTTTCATCGACGCCATCGGCACCGCAGTCCACGACACCACCAACAACCCCAGCGTCATCTCCATCAGCTGGGGCAATGCTGAATCCAACTGGACGACCCAGTCCCTCAACGCTCTCGATGCCGCCTGCCAGTCCGCCGCCGCACTCGGCATTACCGTCACCGTGGCCACCGGCGACAGCGGCTCCACCGACGGCGAAACCGACGGCCAGAACCACGTCGACTTCCCCGCCTCCAGCCCCCACGTCCTCGCCTGCGGAGGAACCAGCGTCCAGAGCAACGGTTCCACCATCACCTCCGAGACCGTATGGAATGATCTCCCCAGCGGTGGCGCAACCGGCGGCGGCGTCAGCAACGTCTTTCCCTTACCAACCTGGCAGGCCAACGCCGGTGTCCCCACACCCGTCAACCCCGCCGGCGGACGCGGTATCCCAGACGTCTCCGGCAACGCCGACCCGGCCACCGGCTATCAGATCCGCATCGACGGCGGCGACTATGTCATCGGCGGCACCAGCGCCGTAGCTCCTCTCTGGGCCGGCCTCATCGCGCTCGCCAATCAACAAAACGGCAAATCCGCCGGCTTCACCCAGCCCGCCATCTACGCCGCCAAAGCAGCCTCCGCCTTCAACGACATCACCCAGGGCACCAACTACAGCGGCTCCCCGATAGGCTTCAGCGCGGGCCCCGGCTGGGATGCCTGCAGCGGCATCGGCTCCCCCATCGCCCCAAGCGTCATAGCAACCATCAATCCCGCCGCCGTCCCCGGTATGAAGAAGAAAACGAAGGAGAAAAAGAAAAAGAAGAGACCCGCCAAACCCACCTCTCAAAGAAAACCCTCCATCGTCAGGCGCCGGGGATAAACACACAAAGCACCTGACCTGAGACGAAATTCGTTCTATCCTTGACCAACATCTCCATGACCAACCCTCATCAGATCGTTGGCACATCTCCCCTACGCAAAGAAGGCGCGGCAAAGGTCCTCGGCCGCGCCCTCTACACCGACGACATCACCCTGCCCGGCATGTGGTTCGGAGCCACCGTCCGCAGCACAATCCCCCGCGGCCGCATCACCTCCATCACCTTCGACCCCGCCATCCCCTGGCACGAGTTCACCATCGTCACCGCCGCCGACATCCCCGGCGAAAACACCATCGTCCACCTCACCAAAGACCACCCCTGCCTCGCCTCCACCCACGTCAACCACGACTCCGAGCCCATCCTCCTCCTCGCCCACCCCGACCGCACCGCGCTCCCCGCCGCCGTAGCCGCAGTCCACATCACCTACGAAGACCTGCCCGCCATCTACACCATCGAAGACTCCGAGCAGCAAAAGGAAATCATCTGGGGCGAAGACAATACCTTCAAGACGTACCTGATGCAGAAGAACCAGCAACCCATCCCCGAAGAAATCTGGCAGCAAGCCGACTTCATCATCGAAGGCGAGTACCGCACCGGAGCACAAGAGCAGCTCTACATAGAAAACAACGGAGTCATAGCCGAATACGACCCCGAGACAGGCGTAACGGTAAGAGGCTCCATGCAGTGCCCCTTCTACCTCGTCCACGCCCTCGAGCTAGTCTTCAACCTTCCCGCCGAAAAATGCCGCGTCATCCAGGTAGAAACCGGCGGCGCCTTCGGCGGCAAAGAGGACTTCCCCTCCGTCATCGGCAGCCACGCCGCGCTCCTCGCCATGAAGTCCGGCCACCCCGTAAAAATCTGCTACGACCGCGCCGAAGACATGGCCGCCACCACCAAGCGCCACCCCTCCCGCACCCGCCACCGCACCGCCGTCAGCAAAGACGGCAAACTCCTCGCCGGCGAAATCGAAATCGCCCTCGACGGCGGAGCCTACGCCACCCTCTCCCCCGTCGTCCTCTCCCGAGCCACCATCCACGCCCCCGGCCCCTACCATTGGCCTCACCTCACCATCCGCTCCAAAGCCATGGCCACCAACATCCCGCCCCACGGAGCCTTCCGCGGCTTCGGCGCCCCGCAAAGCATCTTCGCCCTCGAGCGCCACATGGACAAGATCGCCCACACCATCGGCCTCCCCCCCGAAGAGCTCCGCCGCCGAAACTTCCTCTCCACCGGCGACCGCACCGCCACCGGCCAGCTCCTCAGCGACCCCGTCGACATGCAAGCGCTCCTAACCCGAGCCCTCACCGAATCCAACTACCACGCCAAACGCGCCCAGTTCGACGCCGAAAACCCTACCGCCACCATCAAGCGCGGCATGGGCTTCGCCACCTTCTTCCACGGCTCCGGCTTCACCGGCTCCGGCGAGCGCCGCCTCGCCTCCGAAGTCGCCATCGACATCGACCTCCAGACCGGCCTACCACTCATACTCGTCGCATCGACTGAATTCGGCCAGGGCACCAACACCATCCTCTGCCAAGTCGCCGCCGAAACCCTGGGCCTACCCTTCGAAGACGTCAGCATCGCTCAACCCGACACCCGCCTCGTCCCCAACTCCGGCCCCACTGTAGCCAGCCGCACCGCAATGATCGTAGGCAAACTAGTCGAGCGCGTCTCCATCCAACTCCTAGAAAAACTCCGCACCGAAGCCGCACTCCCCACACCCCACACCCCGGACGACTTCAAGCAAGCCGCCATCCGCTACAGCGAAGAGATCGGCAACCTCGAAGTCTGCGTCCGCTACGAAGCGCCCCCCAACATCTTCTGGGACGACGAAACCTACAGCGGCGACGCCTACCCCGCCTACGCCTGGGCCGCCTACGTCGCCGAAGTCGCCGTCGACACCACCACCTACACCGCGCAAGTCACCGACTTCCACGCCGTCCAGGAAGTAGGCCGCGTCATCCACCCCATCCTCGCCGCCGGACAAATCGAAGGCGGCATCGCGCAAGCCATCGGCTACGCCCTCTACGAAAAATGCATCTGGCAAAACGGCCACCTCGCCAACAACCAGATGACCAACTACATCATGCCCACCAGCACCGACGTCCCACCCATCCACGTCCACTTTGAAGAAACCCCCAGCCCCCACGGCCCCGGCGGCGCCAAAGGCATCGGCGAGCTCCCGATGGACGGCCCCGCCCCCGCCATCCTCAACGCCATCGAACACGCCACTGGCATCTCCTTCACCGAGATCCCCCTACTACCCGAAGACATCTTCGAGCGCATGACACGCACCCCCGGCTCCGGCACCGAAGACCTCAACCCCGCCATAGCCGGCCCCATCTTCAGCGAGACCACCGCATGACCACCACCGCCATCACCCTTGTTTTAGCTTGTCATTCTGAGCGCAGCGAAGAACCCCCGCATTTCGCTTTTGCTGTTGCCTTTGCTCTTGCTGTTGCATTTGCCTCTAGGTACCCCAAGGCTTTAGCCTTGGGTCTCTCAGCGCCTCATAAACAAAGGGGCTTTAGCCCCGGGGGTATGCTCTCCTCTCCTAGCCACAACTTTCTTTCAGCCTGAAAAACAATGACCCAAATCCACCTCACCATCAACGGAAAGCAAGAAACCATCGAAGCCCCACCGATGAAGCGCCTCCTCGACGTCCTCCGCGAAGACCTCCAGTTAACCGGCACAAAAGAAGGCTGCGGAGAAGGCGAATGCGGAGCCTGCGCCGTCATCCTCAACGGAGACCTGATCAATTCCTGCCTCATCCCCATCCTGCAAGCCGAAGGCACAGAAATCACCACCATCGAAGGCATAGCCATCGACGAAAAACTCCACCCCATCCAGCAATGCTTCCTCGAAAACGGAGGAGCACAATGCGGAATCTGCACCCCCGGCATGATCCTAGCCACCCACCATTTGCTTGAAAAGAATCCGAAACCAACACTGTTACAAATACAAGAAGGCCTCAACGGAAACCTCTGCCGCTGCACCGGCTACACGCGCATCTTCGAAGCAGTGCGAGCCGCAGCACTCATCGGAGCCGCTAGATAATGCGCTCCAATGTCGCCCAATACGATCTCACCGCCCCCACCACCCTCGACGCGGTCCTCGAGATCCTCGCCAACTCCCCCGAAAACTACACCCCCATCGCCGGAGGCACCGAGCTCATGGTCGCCCTCGGAGCCGGCCACCTTCAACCCCGCAAGCTCATCTCCCTCTGGAACCTAGAAGAGCTCCGCTTCATCGAAGAGGCCACCGACGCCATCATCATCGGCGCCGGCTCCACCTTCACCGACATCCGCAACCACCCCGCCATCGCAAAGCACTTGCCTCTCCTAACCCAAGCCGCCAGTTGGACCGGCAGCATCGCCAATCAGAACCGCGCCACCATCGGCGGCAACATCGTCAACGCCAGCCCCGCCGCCGACACTCCACCCGCCCTCCTCGTCTACGACGCCACCCTCACCCTCGTCTCCATCCGCGGCGAGCGCACCATCCCCTACCGCGACTTTCATCTCAGCTACAAAAAGATCGACCTCGCTCCCGACGAGCTCCTCCACAGCATCACAATATTAAGTAACTTTAAAAGTTACAAAACCTATATCCGCAAGGTAGGCACACGCAACGCACAAGCAATCTCGAAAGTTGCCTTGGCCGCTATCGCCCGTACAGACAACAACATCATAGAAACCATACGAATCGCCGCAGCCAGCCTGCGCGAAATCCCCACCCGCCTCTACGCCACCGAACAATCCCTCATCAACAAACCCCTCACCCCAAAAACAATCGCCCACGCCCGCACCACTCTCATCAACGAATCCAAACCAATAGACGACATCCGCAGCACATCCAAATACCGCACCGCCGCTGCCGCCAACCTCCTCGAAGAATTCCTCCGCTCGCTCTAACGTCAGCCCCGGATAGGGTGCCCCATCCTGAGCGCGCCTCATCGCGCGAAGGTTGGGGAATTCCATCTGATCCATAACCATCATCCCCGTCTAGGTCGTCATTCTGACCCTGAGCAAAGTCGAAGGGGAAGAATCCCAGTATTTGCCATTGCTATGGCCTTCGCCTTTCTTGTTTGTCATCCCGTAGGGATCTGCTGTTGCTGTTGCTGTTGCCGTTGCTGTTGCTGTTGCTGTTGCCGTTGCTGTTGCGGTTGCCGTTGCTTCTGAGGTAGGCCCGGGCTTCAGCCCGGGCATTAAACCAGCCGCAAAAGCGGCCTTCCGCTCTGCCGAAGGCCGGAGCGAAGCCCGCAGGGCGCAACGACCTGTATATCGCTCTTGCACTTGCCTGTTCTTGTTTTTGTTCCTCTGGATTTTTGAAAAAACTGCATTGACGAAAATCAATGAACTAACTACCCGAACAACTCCCGCACCCGAATCAAATCCCCCACCGTATCCACATCCAACTCCCCACCCTCAAACTCCACAAACCCAACCCCCGCCAACAACTCCCGAGCCCCCTTATCCCCTCTCAACTCCATCAACCCCCCAAACACCGCAGCCGGGAAAAAAGCAGGAATCCCATTCCTCCCCGCATACCGCGAAGCCCTCACCTCATTTCCTATTAACCGAGACAAATGCCCCACCGTCACCGCAGGCTGATCGCAAGTCATCACCACACACCCATCCACCCCAGACAAAGCCCCCACACCAAGCCGAATCGAAGAAGCCATCCCTTCCTCCCATCCCTCATTCACCAAAACCCGCACATCACCCAGCGAGCACTGCGAACGAATCACCTCCGCCGAAGCCCCCAGCACCACCACCACCGGCCCACACCCAGCCTCACGAGCCACCCTCACCGCCCGCTCCAGCAAATTCTCCCCGCCCAACCGAAGCAGCTGCTTCGGCTCACCTAAACGCGAAGAACCCCCAGCCGCCAACACCACAGCCGCAATACTCACAGAGCACACTGAGCCTGCAGATATCGCGCAACCCCACCCTCACTCACATGCTTCGCCACATCCTCCGCGCTCAACCGGCGCGAAGCCCCCAGCTTGCCCATACACACCGCCTGCGCCTCCGCCACCACCGCCAGCGCAATCGCCTCCGGCCCATCCCCACCCAGGTCCAACCCCACCGGCGCATAGATCCTCTCACAACACTCCGCGACACTCTCGCCAATCTTCGCCGCCGCCTCACTCACCAGCAGCGAACTCCGATGACGAGCACCCAGCACCCCCAGGTACTTCGGCCTCACCGGCAACAGCGCCGCCAGCATCTCCCGATCCTGTTCGTAGCTATGCGTCATCACCACCACTGCATCCGCAGCTCTGATCCCCAAATCCACCACGCCACCAGCCCCAAGCGCCACCACCCGATCAGCCTCGGCAAACCTCTCTGCCCGAGCCAACTGCCCCCGCCCATCCGCCACAGTCACATCCCAACCCAGCAACGCCGCCATCCTCACCACCGGCTTCGCATCATCCCCCGCACCCAACACAAAAATCCTCTGCGGAGCACGAATCTCCTCCACAAACCGCCCCTCATACTGCTCCCCGGCGAGAAGACCCACAGCACAAGCCAGCTTCTTCTCTCCCAATCCCTCACTCGCAAACACAACCGCACCATCACGCAACACCACCCGCCGCAGCGCCTTCCCCTCTCCCGGCAGATAATTCACCACCACAGAATTAGTGCCCGCCAGCGATGCCTCCATCGCATCCATCAAAGCTCTGCACTCCGGAGTACCCACAGGCTCCAGCAGCAGATCCACCCCCCCCCCACACCCCAACCCAAAAGGCACCTCAGCCGTATCATCAAACATCGTCGAGTAGCGCTCCACGACCGCACCGTCGCGCACCATCCACCCGGCCTTACGAATCACCTCAGCCTCAAGACACCCACCGCTGATCGTCCCCGCATAAACCCCATCCGCCCCCAGCAACAACCGCGCCCCCGGCCGCCGATAGCTCGACCCCTCAGCGCGCACCAGCGTAACCACCACCGAGACCCCACCTCGCCGCCAAAGCCGAACGATCTGTCGCCGCTCCATCATGACAAGAGCTTAGATGATTTCGCCCACATCGAAGAGTCCCCAGCACCCCTTTGCAAAAATACTTCAACAAACTGCGAAATCCACAGCCCCCAAAAACTGTCCGTCAGCAATCCACCTTTACCACGCAATTCACCACAACTTGTCCATCAAAAAACCACGTCCAGAACACCAATTTCCCCAAAAATCCCAATTAAATTGGCATATCCCCAGCTAACTTTTTTCCGAAAAAGTATGAATCCCACACTCCAATTTCTTCCCACCCCAACGCCCACTCCGAGGGTCAGCTCCCGCCTCAGGAATAGCCGTGCAAGGCTCACACCCAATACTCGTATATCCCCGGTCATACAGCTCCAGCCGAGGAATCCCCTCTGTTTCCGCATACTTAGCGACCCGCGCCCAATCCCAATCCGCCAGCACACTCACCTTCTTCATCTTCTTCCCCGTAGGCGTCGTATGATCCTCCACCTTCTTCAACCCCGCCCGAGTAGGCGACTGCTCCCGCCGCAACCCCGTAAACCACCACGAGTAAGGCTCCAGCGACCGCATCAGCGGCTCCACCTTCCTAACCCTGCAGCACTCCGTAGGCTGCACAATATGCAGCTTCCCAAACTGCCCCTCAAACTCCGGCACAGTAGTAGAAGGCATTGCATTCACAAGGTTTAGCCCCCACTCCTCCACCATCCGATCCCGATAAGCAATCAGCTCTTTAAAGTGATATCCCGTCTCCAGAAAGATCACCGGCACCCCCGCCAAATGCCGCCGAAGCATATGCAAAACCACCATATCCTCCGTCTGAAAACTGCTCGTAAAGCAAACAGAATCAACAGCAGCATCGCGCAAAACCCGCGCCACCAGAGCCTCCGCGCCCATCACCTCATAATCAACAACCGCTTCCACGACACTCATCCCTTCACCCCCGCCAAGCGCAAAACTTCATCTTGATCCTTGACCACTCCATCCGCCGCAAACTCCTGAATCCGCAAGAGATATTCCTCACCAATCTCTCTCGTCGAAATCGCCAGAACCCCAGCCAACTGCAAAGCCCGCACCGCACCAACCAGCGAATCCTCAGGTATCAAGCCATCATCAATCACAACAGCCCCCTCCCCGCGAGCAAGCAAGCCATCTCTAACTCGTTCAGCCAGCTCAACTTGTCCTGGGACAAGTACCAGCACCGCCTTCCATCCGTCTTCAGTCGAACCCTCCACCGCAGAGACGATCATCCCCGCACCAACCGTGGCATTCGTCAACCCATCAATTAAAATCAGCGACCCAGTCCACCGATTTTCTCGATAAGCATCGAAAAACAAAGGCAGATTCGTCTCAAACTCCACCTCTGCAATCTCATTCATTTCAAGATGCTTAGCCGCCCCATGCTCCAGCGAGTTCACATCAACCTTGTACCGAATCGCCCTCACGGTAGCCCGCACCGTCCGTGTCGTATGCTTCGCCACATAGCTCCGCCCCACCACCAGCGGCACTTCGTGCATCCACACCACCATCGTGCGAAACCGCCGGCTAACCTCTGGTAAATCAGCAGTTTCCAAAGCCGAAACCAGCATCTCCCCACGGCTCAGATCAATCTCATCCTCAAGCTCCACCGTCACGCTCTGCGGATACGCAGCCGCGGCCAGATCGCCATCGTAAGTCACAATGCGGCTCACCGTACTTTCCTTACGCGAAGGCAGCGCCATCACCCGATCACCAGCCCGCAAAACCCCACGCGCAACCTGCCCCGCAAATCCGCGAAAGTTTGCATCCGGCCTCAACACCAACTGCACCGGAAATCGCACAGGTCCATCCGCCTCATCCACCCGCAGGGGGACCGTCTCCAGATACTCCAACAACGTCGGCCCTTCATACCATGGCATCGCCGCGCTCGGCGTAACAACGTTGTCTCCCTCCAACGCACTCACCGGAATCACAGTCACACTTTTCAACCCAAGTTGCGAAGCCAGCGTCACAAACTGCTCGCGTATCGCGGCAAAACTCTCTTCTGAATACCCCACCAGGTCCATTTTGTTTACCGCCGCCACTACATGCGGAATCCCCAGCAACGAAGCGATATATGTATGCCGTCGCGACTGCGGCAGCAGCGCACCCTGCTTCAAAAACGCCTTCGCATCGATCAACACAATCGCCAGGTCCGCCGTCGAAGCGCCCGTAGCCATGTTCCGCGTGTACTGCTCATGCCCCGGCGTATCGGCAATGATGAACTTCCGCCGAGCAGTAGAAAAATACCGATAAGCTACATCGATCGTGATGCCCTGCTCGCGTTCCGCCTTCAGCCCATCCGTCAACAGCGAAAAATCTACATGCCCATTTGCTGCCCGATTCACGCGGCTTTTCTTTACCGCCGCCAACTGATCTTCATAAACACTCTTGGTGTCATGCAGCAGACGCCCAATCAACGTGCTCTTCCCATCGTCGACGCTACCTGCCGTCGTAAACCGTAACATCTCCTGCCCGAGATGAGCATCAAGCAACTCTTCAAACCTGATCGTTTCCCTAACCATTAGAAGTAGCCCTCCCGCTTCTTCACTTCCATCGAGCCCTCTTCATCATGGTCGATCGCGCGATTCTCCCGCTCGCTCCGCCGAAACGTCATCAACTCTTCAATAATCTTTGGCAGCGTATCCGCATCACTCCTCATGGCTCCTGTGCAGGGCAGGCACCCCAGCGACCGCATTCGCACCTTTACCGTCTCCACCGTCTCTCCCGGCAGTAGCTTCATCCCATCATGCACCAGAGTCATCGCACCGCCTCGCATCACGAGGGGACGTTCCTTCGCAAAGTACAACGGCACAATCGGAATCTTTTCCGCATGCAGGTACAGCCAGATGTCCAACTCCGTCCAGTTCGATAGCGGAAATACCCGAATGCTCTCGCCCTTTCTTAACCGCGAGTTATACAAGCTCCAGAGCTCTGGCCGCTGATTCTTCGGATCCCACTGTCCCGCCGTATCGCGAAAACTATATACCCGCTCCTTCGCCCGGCTCTTCTCTTCATCCCTCCGCGCTCCGCCAAACGCTGCGTCGAAGCCACCCTCCTCCAGTGCGTCCAATAAGCTGCGCGTCTTCAATAATCCGCAACAATTCTGCGTCCCAAGCGTATAAGGATTCGCCCCCGCTGCAATCGCCTCTTCATTGCGATGCACAATCAGGTCTGCCCCAATCTCCTTGGCATACGCATCACGAAACGCAATCATCTCAGGAAATTTGTAGCTGGTATCGACGTGCAGCAAGGGAAATGGAATCTTCCCTGGATAGAACGCTTTCTGAGCAAGCCGCAGCATGACTGATGAATCTTTTCCAATGGAATAAAGCATCACCGGCTTGGCAAACTCCGCCACTGCTTCGCGAAGTATCGCAATGCTTTCGGCCTCGAGCGCTTGTAGATGGTTCAATCGGGCCGGATGGCTTAGTGCTACTTGGTCCAAAGCGATCATTAGAATTATCCGTTCAGAGAAGGAAATCTACGGCAGTTGCGAATCGCAGACTTCCGAAATTATGGGATAGCTATAAGAAAAGGAAGGGAGATGATCCGTTAGCGGGGACAGCGCCGGAGAGTATTCCTCCAGCAACAACACGCGCGCTCAAGCGAAAACATCATGCAATAAAGTATAGGACCCGTCGACACGCTCCGCAACCATAGACAAGTACTTCCAAGCCTCACCCAAATTTAAGGACCAGACACACCACGCTAATATCTGCTAAACTAATCAAGTTGATGCAGCGATCCAGCAAGCGCTCCCAATGCGCTTGAGCCACACGGAAAGCCCATATCTATCGACAATCTCACCGCAGCAAATTTCGGGGCGTAGCGCAGTCTGGTAGCGCACCTGGTTCGGGACCAGGGGGTCGGAGGTTCGAATCCTCTCGCCCCGACCATTCAAAATCGCACTTTCTTCTCAGCGACTTACAAGCGAACCCAATTGTCGCTTTAGAACTCGTCATAGATGCCGCAAGGCCATGTTGACCGAGCAACGTCGTGAAGTTCCGTAAACCCGACTTTTCAGACCCAAGGATAGTTTCCGGATTGCTCTTCATCCGGCAATGGAGAAGGCCCGGTCCATCGGGCTATAGAAGGTCCGCATGGATCAGGAGACCTTGCGCACAGAATGTTTCAAGCGAGTATGCTTCATGCGTATCAAAGCTCTCATTCCGATGAAAGCTATCGTTTATTACCGTTACGGTTCACCCGATGTTCTTCAATGCGAAGAAATTGAAAAGCCAGCCCCCGAGGACAATGAGATCTTGATCAAAGTCCGTGCGGCGTCTGTCAATCCGCTTGACTGCGGCGAACTGAAAGGCGTGCCGTACATATTTTCGCATCATGCTCGGGCTGCGCAAACCAGAGGTCACGCGGCCAGGGCGGCCAGGGGTTGACCTGGCTGGTCAGGTTGAGGCAGTCGGCAAGAACGTAACGCAGTTCCAACCAGGCGACGAGGTCTTCGGGGTGTGTATCAGTAATCCGCAGAATTCGGGTATCAAAGTCTGGGCCCACCTCCAAGGAACATTTGCCGAGTATGCGTGCGCTCCCGAGTCGACATTGGTTGTGAAACCGAAGAACGTGACGTTTGAGCAAGCAGCTTCTGTGCCCCTAGCGGCACTTACCGCATTGCAGGGTCTTCGCGACAAAGGACAGATTCAGCCGGGACAGAAAGTCCTGATTCACGGCGCAGGGGGAGGTGTGGGTACGTTCGCTGTGCAGATCGCTAAGTCGTTCGGTGCATATGTGACTGGCGTAACCAGAACGAATAACGTGGAAATGGTTCGATCCATTGGCGCAGATCAAGTGATGGATTACACCCAGGAGGATTTCACGAATAGTGGGCAACACTACGACCTGATCCTCGACTGCTTTGCCGACCATTCGTTGTCTGCATGCGGGCGCGTGTTGAACCCCCGAGGGAGATACGTCGGAGTTGGGGCACCCGCGAGCGGAGGCGGAACCGGTATTCTGGCGCGTTTGATTCAAATGTTTGTGTTGTCGCGTTCGACAAGCCAGAAGCTCGTCACGTTCCTGGCGAAACCGAGCAAAGAAGACTTGACCATCCTGTGCGAGCTGATGGCGAGCGGAAAGGTAAGGCCGATCATTGACAGGTGCTACAGGTTGAGTGAGGTCCCTCAGGCCATCCGGTATCAAGAAGAAGGACACGCTCGCGGAAAAGTAGTAATAACGCCGGGGTAAGAGCAACCCTTGGGAATGCGCCATCGTCGGCAACACGGAAACAATCCAGACGACCGCTCGGAACTTGGCGTCTCGCTTCCCACCAAACGGATTTCCGGTAACTGAGGTTGGCGCTCGGGTCTCAAAAGGACGCCGGAAAGCAGACTGAGAGAAGCTTCAAGCCATGAAAAGTTCTAAAATCGTCTACCAGGGCCGACCATTCTTCTCAATTAGTTAGAGATAGCAATCTAGGAACAACACTGTGCTGCTCGGGATCTTAATGCTCCTGTGCCGTCACTTGGCTTCCCCGGCAAATCTGGGGTGGCCTTACGTTCGCGGCGCTCCTGTTCTTCGAATTCATCTTCGCTAGTGATACGTTTGTGATCCTGACAGCGTCTCAGGGAACCCATCCGCCACAAAAAGGAACGGACTACTGCGTTCGTATCCGCCATAATTTGCTTAATCGTCTTTTAAAAGACGTCGCGAAAACGTCGTGAAAGGCCTTCCAGAAAACCACCGGGACCGAAATCTGCCACTAATGTAAGCCAGAGAGTCGCGATCTGTGAATATATCGGACGCCTTTATGCAAAAGGCGTCTCCGTCGGCGATGCTCAAAAGCGTTTAGGATAGCAATCTCCGGTGAGGCATCGTCCTCAACGTGCTGACTTAATTGATGAAGGAGAGGTGGCTTGGCTATGCGCAGGAATACTCGGATGTTTACGCCTCGGCTTATAGCAGCTATCGTTGTTGCTTGCGGTATTGCTCTGTTTGCTCCCAGAGTGGCGTTGGCACACGCCGTGTTGGTGAGCTCTCAGCCAGGAGCGAACAGTACCGTCTCAGGATCAGAGATCGCCGTCCTCCTCAAATACAATTCGCGGGTCGATATGGAGCACTCGACCCTGACGTTGCTCGCCCCTGGCGGAAGAGTAGAGAAGGTCGCCATCGACGGCCAGCCCGCACCCGAGTTGCTGTCTGCGAAGTTGACCGGGCTTGTTAAAGGAGCCTATGTCTTGCGCTGGCAGGTTCTGGCTACGGATGGACACATCACGCGCGGTAAAATTCCATTCCAAGTAGAGTAGAGACCTAA
Source organism: Edaphobacter sp. (assembly GCA_035566575.1). Classification (GTDB taxonomy): domain Bacteria; phylum Acidobacteriota; class Terriglobia; order Terriglobales; family Acidobacteriaceae; genus Edaphobacter. The sequence continues at coordinate 36,648 of DATMQZ010000062.1, forward strand.
TCTCTTGATCTGGTTCCTGCGCGATATCGAGCTGTTGAGCGTTCTGGCGCGCGCGGCAACGCTTGCTTTCGAAGCGTTGCTGCTGGGAGGCGTTGCCTTTCTCCTGGCTGTGGTACGCCCGGCGAGGGCGAGCGAGGCAGTCGGTAATTTTTGCCGCCGGGGTATCAGGTTAGCGGCACTCGCTGTCGTGGTTGGTGAGCTTGCGATCATTTCCTCTTCCGGTGCCATCCTGATGGGTGGATCCGATTTGACGCTCAAGGATGTGATCAGCACCAGCTTCTTCCGCGCCGATTCCTTCGCAATCCTGTCCGCGATTGGACTCTGGATCTGCGCTCGGCTCAAAAGCAATAAAGCGACGGTCGCAATGCTCCCCTTAGGTCTGCTGCTGCTAGTGGCCACGGTATCCACAAGCCATGCTGCGGCACGCATCGACCATCGCGTTGTGTTGGCGATTCTCACTGCCGCACATCACCTGGGTACAGCCGCTTGGATTGGCGCTATGGCCTATCTGTTGATTTCCTTAGGCCGCGTCGAAGACCTGTACGAGGCACGGCGTTTGACCCAGCGTTACTCCAGGATGGCCCTATTGGCCGCGCCCGCGCTCGTGTTGGCCGGAGTGAGCATGGCTTGGTTCTACGTAGGATCGTGGAGCAGACTATACACGACTGCATACGGCATCATGCTGGTTGCCAAGATCTACCTTTTCCTAGCGATGATTGCACTTGGCGCCGGAAATTGGTTCCTGGTTCGGCGTCTGGCCAGCGATCCTGCGCCTTTGCTGGCGCGGCTGCGACGGGTCGTCGAGGCTGAGGTTTGTCTGGGATTTCTCGCAGTGTTGACGGCGGCTTCCCTGACCGCACAGGCACCCGCGGCCGACGTTTCCGCTCAGGATACGCTGACTTCCCACGAGATCTTCGTGCGCATGCACCCAGAACCGCCGCGCATGAGCAGTCCGCCCTTAGCTGTGCTGACTCCTCCGAGTTCAATCGCAGTGGCCGTCCAGAACAGTCAGTTCGGAGGTATTGGTGGGAGCGACGACATCGACAGAGCATGGTCGGAGTACAACCATCACTGGGCAGGGCTGATTGTTCTCATCGCAGGGCTGCTGGCGCTGCTCAGCCGGCACCCCTCAATGCGCTGGGCCCGCTTTTGGCCCCTGAGCTTTGCGGGTTTAGCAGTCTTCATCCTGCTGCGGGCTGACCCAGAGAACTGGCCCCTTGGGCCGCGTCCCTTTTGGCAGAGTTTTTCCGCGCCCGACGTACTCGAACATCGTTTCGGGGCGTTCCTTATCATGGTTTTCGCAGCATTCGAATGTGCAGTGCAGGCAGGCAAGTTGAGAGCGTGGGGGAGCACTTACGTTTTTCCAGCAATGTGTGCTCTCGGCGCCGCGATGTTGCTGACACACGAGCATTCGGCCATAGACATAAAAGAAGCACTGATTGCAGAGATGAGCCACACTCCTATTGCGCTGCTTGGTATTACAGCGGGGTGTAGCCGATGGCTGGAGCTGCGTTTACCTAGGGGCCGCATGGCCACCAGTGCAAGCTACCTCTGGCCGCTGTGCTTGGCACTGGCCGGCTTTGTCCTGCTGAATTACCGGGAATTACCATAAAGCAGGGCAGCAATTCTGACGTAGTCGAAGCTTCCTCAAAGACGGCGAGCAGTTCTATTAGGTCAATAGAGAAAATCAAAATCAAACAGATAATGCCGCCCATAATCGCCGAAAAATGTGCGATATTGCGGGTCAGCGATATTATTGTGGATCTGCAGCGGGTTGGTATGGTCCGTCAGGTTCCGCACCGTCATAGAGAGGCGAATCGCGTGATGTGCGCCAACCTTGATATCTTTGGCGCCTCGCACGTCAGCCGAGAAATAGCGGGGGTAGCGTGATTGGTAAGTGGAGAATGGAACGTAGTTCTGGAAGACATCCACCGGCTGCCAGGTAAACCCGTCGCGATACTCGACGTGCGGCGCGATTCGCATTTGCCATGGCAAGACCCAGGTTCCCCACAGCAGAAAGCGGTTCGGGATTTCTCCTGTGGTGCTGGCACTGATCGGCGAACGAACTACTGGAAAAGGAAAATCACCGAGGTAACTGGATACATCGGTTTGATCGCCGCGGGCCGATTGGCGGACATAGGAGAAAAAGAATTGGCGTTGCTCAGTGGCTCCGACTCGCGAAGTGACTTCCATCTGCCTGCTTTGTAGAGTGCCCGAACCGCCGAGCACGAGAGCGCTCCAGGCCGACGTGATTTCAGGCGCAAGAGTGAGTCGATTTTGTCCATCCGCATGGATATAGCGGACCCTGAACATGAGAGATTTATTCACCTCATGCTCAGCCTCCACATTCCAGGCCACGCTGTACGGTGCAAAGTTTCCACTCGTGGTTTGCTGAATGATAAGCGGAGACCCAGAATTAGAGGTACCGATGATGTTCAGATAGTGTCGCGGTCCGTCCGTAACATTGCCACTACCGTCGTATGTTGTGACGATTTGCTCTGGGTAGCTGCCGAACGCATAAGTATTGAGCGGGAGGGAGTCATAAAAGACCCCTATACCACCGCGAACGACAGTAGCGTTATTCTCGCGGGGCGTCCAGGTAATGCCGGAGCGCGGCGCGAATCGACTTGCGTGGGTAAGAGACTGCGTCTCCCAGCGCATCCCGGTGTCTACGGCAACGCGAGAATTGAGAATCCAATGGTCCTGAGCATAGATAGCCGATTCAATATCTGACAAGCTGTAGGCCCCATCGCCGTCGTAAGCGATTGTACGTAGCAACTGGCCTGACGCACTTTCGATGCTTACATTGCGATGTATAACCTGCCCCTCGTCTTCAGCATGGGCAAGTACTGTTCCGATCTGCAGGGCATGTTGTCCGAGTAGCTTGATATTTGCGGGGTTCCACGTTTCCATCCATTGGAAGCGGGTAGCCTCGCGGCTCTGCTGCCCGAAGTAGTTACCAGAGTTGCCCACTGGCGAGAGAACCATCTCTCCGTCAGCCTGTGCGGCGACATTTGTGACAAACCGGGTACCCGCAAAAGTAGAGGTCACTACCCCGCCACCAATGCCAAGGTGTTCGGTAATGGTTCCCGTATTTTCCTGATAGTCGGCGTTAGGAGTTACCGGCTGCGGATCAAAGTAATTCAAATTAGCGTAGTTCACTGAGTGAGGTGCGAAGTGGAGGGTGGCTGTGATGCTGTTGCTGGCGCCCAGGAGCGCATCGATCTGAGTGAACGAATTAAATCCTTCCGAGCGAATCACGTTCTCCGGGAACGGCAAAGTACGTACCTGAGATTTACTCATGAGATATTCAAAGCCTTGAAGGAAGTAAAGATGGTCCTCTATCAGAGGACCACTTAGATTCAGACGGGGCGATGCGGCGCGCACCCCTACAAGATGTCCGCTACGGATTCGTGATTCGGGTAAAGGATCGTTGAGGCTGTAGCTAAACTTGGGGCCGCCCCGAAGCGTCTCCGCGCTCACAATCCCGGCTGTAAAGCTGCCGTACTGGGCCAGGAATGGAGACTGCATCACCTTGAGAATACCCACACTATCGATAGGGACACTTAGGCCAAAGCTGCCGGTCGCGGGGTCATTCACAGTAACCGAGTTAATGAGCAGAGAGCTGTGTTGTTCGTCCAGACCGGCGATCTGGACGCGGCCATCGGGCGTTCGTATTACGCCAGGTATCAGAGGGAGAACATCGACCAATGTGTTGGGGCGCACGGGACTGGATCTGGCCTGTTCCAGAGGAAGCTTTGTCTGGCTGCTTGCGCTTTCTGTCAAAACGCTCGGTGAATCAGCCTGGACCTCGGTGGTCTGTTGTACGAGTATCTTCTTGGACAACGTGATCTCAATGACCTGTCGGTCTTGCAAGGGAACATCGATTGTCGCAGGGAAGTAGCCCTCAAGGCTCGCAATGAGACGAAGCGCTGCGGCAGAACCGCAACCCCTAAGTGTGGCGAGGCCATGAACATCCGTGATTGCCTTGCAGAGTAACTCCGAATCTGATTTGGCTTCGATCACTACACCCGCCAATGGATGCCGGTCGCTGTCCATTACGGCGATGAGAATCTCTGGCTTAGCCGCTGATTGCGCTGACAACCCTGGAACAGAAGCAAGGAATCCGCTCACAAGCGTACAGACCACCAGTACGTATCTCAAACTCCAGGCAAGAGCCCTGCGGACGCATGGCGTCGGACCAAATGCTCGCGTGTTTGAGACCATAAAGCGAGTCATCGCACATTTCCGTAAAGCGCTCGCTGGAATAAGAATACGCCAGTGAAGCCCTGCAGACGGCCCCGCCCAGATCAACCCTAGCTCTTCCGAACCGATTTCCGTGACGCCTGAGCCCTCTTCATTGCTATTTCGCAAATAACATATACCCCAAAAGGTCTACAGTGCTGGCTGAAGCACCGCTCCATAGCATGAGGGCAACATGACCCGTTTCCGACTTCCATTGTGCTTCGTACTAGTATGTTTTTCGATCATGCCGGCGCTTGCTCAGAGGGCAGAATCTTCT
>DATMQZ010000063.1:0-56926 GCA_035566575.1 Edaphobacter sp.
GAAGCCAAGCTAAGTTAGAAGCAAAGGGTGAAAATCTATCGGCTCCTCGACATCTACGTATTCAGAATTATCGATAATTTGATTCTTAGACGCTCCTGCTCATTCCAAAGATTCATAAGCTTCATTAATTTCCCAATTGACGTACGGAACCCACCTGAGCGCCAGATCTCCAGATAAAGCGGCTCGCCCGCCTTATCCGCCGCTTCCTTCAACCGCAGCCCCCACCACGGCCTCCCGGTAAAGCTGACCGCTCCACCCGCTCACGCTCACCAGCCTCAACCCGTCGTCATTGCTGATGTTGTAAATCATCTGCACGGTGACCCCGGGCAATCCAGCCTCCTTCAGAGCAGTAAACGCGCATTCCCAATAATTTAGTCGTACCCGGATGAAACGGATGACCCTCCGCAATCACTGTATTACCAGCAGCAATCGCAGCCGCTAAATCCGCCAGAGATCCCATTGACCGCAAACGGAAAATTGTTCGGCCCGAAAACCACCACCGGAGCTATCGGAGCAATCAGCGCACGAACACTATCGTCCAGCGACTTGAGTCCAGCGTGTGAAAGAAGTGTGCCCGGCATTCGTTCCTCAGATATCCCCACAAGCTCCCCATCGTTCTCACTTCAACACCATAACCCTTCACTCTCCGAAGCAACATCAAAGAGCCGCCCCGTATACAATACGGGCAAACTTCCAACGGACGATCTCATGCTCACAGCCACCCAGGTCTGTGCATGGCTCCACCCGGCCGAAGCTAAGTCAAAACTCAGGAGACGAAAATGACACCAAAACAGACCAACGTCGAACGCCTTAGCGCAGCAGGCATCTTGAATGCGGATCACTTCTCCGAACACGACAAAAAAACGATTGAAAGCATCACCACGGAAGAGGTCGATGTCCTCATCAAGCTAGGCAAGAAGCTGGGCGCAGCGCCCGCGGGCAAAGAGCTCATGCGGCCCAACTTTCCCGTCTAACCCATTCGCCACTCTCGCTATCAACTCCAGAAAAAGCGCACAATCAGGGAGGTCCACTACCATGCCCAGTGCCACTCACAGCGAACTCCTTTGGACCAAAATCCGTTTTGCAGAGGGCAGGCTTCTCTCAGCCAGCAATCTGTTCTGGACCCATCCCGACCTGGCCCGCATCCTGCCACACTTTCTCATCCAGCTCCATCGCGTCATGCAAAACGGAATCTCGCTCATGCGCACCGCAAAAGATTGCGCACTCTTACTTCCCAACGATGCCGTCGCGGCCCGAACCGCAGCCTACCTCGAAATGCACATCAACGAGGAGAAGGACCACGACCAATGGCTCCTCAGCGATATCGAGAGCCTCGGCATCGACTCCTCCGAAGTCCTCCATGCAACTCCACTCCCCGCCGTAGTCTCCCTTCTCGGTGCGCAATATTTCTGGATGTTTCACATGCATCCGGTCACCATCTTCGGATACCTCATCGTGCTCGAAGGCTATCCTCCTCTTGTCCACCAGTTGGAGCAGATCAAGAGAACCACCGGTCTTCCCGCCAGCGCATTCCGTTGCCTCATCTCTCACGCGGAGGACGATCCCGAGCACATCGACACACTCAACCGCACCCTCGACAACATGCCGCTCACACCGAACCAGTCGAAATATTTAGCACTCAGCGCATTTCACACCATCGACTCCGTCGCTTCCGTCCTCGAAGAGCTGCTCGAGATTCACGCCGCTTCGCCCCTTCCCGAGGTATCGTTACCCTCTTATGCTTGAAGGCCAGGCCATCTCGCACTACAAGGTTCTCGAGCGCCTCGGCACCGGTGCCACAGGCGTCGTCTGCAAAGCAGAAGACCTCCTTCTCCATCGTCTTGTCGCACTCAAGTCCCTCACGCCTGCCATGCTCGCCGATCCCACGCAGAAGCACAGCCTGCTACTGGAAGCACGCGCAGCCTGTGTCCTCGACCACCCCAACATATGCAGCATCCACCACATCGAAGAGCTCCCCGACGGCCAGATCATCCTCGTCATGGGCTACTACGAGGGCGAAACCCTCGCCGACAAAATCGACCGGGGCCCCCTAGACCTCGCCGTTGCCTCAGAGCTAACCTCGCAACTGCTCTCCGGCCTCCATCACGCCCATGAGCACGGCATTATCCATCGCGACATCAAGCCCTCCAACCTGATGATCAGCCCTCGCGATCAGCTCAAGATCGTTGACTTCGGTCTGGCCAAACGGCCAAACGTCGCCCAGGCCCTCACCGAAACCGGCGTCATCGTAGGCACCGTCAGCTACATGGCGCCAGAGCAGGTTCTCGGCAAGCAAGTCGACCATCGCACCGATCTCTGGGCCTGCGGCGTCGTCTTCTACGAGATGCTCAGCGGCAAACTACCATTCCGGGGCGACACCACTTACGCCGTCTTCGATGCCATCATCAAGAGCGATGCTCCTTCCATCCTCGAACACCGCCCTGAGCTTCCCGTCGCCATCCACGATATCCTCGAGCGAGCCTTGGCCAAAGCCCCCGCGCAGCGTTTCCAGAGTGCCGGCGAATTCATTACGGCACTGCAGTCCTTCTCTAACAAGCCATACGATTCCATACGTTCCATCTCGCTGGGCCGCCTCTTCGTCGACCAGCAACACCTCGGCTCCAGCGAAGCGTCCGTGCTCGTCCTCCCCTTCACCAGTGCCGAGCCGAACGGCGAAGCAGACTACTTCTGCGATGGCCTCACCGACGAAATCATCACGGACCTCTCCAGCGTTCGCTCTCTGCGCATTATCTGCCGCACCTCCGCCATGCGCCTCAAAGGCACAACGGACTCGTCCCAAAAGATCGCACGCGATCTCAACGTTCGCTACGTCCTTGAGGGCTCGGTCCGCCTCAACAACAAGACCCTCACCGGGAACAACAGCATCCGCGTCACTGCTCAGCTCGTCGATCCCGAAAGCCATTCCCTCCTCTGGGCACAAAAATATACCGGCGCTCTCGACGACGTCTTCGCCATCCAGGAGAACATCTCCCACCAGATCGTATCGTCGCTCAAGATTCAGCTCAGCCCGGCCGAGGACAAGCAGATGCTCGAGCGCCCTCTCCCCGACCCCGATGCCTACCGCTACTACCTCATGGCCAAGCACGAGATCCTCAACTACTCGCGCCCCGCCCTCGACCGCGCCCTCGAATACATCGAGAAAGGAGAGGCCCTCGTCGGAAAAAACGTCCTTCTGCTCTCCGCCAAAGGCCAAGTCTACTGGCAGTACGTCAACGCCGGAATCTCATCCGACCCCGAATACCTCGTCAAGGCCAAAGCCTGCGCCGACGAAGCCTTCCGCCTCGATCCCAAATCGCCCCACGCCTTCCGCCTCCTCGGCCTCATCAGCGTGCAGGAGGGCGAAGCCCAGAAGGCCATCAAGCTTCTCAAGCGAGCCATTGTCGCCGACCCCAACGACTCCGACACCCTCGCCTGGTACTCCGCTATCTGCGGCCTCAGCGGCAAGGCAGTCGCCGCCAAACCTATCGCCCGCCGCATCCTCGAGATCGACCCCCTCACGCCCGTCTATCGCTTCGTCCCCGGTCTTCTATCCCTCATGGCAGGCGAGTTCTCCGAAGCCCTTCCCTCTTTCGACGAAGCCATCCAACTCGACCCCGACAACGTCATGCTCCTCTGGTGCCGAGGCCAGGTCCTCGCTCTCATCGGTCGCAACAGTGAAGCCATCGCACAATTCCAGGCAATCCAAAAACTCCACCCCGATCAGTTCTTCTCAAACCTCGGCGCCCTCATGCAAGCCGCCATCGCAGGAGACGCCGACGCCGCCACCCTCATCGCCACCAACGAGCTCAAACAGATCGCAGGCTGCGACCCGCACTACTCCTGGGCCATGGCCCAGTGCTATTCCCTTCTCGACGACGGTGCCGCTGCTATCCAATGGCTCGAAACCGCCATGGATCGCGGCTTCATCAACTTCCCCATGATCAGCAGCCTCGACCCACTCCTCGACAAAGCCCGCAAAGCCCCGGGCTTCCCCGAGCTCCTCAACCGCATAGAAACCCGCTGGGAAACCTTCGAAATCTAGTCGCAAACCGCTAGTCATCTCATCCTGGTTGATGTATATTTCCTCACTGAGTTTGAAATCGTATTCTGACTCAATCGGTGGGAATTTCCCACCACACGAATCCGCGCCAAACTTAATTAAGTGCGAGCACTTCCGAGGAGCCTGCTAGATCGGCCGATTTAGGTAAGAATACAGTCGCAACCTGGATGAGTGAGTTGGTCCCGTTATCGCCAACTGAGTTTCATTTCCGATTACGACGCAGACGCATTGGTAAAACGCTGGCCGACTGGTCGCTTCCGCTGAAATCGCCTAGCGATGCTCTGGTTCACAAATGCCATTTAGCTTATGTATAATTCCAGCGAGCAAAGGGAAGACTGCTCGGGCCCGTGAGAGTTCTACAGACACAGGAGATCCCTATGAAATCGAAAACCTGGACCCGTCCTGATTTCCAAGAAGTCAGCCTTGGTTGCGAGATCAACTGCTACGCACCCGCAGAACTATAACGAATGTTTCAATTCAAGATGCTGGGGACTGCCGCCGGAGGCGGTATTCCCCAGTGGAACTGCTCTTGCCAGGTCTGTGACCTTGCCCGAGAAGATTCTCCGCGTGTGGCGCCTCGCCTGCAACTTCAGGCCGCAGTATCGAGTAACGGAGACAAGTGGTTCCTGTTGAATGCCTCTCCCGATCTTCGATATCAAATCGAATCCAATCCGGAGCTTCAACCTTCACCCGCGCGCGGTCGCAGAAACACACCAATCAGCGGAATCGTGTTGACCAGCGCCGATCTCGATCAGGTCTCTGGCCTTCTCCTCCTGAGAGAGTTTCAGCCACTTACTATCTACGCGACTTCTCTGGTGCGTGACACGCTCGAAGCCAATAGCTTCTTCCGCATGTTGCATCGCGTCCCCAATCAACTCACCTGGGTCGAAATCACAGCGGGTGTGACATTTGGACTTGGCGACTCGGGAATCAACTGTACTCCCATCCCGCTTGCGGGCTCTCTTCCCTTCTACGCCCGTGAATTTGACACGCATGAGCCCGGGCAAGCCAGCATAGGATTGCTGCTTGAATTTGAAGGCCGTCGCGTGGCCTATACGCCTTCAGTTCCTGAGATCACGGACGATCTACTCGCTTTCTACAGTTTGTGCGACACGATCCTGGTTGACGGCACCTTCTGGAGCGATGCGGAACTGAACCAGACGCAGTCTGGAACACCCCTTGCCCGCGCCATCGGTCACATTCCGCTGAGCGGAGACGACGGCACCATCGCGCTCCTGGCCGAGTTACACTTTCCATGCAAGGTTTTCGTCCATATCAACAACACAAACCCCATCCTTGACCCTCGCAGCGCGGAGCATCGGGCAACGATCGAAGCGGGATGGCAGATAGGATATGACGGATGGCAACTGGCTCAGCGACCGTGATACCCATCGGAGGGGATCGTCTCTCCAGGCAGCAACTGCGGGACCGTCTGCAGGCTGTCGGAGACAGCCGCTACCACCACAAGCATCCCTTTCACCTTCGTATGCACAAAGGGGAGTTGACCCGCGGTCAGTTGCAGGCCTGGGCGCTCAATCGCTACTACTACCAGAGCCGTATCCCGATCAAGGATTCCTTGTTGCTCGCGAAGAGCGACGACCCCGCCTTCCGGCGCGCGTGGAGAAAACGCATCCTCGATCACGATGGCGATCAAGACGGCTACGGCGGTATCGAGAAGTGGATCCAGCTTGCTGAAGCATCGGGGCTCTCTCGCGAACAGGTCATCCCCTGTAATGGAGTTTTGCCCGGCGTGCGGTACGCCGTCGATGCTTATCTGGCGCTGGTTCGAGAGAGCCCCTTGCTCATTGCCGTAGCGTCTTCGTTGACAGAACTCTTCTCCCGCGACCTCATCTCGCTCCGCATGGATCAGATGCGTATTCACTACCCCTATCTGATGCCGGGGCTTGCCTATTTCATAGGCCGCCTTACGCAGGCGCCCGAAGACGCGACGTTTGCCCTGGACTACGTATCAACCCACGCAGTCACCCGTTCTCAGCAGGAGCAGGCCGTTCAAGCGCTGGAGGCAAAATGTGCCATGCTGTGGGCGCAACTGGATGCAATCGACTACGCGTACGTGAGGCCCGGGAACATACCCCCCGGCGCTTTCGTTCCCGATTGCGAATAATGTTTAGTGAGGGCTGACCATGGACCTGAATTCGATTCCACGACTCGCGCCGGGCTGCCGCCTCCACCCCACCCAAAGCGTGCTGCTGGTCCCGGAGGGTATGCTGAATCTCTCTGGCCCAACTCGTGAGATTCTAAGTCGCCTGGATGGCCGGCAGAGCGTAACCGCTATTGTCGCAGATCTGCTGCTGCAATATGCAGACGCGGATGTCAATGAAGTGCAAGGCGATGTTCTCAGCTTATTGGATCGTATGGAACAACGCGGCGTAGTCCGGGTTTGAACATGACACTAGCCAATCAGACTTCGATAACTCCTGCATCTCCGCTCTCGCTGATCGCCGAGGTGACCCACCGCTGCCCCTTGCACTGCCTCTACTGCTCCAATCCGCTCGAGATGCAACGCGGCGAAGCTGAACTCCCGACCGAAGATTGGACACGTGTCTTCTGGCAGGCCTCTCAGATGGGTGTTATGCAGCTACACCTCACCGGAGGCGAGCCTCTTGCTCGTAAAGATCTGCCTGAGTTAATAAGGGCCGGTCGAGAAGCAGGCCTCTATGTCAACATGATCACCTCCGGGGTTGGCCTTACGGAAGAGCGACTGGCTACATTGGTCGAGGCGGGTCTCGAGCATCTCCAGCTCAGCTTTCAGGATCTCGATGAGACCTCCGCCAATCGCATCGCCGGAGCCCGGGCACATGCGATCAAACTCGCGCTGGTTCCGGTGATCAAGAAGTTTCGCTTGGCCTTCACCATCAACCTGGTCGTTCATCGCATGAACCTCGACCGCCTCGAAGAGTTCATCGCTCTGGCCGAAGATCTCACCCCGGATCGACTCGAGATAGCCCATGTCCAGTACTACGGCTGGGCGTTGAAGAACCGCTCACTCCTCATGCCGACCGAAGAGCAAGTCGATCGCTCCCTGCCGATCGTTGAGGCCGCGAAGCAGCGGTTGAAGGGCAAGATCCACCTTGAAGCCGTTTTTCCCGACTACTTCGGCAGCTTCCCCAAGGCCTGCGTCGGCGGCTGGGGACGACAGATAATGCTCATCGACCCGGCTGGACAAGCACTTCCTTGCCACTCCGCCGCGATCATTCCCGACCTATCCTTCGACAACGTGCGCGAACGTGACCTCGCCTGGATATGGAAGTCTTCTCCAGCGTTCCAACGTTTTCGCGGAGACAACTGGATGTCCGACACCTGCCTCGCCTGCCCCAGAAAGGAACGTGACTTCGGCGGCTGCCGCTGCCAGGCCTTCATGATCACAGGCGACGCCGAAGCCATCGATCCGGTCTGTAGCTATAGCCCCCATCATGAATATCTACTGGAACTCCGAAAATCTGTTCCTGAGGTGCTCCCTATCTGGCGGGGTTAGCGCACACGTCGAATCTGAATTGAGTACCGATAAACGCTTGTAGGAAGCAATGACCGTTACGGACATCGCCGGATTCACGTTCCTCAATTGATGGGAAATCGCCGAGTCGCTCATTGAAGCGGCTCGTACGACGAATAAAGGCTATGGGCAGCCATAAGCCGCCTAAAAGATCCGCAAGTAAAGAGAAGCCAAGATCACCCTCGACTAGGCGCCTTCCCCAGCAACTCCCGCGCAATCACCATCCGCTGAATCTCGCTCGTCCCCTCACCGATCGGGCACAGCCTCACATCCCGGTAAAACTTCTCCGCCGGATAATCCTTAATAAACCCATATCCCCCATGAATCTGCACGCCCTCATCGCAAATCCTGCAAGCCGCCTCGCTCGCATACAGCTTCGCCATGGCCGATTCCATCGTCACCTTCTGTCCCGCGTCCTTCATCTTCGCCGCACGCATCGTCAGCAACCACGCCGCATCCAGCTCCGTTGCCATATCCGCAAACTTGAACTGAATCCCCTGAAACTCGCTGATCGTCTTCCCAAACTGCCGCCGCTCCAGCGCATACTTCCTCGCCGAATCCAGCGCCCCCCGAGCCATCCCCAGGCTCAACGCCGCAATCGAAATCCTCCCTCCATCCAGCACCCGCATCGCATCCTTGAAGCCATCCCCTTCCTTGCCCACAAGATTCTCCGCCGGAACCTCACACTCCTCAAAGATCAGCTCCGCGGTATCGCTCGCCCGCAGCCCCAGCTTGTTCTCCTTCTTCCCCGGCCGAAAACCCTTCGTCCCCTTCTCCACCACAAACCCCGAGATCCCCCCACGCGTCCCCTTCTCGCGATCCGTCACCGCCATCACCACCGCACAATTCGCATACGTACCATTCGTAATGAAAGTCTTCGACCCATTCAAAACCCACCTGTCCCCACGCTTCACCGCAGTCGTCCGCATCCCGCCCGCATCCGATCCCGATCCCGGCTCCGTCAACCCCCACGATCCCAACCACTCCCCGCTGGCCAGCTTCGGAATCCACCGCTTCCGCTGCTCATCATTCCCCGCCAGCATAATGTGGTTCGTACAAAGCGAGTTATGCGCGGCCACAATAATCCCCACGCTCCCGTCTACCCGCGACAACTCCTCAATCGCCAGCACATACTCCACATACCCCATCCCCGCGCCACCCAGCGACTCAGGAAAGATCACTCCCAGCAACCCCATCTCACCCAGCTTCTTTACCACCTCATGAGGAAACTCGCTCTTCTCATCCCACTCCATCACATGCGGCGCAATCTCTCTCTCCGCAAACGCCCTGACTTCCTTCCGCAACTGCTCCTGCTCGCCCGTCAATCCAAACATCACAGCCCTCCAGCTCTATAACTAGAACTAATGAAGCTATCACATCCACGAATGACCTGACCACCCACACTTCCACCACAACTTGTCCATCTTTACCACACCAAAAACCACGTTCTGCACCACGTTTTTTACAAAATACCCGGCAAATACTAAGCCAACGCCTGCGCCAGGTCCTCCACAATATCCTCCACATCCTCAATCCCCACCGAGATCCGCATCAACCCATCCGTAATCCCAAGCCTGGCGCGGCCCTCCGCACCCACCGCCGCGTGAGTCATCGTAGCCGGATGACAAACCAGCGTCTCCACCCCACCCAGCGACTCCGCCAACAGCCCCAGCTTCAACTTCTTAGCAAACGCATTCGCCCGCTCCAGCGACCCCAGCTCAATCGAGATCATCGACCCGAATCCGCTCTGCTGCCTCTTCGCCAACTCATGCTGCGGATGCTCCTCCAGCCCCGGATAAAACACCCGCTTCACCGCCGGATGTTCCTTCAAAAAGTCAGCAACGACGCGCCCATTCTCATCATGCTGCTTCATCCTTACCGCAAGCGTCTTCACTCCACGCAGCAGCAGATAGCTCTCAAACGGCGACAAAATCCCACCCGTGCACTTCTGCACAAACCGAAACCGTTCCGCCTGCTCCGGCTTCGTGCACACCAGCACACCGCCCAGCCCATCCGAGTGCCCATTCAAAAACTTCGTCGTCGAGTGCATCACAATGTCCGCACCCAAACCGATAGGCTGCTGCAAATATGGCGATAAGAAAGTATTATCGACACTCAACTCAACACCCCGCGCATGGCATATATCTGCCACCGCGCGAATATCCGTAATCGACATCATAGGATTCGTAGGCGTCTCGATGTGCACCAGCTTCGTCGCCGGAGTAATCGCTGCGGCTACATTCTCCGCCACGCTCGTATCCACATAGGTAAACGTCAACCCATAGTTCACCATCACCTTGTCGAACAGCCGCCCCGTCCCACCATAAACATTGTCCGAGCACACCACATGATCGCCCGCCTTCATCATGGTGCACATCGCCGTAATCGCGGCCATGCCGCTGCCAAAAACATGCGCGCTCGTCCCACCCTCCAGCGAGCAAAGATTCTCCTCCAGCGCATCACGAGTAGGATTCGTCAGCCGCGCATACTCATGCCCTTTATTCTTCCCGATCTCTTCCTGCTGATACGTCGACGTCAAAAAGATCGGCACATTCACCGCTCCCGTCAGCCCCTCAGAAGCCTGCCCATCGTGAATCGCCCGCGTAGCAAATCCCATCTTCTTCGCTTCAATCATTTGTAACTCCAACAATCACAATTATCAAAAAAGCTAGTCAAAAATCCCCTTCGACAAATACCTCTCCGCCGAATCCGGAATCACCGTAACCACCCTCTTCCCCGCGCCTAGATCCTTCGCCACTTCCACCGCAGCGCAAACCACAGCCCCGGCGCTCGACCCACCAAACACACCCTCTTCCGCCGCCAGTTTCTTCACCATCGCGAACGCCGGCTCATCTCGCACCATCATCACCCGGTCGCATACACTCCGGTCAAACGTAGCCGGCACAAACGACACGCCGATCCCTTCCACCTTATGCGGCCCCGGCTCTCCACCCTGCAACACCGAGCCCTGCGTCTCTACCGCAACATTCATCACTCCCGGATTCACTCGCTTTAAAAACCGCCCCACTCCAGTAAACGTCCCCGCCGAACCAACACCCGCCACCCATGCATCTACCCGGCCATCCATCTGCTCCCAAATCTCGACAGCCGTCGTCTCCTCATGAAAGTCCGGATTCGCCGGATTCTCAAACTGCAAAGCCGCAAACGCCCCCGGCGTCTCACGCTCAAACTCCAACGCCCGTTGAATCGCCCCCGACATCCCCTCGGCCTCAGGCGTCCGCACCACCGTCGCTCCAAGCCCACGCATCAGCATGCACTTCTCTTCGGAAAACTGCTCCGGCACATACAGCATCACCTTGTAGCCGCGATTGACACCAATCAGCGCAAGCCCCACGCCCGTATTGCCTGCCGTGGCCTCAACAATCGTAGACCCAGGCCGCAACACACCCCGCCTCTCAGCATCCAGCACAATCCCCATCGCCGCCCGGTCTTTAACACTTCCACCAGGATTCAGATACTCAAGTTTGGCCCATATCTCCGCCCCACCTGCGGGACTCACACTGCTAAGCCGAACTATCGGAGTCTTTCCAACCAGATCAAGAATCGACGATGCAACTCGCATCATTGAGGCCGCTTCTCCTTGTCAGCGAAGCCCTGCCCAGCCTCTGCCGTCGCATCCGCTGTACTCACCCGTGGATAGTATCCCGTCCGTGTTCGCACAGAAAGCTTTCCAAATCCCTTCGCCTTCGCATCCACGTGCACCTCTCGGTACCCGCCCAGCGTAGGCGATTTAGTCGAGTGGTACGCAATCGTGTACTGCGTCCGAATATCCTGCGCCACCTGCGCAGCAATCTCATCCACCTCTTTCACCGACCGCGGAAAGTAAGCCGCACCACCCGTCTGTTCACTCAGCGTCTCCAGCACTCTCTTCGCATGCCTCGACTCACGTTTGTCCGTATCCTCACCAAACAGCAGTCCCACGCTGTAGATCACCGGCCCATCTAATTCCTGAATCCGTCGGATGGCCTGCTCCAGCGTCGCGCTCGAAGCGTTGTCTTCGCCATCGGTCACTACCAGCAGCACCTGCTTCGGATGCTTCGCATTCTTCGCCAGGTAATCCGCCGAGGCCACCAGCGCATCATAGATCGCAGTCCCGCCGCTCGACTTGATGTAACTCAACCCCTCCTGCAGCTTCCCAATATTGCTCGTGAAATCCTGATCGATAAACGCCTCCCACGAGAAGTCCACCAGAAACGCCTCGTCCTCAGGGTTGGACAGCTTTATCAGATCCAGCGCCGCCTTATTCACCGCCACACGCTTGTCATACATCGACCCCGAGCTGTCGATCAGGATCCCCAACGATACCGGCAAATCTTCATGCCGGAATGAAGCAATCGTCTGTGGAACGCCATCCTCATAAATATGGAACGCGTCTTTATCCAGCGTCTGCACAGTTCGCCCGCTCGAATCCAGAACGGAGGCGTTCAGCCGAACCTCATAGGCATCCGCCCGCAGCGTGTACTTTCCACCTGCGCCCTTTGCAATCGGCCCCAACCCAAGACCCTGTGGCGGCGCCGTAGCATTCTTTGCCGGCACATCCGGATCCGGCGAAGCCACCGGATCACGATCCAGTGTCAGCGATGGCTGCTGTGCTGTCGGTTGCGTCGCGGTTTGTTTCGCAGCAGTTTGCTGTGCCAGACCAGTCACAGTTCCGCACAGAACGAGCGCCGCGACCAACATCCGCAACGTCCCGGCTTTCAAATTCAGCTGCGTCCTTTTAGTGCAATGGTGCATAGTACTCCTGCCGAAAATACGGCTTAATCTTGGTTGCGCCAATCTCCGATGCAAACCTTATCTCCACTTTGTGCAGTTTTCCGTCCCTTTGCGTATGTGTCGAGGTGTATTCCAGGCTGTACCGGCTTCGTATATCCCGCGAAATCTCCGCCGCATCGTCCCCCAACCTGACCGAGGTCTCGGACTCGTAACTTAATCCTCCTGTCGCTTTTGTGAGCGCCTGCAGATTTAGGAGCCCCTGCGGGAATTGTCGCGGGTTAAATTTGTGTGGACTCAGTGAGTAAATCAGTGGCGCCCCTGGATATCGCAGTCTTCGCAACAACTCTGGGAGTGTGACATGAGAGTAGTTGTCATCTCCATCCGAGAGAATCACTATTACTTTCCTGTACTTCGGAGCACGGGTTTCCATCTGGAGAACTGAACTCAATACGGCATCAAAAACATCCGAGGCACCTTTAAACTCAACGCGCTCCAGTGCAGCATCAAGCTTCCCTGGATCGGTTGTGAAGTCCTGCTCTAGATACACCGGGCCATAAAAGCTTACAAGTGCAAACTCATCCGCCCGATTAGCAGTCGCGATAAGTCGTCGTGCAGCTTCAATCAGAGCCTTGCCACTCTCCTTCATGGAACTGCTTAGATCCAGCAACAGGCAGATCGAAGCAGCTTCATCAACCTGTTGCAACGTCACGTCAGGCTGTTCGACCCCGTCTTCCAGAACCACCACCTGATTCTTTACTAACCCGGCGACAGTCGATTTTCCGCTGATGAACTGTACATCCTGCCGAAGCTTTGGCCAGTCCGCATAGTCTCCATGAGCTTTTACTTGAAGCACTAACGGCGTGGTCTTATCCAACTGCGCTCTGCATATCTGAGGTGCCACAAAAACGGCAAGAATGACCGCAAAGTGCAGGAACGGCTCACGCGGCCTTCGCAGGCTAAACAAATTCTCTCTGCATTCCTTACTGCGAAGGTGCATAGTACCCCTGGCGATTGTGCACCGTCAGCGGAGGAAGCCCCGGCGGCGGCACAAGTCGTATCTTCAATTTACGCCAGTTCCCATCCTTCTTCACTTCCGAGGGCCTGTATCCAATCAGATATTCATTGCGCAACTCCGCGCTGATCCTCGTCGCAATATCCCCCAGATCGTTCATGTCCGCCACCCGGAACAACCGCCCTCCTGTCATGTCGCAAACTTCCGTCAGCAGTATCGGTCCCATCTGCTCTTCCTGCGTCGCTGCATACTGGTCGAAGATTCCAATCGAGTAAATCTGCACGTCGCTCTCTCGCACTACCCGTCTCAGCTCGCTTTCGGTATAGCGGCTCCGGTTATCCCCTCCGTCCGAGATAATCAAAAGCGCCTTCCGTTCATACTTCGCGTCCCGCAGCTTGTTCACTGCCAGATAAACCGCATCGATCAGCGCCGTCCGGTTCTCCGGCTTCAGCATCACCATGCGGGCCTCCACATCATCCACCTCTGACGTGTAGTCCACAATCACGGCGGGCTTATCGTTGAAACCCACAACGAAAAACTCGTCCTGAGGATTCGACGTCCTCAAAAACTCGCTCAACGCCTTCCGCGCCCGCGCAAACTTCGATGTCATGCTTCCACTCAGGTCGAACACAATCCCAATCGTTACCGGAGCGTCTTCCGTCGAAAAGCTCTTGATCGTCTGGCCAATGTTGTTGTCGTAAACCTCAAAGTTCTCCTTCTCCAGCCCCGTCACCAGCCTATTCATCGGATCGGTCACCGTCGCGGGCACCAGCACAAGGTTCACATCGACGCGGATCCGTGCATCCCGACGCGAGGTCGCGTTTCTCGCGACATTTTCCGCTCCCTCAATCACCGGCTTCGAATCCTCCGGCGATTTTGGCGGTGGAGGCGGTGGTTGGGTATGCACCTCGCCCAGCGGATTCTCCTGCGCCACGCTCACCCCAACCCCTAAACCCACACACACCATCGCGACAGCCAGAGCCCTGGCCATCCACCGCGCCTTACCCCTCTGTTTGCCGTCAAAATCCCACATAACAACGCCCATGCCTTCTTTGCGACCATCCAGCCTACACCCACAAACCAACGCACATCAGGCAGTTATCTTCGCACATCAACGGTTCTACTAATCAACCCAATACGTCACAAATCGCTACGCCAATCTTCATCTGCCTCTCACAGCCCCCACATCATAGACTCGTTCACGAACCCATTTGTCATCTATTTGTAATCGTGTTTCGAATCATGGCCTTCACAATACAACGCCCGTCTGCCGTCTTGGATGCAAACCTTCCCTCCCAAGTCTTCTCCCCAGTCGTTACTTCCTATATAGGTCTTTCATCCCATTTACATCCCATCTCTCTCTACCCCGTACAATCAGTCCATACCAATCTCTGGAGAGACCAAAACAGCATGGCCCGTATCTACCCCTTCCGCGCCCTCCGTTACGACCCCGCACGCGTCAACATGGAAGACGTCGTAACTCAGCCTTACGACAAGATCACCCCGGCCATGCAGGACCGCTACTACGAGGCCAGCCCCTACAACCTCATCCGCGTCATCCTCGGCAAGCACTTCCCCGCCGACACCGACCAGGAAAACGTCTACACCCGCGCCGCCGACACCCTCCGTGCCTGGCGCAAAGACAACGTCCTCCGCGAAGAGTCCGAGGTCGCCCTCTACGGCTACTCCCAGACCTACACCGTCCCCCATTCCGACGAGGTACGCGAGCGCCGCGGCTTCATCGCCCTCGGCCACCTCTACGACTACGCCGACAAGGTCGTCTACCGCCACGAGCAGACCTTCCCCAAGCACAAGTCCGACCGCATGAGCCTCTTCAAGGCCACCCGCGCCTACTGCGAGCAGATCTACATGCTCTACTCCGACCCCGCCTTCACCGCCGAAAAGCTCATCTTCGGCGCAAAAACCCCCAATGGCTTCGACGACAACGCCCCCGACCTCGCCATCACCGACGAGTACGGCGTCGTCCACAAGGTTTGGAAGCTGACCGACCCCAACCTCATCAACCTCATCGTCACCGCCATGGCCGACAAGAAGCTCATCATCGCCGACGGTCACCACCGCTACGAGACCTCCGTCGCCTACGCGAAAGAGCGCAGCGCCCAGCTCAAGCTCCCCCTCAACCAGCCTCTCGACCCCGACCACAAGCTCCCCGTCGGCCATCTCCCCACGCCCGCCTTCCCCGAGGCCGCCATGATGATGACCTTCGTCAACATGGACGCCCCCGGCATCACCATCCTTCCCACCCACCGCGTCGTCCACGGCCTCGAAGGCTTCTCCTCGCCCGACTTCATCACCCGCGCCACCCTCTACTTCGACGTCAAAGAACTCGACAACCCTGACCTCGACGCCCTCACTGAAACCAAAGGCACAGCCTTCCTCGCCGCCACCGGCGACGGCAACTACCTCCTCACCCCCAAGCCCGAAGCCATCGCCGAAGCCCTCAAGGACCTGCCAGCCCGCCAGCGCCAGCTAGACGTAGTCCAGCTCCACCGCATCATCCTCGACAAGCTCCTCGGCCTCGACCAGGAAACCATCACCCGCCTGGGCAACGTCCGCTACATCCGCGAAGCCGACGAAGCCATCGGCCTTGTAGCCAGCAACGAAGCCGACATAGCCTTCCTCATTAAGCCCATCACCCTCGACCAGCTCAAAGACGTCTCTCTCTCCGGCGACGTCATGCCCCAAAAATCCACCGACTTCTACCCCAAACTCCTGAGCGGCCTAGCCATCTACGCCCTCGACTAACCACCCACCAAAACCGGGTGCCCCATCCTTCACAGTTTCATCGTGAAGGATGGGGTATCGTGCGTAGTACGACCGCTTCGTTAAGCCAGATTAGCTACTCGTTCCACCCATTACAATCGAATCGCACCCCCTAAACCGTGACCGCCACACGCCAACAAATCACGACACTTTGCCTCCTCGCCCTGAGCGCCCTCCTATCCCACGCTCAAACCCCAACACCCGCCGCCCCACCCAAAGACCAATCCTTCTACGTAAACCAAACCCCTGCCACTCCTAAGCCACCCCGCAACGTCATCCTCCTCGACCCCGCCCACGGCGGTGACGACCCCGGTGCCGAGCTCCCCAACAACGTCCTCGAAAAAGAAGTGACCCTCGCCTTCGTCACCCGCCTCAAACCCCTCCTCACCGCCGCCGGCTTCACCGTCCTCACCACCCACGACACCGACGCCGAACTATCCACCGAAATCCGTGCCGGCATCGCCAATCACGCCCGCGCCGTCGCCTGCCTCATCCTCCACGCCACCTCCAGCGGCACTGGCATCCACATCGCCACCTCCGCCCTCCCCGACGACCCCAACCCACCCCACAACCCAATCCCCTGGGACACCGCCCAAACCGCATCCCTTCCCCAAAGCGTCCGCCTCGCCAACGAGCTGGGCCTCACCCTCGACCAAGCCAAACTCCCCCTCATCCTCATCCGATCTTCCACCCCACCCCTCGACAACCTCACCTGCCCCGCCGCCGCCATCGAACTAGCTCCACTCAATAAGGACACCCCCGTAACCGACACCACCTACCAGCAACAAGCCGCCCAGGCCATCGTCACCGGCCTAACCTCCTACCGCACCCACAACACGCCCGCGCCCACCCCGGCAGGAGCCCCCCGATGATCCCCCGCTACCAGCGCGTCCTCTTCTGGATCCTCATCGGCGGTATCGCCTTCATGGCGGCCTTCCTCCTCCACGGCTGCCGTCAGGCACACAAGCGTCTCACCGCCTTCAACGATGCAATCCCCATTGCCGCCCCCACTTCTGCTAATCCCGAGGACGTCACCCTCTACCTCGCCAACGACGCCGACGGCTCCATCATCGACACCCGCTCCCAGGTCGCCCTGCCCTCGGACCCCGGCCTCCGCGCCCGCGTCCTCCTCGACCACCTCATCGCCCAATACGCCCTCCCCGACTCCGCGCACCCCCTCCAGCCCGGCCCCGCCGTCGACGACGTCTTCCTCCTCGACAATCAGGCCATCATCAACCTCCGCAGTTCCTTCGTCGGCAACCACCCCTCCGGCGTCCTCGTCGAAGACCTCACCATCAAATCCATCATCGGCACCCTCCACGCCGCCCTGCCCAACGTAAAAGAGATCCGTTTCCTCGTCGACGGTAGCCCTCACGACACCCTCGCCGGACACGCCGACCTCCAGCGCACCTACCCCGCCACCGACACCTCTTTCAGACCCACACCTCCCAGCGAAGAAGCCACACAGCCATGAACGAAACCTCCTCCCAGCCCAAGCCCCTCACCATCGGAGTCTTCGACTCAGGCTTCGGCGGTCTCACCGTCCTCCGTGCCCTTCTGCCTCTCATCCCCCACGCCCACTACATCTACCTCGGCGACACCGCCCGCCTCCCCTACGGCTCCAAGTCCCGCGAAACCATCGCCCGCTACGCCGTCTCCAGCTCCCGCTTCCTCCTCGATCAGGGCGCCGACATCCTCGTCATCGCCTGCAACACCGCCACCGCCCTCGCCCTCCCTGAAATCAAATCAGCCGCCGCACCCATCCCCGTCTTCGGCGTAATCCAACCCGGAGCCCAGGCCGCTTTAAACGCCTCGCTCAAACCCGCCACAAATCCGGGTGCACCAGAGCCTGCCCTGAGTTTGGCGAAGGGTCACGCTTCTGGGACATTGGATTCGAAGAATGCCCCCAATGTCTTGGTCCTCGCCACCACAGCCACAGTCCAATCCCACGCCTACCTCGAAGCCCTAACCGCCCTCGGCCTCCCAGCCGCCGAAAAAGCCTGCCCCCTTTTAGTCCCTTTGGTAGAAGAAGGCTGGATAGACCACCCCGTCACCGCCGAAGTCCTTCGCATCTACCTCCTCGAAGCCCTCGCCGATGCCCCCGAGGCCAACACCCTCCTGTTGGGCTGCACCCACTACCCCCTCCTGAAGCCCCTCCTCGAAACCACACTCCACAACCTCCACCACCCCATGCGCATCATCGACTCAGCCCAGGCCACCGCCCACGCCGTAGCCTCCCACCTGCCACCTCTAACCTCCACCCAACCCACCACCATCGACTTCTACGCCACCGACTCCATAGAAAAATTCCAACACCTCGGCACCAGCTTCCTCGGCCAACCCCTGACCCACGTCCACCACATCGACCTCGGTGGCTAAAAAGAAAACACGGAGCAGGAAGTAGAAAAAAACACTAACGACTGACAACCTGCAACTGACAACTGTACCCTGTCTTCATGCCCTACCTCCTCAAGACCGAACCCAACAAATACTCCTTCGACGACCTCGTCCGCGACGGCGAAACCACCTGGGATGGCATCTCCAACAACCAGGCCCTGCTCACCCTCCGCAACATGAAGAAGGGCGACAAGCTCGTCATCTATCACTCCACCATCGGCAAAGCCGCCGTAGGCCTCGCCAAGGTAGTCTCCGTAGACGCCACCGACCCCAAAAGCCCAAACATCCGCATCGCCCCGGTCAAACCCCTCAAGCGCGAAAAACCCCTCGCCGAAATCCGCGAAGCCGCCGTCTTCCAGGGCTCCATCCTCTTCCGCCAATTCCGCCTCTCAGTAGTCCCCCTAACCGAAGACCAATACGACTGGCTAACCCAACCCTAACCTCGTTTCGCCTTTGCCGCTGTCTTTGCCTTTGCCTCTCTTGTTTGTCATCCCGCAGGGATCTGCTTTTGCCGTTGTCTTCCTCGACCAGTCACAAAGACGGGGTGCCCCATTCATCGCGGTCTCATCGCGATGAGTGGGAATGTAAACTTCTCGCCGGATTTTGCCGTTGTCGTTGCTTTTCTTATTTGTCATCCCACAGAAATCTGCGGTTGTCGTTGCTTTCTTGCTTTTGTTTACGTCGTCATCCTGACCCTGAGCGAAGTCGAATGGGGAAGGATCCCTGTATTTCGCTTTTGCTTTGCCGTTGTCGCTGACCTGCTTTCAATCAACCAAAGCAAAATCAATCATTTACAAAAAATCACCCTCAAATTCCTCAGCAAAACACGCTGTCAAGCCTCAAACTGACGCAACCCAAACAAACAAAACAAGATACACTTTGCAAAATCCCCCGCTCCACCCCCATATAATGGAAATAGAGAAATAAAAAAAGCCCCGGCCCCAAGTCGGGGCTTTTTCATGAGTCATAACTCCTTTAGAAAGACGAATTTACCCGTAAGCCCTTTAGAAAGACGAATTTACGTCGAAAGTAACCATATCAACTCATTGAAACCAAACAACTTACACCCATGAATACCCCCCAGGGGGTATACCCTCCACAACCCGTCCAACACTGCTATCCTTACCAACGGAAAACAAACAGAGGAGCCACACGCAACATGATCGATCTCAAAGGCAAAGTAGCCGTCGTCTTCGGCCTCGCGAACAAGCGCAGCATCGCCTGGGGCATAGCCCAGAAGCTCTCCGAAGCCGGCGCCACCCTCGCCATCTGCTACCAGAACGAGCGCCTCAAAAAGGAAGCTGACGCCCTCATCCCCGAGCTCAAGGACGCCAAGGCCTACCAGTGCGACGTCTCCTCCGACGCCGAGATCGACGCCCTCTTCACCACGCTCAAGGAGACTTACGGCACCCTCCACACCGTCGTCCACGCCGTAGCCTTCGCCCCCTCCGACGCCATCAAGAACGACTTCCTCCTCACCAGCCGTGAAGACTTCCGCATCGCCCACGACGTCAGCGCCTACTCCCTCATCGCCGTCGCCCGCGCCGCTGCCCCACTCATGACCGAAGGCGGCTCCATCCTCACCCTCACCTACTACGGCTCCACCAAGACCTTCCCCAACTACAACGTCATGGGCGTAGCCAAGGCCGCACTCGAGGCCACAGTCCGCTACCTCGCCGTCTCCCTCGGCCCCAAAAACATCCGCGTCAACGCCATCTCCGCCGGCCCCATCAAGACCCTCGCCGCCCGAGGCATAGGCGACTTCACCAAGATCCTCACCGCCGTAGAAGAACGCGCCCCACTCCACCGCAACGTCGACCAGCTCGAAGTAGGCGGTGCCGCCCTCTTCCTCTCAAGCGACCTCGCCAGCGGCATCACCGGCGAGATCACCTACGTAGACTGCGGCTACAACATCACCGGCCTCTAACGCCCAAAACTTCCAACGAACTCAAGATACTCGTGATCGCTGCCGATGAACTCATCACGGTCGGCATCCTGAGGGAAGGCGCAGCCTTAGCTCTTTCCCGTCGTCATCCTGAGCGAAGCGAAGGATCCCTGTATTTGCCTTTGCTTTTGCTTGTTCTCTTCACCGAAAGAACTAAGCCTAACCACAAACCCCTGCTAACACCCAACTGTCAGCAGGGGTTTATTACAGCAACTTTGCTAGCAAACTTAGTAGATACGAAGACAGCATCACCGGTTTATAGTTACAGAGCAAAAACCGTTAATGGCCAACCTTCTGGATGCACGTTCGAACATTCACATTCAAGACAACGTTCGTTGCCTGAATGCAATTTTTCCATCTCGATTGTTGCTTCGGGGAATTGGCGCTGCTGCCCTGTTTCTCTTTGTCGCCTATAAAGTTATTCAGACAGCGCCAAATATCTCGCTGGCAGAACTCGATCAACTCACTGTCGTAGTCGGATTCGTTCTCCTGGTTCCTTCTATTTGGATTTGCTGGATATGGCTGCTCGTCGCTGGTGGTGACCACGAGACACTAACGATTGGTGCCACCGGACTTTCAGTCGAAAGAATCGTATTCGGAAGAGTTTGGAAAACGTGTACATTTCGATTGAAAGACGTAAATAACTTACGTTTCGCACAAACCGGCTTCGGCCCATACGGCTCTGTATTCGGCTTAAGATTCGAACACTTAGGCAAGAAGCATAAAATCTTCAAAGGCATGAAACAAACCGATGCGGATCTCCTCATCGAGCGGCTAAAGTCACTTGGTATCAACTGTAGAAATCGAGATTGAAAAGGAATAATGGAACCACCCGGAACCCTGCTGACACCCAGCTGTCAGCAGGGTTTTACTATGCTCGACCCTGTAATCAATGAGGCGTAGCATGACAACGCTGCAAACTCGCACGCATATTTAAGGCTTTGTTTCCGCCTTTATCGGTTTTGCTGCACTAATCCGTGTTCATCCGCGAAAATCCGCGGTCGAAAGGAACTCCAATGACGATCTCCGAAATCCTCCTCCAGGACTTTGACACCGAGATGAAGGGCACCCGCACCACACTCGAGCGAGTCCCCGAAACCAACCCCGACTTCAAGTGTCACGACAAATCCATGCCAATGGGCCGCCTCGCCGTCCACGTCGCCACCCTTCCCAAGTTCGGCAGCACCATCCTCACCACCGATGTCCTCGATCTTGCCTCCGAAAAATGGCCGGACATGGTCTTCGAATCGCGCAAAAAACTCCTGAGCGACTTCGACACTCTCGCAGCTAAGACCCGCAGTGAGCTCGCCTCCGCGACCGATGAACATCTCAAGAGCCATTGGAAGATGGTCTGGGGCGATAAGCCCATCGCGGATGCCCCACGCTCCGCCCTCTTCCGCTCCATGTTCTTCAACCACCTCATCCACCACCGGGCACAACTGGGTGTCTACCTCCGCCTCAACGACGTCCCCGTCCCACCGCTCTACGGCCCCTCCGCAGACGATTCCATGGGCTTCTAACCAAACGAGCCATCTCAAGGTATGCTGCTGGAACCATGAGAATCTTCCTCAGCAGCCTTGCAATCGGCCTCGCGTCGGCAACCTGTTACGGACAAGCCGCACCGGCGCAAACCATAATCATTCTCCGCGCTGCGCGAATGCTCGACGTCGCCGCCGGAACGATCATCGCACCCGCTGAAATCCGCATCGAAGGCGAGCACATCGCAGCCGTAGGCACCAGCGTCACTCACCCAGCCGGAGCAAAGGTCGTCGACCTCGGCGACACGACGCTGATACCCGGCCTCATCGACGCCCATGTGCATCTCTTCCTGCACCCCGGCGCCGAGGACCTGCAAACGGTCGAAGAGAGCGTTCCCCAGCGCACTCTCGTCGCCGCCGATGCCGCGCGCCTCGACCTGCTCGCAGGCTTCACCGCCGAGCGCGACATGGGCACCGAAGGCGCAGGCTGCGCCGACGTAGCTGTACGCAACGCCATCGACTCCGGCCTCATTCCCGGCCCGCGAATGCGTGTAAGCTGCAACGCCATCGACATCCTCGGCGGCCACGAAGACGCAATCGGCTACAACCCGGCCCAGCACGTTCTATCAAACGCCGACTTCGCCAACTCGGCCCAGCAATTAGTCGAAGTCATCCGCGAGCAGCGCAAAGGCGGAGCCGACTTCACCAAGATCTACGAAACCGGAAAGGACTCGATCCAGGACAGAACCTTCACCACTCCATACCAATACACCGAGGCCGAACTAGCCGCCGCCGTAGCCGAAGCCGCCCGAACCGGAGGAACTCCCACCGCAGGCCGAGGCGTCGCCGTCCACGCCACCGGAGAGCCAGGCACCGGCTACGCCGCAACCGCCGGAGTCGCTTCCATAGACCACGCCTACCAGCTCAACGAAGCCACCATGAAGACCATGCACGACAAACAAATCTACGCAGTTCCGACCTTCGCCATATCCGAGTACTTCGCCGTCCACGCCGAAACACCCGAACGAGCCGCCCAGGAGCGTGCCCAACTGGCCTACCACGCAGCCGAGTTCAAAAAGCAGATGGCCGCTGGCGTCCCCTTCGCTGTCGGCAGCGACGTCGGCCCCTTCCCTCACGGAACGCAAGCTCGCGAACTCGAACTGATGGTCCAATACGGAATGAAACCCGCCGAGGTCCTCCACGCTGACCTCATCAACGGAGCGAAACTCCTCGGCTGGAGCGGACAAATCGGTGAATTAAAACCTGGCTACTACGCCGATATCATCGCCATCCAGGGCAATCCCCTGGAAGACATCACAACTCTTCGCAAAGTCACCTTCGTCATGAAAAACGGAGCGATCATCAAGCAGAAGCAGTAACTACCCAACCTTCTCTGTCAGCTCCGCCCAACGCGCATAGAGCCGATCTGCCTCTTCCTGCGCGGCTTCCATCTCCGCCAAAGCCGCAGTCAGCTTCGCCGCATCCGTCGCAACCGCAGGATCTTCCACCTTCACCCTCGCCGCTTGCAGCTTATCTTCCGCAGTCTCTACCGCAGCCTCAATCCCCGCAAACTCCCGCGCCTCAAGATATGAAAGCTTCTTCTTCCCCGCAGGCGCAGATGGCGAAGTCACTGAAGCAACCGCCTTCCCCGTCATGCCCGGAGCAATCGCCTCTTCCACCGTCACACCGCGCCACTGCTCCCACTGCGAGTAATCCGCAAACGTCTCGGCTCCACCCTTCCCATCAAGCCCAAGAACAATCGTAGACACGCGATCCAACATGTAACGATCATGAGTCACTAATATCAGAGCGCCCGTATACTCCAGCAGACTCTCCTCCAGGATCTCCAACGTAGCGATATCCAGATCGTTTGTAGGCTCATCCAGTAGCAGCAGATCCGCGGGCTCGAGCATCAACTTCGCGATCAGCACCCGCGCACGCTCTCCTCCACTCAGTCTCTCAACCGGCTGATTGAGCTGCTCGCTGGTAAACAGGAACTTCGTAGCATAGCTGGCCACATGCACCACGCGTCCCTGGTACACCACCGAATCCGAGTCAGGCGCAAGCGCACGCCGCAACGTTACACCTTCCTCCAGCTCCCTCGTCTGGCTGAAGTACACAATCCTCAACGAACCGGCCTTCTTCACCTCGCCTGCCGAAGGCTCAAGCTCGCCCGTCAACAGACGCAGCAGCGTAGTCTTCCCACTCCCATTCGGCCCTACGAGTCCGACTCGCATTCCGTTCGCAATCAGGAAGTTCAGCCCCTCAACGATCTTCCGGTCGCCGAGCGTAATGCTCACATCTTCTAACTCAACAAGGCGCTTCGTCTGTCTGTCTGTGGCTGAGAAATCAATACCAGCGCTGGATGTTTGCACTCGCGCATTTACTTCCTTCAGCTGTCCGATCAATTCGTGCGCGTTGTCGATCCTGGCCTTCGCCTTCGTCGCCCTCGCCTTTGGTCCGCGTCGCAGCCACTCTACCTCGGTCTTCACGCGGTTCTTCAGCGCATCCTGCAGCTTGCTCTGCGCCTCCATGTAGGCCTGCTTGCCCTCAATAAACTTCGAGTAGGTCCCCTTTACGCGCAGCAGTCCATCGGCGTAGACGCGGTTCAGCTCGACTATCTCCGTCGCAACATTCTCAAGAAAATAACGATCATGGCTGACCAGAACACAAGCAAAATCACCCTCATTGAGCAGCTCCTCCAGCCATACAATCCCCGCTAAATCCAGGTGGTTTGTGGGTTCATCCAGCAGAAGCACATCCGGGTGCGTCACTACTGCCTCGGCGATCGCGAGGCGTTTGCGCCAGCCTCCACTTAGCTTTGCGGCTTCGGCGTTCAGGTCAGGAAAGCCCGTTCTGCCGGAGGTTTCGCGGAGCCGACCCTCGTGCTCGCCGTCGGCCACCTTCGCCCGTACCAGCGCCGCCTCCAACACTTCGCGGACGGTTGCGCCCGGGGCGAAGTTTGATTCCTGCTGGACGTATCCTACGCGAGCCCGCTTGCGGACGGCGACGTCACCTGAGTCGGCATCTTCCTCACCTGCAAGGACTTTGAGGAGTGTGCTCTTGCCTGCGCCGTTGGGACCGATCAATCCTATGCGGTCGCCATCTGAGACGGTAAATGAGATGTCACGGAACAGGGGCGTCGCGCCAAAGGCTTTGGTCAAACCCTGCGCATTTAGGATTGGTGGCATTCCACCAGTTTACCGCGTCGAGATGGCACTTACGAATGTGCTAGCGACTCAACAATGCTAGGGAATTGATGTTGTAAGACTCCAGCCTGTATTGGCCGTCCAAATATTTCCACGTGATCGTCTCTGTCGCAGTCGCATCACGAGAAAACCTGGTTTCAAATACGGCCCGAATTGTCGTCCCATTTGTGTTCGAATTTACGAAGACGTTCTGCTGTTTCGTCGATACAGGGACTCCAAGTTTCCTGTCGATCCCACTGAACAGCTCTCTGTTCTCCTCTACAGTCGTCTCAGCTTTGTATTGCGGTGTTGTAGTGGAGTAAATGCCGTCCCAGTCTCGCTGTTCCATCTGACCATGCAATATGGCAATCAGCCCAGATGACTGGCGAAACCCTCCCACCAACATATGAGCGAAGAAGGCCATTACCCCTGCCGACATAACGATGCCCAGCGCGACCAAAAGCCAAACACGCTTTTTGTTCGAAACAGGAGGAACACGATCTGGGTACGTATATACGGGAGGCGCGCCAACCATAGGTGGTGGTGGCACAGAAGTGGTCCTGTTGCCAAATTCTTGCTCGTGCTCCATCGAAAACTCCGTTAAATCAGGATAGAGCCGAGTCTATATCAACCTAGTCGAGATCGAACTCACGCAAAGGTCGCTCGCCTAACGGAGTCTCCTTGGCCTTCTTCACTGCCTCGGCAAACTTCTTCGCCAGCACATCATCCTTATTCTTCTGCGCATCCACACTCTGCTGAAAGATCGAATCACGCCGCGCATCGGCTTCCCGCAACGCCTTAGCGGCTTCGCCGAAATCCTCGAACATCTTCTTCTTCGGGGCAGATTTATGCGCAATCACGGCCCGGGTCACCGGGTCCACCGTCAACATCCCGCCGCAATCCGGACACATCACTTCAAACGGCTGATCACTTAGGCCCATGGCGATTTCCCTCAAAGGGTATTGTAAGGCGCATCGCATGGACTCTGAAAGAGGCGCTGCAAGTCGCAGCAGAAAAATCCTGCGGCGCTTCCATAGCTTGACCAGCGAGCCGGAAGCGCCACAGTAATAGTCCGCTCTTAGTGTGAAGCAATTGCAGTGCGGCTGCGCCTCCTGCATATGCTTTTCCGCAAGAGCAGCTTTCCGCGATGAAGGTGAGCCTTCACCGAAGGACAGGATTTTCCTCTCAGCTTTGCGACCTGCTGGATGGAGCAGTCGTTCGCAAGGTAGAGCGCGACAAGGATACGAGTCTCTGTCGGAAGCTCTTCCATGTGCTTGTGTATGAGCTGCAACGCCTCGCGCTGTTGAGCGATCTTTTCCGGATTCTCAACCGTCGAGCTGAAGCTTTGTTCGTAAGTGTGCATGTACTCAGGACTGTCCTCAAAAAAGACCGTTGTTTTCCTTCTCAGTTTTCTGAGTGCGATGAGCGCGCGGTTGGTCACGATTCTTGAGAACCACGTCTTCATGGACGAGTCGCCGCGGAACCGTCCCATCGCCATCCAGGCGGCACAGAAGGAGGTATGGACTACGTCTTCCGCATCTGCCCGGTCACGCAGAATCGACGCGGCGATTCTCAGAAAATGATTTTTTTCGGTGGTAACGAGATCTGTCAGCTCGTTCCGGCGCAGTTGCAAGGTAAGGCCTGCATCTTCGCGCAAGGGGGAAGATGGAAGATAGACCGTGTGGGTTTCAACCTGGGTAAGCATTTAAGTCTCCTGGCATTGGTGCCGTTCACGCTCAGAAATGAAGCCGCGTCACGCTGGGTGCGCGACAGGGACGCCGTTAGGCGCTAAGCGAAGATGGAGACTGGTGGGGGACGGAAGAGAAGCTGCGGGGACCATAGACTTGGGCAAACGAAGCGGCGGATTGCCGGATACAGACGCCATGCCCTGACGAGCCTAAAGGAAAAGAGATTCGCCAGCAGTGTAAGAAGGATGAAAGCGAGGGTGGGCGAGGGTGCAGGGCGCTCGTTTCGAGTAGCCGCAGTGAGGCTGCTGTGAGCGCCAATGGCTCTACTGGCAGACCGTATGGGGGCATGCGAGCCCTTGGAAAGCCTGCACGCAATACTGCACGGGAAGATACCCAGGAAGAGAAGGACTGAGACCAAGATCCAATGAAGTCGTCGATTTGTTGGGACGGAGTTCACTTAGGCCCTCAACAGCTTGCTACGCGGTGGCGTTACTTTGAAGCCCACCGCAGCCGCGTGTTTTCCTGATTAAAGATAGCATCGCTATGGTTTAGACGTACCTCAACGCAACCCGCATCGGATGCTGAAGAAGTCTGGTTGGAGGCAATTGAAGAGATTGTGGTTCCTCATAAAAGTGAAATTGGAATCCCATAAGATGAAACTGGTACCCCATAAAGTGAAACTCGGCAAAGTCCTCAAGTGGTCTCTGCTATTACTTGAATGTGCTTCAACCTGGATGAGTGCATTGGTGATTTATCGCTCATCGAGAAAATAAAATTGCTCAGGAGAACGGCGTTTCTCAGGAGCAACCTTTGATGCAGGATCAGATCATCGGGTTAGAAGGTACGGTGGAGCAAGAGCTATTACGAAACAGATGCAAAGTGACGATCTGTAAGATAATGGCTCATCGCACTCCGCAGGATATCCCCGCACCATGTCTAGCCTCACGCGTCGCTCTATCCTCCGCACCGCAGCCCTGGGTACCACCGCCGCCGCACTCGATCTCCTCCCGGGCCACCGCCTTCTCGCGCAATACACGCCGTCAAACCCTTCGTCTCGCTTGCGTCCTTCGCCTTCTACTCAGACTGTGCCATCCTCGCCCTTGCCAAAAGACGCCATGAAAAAACTTCTGCTCACATCCTCCGGTATCAGCAACACTAAAATTCAAAATGCTCTGGTCGACCTGCTAGGCAAACCCATCGCCGAGTCCAATGCACTCTTCATACCCACAGCGATGTACGCCTTCCCGCGCCATGCTGCGATGGCTTGGCAAGCATTCTCCGGAAAAGCCAAGACCCCCTTGTGCGAGCTGGGCTGGAAGTCTCTGGGGGTGCTGGAGCTCACCTCGTTGCCCAGTATCGCTTGGAAGGATTGGGCGCCGATGGTCCAGGAGGCGGACGCCCTGCTGGTTTGGGGCGGCGATCCTGTCTTCCTTTCCCGGTGGATGAAGCAGTCCGGCTTGACCGGCCTCTTGTCGTCGCTGCGGAGCAAGCCAGTCTACGTGGGAGTGAGCGCCGGGAGTATGGCGGTATCGACCACTTTCGCAGAGACCTATTCGGATATGCCTAGTGGCATCCATGAAGCGCTTATGGCGGAGGAGATCATGTTCTCCACCCCGCAGGGCGAAATCAAAAGGACCCTGGTTACGGCTCAAGGCGCGGGATTGATTGACTTTGCGTTGATCCCGCACCTCGATAACGAGAACCACCCGGACGCTTCTCTAGGTAACGCTGAAAAATGGGCGGCGAAGCTCCCAGTCCCGGTGTATGCGATTGACGACCAGACCGCCATCAAGGTGATCGGCGGCAATGTCGAAGTGGTCTCCGAGGGGCACTGGAAGCGATTTACTCCGGTCGAGTGACAAGCTCGATAGAAGCAAGAAGTTTGACCGTTCTCCGATGAGTGGGTGTGGTCGTTACTGTCAATCCTGATAAGTCGGCTTGTGTTTACTAATCTTCGGATCAACTGTCGAGAACAGGGCAATGCACTCATCGAAGGGCGAAGGCAATTTTGCCTTACGGAAGAATCCACAGAGATTAGGCAGTCTTTTCAGCGTGCTATTAGAGCCGGACGACGACATGGCCGGGACACTGATTCGCCGCCACGCCCACCAGCCGCTCCACCAGACCCTCGCCGTACCGCGCCAGAAACCAGACCCCAGCCAGAACGCGTTCCTGCGGGTGACCGTCCGGAAACACATTGAGCGTGATCGCCTCGGCATGCTTGCGCAGGCTCGATTCCTTCTGCAGCTCATAGGTTGCAGCCATACGCCGCAGACGATTCATCTGGTACAGCATCTTCGAGCCCGAGCTTTCGGCAGAGGTCCCAAGGCTATCGTCCATTCCACGCAGATACTCCGTCAACGCTTCCAACTCCGTCTCCAGAGCGTTCCCTGCAGCGGCCAGCTTCTTCTTCAGAGGAATGGGCATCGCCCGCGCGCCCAGGCGCTGCGCCAGCTCATCGGCCGTCGTCATCGCGTCGGGAAGCTGAACTTCATCTTTGTTCATGATGGTCGCAATTGCCGGTTCAATCAGCGTTGCGCTCAGCCTTGGGAGAACGGGTGTAATTCGTCCCAGAATTCGCTTGTACAGCACTGCACTCTGCGCGAAGTAGGCAATCTCCGCCGGGCCGCCGACGTATGCCGTCGTAGGCAACAGGGTGTCCTGAAACACGGGCCGCAGCAGCGCATTTGGGCTTAGCCGCTCAGGAGTATTTTCGAGAATCGCGATCAGATCCTCGGAGGAGAAGACATGCCCGCCGGCCCTCCACTGTCCTTCCGTGGGTCGACGCAGAGCGATCCGTTCTCCGGTCTCCTGATCGAGGAGGAATAACAGCGAAGCGCCCTCCAGCACAGTTACCTGCGCGTGGTAGCCGGCCTTTACCAACTCCTCGCTCCGAGCCATCAACTCCGTCTGCAACTCATCGGCGTGTTCGATTGCGTACCGCAGCGTCTTTGCGCCCAGCGCATGAAACTCGCGCGTCGATGCGTCGATCACGATCAATCCCTGATCGGAAAATATCTTTGCGATCAACTGTCCAAAAGCACTCGCCAGAGTTGGCTTGCGATCTCCCTTTGGCAGATAACACTCCCGGAGCCAATCGGTCACCGGAGCATAGGCAAGCAGCTCGCTCGCGTGGTCCAACACCTTTTCTATCGCCGGCCCCGGAACGACACCACCCACAGGCACTGGATGCGGAACGTGCAGACCAGCCTTCAGTGTCTCCACTGCAGTTTTGCTGAGCAGGGCGACCTGATCAACCTCGGCCAGGTCGTGATCCTCGGTAGCCATCCAGAAGATGGGCACATGTTCGACACCTGTCGCCTTGGTCGCTTCCTTCGCCCGCGCCACCGCTGTCGCGGCTTTCAGAATCGTCAGCAAAGGGCCGCCAAACAGGACCACCTGTTGCCCCGTCACCACCGCCCGGGCACCTGTCCGGAGCTTCTCAATATTTTCAAGCGCCGCTGCACCCGCGCCAAACTCTACATTCTGCCGATGCAACTCATCGGCCAGGCGTGCCGGCTCCGCGCTCTGTGCGCTTCCCGCCCGCAGCCACTTCCCCGCAAAAGGCTCCGACCCGTACCAACAGCGAATCGCCGCATCGGCGGGCTTATCGCCCATCGTCAGGTAATCGCGATAAATCTGCGATACGTGCGGCAACACCGTGATCGGGAAACATTCAACACTCATCGCAGCCACTATCCTCGTTCCAATCAGTCCTGCACGGCGACCTGCCCTTCAAATCCGCAAGCCTCCTCCCTATAACTTTACCGTGCACTCCGTTGGATGCCACCCGCATCCCCCTAGATGCAGGATGATACCGTAGCTTTATGGCCGCCCCAACAAAGAAAACCAGCACGCCCAAGCCACAGCCCTCTACAAACAAGAAAAAGTCGCCCGCCAGCGCAAAACTTATCTCTTCCAAACTCTCGTACAAGGGCAAGGTCTTCTCTGTCTTTACCGATAAGGTCCTTGAGCCCAGCGGCCACACCAACGTCCGCGATGTCATCCGGCACAACGGCTCAGTCGTCGTCCTCGCCGTCGATGAATCCAAAAATCCGAAAGATCCTGACATTATCTTCGAGCGCCAGTACCGCCACGCCGCCGGCCAGTTCCTGATCGAGCTTCCCGCCGGGCGCGTCGAGCCGGGAGAATCCACCCTGGCTGCCGCCAAGCGCGAGATGATCGAAGAGACCGGCTACCGGGCAAAACGCTGGACCCTGCTGACCAAATACTTCGCGAGCCCCGGTTTCCTCGGCGAATGGATGCAAATCTACCTCGCCCGCGACATCCGCGAAGGCGTCTCCCAGCCGGAGAGCGACGAGAACATCGAGGTCTTCCGCATGCCACTCTCGGAAGCGCTCGCCCATGTAACCGCTAACAAGATCCACGATGGCAAGACTCTGATCGGCCTCATGCTCTACGACTCGGCCCGTCGCTCGGGACGTCTCTAGAATCTGTCAATTTTGCGCTAATTTCGCGGACCTTTTTCGCAATATTGAGGCTCGCCCGAGAAGTTTGGGCGGGCTTCTTTACTCCATCGTGCGCCACAAAATAGAGACAGTCTCGCGAAACCTGAAACGCTATGGTTGCCTTTTTCCACATGTCCCGGAAAGAAAGTAAACCAGAGAAAACTCCAGCCGCATCTTTTGCGTCACAAGGGTTATGCGGCCATCGACTGTGATGCAGTTCGATGGTGCGAAAGGAACTACAGGGAGTCAGACTTGGCACAATACAAGGGAACAGTTAAATGGTTCAACAACGCAAAAGGGTACGGATTCCTCGGACGTGATGGCGGCGCCGATGTCTTCGTTCATTACAGCTCCATTCAGCGCGAAGGATATAAGAGCCTCAAAGAAGGTGACGAGGTCGAGTTCGATATCATCCAGGGGACCAAAGGCCCCCAGGCTGATCAGGTAGCCCGTCTTAGAGAAGCAGCCAATTAAGATCTGCACTCTAAAGCGCTGGCTCGCTGGCGCTTGCATGAATTTTTCTGCCCGATGTTTGCGCACTACATGAAACGCAAACGACGGGATTGTTGCATACTGGCTCAGTAGCCGTAGACCCTACTGGCATCGGCTCTGGCTCTCCCATGGATAACATCACGATCGCACGTTTGCTGGATGAAACCGCCGCTCTCCTTGAGATCGACGCGGCCGACCCATTTCGCATTCGTTCGTATCGTCGCGCCGCCGAGGCCGTCGAACAGCAAACGACGCAGCTGGTGACGCTGACCACGCCTGACGCCGATCCAAAGGCGCTGCTTGCGATTGCGGGAATCGGCAAAGGTATGGCGGCCAACATCGTCGCGCTCGTCTCCACGGGTTCCATGCCTCTCCGTGACGAGCTGCTGCAAAAATATAAGCCCACCATGCTCGAGCTTCTGCGTCTCCCAGGCATGGGGCCCAAGACGGTGGCACTCCTCTGGTCTTCCCTTCAGATTGCTGATATCGATGCTCTAGAAGCCGCCGCGAAAGCAGGCGATCTCAACAAGCTTCCGCGGATGGGCGAAAAATTCACCACGAAGCTCATCAAAGGCATTGAAGACTACCGCCGCAACTCCAGCCGCTTCCGCGTCGATCAGGCCCGCGAACAGGCGGATCGTATCTCCGCCCTGATCCGCGAGTTTCCCGGCATCGACGAGATCACTCCCGCCGGCTCTCTGCGTCGAGGGCGTGAGAGTGTAGGCGATCTCGACCTGCTCGTTACTGGTCCCGCCTGCGAGCCGGATGTGGTTTCGGCTGCCGTCGATCATGTAGCCTCGCTGCCGCTGATCGACAAGCTGCTCGCCAAGGGACAGAACAAGGTCTCGTTTACCCTGCGCAGCAATCTTCAGGTCGATGTGCGGCTGCTTCCGCGAGCAAGCTATGGAGCTGCACTGCAATACTTCACCGGCTCGAAGATGCATAACGTCGCTTTGCGTCAGCGGGCCATCAAACGCGGCCTTACGCTCAACGAGTATGCGCTGGCGCGTCTGGAAGACAACACCATCGTCGCCGCAGCTACGGAAGAGGCCATCTATCGCGCGCTCGACCTCGACTACATTCCGCCCGAGCTTCGTGAAAACTCCGGCGAGCTTGAGGCCGCTGCCAATCACACACTGCCGCAGCTCATCACCATCACCGATATCCACGGCGATCTCCATATGCACACAACGGAGACTGACGGCGTGAATACGATTCGCGAGATGGCCGAAGCCGCCCTTGCTCGCGGCCTGAAGTACATCGCCATCACCGACCACAGCAAAAATCTCGCCATGACCAACGGCATGGACGACGCCCGGGCGCTTGCTCACATTCAGCGCATCCGCCAGGTCGACTCCGAGATGGGCGGGCGTATTCGCGTGCTGCCCGGCATTGAGGTCGATATTCTCGCTGAAGGAGAGCTTGATCTGGATGACTCTACGCTGGCTCAGATGGATATCGTTGTGGCCAGCGTTCACTCGCGTTTCGATCAGCCGATCGAGCAGATGACGGACCGCATCCTACGGGCACTCGAAAACCCGCATACGCGCATCCTGGGCCATCCGACAGGCCGCAAGGTCCTCAAGCGCGATCCCTATGCTCTGCACATCGACACCATCCTGAAACGCGCCGCCGAGCTGGGAGTAGCGGTCGAACACAACGCCAGCCCTGCACGCGCGGACCTCAACGATCTGCACCTGCGTCTCGCCAAACAACACGGCTGCAAGATCACGGTCAACACCGACGCCCACTCCACCGACGAGCTGGATCAAATTCGCTACGGAATTACTCAACTCCGTCGCGCCTGGCTGACCAAGGAAGATCTGATCAACACTCAGCCCACCGCAGAAGCCCTGCTGAGTCAACTGCGACCCAAGCCCTGAAATCCGCATCTCTGGAATGCCTCTTACGCGGCCTTCACTGCAAAGGGTAGTATTGGTGCGCAGTTCGAAACATATCCAGGGAGACCTCAAGCAAGATGAACGTTGGCAGGGTGTTGGGCTGTTGTGCAGCAATACTGTTCCTATCGAGTACGATAACTTTCGCAGCAGACAAGAATAAAACTGATGTCAAAGTCGAGTCCGGGATGCTTCGCGGCATCTCAGACGCGGGAGTCGTCGCGTACAAAGGCATTCCCTACGCGGCTCCCCCAACTGGAAACCTGCGCTGGAAGGCACCTCAGCCTGCAGCGCATTGGAGTGGTATCCGCACTGCCAGCCAGTTTGGCCATGACTGCATGCAGCTTCCCTTCCCCAGCGATGCCGCTCCCCTGGGCACCAAACCCGATGAAGACTGCCTCGTAATGAATGTGTGGGCCCCGGAGGCGCGCGCGTCATCCAAGCT
This sequence comes from Edaphobacter sp., assembly GCA_035566575.1. GTDB lineage: Bacteria > Acidobacteriota > Terriglobia > Terriglobales > Acidobacteriaceae > Edaphobacter. Next base: position 34,105 of record DATMQZ010000063.1, read on the forward strand.
GCCGGTCATGGTCTGGATCTATGGCGGCGGATACGTCAACGGAGGCAGCTCTCCCGCCGTCTACGACGGATCGCAATTCGCAAAGCAGGGCGTCATCTTCGTCAGCTTCAACTACAGGCTTGGCCGTTTCGGCTTCTTCGCCCATCCCGCTTTGACGGCCGAAGCCGGGTCCGCTCCGCTCGGCAACTATGCCTTCCTGGACCAGATTGCGGCTCTCAAGTGGGTTCAGCACAACATCGCTGCCTTTGGAGGCGACCCCGGCAAAGTGACTCTCTTCGGTGAATCCGCGGGCGGTGGCTCAGTCCTCACGATGATGACCTCGCCCCTCTCACGCGGCCTCTTCCAGCAGGCCATCATTGAGTCGGGCGGGGGACGCGACGGCCTAGGCGGTATGCCCCATCTGAGCGAGACCGCCAACGGCAGGCCCTCCGCCGAGTCCTCCGGTCTGGCCTTCGCGCAGTCCAAGGGCATCGCAGGCACCGACGCTGCCGCGCTTGACGCCCTCCGCAAGCTTCCTGCCGATGCAATCGTCAACGGCCTCAACATGGCAAGCATGTTTCAAGCCGCCAAAACCTACTCCGGCCCCATGATTGACGGCAAGATCGTCCTTGAAACTCCTCAGAGCGCCTTCCTGGCCGGCCATCAGATGAAGATTCCCGTCATGATCGGGGCAAACAGCCGGGATATCGGTTTCTCCTTTGCCAAAACCATGCAGGAGGTCGTCGCTCCCTTCGGAGCCAATCAGGACCTCGCACTCGCGGCATATAACCCTGACTATTCCGCCGACCCCAGGGTCGTGGGAACACGTGTGGCGGCAGACCGCATGATGATCGAACCTGCCCGCTTTATCGCGCAGGAAGTTGCCGCCTCCGGACAGCCCGCTTACCACTACCGTTTCTCCTACGTCGCAGTCTCGATGCGCAAGCAGTGGGACGGCGCTCCCCACGCAACCGAGATCCCGTTCGTCTTCGACACGGTGAAGGCCCGCTACGAAGCAACGTTGGATCCGACCGACGAAGCGATCGCTGGCACCACCAACTCCTATTGGGTCTCGTTCGCCAAAACCGGCGATCCCAACGGAAACGGCCGTCCCCACTGGTCACCCTACACACCCCAATCGGATATCATCCTGGACTTCGCCAATACAGGCGCCGTCGCAGCACCCGACCCCTGGAAGGTACGTCTCGACCTGACCGAAAAACTGGCTACCGCGCAGCCATAAACCCGCAGGGCGCTTCGAACGGACGAGCAAGAGTGAGTACCAGCTCTTGTTCGAAGCGCCCTCTGGTTAAATTCATCGGTACCAAGCCCACATCCAAGACACCCTCTGTCTCTTCGCCTCAGTTAACCCGCAGCAAACCCGCCACCGAAATATCCTCATCCACATCCGGCCAGTGAATTCCCTGCCCTCGCCCGATAAACCGCCAGTGGCCCCGTTGCTCAGGGGTGGCGTCACGCAATCTCGGAAACCACTCGAGCGGTACGGCCAACTCCCTCCCGTCCGCCAAAGTCACGCGTAGTAACTCGGCGTCGACGATCACCCCCACCGCTGTAGCGTCCAGCTCAATTGCCGAAGTGCTCATGCCACGCCTCCACAAATTTATCGCGATGCTCGATCACAAGCGCCCTTAGCTGAGTGAGTTCATGAGAACGAAAACCGTGACTGGATGCCAACTGCACGGGCTCCAGCCAATATTTTGCCACTTTTTCACCATTCTCAACATGGATATGCAGTGGCTCATTGTTCTCATTGCTATAGAAGAAGAACCGGAAAGGCCCGATCCGCAAAACTGTCGGCATCTCGACAGCGTACTCCCTTCAGCTCCGCGAAACCAAAATTCTTACTTTCTCGCTGTGCCATGCTCAACCACGGTCTCACCCAAACCACATCCCCCGGCAAACCCTGTATCCTAGAAACGTGGCTCACTCCGCGACAACCGATCACGTTCTTGCCTCCGCGAAGGCCACGCCAACGCTGATCGCCGACTACGCTACGCTCTTCAAGCTTCGCGTCACCCTGATGATCATTATCACTGCCGGAGCCGGTTTTTACCTAGGCAGCCTTCGCAGCGGAATCAGCCCCTTTCACGCCGGCCTCCTTCAAGCGCTCGCCGGGATCGCGGTTGTCACCTGCGGCTCCAGCGCGTTAAATCAAGCACTTGAGCGCCGCACCGACGCAAACATGCGTCGCACAGCGAACCGTCCCATGGCCGCCGGACGCATCTCGCTCACTCACGGCCTTCTGCTCGGCTTTGCAGCCATTTTTCTAGGCTCTCTCTACCTCGCCTACACGACTAACCTCATCACGGGAACCCTGACCCTCCTTACCGCGGTCGGTTACGTCGGCATCTATACCCCGCTCAAAAGAATCACCCCCATCAACACCTTCATCGGAGCCTTCCCCGGAGCGCTGCCCCCGCTCATCGGCTGGACCGCTGCCCGTGGGGTAATCGAGTGGCCCGCCGTCGCCCTCTTCGCCATTCTCTTCGTCTGGCAGTTCCCTCACTTCATGGCTATCGGCTGGATGTACCGCGACGACTACGCCGCCGCCGGCATCCGCCTCACCCCCACGCAGGAGCCCGCAAAAGACGCCGCCCGAAGCACCGTCATCCAGGCGCTCTTCTACGCCGTTCTCATGATTCCGGCCAGTCTTTGGCCCGTGGCTCTCGGCACCGCCGGATACTTCTACGCCGTGGCAGCAAGCATTCTCGGCCTCGGCTACCTCTGGTACACCATTCGCTTCGCCCGCATCCTCCGCTCCCCGCTCGAACCCGCCGCGCGAACCTACGCCCGCGATCTCCTCAAAGCCTCCGTCATCTATCTCCCTCTTCTCTTAGCCGCCATGATGCTCGACGCCAAAGGACGCCTGCTCTTCTAAATGACCTCCACGCAAGCCGCACGCCCCAACGAACTCCGCACGCCCCCTAGCATCATCGCGACCATCATCGTCGTCAGCGCCCTTGCCAGCGCACTTATCTGCTGGCTCGTCTACTTCCACACCCCGACCGACGTCGCCGGAACCCAGCTCCGCTCGCTCCCGCTGCTCAACGCCGTCCTCAATGCCTTCTCGACCGTGGCGCTGCTCTTCGGCTACCGCTTCATCCGCGCACGAAAAATCCCATTGCATCGCGCGGCCATGTTTACGGCTTTCTTCTTCTCTTCCATCTTTCTCGTCTCCTACCTGGTGAACTTCACCCTCCACGGCGAAACCCACTTCAACCGCGTGAGTCCATGGTGGCCCTTCTACTGGAAGCTTCTCCTCTCGCACGTTCTTCTTTCGATCCTTGCGCTCCCACTGATTCTGATTACGTTCTTTCTCTCGCTCACCGGCCGCTTCCCCACTCACAAGAAGCTGGCCCGCTACACCTTTCCCATCTGGCTCTACGTCTCCATCACTGGAGTCATCGTCTACCTCATGCAGTCCCTGATTCACTAGATCCCGACCCGTACTTATGCAGCCAGACACAAGAAAACTCCTCCGCACCGGCCTGACGATCTTTGGCGTCGGAGTCCTCGCCTCTGTCGCGACTCTCACCATCTTCGGAGGAGTGGGACGCCAGGGCCCCCACACCAACTCCGGCTGGCTCTCCCTGATGCTGGCGCTGGGCTGCCTTCCCACCGGCTTCCTCACCCTTATCCTCGCCGCGATGAAGCTCTTCGGCGACCGCGGCCGTTAGGCACTCTCTGCTATCCTTTGCATCACTCGGAGGAATCGCGTGCGCCAATTTGTCATCCCCTTGACTCTGCTACTTTGTTCGACCGCCTTCGCACAAACTCCTCCGCCCCTTCCCCAACTCTCTCCACAATCCGCCTACGAACAAGCCACTCGTCCACTCGAGATCACCCGCCGCTCCATCGAAAACTGGTCCGAGTCCGAAACAGCAGCCTTCGCCGTCGCTATCCACCAGGCCAAGGAACAGTGCTCCGCACGCACACCGGGCCAGTACACCGGCGAAGACCTCATCGCCTACGCCCGGCTCTGCGCGCTCGGTCAACAATGGCCCACCGTGCAGGACGCAGTGACCCTTTATCTCCACGCTCAGCGCACCGCAAAGCCCCCGAAAACTATCGCTGACTTTCCCGGTTTGTCCCAGGCCTATGCCTACCTGATTGACTCCAGCCTGCATCTCAACGATCCTACCGTCGCACTCGTCACGGCTCTGGAGATGCTGGAGACCGTCCCCTACACCGACCTCACCTCGCAGGCGACGAATGAGACCATCCGGTATCTACAACTCATTCAAACCCCCGATGCGCTTCGTCTCCTCGCAAAACGTCAGGCCGTGCTTCTCCCACTGCTCCGCGCTTCCGTAACCGCCAATCCAGCATCGCAGCAATCGCTTCCCATACACTCTCTCTACGCCGACGGCATCGCTCTCGCCGCTCTGCAACAGTTTGCTAACCAGCCCGAAGCCGCCGCAGCCACCATCACCCAGCTTGAGGCCGCGCTCCCATCCAATCTCTCCCCCGACGACTCCATCCTGATCGCCGAATCCCGCCGTCAATACGCTCTTCTGGGAACGCCCCTACCGGACCTTGCTCCTTCTGCCTATCTTCTTCGCGAACCTGTCACCTTTGTACCGCGTGACAATGCCAACTTTGGAGCAGCCTCAGCGTTTCTCCTCTTTCCCGACTGGTGCGCCCAATGCGTCCGGATGGGGCCGCAGTTCACGACGGCGCTCTACCGTATCGGTCAGTACGACGTCCGCTTCTACGCTCTTCTTGCCCAAGCCACCCCACTTCCCCCGACAGCGCCAGCACCTGCCAAACCTAAGCCCACCGCTACCAAAGCGAACCGCTTTCTTCCTTCGTCCGCTGCTTCAGCCGCCTCCCCCGACCCATCTCAGGCCCTGCCAAAGGCTCCAGCTGAACTCCTCCGCGGCACGCCAACCCTCATTGTCTCCAACGACATCCTCACGCGCTTCGCCGTCACCGACATTCCTGTCCTTATCGTCACCGACCACAAGAGAATCATCCGCTTCCTCCAGCCAGCTACGGAAAGCGTCCTCACCTCTGGTGGCCTCGCCGATCAGGTCATTACTCGGGTCATTGAGCAGTGGCCCGCGCCCTCCACCAAATAACCCCGCATCCCCACAGGCCCCATTCTGCTATCCTCAACCTTCATAACCTGCAACGAACCGGAGCATCCGCATGGCAAAAAGTGTCAACAAAGTCATTCTCCTCGGCAACGTCGGAAAAGATCCTGAAATTCGCGCCACCCAGGGCGGTATGACGGTCGCCAACTTCTCGATTGCCACGACCGACCGAATCAAGGGCCAGGATGGCCAGTTCACAGACAAGACGGAGTGGCACAACCTCGTCGCCTTCCAGCGCACCGCCGAAATCGTCCGTGACTATGTAAAGAAGGGCAACAAGCTGTATGTTGAGGGTCGTCTCCAGACCTCATCCTGGGACGACAAAACCACTGGCCAGAAGAAGTACAAGACCGAGATCATCGTCAGCGACCTCTCACTTCTTTCAGGCCGCGGAGAAGGCGAAGGCGGTAGCACCGGCGGCTACTCCCGCTCCAACACCGCCAGCTTCGACCAGCGCACTCCCGCCAGCCAGCCCGACTACGCCGACACCGGCATCACCGACGACGACATTCCCTTCTAACGTCTGCGATGAGCCCCTGATCTCTCCGGGGCTCATCCGTCTGCACCTACTACGCAGGCTGCAGCCAACCGCTGGGCGTGGAGTGCGATATCTCCAGTTCTTCCTCAGTCATGTCAACAGCAACATCCGCGAACAACGGCGTGCTTAGATAGCGCTCCCCCGTATCGGGCAACATACACAGAATCGTCGATCCCGCCGGAGCCTCGTTTGCCACACGCAACGCCGCTGCAAAGGTCGCGCCCGAAGTAATGCCCACAAAAATTCCCTCCTTGCGGGCAAGCTCCTTGCTCAATCGCATCGCCTCAGCATTTTCGATCCGCAAAATCTGATCGATGACCTTCATGTCCACAGCGTCCCCCGTCAGCTTCGGGATAAAGTCCGGGCTCCAGCCCTGCAACGGATGTGGCTTCCACGCCGGATGCCCCGCCGCCGCCGATCCATCCGCGTTCCGCTGCTGCTCGATGCCGCTCGAGAGCATCGGTGCATCGTCCGGTTCGCACACGACGATCTTCGTCTCCGGCCGCTCCTTTGCAAGCACTCGCGACACCCCCTTCAAAGTGCCTCCAGTGCCAAACCCCGTCACCCAGTAGTCCAACCGCTCGCCCTTGAAGTCGTCAATAATCTCCCTCGCAGTTGTTCGTGAGTGCATGTCCGCGTTCGCTTCATTCGTAAACTGGCGGGTCAAAAACCACCCATGCGTCTCGGCCAGCTCCACCGCCTTGGCCACCATACCCACGCCTCTGCCTGCTGCAGGAGTGATCACAACCTTCGCCCCGAGAAAGCGCATCAGCTTGCGTCGCTCCACGCTGAAGGTCTCCGCCATCGTAACGACAAGCGGATATCCCTTCTGGGCACAGACCATCGCCAGCCCAATCCCTGTATTGCCGCTGGTTGCCTCGACTACAGTCTGACCCGGCTTCAGTTGTCCTTTCTTCTCTGCATCTTCAATCACACCCAGCGCCAGGCGGTCCTTGACCGAACCAAGAGGATTGAACGCTTCGACTTTGACATACAGGTTTACATGCGACGGAGCCAGCTTGTTGATCCTGACCACGGGAGTTCTTCCGACTGTCTCAAGAATGTTGCCGTATCTCTGTCCCACTGATTCCTCCTGCGGATTTGTGCACCGGTTCGTTCCATACAAACTACGCTTTTTCAGAGCGACTTAGAGTTAATCGCAGTATCGGCATCCTTTTCAAGCGAATGCTTCGAAAAAACAACCCGCCATCGCGAATTTGGCAAACATCTAACTTTCCGCTGACAATCTCCTGACAACTCCCGCCGCGACTCTCGCTATCTTTCAATCAGTCCGGAAGAATCGGACGATCCGTCAGCTAACCGGCACCCACGGATCATCACCTCATTTTTCCGACCAGCAAACAAAGTTTGCATTTACGACTCGGCTGGCCGCCCCTGACCGGGCGGCCTTTTTTTGTAACGGCCCCCAAGCCAATGGTTATTCCGCCGGAAGCGCGTCTCTTCCCAAATCCCTTACACTAACCACATGATCGACGAAGCAACCTTCCGCCGCGAATCCGACCGTGCCCTCGAATCCCTCAAGCAATCTCTCATCACCGCCGAAGAAAGCGACGGCACCTTCGAGTACGAAGACAACAACGGCGTCATGAACATCATCTTCGAAGACGGCTCCAGCAAGTTCGTCGTCACGCCAAACACGCCCATCCGCCAGATCTGGATCTCAGCCCAGGCCACCAGCTACAAGCTCGACTGGTCCGACACGGCGCAGACCTTCACGCTTCCAAAGACCGGAGAAGAACTCAAGCCCCTCGTCCAGCGCCTTCTCCGCGAACAGCTCAACGACCCAACCGTTACTCTCCCCTGAGCGCTCACAAGTCGGCGTCGTCCCAAAATCGAACCCAGCCATCGGTCGTACCACAGGCATCACCCATCCGTGGCATGATCAACTCTCTTCAATCGAGTACGATACAGGTTCCGACTATGCCGCCAACGCTCTCCGTAGCCATCATCACTCTCAACGAAGAAGCCAACCTCGCCCGCACTCTGGCCAGCGTGCAATTTGCCGACGAGATCGTCATCGTCGACTCCGGCTCTACCGATCGCACACTCGAGATCGCCCGCTCCTTCGACGCGAAGATCATCTCTTCTCCGTGGCAGGGCTTTGCCGGGCAAAAAAATCTCGCCATCGAAAGCTGCTCCGGTACATGGATCCTCTCGCTCGACGCCGACGAAGAGCTCACCCCCGACCTCCAGACCGAGATCCGCGCTCTCCTGCGCGGCACCCCCTCCGCCGACGCTTATCTTCTCCGCCGCCGCAATCTCTTTCTCAATCGCTGGATTCGCCACGGCGGATACTACCCCGACCCCAAGCTGCGCCTCTTCCGCCGCCACTCCGCCAACTTCGCCCCATCGGCCCGCTTCACCGACCGACCCGTCCACGAGACCATCGCCTTCGAAGGCACGCTCGAGACCCTCAACTCCGACCTCATCCACCACGCCTATCCCACCATCGAGAGCTACATCGAGCACATGGATCGCTACAGCACCCTCGGTGCTCAGATCATCATCTCGAAAGGCAAGACCAGCCGCTCCATCGTTGGCTTCTTCTACAACGTCTTCCTCGTCCCGGCCTTCACCCTGCTCTACAACTACATCTTCCGCCTCGGCTTCCTCGATGGCCGCGAGGGCTTCCTGCTCCACCTCTACCACTCCTCCTACACCAGCTGGAAGTACGCCAAGGCCTGGCAAACAACCCGCAAGCCATAGCCATATCGGCATAGAGCCACTGCCATTGCTTTTTGCCTTTGTTGTTGCTGTTGCTTCTCTTGCTTGTCATCCCCAAAGGGGATCTGCTGTTGTTTCTTTCCTCTCATCCCATTCCACCGTGCTAAAACAGAAACCATGACCTCACGTCTGTCTCTGTCCCTGTTGCTGCTCTCGGCCACGCTCTCCGCACAGACCATCGCCAGCAAAACCGCCGGCATGAAGCACCTTGACGGCTTCCTCCCTCTCAACTGGGACGCCAAAGCGGGCAAGCTCTACCTTGAGATTCCGCATCTCGATACCGACCTCCTCTACTCTCACTCGCTCCCCTACGGCACCGGCTCCAATGACCTCAGCCTCGACCGCGGCCAGATCTCCGAAGGCCAGATAGTCCGCTTCGAGCGCACCGGCCCCAAGGTTCTCCTCGTCCAGCCCAACCAAGCTTTCCGGTCCACCTCCACCGACCCAGCCGAACAGCTCTCCGTTCGCCAGTCCTTCCCGGAGTCAGTCCTCTTCGGCTTCAAGGTTGAAGCTGAAGACCCCAGCGGCGCGGTCCTCGTCGACGCCACCGACTTCTACCTCCGCGACGCCCACGGCGTAGCCGAACACCTCACCGAACGCAAGCAAGGCACCTTCAAGCTCGACCCCACCCGCTCAACCATCGCCCCCGACGCCACCCGAGCCTTCCCCCGTAACACCGAGGTCGAGGCCATCCTCACTTTCACCACCGACGACCCATCCAAGGGCGAGTTCGTCATCAACGTTACCCCGGATCCCCACGCCCTCACCATCCGCGAGCGCCAGTCCTTCATCGAACTCCCCGGCCCCGGCTTCACACCGCGCCGCTTCGACCCTCGCGCCGGCTACTTCCTCAGCTCATGGCGCGACTACACCGCCCCGCTAGGCTCGCCCCTCGATCAGCAGTTCATCACCCGCCACCGCCTCATCAAGAAAGACCCCGCCTGCAAAACCAACTGCGAGCCCGTAGCCCCCATCCAGTACTACGTCGATCGCGGAGCCCCCGAACCCATCCGAACCGCCCTGCTCGAAGGCGCACGCTGGTGGGATCAGGCCTTCCAGTCCGCAGGCTGGGCTAAAGGCACCTTCCGCGTCGACCTCCTCCCCGCCGACGCCGACCCCATGGACGTCCGCTACAACATCATCCAGTGGGTCCACCGCTACACTCGCGGCTGGAGCTACGGCGCCGAGATCGCCGACCCGCGCACCGGCGAGATCATCAAGGGCAACGTAACCCTAGGCTCCCTGCGCGGCCGCCAGGACTACCTCATCGCCGAAGCCCTCCTCGCCCCTTATAGTTCCGCCACAAACCCGGGTGCCCCATCTTCGCCGCCGCACCTGGCGGCTAAGGTGGGGTCTTCCAACGACCCCATGCTCCAGATGGTCCTCGCCCGCATCCGCCAACTCTCCGCCCACGAGACCGGCCACACCCTGGGCCTCGCCCACAACTTCGCCGCCAGCTCCTTCGGCACCGCCCTGCCCAACGGCACGTCCGTGATGGACTACCCCCACCCCTACATCGCACTCGACCCTAACGGCGTCCCCGATCTCTCCCACGCCTACGCCGCCAACATCGGCGAGTGGGATAAAGTAGCCATCGACTTCGGCTACCGCGAATTCCCCGCGAACACGGACGAAAAACAAGGCCTCAACAACATCCTCGAAGCCTCTCAAAAGACAGGCCTGATCTTCATCACCGACGCCGACGCCCGCCCCTTCGGCGGCGCTCACCCCAACGCGCACCTCTGGGACAACGGCACCAGCCCATCCGACGAGCTCAACCGCCTCATCGAAATCCGCAAAGCCGCCCTCGCCCGCTTCGGCGAGAACGCCATCAAGCCCGGCACCCCCATGGCCCAGCTCGAAGATACCCTGGTCCCGCTCTACCTCCTCCACCGCTACCAAACCGAAGCCACCATCAAGGAGATCGGCGGTCTGGACTACCGCTACTCCCTCCGCGGTGACGGCCAACTCGTAACCAAGATCGTCGCACCAGCCGAGCAGAAGAAAGCCCTGACCGCCGTGCTCGTCACCCTCTCACCCGATTTCCTTACACTCCCTGAATCGCTCCTCGCCATCATCCCGCCGCGCCCCATGGGCCTCGAACGCACCCGCGAATCCTTCCCCTCGCAAACCGCCCTCACCTTCGACCCCATCGCCACCGCCGAAACCGCAGCCGACCTCACCCTCGCCGTCCTGCTCGACCCGGCCCGCGCCTCCCGCCTCGTCCAGTACCACATGCGTGAAGGCGGCTCGCTCTCCCTGCGCAGCATCCTCGAAGCCATCTCGAAGACCACAGCCGAGCGCACCGACGGAGGCCACACCATGTCCTCCGAGGTAGGCCGCGCCGTCGAAACCCGCGCCCTCGAAGCCATGTTCGCGCTCGCGACCAATCCCGCAGCCTCCAGCCAGGCCCGCGCCATCACCCGCTCCCACATCAACGACGTCTACAAACAGATCACCACCGCCCCACCACTAACCGACACCGCCGAAGCCATCCACCGCGCCGCCCTCATCGACCGCATCCAGGAGTTCCAACGCGACCCCGCAAAATTCACTCCCGCTAAACCCATCGAAGCCCCGCCCGGCATGCCCATCGGCGAAGACGAGGAGATGTAACCCTCGCAATATCTCAGTCGCGGTTGATTCCCGCCATTCGCAGGCATAAGTTGTGGGGATGAGAACTCACGTTGCTGCCCTGCTGTTTCTCTCGATTCTCTGTATCGGGTCTCTGTCCGCTCAGACTGCAAGCCCCGCAACTCCGCCCGGAGCGTTCATACAGGTCGATGGGGCGCGACTCTATTACGAGGAATGTGGAAGTGGACCGAAAGCGGTTGTCCTGCTCCACGACGGCGTGGTCAATTCCGCTGTCTGGGATGACGTATGGCCCGCCTTCTGCAAGCAGTTCCATACCATTCGTTACGACCGCCGAGGATACGGGCACTCGTCCGCAACAACCAAGCCATACTTCGAGGCCGACGACGTGGCGGCCCTCCTGCATGATCGCAAGATTAGTCAGGCCGCTCTCGTAGCCAGTTCCCATGGCGGCAATGTTGCTCTCAACTTTGCGCTCCGCTATTCCGCGCAGGTTAGCGATCTTGTCCTTGTCGGTCCGGCAGCGGAGGGCTTTCCCTACTCTGAGCACTTTCTCCTGGCGCAGATGGCGTTTCAGGACGCGAAGGATCAAACAGAAGTGCGCGCACAAAGTACCTACTTTATCGTTCCAGGCAATGACGCTGCCCGCGAGCATCTTCGCACTCTTCTCAGGGCCTCTCCTCAAGACCATACACACGATGATATGCCGCTCCCGGAGAAGCCGGTCTTTCCCTACGTGAAGGACCTTCGCATGCCTACGCTGATCCTCATCGGTTCCGGCGATCTCGCAGACAATCAAGCAGTAGCCGGAGCTCTTGTAATGGCAATCCCCGGAGCGATCCGTATCGTAGTCCCTGATACGGGCCACTTAATGTATCTGGAAAAGCCAGAAAAGTTCTTCTCGTTAGTGAGTAGTTTCCTCATAGCCCATAGCTTTTGATCAACCGAAGTCATCATCACCTAATATCCTAAGATGACCCCGAACCAACCCTCACGTTGGACCACACTGCGCGCCTGTGCATTCACGTTCGTCTTGTTCTCATTCCTCTATCCAGTATTGGCCGAGACCGACAGCCCCCTACAAAAGCAAATCCGCGAGATCGCCGCCGAAGCCAAAGGCAAAGTCTCCGTAGCCTGCTCATTACCAGGCTCATCGCTCAACTGCGATCTCAACCCACACGCCCATCCACCGATGCAGTCCGTCTTCAAACTGCCGCTGGCCGTCACGGTCCTGCATCAAGTCGAGCAAGGCAAACTCGGCTTGGACCAGCCAATACAGTTTCTTCCTTCAGACCGCATCCTTCCCCACGCCTACAGCCCCTTGCAGGACAAATACCCCGAAGCAAACGTCGACGTACCCTTGCGCGAGCTCCTTCGACTGACCGTCTCCCTCAGCGACAACGTCGCAGCCGACATTCTGCTCCGCCTTGTAGGTGGCCCAGAGCGGGTAAGCGCGTACATGGCCTCCATCGGAGTCACCGGCTTCCATCTTCAGGACGGAGAACACACCCTGCATCAAGAAATGGCTGCCCAATACCGCAACTGGTTCGAGCCATTTGGAGCCGTCCAACTTCTCCGCCGAATCAGCGACAACTCGCCCCTGACCCCGAAGAACACAGACCTGCTCCTCAACTGGATGCTCCCATCAGGACGAACAAAGCGCCTGGAAGCCAACCTTCCCGAGGGAACTCGCGTGGCCCATAAATCCGGCACGTCTGACGTAGACAACGGCGTGGCCCACGCGACAAATGACATCGCATTGATCACTCTCCCTGACGGACGACAACTTGCCATCGCCGTCTTCGTGACCGATTCCACCGCAGACCAAGAGACGCGGGAAAGCGTAATCGCCCGGATAGGTAGAGCTGCCTATGACGCAGCTACCGGATCTTCCGGACGGCAATAAACTCATTTCACAACAACAAACGGACTCGTCACATTTTTAATGTGCTGCACGCTGCGCACGATACTATCGCCATCATGTTTTGGAGATGATGGATGAACAGAAGCCAGCAACCTGCCTTAACACTCTTTGCAATCGGGATGATCGGCCTCGGCATCCTCGCTCTCATCTACGGCGACTTCGCGTTGGTGTGGCAGCCCGTCGCGCCGTGGGTACCCGCTCGAACCGCCCTTGCCTACGCCTCAGGCCTCATCATGCTCTTAGGTGGCGCGGGCCTGCTCTTCACAGCCACGGCGACATGGTCAGTTCGAATCCTCTTTCCCTATCTCATCCTCTGGACGCTACTGAAGGTGCCTGCTCTCGTAGTCGCGCCGAAGATAGAAGCTGTCTGGCTAGGCATCGGCGAGATCGGCATACTTCTGGCCGGAGGATGGACTTTGTTTGCCGTCCTCGCCCAGATACGAAAAGGATCATTCCTGGCGTTTGCCACAGGCGAGCGTGGTATCCGTATCGCCCGCATCCTCCTTGGTGTATCGGTCCTGCCCATCGGGCTCGCACACATCGTCTACGTGAAGGAGACAGCAGCGCTGGTACCGGCGTGGCTTCATTTTCAAACCTTCTGGGCCTACCTGACCGGCTTTGGACAGATCGCCTGCGGCATTGGCGTGCTCTTCTCGATCTACCCACGTGTGGCCGCCGCCGCACAGGCCGGAATGATTAGCCTCTTCGCGCTTCTCGTCTGGGGCCCTGCCGTTCTGGCCACTCCCAAAGCAAGATTTCCATGGACAGCGTTCTTCATCTCATGGGCAATCGCAGCCGCCGCATGGGTGGTCGCCAGCAATATCGCAACCAATGCATCCACCAAACAAAAAGGTGTAATTGCTAATTCCCGCGCGCACTTCTCCACTTCAAATCCAGTTCACAAAAGCTAAGGGGCGATCTCTCTTTCGAGAAATCGCCCCTGCTTTCCGATTTTTCGAAGATCCGGTACGGCCACCCGGATCACAACTGATTGCCACTCCAGAAAGTTCGGTTCTTGCGAGCGGAGCCCGCACTTCCCGGCCCTTCTGTCATCACATTCGCTGTAAGAGCTTTCTCGGTTCCATCCCGAAGCATCCAGTCTCCTGTCCGCTCCGCAAGTCCCGTTGCCGGTTCTCCCGATGGCCCTTGTCTACTCTCTCCTACTGGAGGATCGCTCCTCCGTTGATTCGTAAGATACTCGCGATTAGCCTAAAAATCATCGGATATAACACCAATATTTTTGTGGAAATAGAACCCGCACTGTGGAAATACAGACGCTATCCGCCAACAAATCCGTATACTCAAACCGCATGACAAAGCCACCCATTCGCGTCCTCGTAGCCAAGCCCGGCCTCGACGGCCACGACCGCGGCGCAAAGATCATCGCCCGCGCCCTCCGCGACGCAGGCATGGAGGTCATCTACACCGGCCTCCGCCAAACCCCCGAGATGATCGTCACCGCCGCCATCCAGGAAGACGTCGATTGCATCGGCCTCTCCATCCTCTCCGGCGCCCACAACGTCATCATCCCCCGAATCACTGCGCTCCTCCGCGAACAACAAGCCGACGACATCCTCCTCGTCCTCGGCGGCACCATCCCCACCCAGGACGCACCCGCATTAAAAGCAAGCGGCGTCTCCGCCATCTTCGGGCCGGGAACGCCGCTCGAAACCACCATCAACTTCATCCGCGAAAACGTAAAACCTCGCGGCCTTCACATCTAGTTTCTTACCAGGGCAGTGCTTCGCCCAGATGGATATAAGCGCCCGTTGGCCCATCCGCGCCAAGCGTGGCCAGCGCCACCTCGGTCTTCGCGCCATCGACCACTTCCATCGGAGCAGCATCCGTTCCAAGATCGGTCTTCACCCATCCCGGATGCGCCGAGTTCACCTTGATATTCGTCCCCTTCAACTCATCCGCCAGGTGAATCGTAAACGCATTCAAAGCAGCCTTCGACGCGTCATACGCAAACGTCTTCACTGATGCAATCGGGGAATTCGGCGCGGCATGCAACGTCAGCGATCCTAAAATGCTCGACACATTGACGATCCTGCCCGCGTCACTCTTCTTCACCAGCGGCAGCAGCGCTTGCGTCACCGCAACCACGGCAAAAAGATTCGTCTCAAACGTATCGCGCAGCGTCTTCTCTGGAGTCTTGCTGGTATTGTTGCTACCCATCACTTCGGTCATCACACCGGCATTGTTGATCAGGATGTCCAGCTTTCCGAACTCCTTCTCGATCTTCTCTTTAACAGTTTTAATATCCGCGGGATTGACCACATCCAGCTTCACCGCCCGCGCATCGATCCCGTCTTTTTTCAGCGCTGCAGCCGCCGCT
Organism: Edaphobacter sp.; assembly: GCA_035566575.1. GTDB lineage: Bacteria > Acidobacteriota > Terriglobia > Terriglobales > Acidobacteriaceae > Edaphobacter. The sequence continues at coordinate 49,338 of DATMQZ010000063.1, forward strand.
TCACCCCTGGCGAGATCACGCGAACCAATCAAGACAATAATGCCCTGCTTTCCAAGCTGCCGCGCCGTCTCCAGACCAATCCCTTTGTTCGCGCCCGAAATCAGCGCGACCTTCTTCGCTGTGCTCATCGCAAGTCACCTCTTCTGCCCCGATCGATTCAGGGAATAGTTATCAGATGAGCTGTGCCGCAAAAAGTTCCGCATAGCGCTTCGGTAATAATCTTTTTTTCATATCCTTGCCCACCACCACATGCACCGTCTCACCCTCGCACAGTAGTACTCCGTCCACCGCACGCAAAATCTTGTATCCAAATCGAATCAAAGCCCCGCGCGCCGCAATCAATGTCGTCTGCACCAGCAACTCATCGTCATACCGCGCCGGAGCCTTATACCGCGCCGACACATCGACAACAGCAATGCCGCAACCTTCCTCGCGCTCCATCGACTTGTAATCCAACCCAAGCTGCCGGATATACTCCACCCGCCCCACCTCAAACCAAATCAGATAATTCGCGTGATACACCACACCCATCTGATCCGTCTCGGCATACCGCACCCGCACCCGCGTCTCGGCAACAAAAGGCTTCACAACCCCATTTTCACTCATCAAATCAGTCTATCGAATCCATAAAGCCGACCACGGATAAACGCAGATAAACACGGATTTAAAAAGAACAAAACCCACACACCAAGGCAAAAAACAGCACCGAACACCATCACATTTGCCTTAAAGTTTTGCCCTTAAATCCGCATTTGCCTTTATCCGTCTTCGCTTTTATCGCACTTGCCTTTATCCGCGCTCATCCGCGCAAATCCGCGGTCGCCTTGTCCCACACCGGCTTCCGCTTCTCCAGAAACGCTGCCACGCCTTCACTAAAGTCATGCATGGCCTTCGCCTCGGCATTCGCCGCCATCGAGTGCGAAATCGCCGCATCCAGCCACGCTTTATTCTGAGCCGCCAGCAGTTTTTTCGTTGCCGCCATCGACTGCGGACTATTCCCCTTCAGGCACTTCGCCAGTTCATACACATGCGCCGACAGATGCCCATCCGGAATCACTCCATTGATCAGTCCCAGTTCCAGCGCCTCCTCCGACTGGAAAAGTCTCCCCGTAAGCAGCAGCCCGCGAGCCTTCTTATCTCCAATCTGCAACGTCAAATATGCAGACACCAGCGCCGGCACAAACCCAATCTTCACCTCAGTAAATCCAAACTTCACCCCTGGCGCCGCATAGGTAAAGTCACAGATCGTCGCCAGCCCCGTACCTCCGGCAATCGCCGCACCATGCACCAACGCGATCGTCGGCTTCGGCAACTCATACAGGGTGCGAAACAGCCGCGCCGTTCTCTCAGCATCCGCCACATGCTCGGCCTGCGACTTGCTCCCCATCTCCTGCAGATGCACCATATCAAGCCCTGCGCAAAACGCCTGCCCTGCGCCCGCCAGCACGACCACGCGAGTGTGTCCGGACGCACCAGCCTTCTCCATCGCCGCAATCAGCTCATCCTGCATCTCCGGCGTCATCGCATTCCTGCGATCCGGACGATTCAGCATGATCGTCTTAACCCCATCCTCTTCCGTAACCAAAATCGTCTTGTAACTCATAGTGGCCCTCACTACCTCGCGCTTTGCTAACCTGCTGACTCGCTACTTCACTGCACCTTCGCTCCATACTTCCGAGAGATCTCCGCACTAGCCGACAGCAAACTATCCAGCGGACCAATCGGCGGCAGCTCCCCACCCGACTCCTTCAACGCCTCCAGCACCAACTCCGTCGGCAGATTCCCCACCAGCACATCCTGCGCAAACGGACATCCGCCCAGCCCTCCCATTGCAGCATCGAACCGCCTGCATCCAGCACTATACGCCGCGCGCACCAACTCTTTCGCCCCCTCATACCGAGCATGCAGATGCACCCCAATTTCAATGCCATCATGCACCGCCATCACATCGCTCACCACATCCGCCACCAGCTTCGGCGTAGCCACCCCCACCGTATCCGCCAGCGAGATCTGCGTCACACCCGAGTCCACCAGCAGATCGCACGCATCTACCACCTCATCGATGCTCCACGCATCCCCATAAGGATTCCCAAACGCCATCGAGATATAAGCCACCACATCCAACCCGGCCTTATACGCCAGCGTCCCCACAGCCTCCAGCGCATCCAGCGACTCCTCCGGCGTCTGATTCTGATTCCGCTGCAAAAATCCCGGCGAGATCGAATAAGGAAACCCCAGCGTCCGCACCGCCTCAGTTTTGATCGCCCTCTCCGCCCCCTTCGCATTCACAACAATGCCAATAATCTCCACATCATCCGGCGGATCAAGATACTCCAACACCTTCTCCGAGTCCGCCATCTGCGGCACCGCCGCCGCCGAAACAAAGCTCACCGCATCAATATGCTTGAACCCCGCGGCAATCAAAACCCGCAGATAGTCCGCCTTCACCTCCGCCGGCATCTTCACCGGCAACCCCTGCCAAGCATCCCGCGGACACTCAATAATCTTCACCAAATCACTCATGATGCTATTGCCTTTGTCGTTGTTAGTTTTATGTCGTCATTCTGAGCGAAGCGAAGAATCCCTGTTTTCCGTCTTTGCTGTTGTTTGTTCTTGCATTCAACGTGCAGCGAACCACCTCAACCACAACCAGAGACACACTACCAAAATCACTACAGAACTTGTCTGCATCCATCCAGTCAATACTTGATCCCACTGAAGCCGTACCTTACTCACGATCGTCGGCTTACCATCATCGTGCGTGGAATCCATCACGCGATAGGAGCCTAGCGGTATCAATGACATAAAAGAAAAAACTATCCACCTAGTTACCACCGCAATGCCTTTGCTCTTGTCTGCTTCATTTAAGAATTTATGTCCACGTAATCGCAATCCAGTTCCGCGATAAGAATATGGATTATGGCTGACCCGTTGGAGCCTCGTTTTCTTTTGTTCGATCCTTAAGGATCGAACCTCCTTCGCCCCAATCGAACGCTCGTGCATTTCTGCGCGCAATGCAAGCTCAGCTTCAGGTAGCAAACCACCCTCGCTCGCAAGTTGAGTTAATCTCTCATCTGACAGAGCCTGATATTGCACGGCAAAGTTTTCAGTTGTCATTGAACCTCTATCGTTCACGTCTGCAAAACCCCCGGATTAAACTTCGGCACCTCAGCATTCAAACTAGCCGCCTCCAGCGCAGTCATCAAAACACTCCGCGTCTCCACCGGATCAATAATCGCATCGATCCATCCTCTCGCCGCCCCATACCTCGGATCAGCCTGGGCATCATAAGTAGCCTTGATCTCATCGTAGATAGCCTTCTTCCCCGCTTCATCCAACACCTTCCCCGCGCGCTCCATCTGCTTCACCCGAACCTCCACCAAAGTATTCGCAGCCGAAGCCCCACTCATCACCGCATACCGCGCCGTAGGCCAAGCAAACAAAAACCGCGGATCATAAGCCTTCCCACACATCGCATAATGTCCCGCCCCAAAACTCCCACCCACAATCACAGTAATCTTCGGCACCACTGAAGTCGACACAGCCGAAACCATCTTCGCCCCCGCGCGAATAATCCCGCTCCACTCCGCATCCTTGCCCACCATGAACCCATTCACATCATGCAGAAAAATCAGCGGCACCAAACTCTGATTGCAATCCATAATGAACCGCGCCGCCTTCTGCGCACTCTCCGTATAGATCACCCCGCCAAACTCCGTCCGCTTGCTTCCATCGAGAGCAATCTGCGCCTGATGCACCTTTTGATTCGCCACAATCCCCACGGCCCGCCCACCAATCCGCGCATACCCACACAGCACCGTCCGCCCAAAATCCGCCTTGTACTCATCAAACTCGCTGCGATCCACAATCCGCGCAATCACCTCACGCATGTCATAAACATTCGTAGCCGCCTTAGCCGGATCAGGATCAATCAACCCATACAAATCCTCCGCCGCAAACTTAGGAGCATCCTTCGCACCGTCATACGGCACCACACTGAACGGCGCACCCGGCCTCTCACCTAATTTCCCAACAAGAGAACGTAACCGTGCAAGGCACAAATAATCATTCGGCTCTTTAAAATCCACCGTCCCCGAAATCTCCGAGTGCATCGAAGCCCCACCCAGCTCCTCCGCTCCCGTCTTCTGCCCAATCGCCGCCTGCACCAGCGAAGGCCCCGCCAGAAACAACCCCGAGCCCTCCGTCATCAGCACCGTATCCGTCATCACCGGCAGATACGCCCCACCCGCCACGCACATCCCCATGATCGCCGTAATCTGCGGCACCCCCAGCGAGCTCATCACCGCGTTATTCCGAAACACCCTCCCAAAGTCATCCGTATCCGGAAACACATCCTCCTGCAGCGGCAAAAACACCCCAGCCGAGTCCACCAGGTAAAGCGTAGGAATCCGGTTCTCCAGCGCAATCGTCTGCGCTCGCAAAACCTTCTTCGCCGTCATCGGAAAAAACGCCCCCGCCTTCACCGTCGCATCATTCGCGACGATCATGCACAACCGCCCGCTCACCCTCCCCAGCCCTGTGACCACCCCAGCCCCCGGAGCGCCGCCAAACTCCTCATACATCCCATGCGCCGCCCAAAGCCCCAACTCCAGAAACTCCGTGCCCTCGTCCAGCAGCAGCTTCAACCTTTCCCGCACCGTCAGACGCCCTTTAGCCCGCTGAGCCTCCGCCGCCTTAGCCCCGCCACCCTCGCGAATCACCGCCTCCTGCTCCCGTAACCCACCCAAAAGCGCCACCATAGCCGCACGGTTCGCCGCAAACCGCGCCGCCTTCACATCCACCTTCGACACCAACGCGCTCTCCAACGTAAATCCCTCCGCCATCGCACCATCCACGAAAACCCGTCAGCATAGCATCTTAGTCACAGATAACGCTCGACGCTCTGCCTAACTTAAGCACAAACCCGTTGTAGCCTTTCTTCGAGAGGAATAGTCTAAGTCTTCACGGGAGACGGATATGAAACTCCGAACCCAACTGACACACCTTCTCATCCTGACAGGCCTCCTTCTCTCTCACGCGCTCGCACAAAGCAGCCCTGCCCAATCATCCAACGACCCACCCACCGTCGACAAAACCATCGACACCATGATCGGCGACAACACCCACCCTGAAGTTCGCCAGCTCATCACCGATCTCCAGCAAGCCGTAGCCAGACACGATCCCTCCGCCGTAGCCGCTCTCGTCCGCTATCCCATCCACGTCAAGCTTCACGGTAAACCCACCTACATCAACACTCCAAAAGCCTTCATCAAAAACTACGACAACATCATCACGCCCGAGATCGCCGCCGTCATCGAAAAACAAAAATACGAAGCACTCTTCGTCAACTATCAGGGTGCCATGTTCGGCGAAGGCGAAGTCTGGATCACAGGCAAGTGCGTCGATAACACCTGCAAACATCCCGACGTCAAAATCGGCACAATCCAATCCACCATGAAGCAGTAACCCTGCCGGCTGCCATAACAAACCGGGTGCCCCATTCATGCAGTCTTACCGCATGAGTGGGCATTCGAGCGAAGCTCGAACCGCTTTCCTATACCCATGCACTACCATCAAAGCCGGGTGCCCCATTCATGCAGTCTTATCGCATGAGTGGGCATCGTGCGAAGGCACGACCGCTTTCCTGTACCCATGCAATACCATCAAAGCAAGATGCACACCCCCCAACCCACCGACGCCCTCCTAGTCATCGACGTCCAAAACGACTTCTGCCCCGGCGGAGCCTTAGCCGTCACCGACGGCGACGCCATCATCCCCACCATCAACGCCCTCGCGCAAAAGTTCGACCACGTCATCCTCACCCAGGACTGGCACCCCACCCAACACATCTCCTTCGCATCAACCCACGCAAACACCAAACCCTACGAGTCCATCGAAGCCCCCTACGGCCCCCAAACCCTCTGGCCCGATCACTGCGTCCAGCACACCGAAGGCGCAGCCTTCCACCCCACCCTCTCAGTCCCCCACGCCGAACTCATCCTCCGCAAAGGCTTCCGCCGCCACATCGACAGCTACTCCGCCTTCCTCGAAAACGACCACACCACCCCCACCGGCCTCGCCGGCTACCTCCGCGAACGCAACCTGCACCGCATCTTCCTCTGCGGCCTCGCCTATGACTTCTGCGTCCGCTACTCCGCCATCGACGGCAAAGGCCTCGGCTTCGAAACCATCGTCATCGAAGACGCCACCCGCCCCGTGAATCTACCCAGAAGTATCCAGGAAACAAATGCTGCCCTTGCCAAATATGGTGTAAGAAGAATCTCGAGTACAGAGGCCATCTCTTCATGACGGAGCGCTTTAGTAGAACAGCGGAATCTTTCAGCAAGTCTTTATTTCGATCAAGCACTTGGGAGGAGGTTACGGCAACTGTTATCTCCAGCACATATCACTATGCTCGGTTACTTGATCTCCCTTCAGAAGACCTTCAAGATAATAGTTTTTTCTTGGTTAGCTTTAGCTATACGGTGAATGGTGAACTCTTCGTTGACGAATTCAGACGTTCGGACTCGCTGGAAGCCGGCCATCAGATCGTAATTCGGTATGATCCTTTGAATCCCGCGCAAAACAACTTATCCGGCAATGAGGCACGTCCGTCGTTCAGGTTAGTTATCAGGATCGGTGCCGCAGTTATAACGGCGCTTCTACTCTACTTGGCAGTTCACTTTGATGTAGACCTTAATGAACGGTAGGGTTCGGCTCCTGTTACTCCAAAGCTAGACAGTTTGACTCGCAGGATCTCCAGCCAATCCCAGCCACGTCGCTTTCTCCTGCATCGCCCCCAAACAAACCCCCAAATGCTCCTCCAGCGGAACCCCAAGCAACTCCGCCCCACCGGTAATATCCTCCCGCTTCACCGCCCGCGCAAAAGCCTTGTCCTTCATCTTCTTTTTCACCCCAGCCACCTCCACATCCATGATCGACTTCGTCGGCTTCACCAGCGCGCAAGCCGTCAAAAAACCCGCAAGCTCATCGCAAGCAAACAGAGCCTTCTCCAGATGCGACTCCCGCGCCACCCCCGAATAATCTGCATGAGCCAGAATCGCCTGCAACACCGTCTCCGGCCAACCAAGCTCCCGCAGATGCTTCACCCCAACAAACGGATGTTCCTCAAGCGAAGGATGCCGCTCATAGTCCATGTCATGCAACAAACCCGCACAAGCATAAGGCTCGACAAAAGCATCCGCCTCCGCGCCCACCAACCCCAGCCGGGCAGCCTCCATCCGCCCATAAGCCTCGGTGCAAACCGAAACCGCCATCCCATGCTTCCGCAGCGATTCGCCCTTCGTCCACTCCTGCAACAACTCCAGCGCACTCTCCCGCCCAAACCCTTCAGCCATGCATCCTCCGTAAGCCCTACTCCAACCCTCAAGACAAGTTACTACCTTGGTTCGACTTCGGTTTTTCTAGGCATTTTACTAATAATTACCGGGATTCCTCTTGACTCAACAGTAACCCCAGTGTCACTCTAGGCACATCACACGTTCCGTTATCGGACATGTGATGCGGTCCTTGCTCTGGGTCCGTCCGCAACATACAACTTATGGCAACCATGATGGCACCCGTCGAAC
>DATMQZ010000064.1:0-22128 GCA_035566575.1 Edaphobacter sp.
ACCCCAAACTCCTCTGCCGTCCGCCGATCCGCCTCACCCATCTCCGCTGCCGTCAGAATCTTCATCTGTCCCTTCTACACCAAAAGGAAATGCGCCAGCTCCTGGCGCATTCGTTAGCTCAAAAAATCAACATCCCCAAAACCACGTTTGCCAGTCAAAAAACCACCAGCTACCAGCCACCAACCAGAAGGAAATTACTCCGAACTCCCCACAGTTCCAACCTCATTCGCCACCGCCGGCTTCTGCAGAAAATAGCTCTTATCCCAAAGCGCCCGATAAAACTGCCCGGTTAACTCAGCCGCCTTAGGCCCAAAGGTAGGCCGTCCACCCTCAAGAAAAAATACCGTGACAATCCGGCCATTCGGCGTATCCGCATACGACCCAAACCATCCAAAACGAGTCCCATTATTCGAGCAGGTCCCCGTCTTCCCCATCACCGGAAACTGGTTGAAAGTTGCCCGCAAAGACCGCGCCGTACCGTACAGCACCGCGCCCTGCATTCCATCTTGAATCTCCGGAATCAGTGGAGCTATGTTCAACATCCTCTTGATCTTAGGCTCAAACGTCGCGATATCAACCGCGTTCTCCGGATGCTGCAAGTAATACAGCGTCCCGCCATTCGCAATCGCCGAAACCAAAGCCCCAAGCTGCAGCGGAGTCATCGACACGCTCTCTCCAAACGAGCACATCCGCCCAACCCCACCCAACGAGGCAGGCAGTTCTTCGTCCGGATAAATCCCCAATTGCTCACCTTGGATGTGATACCCAGCCAGCTCTCCTAGCCCAAACTGATTCGCATAATGCTTCACCCGCTCAAACCCCAGCGAGCGTCCAAGTGTCTCAAAATAAGCATTATTCGAGTGAGCCAGTGCCTCAGTCATCGTCAGGTGGTACTTCCCGCCCAGGTTCACCGGCGTATCCCGCCGCACAATTCCCTCTTCCAGAGCCGCCAACGCCACCGTCAGCTTAATCGTTGAGCAAGGCTCTGCACCACGCGATAGAGCCAGCTTCTGGTTCACCATTGCAAGAATGCGCCCGTTATCAGGATTGATGGCCACAGCCGTGCCATTCATGTTCCCCAGCGCCTCAATAGCCGCCGCACGCACGACCGGATCTTCACCCTCAGTCACATCACCCAGCGTCAGATTATCGGCAAAGGAGCTAGCCGAAAAATGCTCCTGATATCGTGACCGCCGAACCGCCAGCTTTGCCTTCGCCCCATGCCCACGCCTGTGCACAACGACCTTCGAAGTTGCAGCCGTGTGCGTACGCGAAGTACTAGTTTTTTCCTTAGTTTTTGTCGAGTGAACCGTTCCGCTCGCATGTTTTTTCGAGGTCGTGGTCGTAGCGCCAGCGCCCACAGCCACGCTGAGAAGGAGCACGCCAAGCATCTTCAATAAGTTAGACACCAGGTTGCCTCCTTTCCCAAAAAACACAAATCCCTATTAGGATCAAAATACTCTCACCCATCTCCATTGTACGCAATGACACAGACGGATCAGTCATCCTATCGGCATAATACTGGCTATTGTTTAGTTACCTAGTTGCCGCGCCGCAAAAATGCTGGAATATCCAACTCATCCGGCTCCGTATGATCCGCAGAAACCGCTACTGGTGCACCATACACCGGCACCCGGCCCGAAGGTTCTAGAACACTCCGATTATCTTCCTGATGGACGTGTGCCGCTACGCCAACGTGAGCCGGCTCGCGATAACGTTCCGGCATCGTCGTCTCAGCTGCCTCTTCCCGCGACGAATGTGCCTTGAAAAAATCATCGTCAAACACGGAAGCCGGCACCGGTACCAGTTCCGGCGAAGCCTTAGCCTCCACAGCCTTCGCCTCCACTACAGGAGCAACCTCTTTCGTCTCGACCACCGACGCAGCCGCGACGACGGGTTCTGGCACAACCTCACTCGCAAACTTCGGAGCAGCCGCCCGTGCATTGGTCACTCGTGGAGCAATCGGTACGTCATACCGCATCGTCGGCAGCGTCGCCTCCGCCAGCATTCTCTCGCGCCGCTGCGGCATCTCCTGTTGCTTGAAACCGGTCGCAATGACAGTAATCTTCACCTCATCGCCCATCGACTCGTCCTGCACCGCGCCGAAGATGATATTCGCATCCTCATGCGCCGCATTCTGAATAATGGTCGAGGCCTCATTCACCTCACTCAGCTTCAGGCTGCTCGATCCCGTAATGTTGATCAGAATTCCGCGCGCTCCATCAATCGCTCCCGCCTCCAGCAGAGGCGAAGCCATGGCCGCCATCGCAGCCTCCACCGCGCGGTTCTGGCCCGAACGCATCGCCGTGCCCATCACCGCATATCCCATTCCGGCCATCGTCGTCTTCACGTCGGCAAAGTCGCGATTGATCACACCCGGAATCGTAATGATGTCCGAGATCCCCTGCACGCCCTGCCGCAACACATCGTCCGCGATCCGGAAGCTCTCAAAGAATCCAGCATCCTTCGCCACAGCCAGCAGCTTCTCATTCGGAATCACGATGACGGTATCGACCGACTCCAGCAGCTCCTGCATGCCGCGCTCGGCCTGCATCATCCGTCGCTTGCCTTCAAACGCAAACGGCCGCGTAACCACCGCCACCGTCAATGCGCCCATCTCACTCGCCAGGCTGGCAATCACCGGAGCCGCACCCGTCCCCGTACCTCCGCCCAGTCCCGCCGTCACAAACACCATGTCCGCGCCCTCAAGCGCCTCGATGATCTTGTCCGAATCCTCAAGCGCCGCACGCCGCCCCACATCAGGATTCGCGCCCGCGCCCAATCCGCTCGTCAACTTCACGCCCAACTGGAGCTTCACCGGCGCGTTCGACACCTGCAGCGCCTGCACATCCGTATTCGCCGCAATAAACTCGACGCCTTCAACGTTGGCCGCAATCATGCGATTCACGGCGTTATTTCCGCCGCCACCAACGCCGATCACCTTGATCTTCGCGCCATGCGGAATCTCGTCGTGGTAGTGAATGCGAATGTCGTCGTCAGGCAGATTGGGCATGAAATCAGTACTCCTTAGGCTCCCTTAATTCTGACACCTCCCAACCAAACAAAGGAACCGCGTTTTCCACTGCCCGTACCAACGCTGGTTCAGCCTTAGCTGCTTTAATTGCCAGCGGTCTTCGCATCTTTTGTGGGCATCGAGGCAACAGGGGAGTTGAACTTGTCCGCCTGCGTAATCCCCTTCCCTTCCACAACGGTATAGATCTTGTCCGCCGCGACATCGGGAATCTTCTCGACAAAGCCGCTCGGCCATTCAATCTGGACCTGCTTCATGACCGCATCCGAACCGAGCCCAAAGTGAAGCCGCTGATCGCTTGAAGACAGGTAGCTCCCTCCACCTCGGACTTCATCGATCTGCGTCAGCTTGCTCGTCGTAACCGTCACGCGCGCACCAATCGCCGAGCGGTTGCTCTTTGTCCCCACAAGACGGAACAGCACTCGGTGTCCGGCATTTCTTGTCTCATTCAGAAAAAGCGAAGGTGGCCCGCCCAAGTTATAAACCACTGCATCCACGTTTCCGTCATTGTTGACGTCGCCAAATGCAACACCCCTGCGGGATTGCAGCGGCCCATCATTCAACCCGGCGGCATTGGCCATCTCCGTAAACGTTCCGTTGGCCTCATTGCGAAAGAGCTGGATAGGTTCGCGATACTTCAGCTCATGCGGCAGACTGTCGACCATCGAAGTAACATTTCCATTCGCGACAAAGATATCCGGCCAGCCATCATTATCGAAATCGGCAAAGCCTCCGCCCCAAGCCACAAGCTGATTGCCCGGCTTAGTAAGCCCGGCCGCAAATGCATCGTCCGTAAAGCCCGTCTCGAAGCTCTCATTCTTGTACAGGCTCATCGGCTGATATCCATACCGCGTCACCACGAGGTCCAGCGATCCATTGCGGTCGTAGTCCGCAAAGTCCGCCATCATGTTCCCCATCGAGCGGCCCTCTGGACTCAGCGCAGTTCCGGTCAGCAATCCAATCTCTTCAAACGTCCCATCATGTTTGTTGTGATAAAGAAAATTCGGCCCCATATCGTTCGTGACGAATAGATCGGGCCAGCCATCATGGTCATAATCAGCCCACACCACACCCATGCCAAGCCGCTTGTCGGGATTATCGACCCCGGCCTTCTGCGAGACCTCTTCAAAACCGGCGCCCGTATTGTGAAACAACAGGTCCGTCTCTCCATTAAGAACAGGGACCTCCATGGACAGCCCCTGATACTGAAATCCCTTCTCACCCGGCTGCGGCAGATGGTGAATATCAGAGTTCACATAGCGCGACACAAAGAGATCGAGCTTCCCATCGCGATCGTAGTCGGCCCACGCAGCGCCCACGCTGAAGCCACCTCCAGCGATCTTCATCTTCGCCGTCACATCTTCGAACTTGCACCCGCCAAGATTGCGATAGAGCACATTGTGGCCATAGCCCGTTACAAAAAGATCAGGCAGACCATCGTTATCAAAGTCGCCCACAGCCACGCCCATTCCCCAGCCGCGCACGGATAGCCCCGACGCTGCCGTTACATCCGTGAAGTGGACTGGCCCATTCTGCCCAGTGTCCTGATGGTAGAGCGTAACCATCAGGTCCCCGCCTTTCAAATAGTTGTCGACCGTAGAGTCGTTCACCGTAACAATGTCGAGCTTGCCATCGTTATCGCAGTCGAACAACGCCACCCCGCCTCCCATCATCTCGACCAGATACTGCTTCACTGGAGCGGAATGAGGCACCGTAGTCAGCCCTGCCTGAGGCCCGACATCACGAAACCGGATAGGCGCACCTGCCGCAGTTTGCGCGGTTGCGAAAGTCGACGCAAACCACAACACTGCGGCGCAAAGAATAGTTTTCGAGATCATAGGATTACGGATGGACGGCCTCACCCTTCTTCTCAAGGTGCGTCAGCGCCAGCGCCAACTGGTCTTTCGCCTCCTTGTCCTCAGCGTTCAACTGAAGCGCAGAGCGCAGCTCATCCGTCGCCTGCTGATACTCCCCTTGCGCGGCGTACGCCTCACCCAACGATCGATGAATCTCCCCAACTCCAGGATTTGCCTTTGACAGCGCCTGCAATCTCACCAGCCCGTGAGCATAGTCTCCCGTCTGAACCAATGCCTGAGCATAGATGTAAGCCAGTTGCGGATTATTCCCCAGCGAAGCCTCAAGCGGCTGAAGCGTCGCAACTGTAGCAGCATAATCCTTCTGCATAAAAAAACTCACGCCGAGAACATTCCGCGCACCTTGCTCCTCCGGATGCGCCGCGAGATACCGCTTCAACGGAGGAATCGCCTGCGCATAAAGTTTTCCCGAAAATGCAGCCCTGCCCCAGTTGTAATCAAGCCCATCGAGCGAAGGATTCCACCGTGCGGCCTTCTCAAAATACCCCGTCGCCGTCGCAAACTCATTATTCCCCGCAGCAATAGCCCCCAGGTTGTTGTAGCTATCAGCCAACGCACCCGAAACCTGCGAGGTAAGCGCCTTCATCTCCTGCTCTGCCTTCGCATCGAAAACAACTTGCTTCGGCTGACTACTCATCGGCGGTGCCCCGGCGCTCTCGCCCATCGGCGCACCTTTCAATCTCGCCTGATCGAGCTGCAAATTCTGTTTCAACAAATCAGCCGAAATTTGCATCTCCTGTTTCGCATCATCCGCACGGCCCATCTGCACCAGCACCCGTCCCAAAAGGTAGTGCGCCCGCTGCACCTGGTAGTGGTTTCGCGACACATCAGTCGTCAGCTCTATCGCCTTGCGAAAAGCCTGCTCCGCCTCCGGCAACTTCTTCATCTGCAGATACACCTGCCCCAGCAACAGTGGATTATCCGGGTTGCGTGGATCAAGACTCACCGCCCGCTTCAAATACGACTCCGCATCCTCAAGCCGATGCTGGGTCAGCGCGATATTGCCAAGCTGCGCAAGGCTGAAGTAGTCATCCGGATGCAACGCCAACTCCCGATTGAACTCCTCGATCGCTCGCGGATATCCCACCTCGCCCTGGCTCAGCATGTACGACGCGCCAAGCCCATAGTGAGCCTCCGGCAGCGTCCCATCGCGAGCAATGGCCTTTTCAAACTCGACGATAGCTTTATCAGGATAACCAGCCTCCCCATAAGCCCGCCCAAAATCCAAATGCATCGCAGCGTTATCACCAAAGCCCTTCGCCATCTCAGCAAATAGAGTCTCGGCATCTTTGGTATCCGCCAGCGCCAGATAAGCCGTCGCCAGCGCAAGCCCATCCTTGTAGCTCGGATCAAGCGCAACCGCAGCCTCAAGCTGCTTCCGTGCCAGCTCATTCTCGTTGCTCTTCAGCAACGCCTCTCCCGCAATCAACCGAGCTTCCGCACTCTTCGGATTGTTGACCAGGACCGCTTCAGCAAGCGCCCTGGCCTTCGCAGTATCGCGGGCCTCCAGAGCAGCCTCTGCAAACCTCAAGCGCAACTCATCGTTCCCATCCGCTTGTCCTAGTGCCAGCGCTTCTTCAAAGAGTCTCTCGGCCCCAGGATAATCACCAATCCGAAGATGCCCTTCCGCCAGCCACCGAAGACTTCCCTCCAGAAACCTCTGGTACTCCTCGGTCGCCCGCGCCATGTCTCCCGACGACTGAGCCTGCTGTGCCGCATCATACCGTTGCTGCAGCTCGCCCGACTGCTGGACCGAGGGCTGTTCAGTTTTTCCCGATTGCTTCGCAGGTCTGGTTTTGGTCTGCCCCACGCATAGCCCTGCGCTCGCAAGCCCCACCGCGATCACAGCCATTCCCATCCAGTGGCGCCATTGGCTTCGGCGTACTGCATTTTCTCGAAGATTCTCTGTCAACAGCAACCGTTCCGACATCACAAAAAGTATAGCGAAGGGCCGAAACCCTTCGCTACCGTTGTTGATCTTTCAACATCTCACGCGATCAGCGACGAGTGAGGCAGCCTTTCGACCACCCACTCATCGCCATCAGGTTAGAAGTTGTACTTCAGTGCAAGCTCCATGATGCGTTGGCTATGCCCGCCGGTCTTGGTATCGAGGAAACCAAGAGTCTTCGAGTTCGACGACGTATTCACGGTCAGATCGTTGTTGTAGTGCAGTGTCAGCTGATTGTTGCCACTGAACTGAGAAAGAGGATGGTTGACCCAGTTGAATGCAGATGCACGGAACTGGATCGTATGACCCTCAGTGATGTGGAACGTCTTGTATGCAGCAAGATCGGTATCGAAGAAGTCCGCGTTCCTGTAGTACGGAAGGTTCCGCGGTCCATTCGAGCCAATCGCCGGCGCTGCTAAGCAAGCCGCGTTGATTCTCTGTTTATCAGCAAGGTGAGCACCTGCATCGCAGGTCAACACAGGCATAATCAGCTTCGATGCATTTGTACCGAAGTAAGTGTTCTGGCTAAGTCCGGTGATCGTAAGGAAAAAGTTCGGATTGTTTTGGCCAGCCGCCTGCAGGTTATTGCCCGACTGCCACGTCGTGATGCCTGAAACTGTCCAACCGTTAGCCGCACCACGCAGCAGGCGAGACTCACCGTTGTACACATTCAGGAAGTTATAGGAGTACGACGCGTTGAAGACATAGGGGCGATCGATTGCCAAAATGCCATAGTTGCCGCGCACCGTGAACGGATCAATCTGCTGACCTGTGCCTAGCGACTTCGACCAGGTGTAGTTCAGGTTATAGGTAAGACGCTCCGACCGCTTGACCCAGCTCAGTTGGAGGCCGTTGTAGTTCGTGTAACCAACGTGCGTGCTGACGTTGATCGAGTTATCTCCGTAGGCCGTGCCAAATGGGCGGAAATCAGCCGTCTTGTTCGGAAGGGTAGTCCCGTTCGGGCCTTGCGACAGTTTCTCCGGGTTCGGGGAAACGAAAGTGGTCGCTGGATCAGCTTTGAAGAACGCGCCCAGCGGAACCTTGTTCTGGTCCGTGAAGCTGCCGAAGCCACTGCCAGAGATCGTCTCACCGCCCATGAAGATCTTGTCGCTGCTGCTTCCAACGTACGCGACCTCGAGTAGAGAGTTCCAGGGTGCCTGTTGCGAGATGGTGAAGTTGTAACTACGGGTCCGTGGAATTCCGTAGTCGGTTGGATCCATGGCGTTCACACCACCGTTGACACTGCTCCCGCCGGTATTGAGCGCGGGGCTGATCTGCGAGATCAGAACGCTCTTTTGGCCAGGCAACCCATAACTCAGGATGCTCTGAGCTGTCGACA
Source organism: Edaphobacter sp. (assembly GCA_035566575.1). Lineage (GTDB taxonomy): Bacteria > Acidobacteriota > Terriglobia > Terriglobales > Acidobacteriaceae > Edaphobacter. The sequence continues at coordinate 8,193 of DATMQZ010000064.1, forward strand.
GTGCGCCCGTGGGATCGTTGTACTGGTCGGCAAACCGGTAGGTACCCCAACCGCCACGAAGAACGGTCTTTCCTGTGCCAAACAGGTCATAGGAGAGTCCAAATCGCGGAGAGACCATGAGGAAGCGATCCGGAGAACCGCTCTTCGGAATGCCGGGGTTGATACCGTGCCAGTACACGCCGGGATTCAGCTTGCCCGATGCACGATCAGAGGCGACAAGGCTCGGCATAAACACGGCAAGGCCCGTGCCCTGACGGTCATACCAGTGGCCAAGGTGGTCGAAACGAATACCATACTCAACGCTCAAACGCCTTGAAGCCTTCCACGTGTCGTTACCGTAGAACGAGAACGTCTGGTAGGCCATATCGCTGATAGGAGCCTTATTGTTCTCACTGTAACCAGTGGCAACTCCCATCACGAAGTTGGCAGTTGGGTTGTTCGGAGATCCGAGCGGATTGCCAGTTGAGCCATTTGAGCAAACCACGGCACCACAATAAACATTGTTAGGCACAGTGCCGCCCGCGTTGAAGTTGCTGAAGTTTCCATTCGGAGAGAACGAACCGCCCTGGATATTTCCTACATTCTCAGTAAAGACACCGAATTTGAGCGTGTGGGTTTTAATGACCTTCGACAGATCATCAGCGAAAGCTGGCATCTCCTTGCGGACGAGATACTTTCCGCCCGTCTCGAAGATGTCCGCCTGCGAGAAGTCCGGGAACGTCAGTGTTCCAGCGCTGCTGTAAGACGGAATCAAAGGAGACTTCGCATTGAAGACAGTCCCGTAGGTGGTGGGATAACCAAGCGTCGAACGGTATGCTGCCGATGCGTTCGACGGGCCCACCGGGAAGTTGCCAAAGCCCCAGCTCGCGATGAATTCATTCGTGAGCGTCGGGCTGAACACGTGGGTAAAGTGGCCTGCAAGAGCCTTCGAATACGCAGAGCTGATCAGTCCACCCCCTGGATACGGTACGGAGTTTCCCGGCGTCCAGTAGATGTGCGCTCCGTTGCCCTGCGACGGAGCCGAGTCCTGCCCGTACTGATAGGAGACGAAGAAGCTCGTCCTATCGCTCATGTGATAGTCCACACGGGTGCGGAACAAGTAGCCGTTGTGAGTTCCGGGGATCACCTGGTTGTAGTTGTATCCACCAGGAGTCGTGAGTGGGTCCGCATTGGCCGTAGGCCAGAAGCTCGCCAGCGACTTCGCACCCGGATCGAGGAACTCGGTCGGAATGATACCAGCCGCCCTGCTACCCTGACCGACGATCGAACCATCCGGCAGGACTGTACCTGTAAGGTCGTTGCAACCGTTCGTTGACTTGGTATCAAGGTTCTTGCCGCCGCAGAAAGCAACGTTCGCTGCGGTGTTGGTGAAGTTACCAGCCATCATGTCAGGCGTCGGAATGAACGACTGCAGACGGTTCGAGTTACCGGTGTTCTGGAGGATGCGCTCGTAGCCAACCCAGAAGAGAAGCTTGTCCTTGGTAAACGGTACCGGCCCGCCAAAGTTGCCGCCGGGATAGTAGTAGTGGGCACTGCCCTTGGCAGTTCCCGCATGGTTGCTCTGCCAGTCGTTGGCGTTCAAAACATCGTTTCTGGCGTAGAAATAGCCTTCGCCATGATATTTGTCGCCGCCGGACTTGCTGATCGAATTGATGACCACCGGTCCGCGTGGTGCGTCGGCGCCAAAGTTCGAGGTCTGTACGCTGACCTCCTGCGTCATATCAGGGTTGAGGATCGAGACCGAGGCGCAGTTGCAACCCGGATCGTCCACGTCCACGCCGTCTGAGAACTGGCTCGTACCGCCGCGGTTCGGCGCGCCGTTCGCATTCAAACCATTACCAACCGCGCTCGCACTTACGCCCACGACCGTAGGATCGAACCCCGCTCCGTTTTGCAAGCCATTTCCTACGCTCGTCACACCAGGAAGCACCTTCAGCAACTCTGAAAGGTTACGTCCCTGGATCGCCAGCTGCTGGATGTCCTTGGAGTCAAGAATCGCCGCGCGCTGCCCGTTTTCCACGGGAATGATCTGTGCACTCCCCGCTTCAACCGTGACCGTCTCGCCCGTCTGCCCGATGGCAAGAACGAGATTAGGAATCTTACGAACATCGCCCGCGCTTAGCGGAATGCTGTTCTGTACAAAGGTCTTGAAGCCCTTGGCTTCAATCCTCAAAGAGTAGCTTCCCGTCAACAACGCCGGAAATGCGAAGTATCCTTCACCGTTGCTGACCGTATCACGCTTCTGGCCTGTGGCCTCATTTGTGACTGTAACAGTTGCATCTGGGATAACGGCACCTGTGCCATCAACGACCGTTCCATTGATAGTTGCCGACACCTGGGCATACGCCGAGGGCAGCAATACCAGAAACGACGCGACGATCAGCGCCAAAATAAGCCGAGCATAGCTCCACGGCTCTCTTCGGTATTGTTGTAACCGTTCTAATTTCATACTGCCTCCAAAAACATTCGTTTCGCAGATACATTTTTCAACTCAGATACATATCCGCATCTTCTTGTATCGCAACGCTAGCTTCCCATTGGCCTGGGTCATTCAGGCCTGGGCCCAATCAGCCGACAACCTAAATCGATTCAGTGTGACCTTAGAGCATTTACATGACACAAATAACGACTGTCAACCTAAATCGTTTGAACCGTCGAAATCCCCAGTAAAATCGCTATTTTGCAGCACCCACCCGGGTGAAATTTGTAACTCAGCCTTAACCTTCACTCCTTCAACCTTTAGGGAGCAAACCGGCCCTCTGGAAAACGCAGAGGACTTCCCGGGCGTAAACCTCCGGCAGTGCTTTTTAGTGTTTGCATCAGGATTTTGTGAATATGTCGACCAAACACAGCAGGAACCCACCCCTGATCTGTGCCTTATGCGGTCGCCGGAAAGGGCGATTTGTAGCGTCGCCGGTCTACTTTTCCACAGCACTTCAGAGCGTACCCTTAGAAGCTGCCCGCAAAGATAGCCTTTAGCTTCGCCTTCAGGCCCTGCTCTTCACTGGCCTTCCTAACCTGAGTCCGATGCGTATATAGCAGCATCCCGATCGCCGCCGCAAACTCCGGTTTAGCCAGCTCTTCCGGCATCCGCGACAGCGGAACCGGATACCCGATCCGCGCCGGAACCCGTAGCAGGCTCTCTGCGTTATCCAGCAGCCCCGACATCATCGCGCCACCACCCGTTATCACGCAGCCCGCTCCCAGGGCCTCCAGCACCCCGCCCTGTCGCAGATTATCCCGGAGCATCGTAAACAGCTCCCGCGCCCGCGGCTCCAATATCTCCGCCAGAAATCTCTGCCGAACCATCCTCGCCGGCTGACCGCCCGAAATCGCAAGATCTCCACCCACCTCAATCTCGTTCAACTGCGGCACCGCGGTCACCACGCAATGCCCATACGTCTTCTTCAGGTACTCGGCCTCTTCCACCGTCACATGCAGTCCCACCGCAAGATCATTCGTGAAATGGTCACCACCAATCGGTAGCACCGCCGTATGCGCAATCGATCCCTCGAAGAACACCGCCAGCTCCGTCGTGCTCGACCCGATATCAGCCATACAGACGCCCAACTCCCGCTCATCGGCGCTCAGTACCGCCTCAGCAGCCGCAATCCCCTCATATACCGTATCCATCACCTCGAGCCCCGCCCGGTTCGCGCACGTAATCACGCTCTGCGCCACCCCACCCGAGCACGTCGAAAGGTGCAGATTCACCTCGAGCTTGTTCCCGACCATCCCCACTGGATCGTGAATCCCCGGCTGGTCGTCCAGAATGAACTCTTGCGGCAACAGGTGGAGCACCTCACGGTCAGGAGGCAGCGCCACACTCCGCGCCCTATCCACGGCCGCCCGAACCTCCTCGCGTGTAATCTCGCGCATCCGGCTGCCCATACTGATGCCGCCTCGCGAGTTGATCCCGCGCACATGCGTCCCGCCAATCCCAACCACCGCCGTCTCAATCCCCGCCTTAGCCGTTCTCTCCGCCGTCAGCGCCGCCCGATTAATCACCTCAGCAGCAGGTCCAAGCTCCGCGATCAAACCCTTCCTCATGCCCTTCGAGGGCTCCACCCCATGCCCGCGATAGCGCAGCACACCGTCCTGCAACTCGGCCACCAGCACACAGCTCTTCGTGCTTCCGGCGTCCAGCACAGTTATCAGGTTGTCCTGTCTCTGGTTCATGGCTTGACCACCTGCGGAGGATGAAATTGCGGCTGCCGGACCACACCCGGCGTTTCAGTGTGCTTCACACCACTCGAATGAGCCCTCACCGCGGCATTGTTCTTTTTTGCCGCAGCCTTAGCACCCTGGTGCAAAGCATGCGCCCCCGGCCTCGGCTTTACCGGAGCCTTAGCCTTCACCACTGGAGGCTGAGCCACCGAAGCCGCTACCGGAGCATCCGCCGAGGGCTCCGTAAAATTAGTCGCCGCGGGTGAAGCCACCGCCGGCACAGGCCCGGTCTCCAACACCACCTGCCTCTCGTACCTCATATCGACAGCCGACAGCTTCGGATACTGCGCCCTCCACTCCGCCAGATGCGCTTCATATTTCCTGTACCGATCCAGAAAATTCTCTTCGCCAAAGTGCACCAGCACATCCGAAGCATGATCCGGAATCAACGCCTTCACATCCTCCGGATTCGACAGGTCCACCTCGCTCAGCTTCTGAGAGATCTGCTCCCCATCCGCATCCAGTTCCGACGTAAACCACTCGAAGATCTTCATCCGCGCGGCCCGCGTCGAAAGCGGCTCATCCCCGCCAATCCCCGTCACCACAGGAAACGAGTAGTGCGTTGTAGCAGGTGCATCCGTCGGCATATCCAGCAGCACGCCATTCGCATCCACCAGCCCGATATGATTTCCCTGCCGCACAAACGCCACCGGCGTCCGTTCCGTAATCGACACCCGCATCCGATTCGGCAGCAGCCGCATCACCGTCGCATGCTCCACCCAGGGCAGCCGTTCCAGCTCCGTCTTTCTCTCCTCCAGCGAAACCGTAAAGATATTCCGCTCCACATCGCCGCCAAAGATGCTCAGCAACTGCGCATGAGTCAGATGGCTATTCCCTTCAATCTCAATCGAGGACGACGACTGAATCACAAACCGGTCATCATGCATCAGCAAATCCCGCGCGAGCATAACCGCCGCGAAGCAAAAACCCAGCAGAAACAGAACAGCCACGACTGCGGCAATCCTTCCGCCCTTCGTCGTCGGCAGCCCACGAAACCGTATCCGCGTGCCACCCTGCCGTCTTCTTGCAGGAACATCTACATCCTCAAAATCGTCAGCGAAATCATCGCTCAGATCTCGACGCAGCGTTCTCCTCGGCGTCACCGCACCTCTGCGCGGCGTCACCGGCTCTGAAGCATAGTCCTGCACAGGCGTCTCTAGCACTGACGTCCCACGCTTCGAAGATCCATTGCTATTTCGCAAACCTGAGCAAGGTCGCGAGAATCGCCACCCTGACTATATCCTGCAAATAATCCCATCCAGCCTCTCATCTCCAAGGCGTACCCTTTCAGGAACGCACCAATAACCTAACTCCGTACGGGCAACCTAACCGCCCCACACCATCCTGACAATCCCACCTTCGCACCACCGAACCTCCGCGGTACCCTCAAAACCGGGTGCCCCATTCATGCGGTTTCATCGCATGAGTGGGCATTCGTGCGCAGCACGAACCGCTTTCTCTACCCCTTCACACCCAACTCCTCCATCACCATTCCACCCGCATGCGAAACACTCCCCGCCCCGAGCGTCAAAATCACATCCCCCGCCCTCGCCTCCTTCACCAGAGCCCCGACACCCGCCTCCAGCGAAGTCGCATACCCCACCCCCTTAGTTCCAATCGCCTTCACCAGCGCCTCCGCCGACACACCTTCAATCGGCTCCTCACTAGCCGCATATATATCCAGCACCTGCACCGTATCCGCGTCCTTGAACGCCTTGGCAAACTCCGCCATCAAATCCCGAGTCCGCGAAAACCGATGCGGCTGAAACAGCACATGCACCCGCTCATACCCGCACTCCCGCGCTGCCTTCAGCGTAGCCACAATCTCAGTCGGATGATGCCCATAGTCATCCACCACGGTCACGCCACCCACAACGCCTTTTATCTGAAACCGCCGATCCACCCCGCGAAAGCTCTCCAACCCCACAGCAATCTGCTCCGGAGCCACACCAAGCTGCACGCCAACAGCCACCGCAGCCGCAGCATTCAGCACATTATGCTTCCCCGGAACATGCAGCCGAAACGGCCCCAGCACCAGCCCCTTGTAATTCACCTCAAACCGCGAGTGGCACCCATCCTCCCGATCCAGCATCTGCACTCGAAAATCCGCATCCACACTTTCGCCATACGTATAGACCTTGCGCCTCACCCGCGGCAGCACCGCCCGCAACAGAGCATTGTCGATACAAGCTGTAGTCGCCCCATAGAACGGAATCCGGTCCATAAACTCAACGAACGCCCCCTCCACATCCGCCATATCGCGATAGCAATCCATATGCTCGCGATCCAGATTCGTCACCACACCCAGCACCGGCGAAAGCTTCAAAAACGACCGGTCGCTCTCATCCGCCTCAGCCACCAGGTACTGTGAGTTCCCCAGCCGCGCATTCGACCCCAGCGCATTCACCCGCCCGCCCACCACCACGGTAGGATCGAGCCCACCACCCGCCAGCACCGCAGCAATCATGCTCGTCGTAGTCGTCTTCCCATGCATCCCGGCCACGGCAATCCCATACTTCAGCCGCATCAGCTCCGCCAGCATCTCCGCCCGCTGAATCACCGGAATCTTTCGCGAATGCGCTTCGATCACCTCAGGATTCGTCTTGCTCACCGCCGAGCTTGTCACCACCACATCGCTCGCCGAAGCATTCGATGCTATGTGGCCCTCAAAAATCCGAGCCCCAAGCCCAACCAACCGCTCCGTCGCCGCCGACCTCTTCAGATCGCTCCCCGAGACCGAATACCCCATCGTCAGCAGGATCTCCGCGATCCCACTCATCCCAATCCCGCCAATACCGATAAAGTGAATGCGCTGCGTCGGCGCAAACAGAAAATGACCCGGGACAAACATAGGTGTGACTCGCTCTCAAAAATCTCTAGGGATCGTGGCCCGATTAACTAATCCGTCAACAGGCCTCAATTTTCCAATGTATCAGTTAGTCGTATGCCTGTACCCACCCCATGCTGTACAAAAAATCATGCCCCCCGCACTCTTCCGCTCTGCCGCCGTCTGCGCCGCCACCCTCCTCTCGCCTCTCGCCCTCGCCCAACAGACCCACACCCTCCTCGCCACGCCCACCACCGTAGCCTGGGGATACTACTGGTCCCAGGCGAAACCCGTCCTCTCCATCGCTTCCGGCGATACCGTCACCATCCAGACCCTCTCCACCTGTGGCCAACCCTCTCGCCTCGAAGCCCGCGGCATCCCCGCCGCCGACATCCCCGACTACGTCCGCACAATCTACGACAAAGTCCCTGCCGCCGACCGAGGCCCCGGCGGCCACATCCTAACTGGCCCCATCGCCATCGCCGAAGCCGAACCTGGCGACGTCCTCGAAGTCCGCATCCAGAAGATCCACATCGACGTCCCCTGGGCCTGCAACGGAACCAGCAAAAACGGCTTCCTCGCCAAAGACTTCCCCAACAACTTCTCCAAGACCATCCCACTCGATCTCAAGAAGATGACCGCCGCTTTCTCCCCCGGCATCACCATACCGCTACATCCTTTCTTCGGCAGCATGGGTATCGCCCCGCCCGAAGCTGCAGGCAAGCTCAACTCCGCCCCTCCAGGAACCCACGCCGGGAATATGGACAACAAGGAGCTCGTCGAAGGAACCACCCTCTTCATCCCCGTCCAAATTAAAGGAGCTCTCTTCGAAGCCGGCGACGGCCACGCAGGACAAGGCAACGGCGAAGTCGACATCACCGCCCTCGAAACCCAGCTCACCGGCACCTTCCAGTTCATCGTCCACAAAAAGAAGGATGGCGACTCACCCCTCCTCTGGCCCCGCGCCGAAACCCCCACCCAATACATCTCCATGGGCTTCGACGAAGACCTCACCAAAGCAACCGAGATCTCAGTCCGCAACATGATCACCTTCCTATCCGAGCAGATGTCCGACCACCCCCGCCTCACACGCGAAGAGGCATACGCCCTCATCTCGGTCGCCTGCGACGTGGATATCACCCAACTAGTTGATGGAAACAAAGGGGTTCACACCATGTGTCCAAAATCCCTTTTCACCGGCAAATAAACGGTTTATTGTCTAACCTCAATCACAACTGCGGGATGCGAGAGATGCAACAAATCCCGCCACCTTGTGTCTAATAGAATGAGTGCCCGATCCGGAAGACGAACAGGAAAGCCGGGCGGGAACCTCAGTCCTCGCCACTCCGCGAAGTCCTTGAAAGCTGGGACAAAACGAAGGAGCGACAGGAAGGTAAATTGATGAAATTCACCAGGTTATTCAAAAAATCAATCGGCGCTGCAGTTCTTGCCGGAGCTCTCTTTATGGTTCCCGCAAAGGCGCATGCAGGCGTTTTTGTCTCTGTTGCCGTCGCGCCTCCCGCCATCCCTGTCTACGACCAGCCCGCCGCCCCCGGCGACGGCTACATCTGGACTCCCGGCTACTGGGCCTGGACCGGCGACGGCTATGAGTGGGTCGATGGCGCCTGGGTCACACCTCCCTACGTCAACGCCCTTTGGACTCCCGGCTACTGGGGCTACGGTCCCGGCGGCTACTTCTGGAACGCCGGATACTGGGGCCCGACCATCGGCTACTACGGCGGCATCAACTACGGCTTCGGCTACTTCGGCACCGGCTTCTACGGCGGATATTGGGGCGGTGGCCATTTCTGGTACAACCGCTGCTACAACAACATCGGCTGGCGCGGCGGCTACGTCTACAACCATCCTTACAACGGTTTCAACGGACGTCCTGGCGGAGTTAGCTATGCACGCGCTGGCTTCAACGGCGGCAACCGCGGATCTTTCGTAGGCGGCAATCATGGAGTCTCTAACTTCGCAGGCAATCATGGAGCCTCTAATTTCGCAGGAAACCACACGGCCTCCAACTTTGCTGGCTCCAACCGCGAATCGAACTTCACCGCCAATCGCGGCTCAAACTTCGCTGGCAATCAGAGCCCTGTAAACCGCACCAACTATGGAGGCTTCGGCAATAGCGCCGTTCGTCCTTCCTACAATGGAGCGGCGAACTACAGCAACGGATACCGTAGCAGCGCACCCGCTCAAGTTGCTCAGGGCCGTAGCTACGCCATGAACTCCCAGCCCCGCCAAAGCTTCAGCGGCAGCAACGGAGGCGGCTACGGAGGAGGCTTCCACGGCAACACCATGAGCGCCGGCGGCGGCAACAGCTTCCACGGCGGCAGCATGGGCAGCAACGGCGGAGGAGGCTTCCATGGCGGTGGCGGCGGAGGAGGCTTCCACGGTGGTGGTGGTGGCGGCGGCTCCCACGGCGGACACCGCTAACCCAAGCATCACAAAAACCAAACGGGCTGAGGAATCCATCCTCAGCCCATTCTTTTTCCAAATCACAAATGGGTGCCCCATTCATGCAGTTTCATCGCATGAGTGGGCAATCGCGCAAAGCGCGATCCGTTTTCCTTGAATCCAACAACCCCCACAAAATAAGTCACTTACAGAAATATTTTCAAAAACCACAGCAAAAACACATGTCAAATCCCAAAATCACTTAACCACAACAAAACAAACAACATCCCCATTGCAAATGAGTTATCTCCAACCCACTACAATTAAATTAGAGATCAAAAAAGCCTCGGCCAAAGCCGGGGCTTTCACTATTAACCCATAACCCCTTTAGAAAGACGAATTTACCCGTAAACCATTTAGAATGACGATTTTGACCCCAACCCGCAACCGTAACTCGCTGAATATAAGCAACTTACGTCTCCATACCCCCAAGGGGGTACATCACCGACTCCGGCCAACCAGCCCAACCACCATCAATCCAATCTCCGGCACCGCCTCCGGGTGCGCCAACCCACGAGCCCTCCGTCCCATCTCGGCCCGCCGCCCATCATCACCCAGCAACTCAAACAACACCCCCAGCAGCCGCTCCTCACTCAACTCAGCCTCAACGATCAGCTCAGCCGCCCCAGCCGCCACAAACGCATCGGCATTCTTCCTCTGGTGGTCATCCGCCGCCTGCGGAAACGGCACCAGCACCGCAGCCTTACCCGCCGCAGCCAGCTCGGCGACAGAACTCGCGCCACTCCTGCAAAGGATCAGGTCCGCATCTCCAAACTGCTTCGGCATGTCATCCAGATACGGAGTCACCACCAACCGCTCAAACCCAACGCCGAGCCGCTTATACGTCTCAACCGTAGACCCCCCATGCCGCGCCCCAGTCTGGTGCACCACATCCAGCTCCGGAAAAGCATCAAGCAGCCGCCGCATAATCTTCGGCACCAGCTCATTGAAAACCCGCGCCCCCTGGCTGGCCCCGAACACCAGCAGCCTCTTGCCCGACACCGTCTTCTCAACCGAAAAAAACTCCGGCCGCACCGGCGTCCCGGTCACACGAGCATTCCGAAAGAAACGCCTCGTCTCCTCAAAGTTCACCGCAGCAGCATTCACCCACTTACCCACCAGCCGATTCGCCAACCCCGGCACAGCATTCGGCTCAAACGCCAACGTAGGAATCCGCAGCAAAATCGCAGCCATCATCGCCGGCCCGGAAGCATACCCTCCAACCCCAATCACAACATCAGGCCTGAAACCGCGCAGCAACTCAACACAACGCATCACGCCCAGAGGAAGATCAAACAAAGTCCGAGCCCGCGTAGCCAGGCTCACACCCTTCAACTGCCCAACACGAATCAGTTCCAGCGGAAACCCAGCCTCAGGCACCAGCCGAGTCTCCAACCCTCGCGCCGTCCCCACAAACCGCACCTCAGCCCCATACGCATCCCTCAACTCCCGCGCAATCGCCAGCGCCGGAATCACATGCCCACCAGTTCCCCCACCAGCAACCAAAACCCGCAAAGCCATCTCAGTCGATCTCACGAGTCACATTCAACAAAACGCCCATCCCAGCCAGCGTAATGAAGATCGAAGTCCCACCCGAAGAGATAAACGGCAGCGGAATTCCCTTCGTAGGCAGCAGAGCCAGAACAACGCTCATATTGAAGAACGCCTGAATCATGATCGCTGTAGTCAGCCCAAACGCCAGAAACCTCGCAAACGGATCAGTCGAAAGATAAGCCGCTCGCAGCCCGCGATAAGCCAGCGCAACAAACAGCGCGACAACAATCACTGCACCAATCAGCCCAAGCTCCTCGCAGATGTTGGCAAAGATGAAGTCCGTCTGAACCTCCGGCAGATAGAACAGTTTCTGCCGCCCTTCCATCAATCCAAGCCCATGAATTCCGCCCGTTCCAACCGCAATCAGCGACTGCAGAATGTGGAATCCCGTTCCTCGCGGATCGGCCTCAGGATTCACGAACGCCAGCATCCTGTCCCGCCGGAACTTCACATGAAACAGCATGTAATACAACAACGGAGAAGCCAGCGCGAACCCAATCGCGAAGTACCGAACCCTCGCGCCCGCCAGATACAGCATCAGCGCAGTCACCGCCATGCAAACCATCGCTGTGCCCAGATCAGGCTCCTTCAGGATCAGCGCCGAGAACACCACAGGCACCGCAGCAGCCCGCAGAATCGTTCCCTTCCAATCATCCATCTGGTGAATCCGCGTCTGCAGGAAGTACGCCAGGAACAGCACAATCACCGGCTTCGCCAGCTCCGAAGGCTGCAGCGTCGTTCCGGCCAATCGGATCCAGCGATGCGCTCCGTTCATGCCACTCATCGCAAACACACCAGCGAGCAGCAGCGTCGTAATCGCCACCGCCGGAAACACAACTCTGGGATTGTTATAGATCCTGTAATCCACTCGCATCAGCACGACCAGCGCCAACATCCCAAACAGCGCCCAAACCGCCTGCCTCGCCACATACGGATAAGGCGAGCCCAAACTCTCCTTCGCCATCACAGCCGAAGCCGAGAACACCATCACCAGCCCAAACAGCACCAGCAGCAGCACCACTCCGAAGAGCCACTTGTCCACCCCTACTCTCTTCGCCATACCGTCACATCCCGCTGGTTGCTTAGCTCAACTCGCTCACAAGCTGCCGAAACACCTGTCCCCGATGCTCATAGTTCTCAAACTGGTCGAAGCTCGAGCAAGCCGGCGCGAGCAACACCACATCGCCCGGAACAGCAGCCACCGCGGCATCCGCCACAGCAACCTGCATCGTCCCCGCTGAAACCATCTTCACGACTCCAGCAAGTTGACGCTCAATCTTTTCGGCAGCAGAACCAATCGTATAAACAGTCTTCACCCGCTCCTTCAGCAGCTCGCTCATCAACCCATAGTCCGAGTTCTTGTCCTTGCCCCCAAGAATCAAGTGAATCCCACCCTTGAACGAAGCCACCGCCTTCATCGCCGCATCCACATTCGTAGCCTTCGAGTCGTTATAGAACTCAACTCCGCGAACACTCCTTACGAACTCCAGCCGATGTTCCACAGCCGTGAACGCAGCAACCGTAGCCCGTATCTTCTCCGCCGGAACACCAGCCAATCTCGCCACTGTAACCGCGGCCAGCACGTTCTCGACATTATGTGCACCCTTCAGGGGAATCTCCGCTACAGGCATCACCGGCTCCGCCTTGCCCCCTTCCCGCCCCAGGAACACCACACTCTCGCCATGCACAAACGCCCCTTGCTTGATAGGCCGGCGCCCACTGAACCAGAAAATCTGCGCCTTCGTCTTCGCCGCGACCATCTGCGTAGCTTTGTCTTCCCCATTCAGCACCAGGAAATCATCCGCGATCTGATTCTCCGTAATCCTCGTCTTCGCCGCGGCATACGCCTCAAAGCTTCCATGACGATCCAAATGATCCGGCGTAATGTTCAGCACCACCGCAATCTTCGGATGAAACTCCTCGATCGTCTCCAACTGGAAGCTCGAAACCTCAAGCACGCTCGTCGTCTCCGCCGTACTCTTCGCCACCAGATCGATCACCGGCAATCCAATGTTCCCGCCCACAAGCGTCGGCAAACCAGCATCGCTCAAAATCTTCCCCACCAGCGTCGTCGTCGTCGTCTTCCCATTCGACCCTGTAATCGCGACGATCTGCCCCTGCAAATACCGACTCGCAAGCTCCAACTCCCCGATAACAGGCAGCCCAAACCCAACCACCTGCTTCACCTCAGGAGTATCCATCGGCACACCAGGCGAGACCACAATCAAGTCCTGCCGCCGAAACGTCAGCAAACCATGACCACCCGACTCCACCATGATCCCAGCTTCAAGCAGCGCCGGTATCTCCTTCGCCAGCGCCACTGCGCTCCGTGAATCACTCACCGTAACTCGTGCTCCCTGCTTCCGAAGAAACAGAGCGGCCGAGATCCCCGACTTCCCCAGCCCAACCACCAACACCCGCTTATTCTTCAAATCCATCATTCCTTCACCACTCTTACCGCAGCTTCAAAGTCGTCAACGCCAACAGCGCAAAGATCAGCGCCAGAATCCAGAACCGCGCAATCACCTTCGACTCCGACCATCCCACCAATTCAAAATGATGATGTAGCGGAGCCATCTTGAAGATGCGCTTCCCATTCCGCAGCTTGTAGCTCCCCACCTGCAGCATCACACTCAGCGCCTCCAGAATAAACACGCCCCCTATAAAAGGCAGCAGCAACTCCTGCTTGATCACAACCGCCACGGTCCCAATCGCCCCACCCAGCGCAAGACTTCCCACATCCCCCATAAAAACTTCAGCCGGATGCGCGTTATACCAAAGAAACCCAATACTCGCGCCCACCATCGACCCGCAAAAGACCGTCAACTCGCTCACCATCGGCATCCGCTGCAGTTCCAGATAGTC
>DATMQZ010000065.1:0-47187 GCA_035566575.1 Edaphobacter sp.
AAGTTTCGGCAACCATGGCGATTACGGCGGCGGCGCTGAAGTTGAAGGCCGAGGGCGTGAATCTCGCGGACTTCGGAGCGGGCGAGCCTCACTTTTCGACTCCACGGCATATTAAAGACGCTGCTATCGAGGCGATCGAGAAGAACTTCACTCGCTATACCAACGTGGCTGGTATCCCCGAGGTGCGTAAGGCGGTTGTGGATCGTCATGCCTGCGACTTTGGCTCGAACTACACTCCTGACGAGTGCGTGTTTACCACCGGCGGCAAACTGGCGTTGTTCAATGCCATCCAGGTGCTGGTCGATCATGGTGATGAGGTCATCCTTCCCGTGCCCTACTGGGTGTCATTCAAGGACATCATCCAGTATGCGGGCGGCAAGGTGGTGCTGGTCGAGACGGATGAGCAGGATAATTTTCGCGTGACGGCGAAGATGATCGAAGACGCAATTACGCCGAAGACGAAGGCGATTATTTTGAATACGCCTTCGAATCCTTCGGGCGCGGTGGTGTCTCCGGAGGATTTGGAAGCGATTGTTCGGCTGGCCCATAAGAATGGGATCTACGTGCTGCTGGATGAGTGCTATGTGTATCTGAACTTTACGGGCAAGATCGTCAGCGGCGGATCGTTTACGGATTGCAAGGAGCATGTGGTGGTGCTGGGCTCGCTGTCGAAGACGTATGCGATGACGGGCTGGAGGGCAGGTTATGCTCTGGGGCCGAAGGCGATTATTGCGGCGATGAGCAAGCTGCAGTCGCAGAGCACGTCGAATACGGCGAGCATGGTGCAGCGGGCATCGATTGCGGCGGTGAGTGGGTCGCAGGAGTGCGTGGCGGAGATGCGCGCGGACTATATCAAGCTGCGGGATCAGATTTTGAAGGGATTTGAGACGATTCCCGGGCTGACTTGCATGGTGCCGCAGGGCGCGTTTTATGTGTACCCGAATGTGAAGAACTTTATCGGCAAGGGCGGGGTGAAGTCGGCCTCGGACCTGGCGGCGAAGCTGCTGAGCGAGGCGCATGTGGTTGTGGTGCCGGGCGAGGCGTTTGGAACGAATGAGCATATCCGGTTGTCGTACGCGGTTTCACACGATGTTGTGGACGAAGGTGTGAAGCGGATGCGTGAATACTTTGCAACGCTTAGCTAACGAACTGATTTGACGGAAGGGCCGCAGCCGGGGACGGTGCGGTCCTTTCTGTTAAGGATGGAGATGTATGCCCATTGAAGGTAGTCAGTCGGAGGTGCGGTTTGCTCCGGTGATTCTTGCGGGTGGTAGCGGGACGCGATTTTGGCCTCGAAGCCGAAAGTCGCGGGCGAAACAGGTGCTGGCTCTGAATGGGGCGCGCACGATGATTCAGCAGACAGTGGATCGGCTGAAGGATGTCGCCGATCTGGGTGATGTATGGGTGATCACAAATGATTTGCTTGCGGGCCTGATTGAGGAGCAGCTTCCGGAGGTGCCGCAAGAGCAGATTCTGAGTGAGCCTGCGGCGAGGAATACGGCTCCGGCGTGTGCGCTGGCGGCGTTTCTGCTGGAGAAGAGCGCTCCTGAGACTGTGATTGGGATTTTTCCTTCGGATCAGGTAGTGAAGGATGTGGCCCGGTTCTCTGAGGTAATTCGTGCGGGTGTGAAACTGGCGGCGAGTGGGGAAAAGATCGTTGTGCTGGGTGTTCCGCCGACTAGGGCGGAGACCGGGTATGGATACATTGAGCAGGGTGCGGTGGTGGACCCTGCGATGGTGCCGGTGGATGGCATTCGGGTGCGCTATGTGAAGCGGTTTACGGAGAAGCCGAAGCTGGAGTTGGCGAAGGAGTTTGTGGCGTCCGGGAACTATGGGTGGAACAGCGGGATGTTTTTGTGGAGCGCGCGGACGCTGACGGGAGCGATTCGAGAGCACTGTCCTACGATGGCTGCGCTGCTTGAAAAAATTGCGGCCGCATATGGGACGCCGGAGTTTGCGCGGGTGTTTGCGGAGGTGTATCCGCAGTGCGAGAACATCAGCATCGACTATGCAGTGCTGGAGCCGCGCTCGGCGAAGGGTGAAGGGGCGTCGGAGATTTATTGTCTGCCGGCGGATTTTGGCTGGAACGACCTGGGATGCTGGGATGCGCTGCATGAACATTCGGCAGGGTGTTCGGCTGAAGAGGTTCCGCTGGCGAATGTGTTCGATGAGAGTGATTCGCATCATGTTGTGATTGATTCTTGCGGGAACTATGTTTATGCGCCGGGCAAGGCGGTTGCGCTGGTGGGTGTGTGCAACCTGGTGGTGGTGCAGACGGAGGATGCTTTGCTGATCACTACTCGGGAGCGGTCGCAGGATGTGGGCAAGGTGGTTGCAGAGCTGAAGAGTGCCGGCCGGGAAGATTTGGTTTAGGGGAGCTAATGGCAGAGACGAAGACGGTTGTGAAGTTCGGCACGGATGGTTGGCGGGGCATCATTGCCGATGACTTTACCTATGCCAATGTGCGGGTGGCCGCTGCGGCGATTGCGAATTATGTGCTCGCGAATGAGGATGCGGCGGCTGGTGTGTGCATTGGGTATGACACTCGTTTTGGGTCGCGATCGTTTGCGAAGGTGGTGGCTGAAGTGGTGGCGGGTGCTGGGATTCCGGTGACGATGGCGAAGGAGATTACGCCTACGCCGGCGCTCTCGTATGCGGTGCGGGAGCGGAAGGCTGCGGGTGGCGTGATGATTACGTCGAGCCACAATCCTGCGGAGTGGAATGGGGTGAAGTACAAGGCCAGCTATGGCGGGTCGGGTAAGCCTTCGATTATGACGGCGATTGAGAGCTACCTGTTGAAGCCGTTGCCGCATGCTGCTGTTGCGGGGAAGATTGAAGAGGTTGATTTCAATCCGGAGTACATTGCGGCGATTGCGCGGTTTGTGGATCTGGAGGCGATCAAGGCTTCGGGGTATAAGTTTCTGGTTGATGTGATGTATGGCGCTGGGCGTGGGGTGCTGGCTGGGATCTTTACGCGGGCGGGGGTTCCGTTTGTCGAGATTCGGAATGAGATCAATCCGGCGTTTCCGGGGATCAATCCGGAGCCGATTCTGCCGCATATTAAGGCGACGCAGGAGGCGGTGGTCGCGGAAAAGTGCGATGCGGGCTTGATTACGGATGGCGATGCGGACCGTATTGGTGCGGTGGATGAGCATGGCAACGTTGTGGATGCTCATAAGATTTTTTCGGTGCTGCTGAAGTGGCTGATTGAGAAGAAGAAGTGGCCGGGTGAGGTGACTCGGGCGTTCAACACGACGAAGATGATCGACCGGATTGCGGCGAAGTATGGGAGGCCGCTGAATGAGCATGGGATCGGGTTCAAGTATGTGTGCGACCTGATGTTGGAGAAAGAGATTCTGATTGGCGGGGAGGAGTCGGGTGGGGTTGGGATTAGTCGGCATCTGCCGGAGCGAGATGGGATGCTGAACTCGCTGCTGCTGGCGAATGTGATGGCGGATGAGAAGAAGACGCTGGGGAAACTGGTGCAGGCGCTGCAGGATGAGTTTGGTGAGCATCAGTATGGACGTGTGGATATGCACATTGACGAGGAGTTGAAGCAGAGTGCTATCGCGCGTGCGAAGGCTGGTGTGACGGACTTTGCGGGGATGAAGGTACTGCGGGTGGAGACGCTGGATGGGATCAAGTTCTTTCTGGAGAATGCGGACTGCAGTGGGAAGGTGAATGCGGCGGAGACCTGGCTGCTGCTGCGGGCTTCGGGAACGGAGCCGTTGCTGCGAGTGTATTGCGAGAGCTGCTCGCAGGAGTCTGTTGCGCGGGTTCTTGAGGCGGCGCAGGCGTTTGTCCTGCAAGGGAGTGCGGCTTGAGCGAACCGATCTGTGTAGAGACGAAGGGAATCCTGTTCGACATGGATGGGGTGCTGGTCAGTTCGATTGGGTCGGTGGTGCGGTGCTGGCGGCGGTGGGCGAAGATGTACGACATTCCGAATGCGGATAGCTATGAGGTTCCGCATGGGATGCGGGCGATTGATATTGTGAAGAGTCTGCGGCCCGATATCGATCCTGAAGAAGGGCTTCGGGTGATTGAGGACATGGAGATTGAGGACACGGCGGATTTGATTGTGCTGCCGGGAGTAAAGAAGCTGTTGGAGAGTCTGCCGGTCGAGCGTTGGGCGATTGTGACGTCGGCTACCAAGAGACTGATGCTGGGCAGGCTGAAGGTGGCGGGGCTTCCGGTGCCGGAGCGGATCATCAGCGGAGATATGGTGGAGCGGGGGAAGCCCGATCCGGAGCCTTATCGGCGGGGGGCGGAACTCCTAGGGGCTAAGGCGGAGGAGTGTGTTGTGATCGAGGATGCTCCGTCGGGTGTGGGCGCGGGGAAGGCTGCGGGGTGCAGGGTGCTGGGGGTGTTGGGAACCCACTCGGCGGAGGAGTTGCGAGAGACGGATTGGATTGTGGCTTCGCTGGAGGGGTTGAAGGTTACGGTGGATGCGGGTGGGTTGGAGCTTTGCTTTGAGCCTGTGTGATTGACTAAGGTTGCGATAGATAAGACCTAAGAAGGCCTGGGCATTTGTCCCGGGCTTTTGCTTTTTGGCTTGTCGAAGAATGCGGTTAATTTCTATTTCGTCATGAATTTCGAATAAATGAGAGAACATGACTATCTCGGCGAGTTCGGACTGATGATCCTGCTTGCGATTCTTCGCATGGGGGGACGATGTGTAGGGGGCCTTGTCCAGAGAACTGTCGATTGTGTGGTCGCGAGGTCTCGTTTGGAAGCGTCTATATGTTGGGCCGGTTGGAGCTGAAGGGTCTTGTTGCGTCCCGTCCCAGGGAATCGGCGTCAGTACGCGCAGGCAGGGCAAGCGGTACTTTCGCGTGACCGAGCTAGGTCTCGGTTCCGTCGGTGAGACCCGCCGGGTTCTGGGCGAGTTTGTGGAATGGATTGCCGTATTTCGAGAGGAGCTTGCATGAAACCGATCAAGTCAGCAAGGTTGGCCGCGTGGATATTGAAGCATCTGTCTTTTGGACCGAAGAGGCCACAGGTTAGGAGGTGGACCAGCGGAAGGGGCAGGAGAGCGATTCAAACATTGTTTCTTGCTCTGTATGTCTTTTCTTCCGCGCAGGCGCAGAGTGCGGATCCGCCTGCACGTGAGCAGTTTAAGCAGTGGCTGGCTGCGTTTAATGGCGATGACAGAGAGGTCTATCGGAAGTATCTGCAGAAGAATTTTCCTTCGGGAGCGGGGCATGCCGATCAGGACTGGCGGGTTCGGGAGAATACGGGTGGCTTCGAAGCGAAGAAATTCTCCGATGATGGCGCGACGAAAGTAACGGCGCAGATGCAGGAGCGGAACTCGGATATGTTTGGGCAGGTCACACTGGAGGTTGAAGCTGTCGAGCCTCATCGGATTGTGAAGATGGAGATGAGGCCGATTGGCCATCCGGCGGAGTTTACTGTGCCGCATATGAGCGACGCCGAACTGATTGCGGCGCTTCGCAAGAAGGTGGCTGAGAGTGTGGCCGCCGATCAGTTCGCCGGCGCTGTGCTGATTGTGAAGGACGGCCAGCCTGTTTTTACACGGGCTTATGGACTGGCGGACAGGGAACGGAAGATACCCAACACGGTGAAGACGCGGTTTCGGATTGGGTCGATGAACAAGATGTTTACCGCTGTGGCGATACTGCAACTGGCGCAGGCTGGGAAGCTGGGGCTGAACGATCCTTTGGGGAAGTATCTGACCGATTATCCGAATAAGGATCTTGCGGCTAAAGTGACGATCAGCGAGTTACTGAACCATACGGGTGGAACGGGAGATTTCTTTGGCCCGGAGTTCGATAAGCATCGTTTGGAGCTGAAGACGCATGAAGACTATGTAAAGCTGTATGGCAGCCGTCCGGTGAGGTTCGAGCCGGGCAGCCATTTTGAGTACAGCAATTATGGGTTTTTGTTGTTGGGGAACGTGATTGAAAAGGTGAGTGGGCAGAGCTATTACGACTATGTGCAGGAGCACATATATAAGCCTGCGGGAATGACTTCGACGGGATCTGAGCCGGAGGGGCAGGCGGTTGCGGACCTAAGCGTGGGTTATACGAAGATGGGGGCAGGTAAGTGGCATCCGAACACAGATATTCTGCCGTATCGCGGCACTTCGGCTGGCGGGGGATACACGACGGTGGGCGATCTGGCGGCCTTTGCGAATGCGTTGAGGGGCAATAAGCTGCTGAATCCGCACTACACAGAGTTACTAACGACGGGTAAGGTTGCGATGCCGGGCGGGGATGCACACTATGCGTACGGTTTTGAAGAGACGATGGTGAATGGCTCGAAGTGCGTGGGGCATGGTGGCGGTTCTCCAGGAATGAATGGCGAGTTGCAGATGTGTCTTGATTCCAGGTATGTCGTGGTCGCGTTAGCTAATCTGGATCCGCCGGCTGCTATGCGGGTGGCGGAGTTTGTAATGTTTCGCCTGCCGGCGCAAGAGTCGAAGTAGTGGTGGGCGTCGTTCGTTTTGAAGATTATGAGGACTGGAGTAGGGCTTCGACTTGCTTGAGGTCTTCTTCGGTGTCTACGCCTATGGTGTCGTAGTCGGTGGGTTCGACGTAGATGGCGATGTTGTTTTCGAGGAAACGGAGTTGTTCTAGGCGTTCGGTTTGTTCCAGGGCGCTGGTGGGTAGGGTGGGGAAGCGGTTGAGGGCGGCTTTGCGGTAGGCGTAGAGGCCTATGTGCTTCCAGTATTCGGGGTTGGCGTTGTCACGGTCGTAAGGGATGGTGGCGCGGGAGAAGTAGAGGGCGCGGCCGTCGGCGGCGGCGACTACTTTTACGGCGTTGGGGTTGGTGATGTTGGCGGGGGTGCAGCGGACTTTGAGGGTGGAGACCTCGACCTCCAGGCGGGTGAAAGGGCGCAGGAGGGCGGTGAGGTGTTCGGGTTTGAGGAGGGGTTCGTCGCCCTGGATGTTGACGTAGATGTCGGCGTGGATGTGCTGGGCGACGGCGTGGACGCGGTCGGTGCCGCTGGGTAGGTCGGGCGAGGTGATATGGAAGGGCCAGTTGTTGGCGCGACAGAGGTCGGCTACCTCTTCTGAGTCGGTGGCTATGAGGACGCTTGAGAGCTGGGGGCAGGCGCGGGCGGCTTCGTAAACCCATGCAAGCATTGGGTGTCCGGCGATAGTGCGGAGGACTTTGCGGGGCAGGCGGGTGGAGGCGAGGCGCGCCGGAATGACACCGAGGATGGTGGGCGGCTGCTTTTCGAGCGGGCCGGAATCAAGTATGATGGGAACTGGCTGTGCCGCGGCGATTCTCCTCTGCTCGCGTGACACTCAAGGCGCAGTCATACACACATCGGCGGTGTAGCTCAGATGGTTAGAGCGACGGACTCATAACCCGTAGGTCGACAGTTCGATTCTGTCCACCGCCACCAAATGTTGTAGCGCGCCAGTATCGCGCAATCTCCGTACGAGAGTATCATTTTAGCAGTGGGGTGCGTCTAACCCTTGTTGGCGAAGCTTGCCTAAGCTGTCCCTGGAGATCGTTCGAACTTATGCCCAAGATTACAAAGATCCTTCTGCTCGTCGTGTCGGTTGTTCTGGTACTGACCGTTTTCCTTGGCGTGAACTCGAGCGGCGTGAGTGCGGCCTCGGAACCGCAGGATGGTGCGTATCGCCAGATCAATGTGTACAGCGAGGTGTTGCGGCATATTCAGACGGACTATGTTGAAGAGCCGAACATCAATGCGGTGACGAATGGCGCGCTGCGCGGACTGCTAGAGTCGCTGGATGCAGACTCGAGCTACCTGACGGCGGAAGATTACAAGGTTTATAAAGCGGGCAAGAGCGGTAAGGCGCAGGTGGGCATCAATGTGTCGAAGCGCTATGGGTATGCGACTGTGGTTTCGGTTGTGCCTGGAAGCCCAGCGGACAAAGCGAATTTGAATGACGGCGACATTATTGAAGCGATCAATGGGCAGGATACGCGCGATATTTCGCTGGCGATGATTCAGCTTCTGCTGGAAGGGCAGCCGGGGACGGAGTTGAATGTTTCGGTGGTGCGGCCGCGGAAGGCTACGCCGGAGAAGATTTCGATGACGCGGGTGGCGTCGGTTTTGCCGCCGGTGACGGAGACGATGTATGAGAACTCGTCGATCCTTTATTTGAAGCCGGGTGTGCTGGACCACGAACATGTGCAGCAGGTGGAGGCCAAGCTGAAGGCCATGCCTAAGGCGGGCAATAAGAAGGTTCTGCTCGATCTGCGCGATGTTGCCGCGGGCGACATGGCTGAGGCTACGCGGCTGGCGAATTTCTTTCTGAAGTCCGGCACGATTGCGATGCTGGAAGGGCAGAAGGTGGAGAAGCAGACGTTTACGGCGGAGGCTTCGAAGGCGATCAATGCTACTTCGCCGGTGGTTGTTCTGGTGAATCGCGGAACCGCTGGGCCGGGTGAGCTGGTTGCGGCGGCTCTGCTGGATAACAAGCGTGCGGATCTGGTAGGCGAGAAGACGTTTGGCGAGGGTGCGCAGCAGAAGACCTTTGAGCTGCCGGATGGTGCGGCGTTGATTCTGTCGGTGGCGAAGTATGAGTCGCCGTCGGGTAAGAAGATTCAGGATGAAGGCGTGACGCCGGGCGTTCTGGTGGCTTCGAACACCGATGATGGTGTACCGGCGGACGATGAGGACTCTGCTGCAGCGGCAGATAACCAGCCGGCGGCGGCGCAGAAGCCGGGTGTATCGGTAGACGAGCAGCTGACAAAGGCACTGGATCTACTGAAGAGCAAAGCTGCTTAGCCTAATTGCACGAATGATTCGCCCTTGAACAATGGCGCTCTGATCTGCCCAACTGCAGGATGATGCGTGCTATGGTGAGAGGGCAGTGCAGCGATTATTCCACAGCAAAACCGCGACTCCTGAGGTTGAAACTGAACCGCAGTGGCGGGAGGTTGTTCGTCGCGCGACGCTGAATGGGCCGGATTATCCGAGCCGCAGGATCGCGAGGCGGGTAACGTTTTTTATCCTGCTGGGGCTGTCGGCTGTCTTTGGTGCGATGTGCGGGTTGATGGTGGTGTACTCGATCGACCTGCCGCAGATGGAAGACCTGGCGCGGTATAGGCCTAATACGACAACTGAATTGCTGGATGTGCATGGCAAGGTCTTCGGATCATTTGCACTGGAGCGGCGCGTGGTGGTGCCGTATTCGGAGTTTCCGCTGGTGCTGCGGCAGGCGATTATCTCGATTGAAGACAAGAGCTTTCAGCGCAACTGGGGTGTGAACCTGGTGCGCGCCGTGGGTGCGGCTTATCGCGATCTTCATGCGAAGGGACGGGCTCAGGGAGCGTCGACGATAACGATGCAACTGGCGCGGAATCTGTTTCTTTCGTCGGAGAAGACGTATGGGCGGAAGATTCAGGAAGTCATTCTGTCGATGCAGATTGAGCGCCGGTTTACGAAGGAGCAGATTTTTGCACTGTATGCGAATCAGATTTATCTAGGGCGCGGGACGTATGGATTTGAAGCTGGTGCCCAGTACTACTTTAGTAAGCATGCGAGGGATTTGACGCTACCGGAGGCGGCGCTGCTGGCGGCTTTGCCGAAGGGGCCGGAGTATTACTCGCCGGTGCGGTTTCCGGATCGGGCGCTGAAGCGACGGAATCTGGTGTTGAGCGAGATGCTGAGCGACGGCAAGATTACGCAGGAACAGGCGGATGCGGCCATGGCGGCTCCACTGGGCCTGCATATTGAGGCTCCGCCGAACAGCCTGGCTCCTTATTTTGTGGAAGAGGTGCGGCGGCAGCTGGAGAAGGAGTACGGCGTCGAAGAAGTGCATGGCGCAGGCTTGCGAGTGTATACGACGCTGGATCTGAACCTGCAACTAGTGGCGAACAAGGCTGTACTGGATGGGACGGCGACGTATGAGCGACGGCATGGATGGAAGGGCGGGCTGGCGAACGTCGTGCTGGGTGGGATGGATGTGGAGACTTACAAGCATCCCGACTGGACGCAGCCGATGGAGAAGGGGACTTATGTTCACGGCGTCGTGACGGAGGTTTCGGCGAAGCGGGTGGAGGTGAAGCTGGGTGCGCAGAAGGCTGTGTTGACTCCGGAGGATTGGAAGTGGACGGAGAATGAAGACGGCGATAGTTTTCTGCGTACCGGGGATGTTGTTTATTTGAAGCTGGATGGTAGCGGAGCGGATGGTGTGCTTCATGCTTCGCTGGAGCAGGACTCGGGCGTTCAGGCTTCGATGATGGCGGTGAACAATTCGGATGGCGAGGTGCTGGCCATGGTGGGAGGGCGGGACTTTGCGCTCTCGCAGTTCAACCGGGCTACGCAGGCGCAGCGGCAGGTGGGATCGTCGTTCAAGCCTTATGTGTATACGACGGCGATTGAGGCGGGGATGAAGCCGACTGATATCGTGATGGATGCTCCGACGACATTTCCTACGCCTAGCGGGCCTTATACGCCGCACAACTATGAGGCCGGGTATAAGGGTGCGATGACGCTTATCAATGCGTTTGCGGAGTCGCGAAATATTCCCGCGCTGCGGCTGGCTGCGCATGTAGGGATTCGGAAGGTGATTGAGACGGCGCGGCGGTTTGGAGTTACGAGTGATCTGCCGGCGTTTCTGCCGGTGGCGATTGGGGCGGCGGATATAACGCTGTATGAGCAGGTGGGGGCTTACTCGGTGTTTCCGAACGATGGGATTCGGATTGAGCCGCACTATATTCGCAAGGTGACGCAGGCGGATGGGTTGCCGTTTGACCAGAGGCCGACCGATGTGACTGAGGTGACCTCAGTGGAGACGGCGCGCACGATGATGCAACTGCTGCAGGCGGTGGTACGGATGGGAACAGGTGCGGCGGCGTCGCAGTTGAAGCATCCGCTGGGAGGGAAGACTGGCACGACCAACGACTATACGGACGCGTGGTTCATTGGGTTTTCGCCTTCGATTACGTGTGGGACTTGGATTGGGTTCGATGACCGGCAGACGCTGGGGGAGAAGGAGACCGGCGCCCGGGCTGCGCTGCCGATGTGGATGGATTTTATGCGGGTGGCGATTGCGGATAAGCCGAATGAGACCTTCGCGGCAGAGGGTGCGCCGAAGAAGGTGCTGGATGTGCCTTTGAGCCGAGCGGAGAATGAAAAGCCGGCTTTGAAGATTCCCGATGAAGTGGAGCCGGATGCGTCGGCGGCTCCGCCTGCTGACAACGGTGGAACGCCTAAGGCTGCGCTCTCCAATGCCGCTCCGGCGGATACAGCGGCGCCGGTTGAGAGGAAAAATGGTGAGGCGGCTCGGCCGAAGGTGGTTGCGAAGCCGGTTTCCCCGGCTAAGAGTGATGCGGAGCCGATAAAGCCTGAGGATGAGCGGAAGGGTGTGGCGAAGCCACCTGCCGACACAAACTGAAGAAGCGCTGTGCGCGCCGGACGTCGCGGCCTATCTGCTCGCGGAGAGCTTCGGGGTTTGGCCAGCGCATCTCGGAACGGAGCCTTTTGAGGAAGGTGAGGGTGAGGGGCGTCTGTTCGTTGAGGTCGATTGGGTGGAAGTTGAGCAGGTGGGATTCGACTGCGAAAGAGTCTGCGCCGAATGTGGGGCGGTTGCCGATGTTGGTGACGGCTTCGAAGGTTTCGGCGGATGGACCGGAGCCGACGGTTAGCGACGTTATGTAGACGCCGTTGGCGGGAAGAAGTTCGGCGTAGGGAGCGAGATTGATGGTGGGGACGGTGTAACGGGTGCCGTAGCCGCGTCCGGAGGCTGGGGTGGAGGCGATTGCGAAGGGGCGGCCCAGGAGAGCGCGGGCGTGGCTTACGTCTCCCTGGGCTAGAAGCTGTCTGATGCGGCTGGAGGAGATGGAATTGCCGCGGAGGCTGCGTGGGGTGTAGACGCGGACTTTGAAGTTCAGTTCGTGGCCGAGGGCTTCGAGGCTTTCGATATCGGCCTCGGCCTGATAGCCGAAGCGGAAGTTTTCGCCTTCGTGGAGTTCGGTTACGTGAAGGGTTTGCTGGAGGACTTCGGTGGCGAAGGAACGAGCAGACTTGCGCGAGAGGTCGGTGGTGAAGGGAAGGACGAGGAGGGCATCGAGGCCGGTTGCTTTGAGAAGCTCGAGCTTTTGCGCGAGGGGTGTGATCATCGGACGTACTGAATCGGGGCGCAGGACGCGCGTGGGGTGGGGATCGAAGGTGATGGCGATGGAGGGGACGCCGAGTTGGCGCGCGCGGGAGACCACCTCCGCGATGACCCACTGGTGGCCGCGATGGACGCCATCGAAGTTGCCGATGGTGGCAATAGATGGGCCGAAGTCTGCGGGGATGTCTGCGAGCTGGTGGTAGATCTTCATGGGCGGTTCTTCTCGGCAAACAGTGGCTTCAGAACATCAGCGATCTTGTCGTGTTCCTTCTTTTCATCCAGATAATGGAGATCAATTTTCTTGACGAGGTAGGACACATCAGACATTGTGACGTCAGGCTTAGCACACGCGAGGTAACCCTCAACGAAGCCTCTATGAGTTTCCCGCCAAGCTGACTGGACAGGTCCCGACCCCCAATAAGCGCCGTCAAGCCAGCCGTGAGACTCAGGCCAGATTTCCGCTCTCTTCGGAATTGGATCTGATCTTAGTTTGTGTACCGCAATCTCAATAGCATCAGGGATCGCTTTCGCATCGGTTGATGTACGGGATGCAATGAACTCCTGATACTTTGCTGCGGACACGTTGGGTCTATGCGGTATCTGGCGGCAATCGAGATACCCGAAGATGAAAGCCGTCTGTTCCTCGTCATGCAGATGGTTCCACCAAGCCCGGTCGAACCTTAGTTGGGTCTGGGCCGACAAAGTCGAAGCCACAACGAAGAATAGTGAGCCAAGCATCGTAACTCCGAAGCGATGAATTATCTTCATATCGCCTCCGGCGCAATCTCAAATTGGATCTGCTGGCTGTCGTAGGCGAGACGGATGTGCGGTGGAAGCGCTGCCTCGGTGGCGGCGTGGTCGAGGTCGTGGCTCATGTGGGTGAAGAAGGCGCGACGGGGCTTGAGCTTTTCGACGTAGGTTATGGACTTTTCCAGATGCGAGTGGCTGTAGTGTGGGTCGCGACGGAGGGCATCGAGGATGAGGACATCGAGGTTCTGAAGAAGAGGGATGCTCTCGTCGGGGATGTCGCTCATGTCGGTGAGGTAGGCGGCGCTGCCGAATCGGTAGCCGGTGATCTGCTCGCGGCCGTGGGTTACGGGGATGCGGCGGAAGCAGGCGCCGAAGAGATCGAAGCCTGCGCCGGGCGTGGGGTCGATGCGGTGGAGCTTTACGCGGGCGCTGGTGGGATAGCGGTCCTCGGTGCGGAAGGTGTATTCGAAGATGTGCTCGAGGGTCTTTGCGGTGGGGTCGTCGGCGTAGACGGGGAGGTCGCCTTTGGCATGAAAGCTGAGGGGGCGGAGGTCGTCGAAGCCCATGACGTGGTCCGCGTGGCCGTGAGTGTAAAGGACCGCGTCGACGCGGCGGATGTTTTCGCGGATGGCCTGGACGTGGAAGTCCGGGCCGGTGTCGATGAGGACGGTGTGGCCATCGTAGACAAGGCTGATGGAGGGCCGGGTGCGGCGGTTGCGCGGGTCGCCATCGGAAGAGGTGGCGGAGGCGCAGACCGCGCAGTCGCAGCCGAGTGTAGGCACGCCCATCGAGGTACCGGTGCCGAGAAAGGTGAGGGTCGCCTCCATCGTTTAGCGGACGATGCTGGGGCCAACAGGGCCGGGACGACCAGGAGCGGCGGGAGCCTTGGCTGCGGCGGACCGGGCCAGTGCCTGAGTGATTTCGAGGAAGGCCATCCGAAGCTCGAAGAGGGCGCTTTCGAGGAGCCGTGACTCTTCGGGAGAGAGATTTCCCTTGGTTTTTTCGGCGAGGACTGCGAGCATGTCGATGCTTTGACGGGCTCCAATGATGTCTACCTGGGGCTGCTGGCCTTCGGGGGTGGCCCCGCCGAGCTGCATAATCGCTGTCATGTAGACGGACTGTACGAGCTGGTCGAAGGTCATGGCGGGTGGGTGGTCGGCGCCGGGGTTGGCCGCGCGAATAGCGGTGTCGAGGCGATCGGAGGTCATCTGATAGGCGACACGCGCCTGTTCAGTCTGCTCACTGGTGAGTGGAGGTAGTTCGCTTTCAGGCTCAGCTGCTGGCGGGGGCTCTGGTGATGCTGCCGCTACGGGCTTTGGTTCGGTCTCGACGGCGACGGGCTCGCGGTGTTCTTTTTCGGGGGATGGGTCAGCGTCGGGCCGAAGCTCGCCGTCCATGGTGAACTTGCGGCGATCGGTGACGACGAAGGGCTTGTTTTGTTCGGACATGGTCACGCTCTTTCAGAAGGTTCAGATGCAGTTTGCAGCTTCAGGGCTTCAACGGTCGAAAAGGGAAGGGAGATGGGAGTTGCGACGCCGCCCGGATAACTCAATGGGGTGGCTCGGTCAAGGGCTTCGCGGCGGACGTATCCGAGGGCCAGTTGCAGGGTGTTGGTTTCTGCTAGTGGGATTGCGCCTATGCTGGTTAGCTCGCCGACTTGTTTGCCGTCTGCTTCAAGGTTTGCGCCGGGGCCGGGAAGGTTGCCCTCGAGACGGAATCCGTGAAAGACACGGTGGACATTGCCGCGTGAACGGATGCGCTCGACGATTTCCTGGCCGACATAGCAGCCCTTGGCAAAGTGGAGGGCACGGGTCTGGGCGGTTTCCTGAGGAAGCTCGCGGTCGCGGATGTCGGTGCCGTAGAGGGGAGTTCCTTCGAGTACGCGGAGCAAGTCGCGGCTTTGTTCGTCGCAGGTGGTTGCTCCGGCTTCGAGAAGGGCCTTCGAGAGGTTGGCGACGGTGTCTGCGCCGGCCCAAAGCTCGAAGTGGGGAATCAAGGGGCTGTAGGCGTGGATTGCGGTGATTTCGGCGCTGTTCCAGGAGAGCTTCTGGCGCTTTAGCTCGCCGATTGGCCCGATTGGCAGGCCGATTTGCTGGAGAAGGGATGCGGCCAGGGGGCCGGAGATGAGCAGGCCGGATTGGGTGCTCGTGGTGTCTGTCAACTCGACGTCGTCCATGATAATGAACCGGTCGAGAAGAGGAATGAGTGTGGGGAGCCTGGCAGAGGCGGTCTCGATGACAAGGGAATCGGACTCGGCGAAGATGTAGGCGTCCCCCTGGATGCGGCCTTGAACGCTGAGGAAGAAGTTGTAGCAGCCGTCGCCGGGCTGGAGATCCTGAATGGAGTTGGTGACCATGCCGTTGAGCCAACGGACGCGGTCCTCGCCTGTGACGCGAATCCAGCCGGTGCGATCGGCGGGCGAGATGCCGGCTCCTGTAAGAAGAGCGGTAAGTTGGGCGGTTGGGGCGATGGTTTCGGAATGGGTCGCGGGTGTCATAGCGGACGGCGGGTAAAACTCTGCGTACACTTGATTATAGCGGTGGAATGAGAGGTTGATTTTGCGGCGAGTACTTCGCGGGTTGAGCAGGAACTGGGTGATGCGGGTGGCGGCGGCTTCGCTGGCGGTTGCCAGCGCTGCTTATGCGGGGCAGACTACTTCGCCGGGAAGTGGCAAGGCGCCGTCTGCGGAGCAAGCTCCGATGACGAAGGAACAGGCGAAGGAGCTGTTTCGTTCGGTTGATGAGATTCTGAGTTTTGTCAGCAACGATACCAAGCTGCCGATTGAGCACAGCGTAAAGCGCAAGCTGCTATCGCGCGATGAGGTGAACCGTTATCTGAAAGTGAAGTTCGACGAGGATGAAGGCGCGAGGCGGCTTGAACGATCAGAGATTGTGCTGAAGAAGTTTGGGATGCTGGATCGAGACTTTCATCTGCGCCCGTTTCTGATCGAGTTGTTGACAGAGCAGATCGCGGGTTTCTACGACAACAAGACGAAGACAGTGAATCTGCTGAACTGGATACAGCCTGAAGAGCAGAAACCCGTACTCGCTCACGAGTTGACTCACGCGCTGCAGGACCAGAAGGTGGACCTGACGAAGTGGTCGGACGTTAGTTTGAACGATACGTCGCGCACGGTGAAGGACGATAACCATCATTTGCAGGTGGACGAGGCGGAGACTGCTCGCAGTGCAGTGGCTGAGGGCCAGGCGATGGCGGTATTTATCGATTACACGCTGAGGGCTACAGGTAAGACGCTGGCGGATGCTCCGGCGTTGGGAGACAAGCTGAAGGAGACGGTCGAGGATACGAGCGGATCGCCTGTACTGGCCAGGGCTCCGTTGCTGCTGCAGCAATCGCTGCTGTTTCCTTATAGCGAGGGATTGACCTTTGAGCAGGCTGTCCTGGTGAAGGGCGGGAGACAGGCCGCATTTGCGGGGGTGCTGTTGAATCCACCGTCGTCGAGCTTTGAGATTATTCATCCTGAGGCGTATATGGTTCATGCGCCGGTGCCGGTGTTGCGGCTGCCGGATATTCATCCGCTGATCGATGCGGAGTACACGCCGTACGACATAGGCGTGATGGGTGAGTTGGATGTGCGGATTCTTACGGAGTTGTTCGGCGGTCGTGATATGGCCGAGGCGCTGGCTCCTGCGTGGGATGGCGGCATCTACTATGCCGCACAGCGCAAGTCTGCGGTGACGGCTGAAGAGAAAGAGTCGACGGCTTCGATTGGGTTACTGTATTACTCGCAATGGAAGAATGAGGATTCGGCGCGGTCGTTTTTGCGGGTTTATGCTGCACAGATACCGCGTAAGTATTCCAATGTTGTGCGGCGCACGCAGGATGAAGTGGATGAGAGCGAGCAGGTGTATTCGACCAACGAGGGCGATGTGCTGCTCTCGATCACTGATACGGGAGTTTTTGTAGGAGAAGGTTTCAGTCTGCCGCTGGCGCGCAAGCTGCGGGATCGCATCGCGAGCGTGCAGTCGCACGGACCGATGCAGATTGCTGGAGACAAGGTTCACGAGCCCTCTTTGAACTTATCGACTCTTATGTCATCTTTTGGGGCCATCAAGCCGGGCAGCCTGGAACGATATACTTTCATGGGGCATCGATAACGTTCAGCCTATGGTTGGTCGGCAAGTCCCAAATACAGGAGCAAGCATTTTGAAGAAGGCAGAGATTGGAATCATCGGCGGCAGCGGTCTGTATGCCATGCCGGGACTTACAAATGTGCGTGAAGAGCGGGTTTCGACTCCGTTTGGCGATCCGTCGGACGCGTTTATATTGGGTGATCTGGAAGGCCGCAAGGTTGTGTTTCTTGCACGGCACGGACGCGGGCACCGTCTGCTGCCTACGGAGTTGAACTTCAGAGCCAATATTTATGGCATGAAGATGCTGGGTGTTGAGCGCATTCTGTCGGTATCGGCTGTGGGATCGCTTAGGGAGGAGCATAAGCCGACAGACTTTGTGATTCCGGATCAATTTATCGATCGCACCTTTGCGCGTGTCTCCACGTTTTTTGGTGATGGAATTGTGGCCCATGTGGCCTTTGGCGATCCGGTTTGTTCTACGGTGACCGATGTGTTTGCGAAGGCTTGTGCGGCGGTCGATGTTGTCGCGAAAAAGGGCGGAACCTACGTTTGCATGGAGGGACCGCAGTTCTCGACACGCGCAGAGTCGAACCTTTATCGCAGCTGGGGTGCGGATGTTATTGGAATGACGAATCTGCAAGAGGCGAAGCTCGCACGCGAGGCAGAGATCTGTTACGCAACGATGGCGATGGTGACCGATTACGATTGCTGGCGCGAAGGCCATGATGATGTGACCGTCGACCAGATAGTTGCTGTGCTGCATCAGAATGCGGAGAATGCAGCAAAGGTTGTCAAAGCGGCCATTGCCGCGATGCCGGTGGAGAAAGCATGCGGGTGCGGGGATGCTCTGAAGTATGCGATTCTCACTGATCGGAAAGCGATTCCTACAGAGGCGCGGCGGAAGCTCTCTCTTCTGCTGGATAAATATCTGTAGGTTTGGCCAAAGATAGTTACCAAGTTGAACAATCTAATTTCTGGAAAAGAGACTATGTCAATTCTCGTAGTAGGATCTGTAGCTTTCGATAGTATCGAGACGCCATCCGGTACTGTTGACCATTGCCTTGGTGGCGCTGCGACTCACTTTGCGCTTGCTGCCAGCTACTTCACGGAGGTGCGTGTGATCGCGGTTGTTGGAGAGGATTTTACTCCGGAGCACGAGGCCGTTCTGACGCGGCGTGGCATCGACACTCGTGGCATTGAGCGGGCCAAGGGTCTGAGCTTTCATTGGACAGGATCGTATACTGGAAGCCTGAATGAAGCGCAGACGCTGGGCACGGATTTGAATGTCTTTGCGAACTTCGAGCCGAAGATTCCTGATGAGTATAAAGATAGCGATTATCTCTTCCTTGCAAATATTGATCCTGTTCTTCAGGCTCGCGTGCGCAGTCAGATGTCGAACGTGAAGATGGTTTGCGGCGACACGATGAATTACTGGATCGCTGATCATGCTACAAACCTGGCGAAGGTTCTGCGGGACCTGGATGTGTTGCTGATCAACGATGGCGAAGTGCGAATGCTTGCAGGAGAGCGCAACCTTGTAGTTGGCGCCGAGAAGGTGCTGTCGATGGGGCCGAAGACGTTGGTGGTGAAGCACGGCGAATACGGTGCTACGGCGTTCTTCAGCGATCGTTCTTTTAGCAGTACGAAGATTTCTCATCCGTTTCGTGCGCCGGCGTTGCCGCTGGCGGAAGTGGTTGATCCGACTGGAGCGGGAGATTCGTTTGCCGGTGGCTTCTACGGATATCTGGCTTCGCAGACGGAGCTGACTCCTGCCGTGTTTCGTAAGGCGATGTTTTATGGCGGAGTGATGGGTTCATTTGCCGTTGAGCGCTTTGGTACGGAGCGGCTTCAGAATGTGACGCACGAGGAGATAGACGCCCGATTCAAACTCTTCATGGAGATTTCGCATCTTGAGGGGGCGTAGAGCGGCGAGAAGGCCTGTGCCGGTCTCGTTGACCGGTGTCAGGCCTGCATCTTCTTCGGGGATGCCTGATGAGATCCGACCGGCTACACGCGAAGAGACCTTTCCAGTTGCGTTGGCGTCAGTCGTACTGGGCTTTGGAGCGTTGCTCTTCAGTAATGCGCGTGGATACATGCTGTTGTACGGTGATGCCGTTGCTCATCTGGGTATTGCGCGGCGTATTCTGGACTCGCGTAATCCGGGACTGTCGCAGCTTGGTGGTGTTTGGCTGCCGTTGCCGCACTTGTTGATTCTGCCCTTCGTGCAAAAGATGGAGTGGTGGCAGAACGGTTTGGCTGGAGCGTGGCCATCGCTAATCAGCTATATCCTTAGCGTGATGGGGATATATAGGCTTGCGCGCTGGATGATGACACCGCGATGGGCCTTTGCTGCGACTGCGTTTTATGCGGTGAATCCGAACCTGCTTTATCTCGCGACGACGGCCATGACGGAGCCGTTGTTTCTCGCGCTGCTTATCTGGACGACGTTACTTACGGTGGAGTGCGTTGCAGCCATACGCGCTGGAAAACCTGCGCCTGTTGCCCGGAAGCTTTTGCTGATCGGAGTGCTGATTCTTGCGGCTGTCTTCACGCGATACGACGGGTGGGTGCTGGGCGCGGCGGTGTGGTGCATGCTGACCTGGCAGCTCTCGCGGAGCCAAGAACTCTGGCGAAAGGTGGGTGCATTTTTTGTTGTGTTCACGCTGCTTGCTGTCGCAGGGCCTCTAAGTTGGCTTGCTTACAATCAACATTTCTTTCACGACGCGTTGGATTTCATGCGCGGGCCGTATTCTGCGGCCGCGATTGAAAAGAAGACGACGGCGCCGGGTTCGCCACACTATCACGGATGGCACAATCCAGGATGGGCGTTGGTGCTCTATACCCGCACAGCGCAGTTGGATGCCGCCGCATGGGAGATCGGTTTTGTCGTGATGGGGGCTGCAGTCGCGGGGATGGTTCTTGCGATTCGACGCCGGTTCTTGTTGTCGGCGCTTCTCCTTTGGATACCGCTTCCGTTTTACATTTATTCGATTGCGTATGGTTCGGTTCCTATCTTCATTCCGCCTCTCTGGCCGCACTCGTACTACAACTCGCGTTATGGCATGGAGATGCTGCCTGCTCTTGCTTTATATGCCTGTTTTGCACTGGAGTGGCTGCACCAACGATTGAGAAACGGAAAGCCGATGCTAGCACGTCTGCTTAATCCGGTTGTGCTTTCATTGATCGCTGTCAACGCGATCTTCATGATGAACAGCGTGCCGCTCGTCTTGAAGGAAGCAAAAGCGAACTCGACGACGCGTGTAGCGTTTGAGACGGCACTGGCACGAGAGTTGAAGTCGTATCCGGCTGGTGCGCCGATTCTGATGTATAACTCCGATCACGTTGGTGCACTACAGCAAGCGGGTATACCTCTGCGGCAGACGTTGAACGAGGGCGACTACGATAGCTGGAAGGCTGCTTTGGCGAAACCTGCGGAGAGTGCAGCTTACGTTGTCGCACTCGCTGGCGATCGGGTGTCGCAGGCTGTGGCTGAGCATCCGGAAGGGCTGACTGAACTGACGGTTCTATGTACGACGGATCAGCCGTGCGCCCGCGTCTACAAGTCGGATAAATACGCTCCTTCTTCGGCAACACCTCAGCATTAGAATTGAGTGCTTCAATGCTGGTCTGCGGTGCTACTATCCAGCCAGACTTATGCTTGTACCTTCATCGTTTCACTTCAGCCAGATCGATCAGGAGTTGCTCTCAACTGGAACCGCTGCGCGGCTCATAACAGCCTGCTTACTTGGTGGAACGATTGGTCTGGAGCGGGAGTGGAGACATAAAGCCTCTGGTCTGCGTACCAATATGCTGTTGTGCCTGGGATGCGCTTTCTTCACATTGTTATCCGCGGTTCTGGCGGGTGAAGGAAATCCTGATAAGGGGCGGGTGGCCTCGAACATTGTGCAGGGGATTGGTTTTCTTGGAGCGGGTCTGATCCTGCATACCCGCGATCGCGTCGTTGGGCTGACGAGTGCGGCTACGGTGTTTGTGATTGCGTCCATTGGCATGGCATGTGGAGCAGGGCTTTATATCGAGGCTGTTTTGGCAACTGCGATTACCTTGTTTTCGCTGACCTTCGTCGGTTATTTGGAGGCGCGAATAGGATGGAAACTCTATCCGTTGATGTATGAGGTGCGGGGAAGCGATCAGAACAAGATCTATAGGGCGATTCTGAGTGTGTTGGACAGGGCGGGAGAAAGGCTGAACGTCGTCGAGCGGGATAGCGTGGCGCAGCTTGAGCGAGTGACGTTTGTTGTCAAGGCAAATCAGAAGGCTCATCAGCGGCTTCTTGCGGAGTTGAGGGCGAGCGATGCGACCGATCAGGTCGTTGCCTTCCGCGATGTTGAGGCAGAATAGTAAGAGAATGATTCCCTTCGTCAAAGCTCATGCCTGCGGTAACGACTTCCTTATCATCGATGAACAACTTGCTCAGCGGCGACATGCTGAATTGGCGCGGAAACTATGTGTTCGCAATACGAGTATAGGTGCCGATGGCATCGAGTTTTTGGACCGCAAGGCTGACGGTGAGCTGTTTCTGCGGCTGTTCAATGCTGATGGGAGCGAGGCGGAGCTTTCGGGCAACGGAACTCGCTGTGTGGCTGCTTGGCTTGCGAGTAGCGAGGGGTTGCAGGATGTGGCGCTCGGGACGCATGGTGGGGTGCGAAGCTGTCATGTGGTTGAGGCTGCGGATCCGTTGTACCTGATTGAGAGTGAGATGGGGATTCCGCGGGTGATGCAGCGGACGATTGAGCTTGCTGGGGTTGGGCATGTAGCAGGAGCGATGGTCAATGTGGGGAATCCTCACTTTGTGCTGTTTGTCGATACGGATGACTTCAGCGCTTATGGGCTGAGTTGGCAGGAGCTTGGTGCGCGGACCAGTACGAGTCCGCTGTTCCCGCATGGAACCAATGTGGAGTTCGTGCAGTTGATCTCGCAGAACGAGATTGCCTTCAGGATCTATGAGAGAGGTTGCGGACCGACGACGTCTTCGGGGACGGGAACTTGTGCTTCGTCGGCTGCGGCGATGGCTTTGAGGGGTGTTGCGCGGGACCTTACCGCCGATGCGGAAGGTGGTGCGCAGCGGACGGTTTGGCCTTCGGCGGATGCGGTGATGCGGTTGACTGGACCAGCGGAGATCATCTGTAAGGGCGAGGTTGCTGGGCTGTGAGCGCGTTGGTGAAGCCTGCGGCTCTACGTGCTGGCGCGAGGCTTGCGGTGTTGTCTCCGGCGAGTACACCGAAGGCGGAGCTGGTGCATCGCGGGTTGGAGCGGTTGCGGGAGCTTGGGTATGAGACTGTGCTTAGTCCTCATGCGCTAGATAACGGCCCGCTTTACTATGCGGGAACGCTGGAGCAGAGGCTTGGCGATCTGCATGCTGCTTTTGCGGATCGGACGATCGATGGGATTGTTTGTACTCGCGGAGGCTGGGGATCGGCGGAGTTGTTGCCTTATCTGGATGCGGAGTTGGTGAGGAAGAATTGTAAGGTGTTTTTGGGTTACAGCGATCACAGCTCGCTGCATAGCTGGTTCCGGAATGAGGCTAACCTTGTGACCTTTTACGCTCCGATGGTTGCGGCAGACTTTGCTCGGGATGAGGGAGTCGATCTGGTTAGCTGGAAACATGCGCTGGAAGGTGATGCTGCTTGGTCGCTGGGGAAGAGCGATGGATTGAGGGTGCTTCGTGGCGGAGTTGCTGAAGGGAAGTTGCTGGGAGGCTGTGTCTCGATTTTGACTCAGGCTTTGGGGACTGATTTTGCTCCGGTGTTTGGTGGGGGAACGATTTTGTTTTTGGAGGATATTGGGACGAAGCCTTATCAGTGGGACCGGATGTTGTTGCATCTTCGCTACTCGGGAAGGCTTGCGGGTGTGACGGGAATTGTTTTTGGCGATATGGCGCAGTGTGTGGCCGAAGAGGAACAGGAGTATCTGGAGCGGGCGATTTTGCACTCGCTCAGAGATTTCAGTGGGCCGATTGCGATTGGACTGCGTTCGGGGCATGTTTATGGAGCGAACATTACGCTTCCGCTCGGTGTTCAAGTTAAACTTGATCTGACAGAGTGGGAGAATCCGCGGATGGACTTTGTTGAATCTGCGGTTTCGGTCTAGTCTCTAGTCTGGCAATCGATGCAAAATTCAAAGCATATACACCTTATTGGGATCTGCGGGACAGCTATGGCCTCGCTGGCCGGGATGCTGCAGTTGCAGGGACACCGTTGCACGGGGTCGGATGCGGCGGCTTATCCGCCGATGAGCGATCTGCTGGCTCAGCTTGGGATTACGGTCTTTGAGCCTTATGCGGAGAGGAATTTGGAGCCTCGGCCTGACCTTGTGGTTGTGGGTAATGCTATCTCGCGCGGGAATGTGGAGCTGGAGCGGGTGCTCGATGAACGGATACCGTTCTGCTCGATGGCTTCGATTCTGCATGATGAGTTTCTCCGGGGGCGCGAATCGCTGGTTGTGGCCGGGACGCATGGAAAAACGACGACGACCAGCATGCTGGCGTGGATCTACGAGGTTGCTTCGCGGCGGGATGCTGCGCTTGCTCCGTCGTTTTTGATCGGCGGCGTGGCGGAGAACTTTGGCACAAGCTTTATGGTTCGGCCGACTCGTCCTTTTCTGCTGGAGGGCGATGAGTACGATACGGCGTTCTTCGATAAAGGGCCGAAGTTCCTGCACTACTTTCCGGATGCGGCGATTTTGACGCATGTGGAGTTCGATCATGCGGATATTTATGCTGACCTTTCTGCCGTGAAGACGGCTTTCAAGCGGTTCGTGAATCTTGTGCCTCGACGTGGCCGGGTGGTGGCGTTTGACGGAAGCGAGAACGTTACTGAGTGCGTGGCCAAGGCGTTTTGCTCGGTGGAGCGGTATGGCTTTGCGGCGGACTCGTACTGGCGGGTTACGGATCTGCGTCACGATGAAGCTGCGACGCGGTGGACGGTGCTGCGCGGTGGCGAACGCTTCGCGGAGCTGAGTTTGCCGATGGCCGGTGAGCACAATGCTCTGAATGCTACGGCTGCTGCGGCGCTGGCTGCGGGGCAGGGCGTTCCGGTTGAGGCCATCGTGGAGGCGCTGGCTAGTTTCAAGAGCGTCAAACGGCGGCTTGAGGTGAAGGCCGAGGTCGGCGGCGTGACGATCATCGACGACTTCGCGCATCATCCTACGGCGATTCGAGAGACGCTGAAGGCTCTGCGAGAGCGGTATGTTGGCCGGCGGCTGGTGGCGGTGCTGGAGCCTCGGTCGAATACGCTGCGGCGCAATGTCTTTGAAGCGGCGCTGGTGGATAGCCTGGCGCTGGCGGATCAGGTGGTGCTGGCGGCGGTCTTCAAGTCGGAGAACATTCCGGAGGGGGAGCGGCTGCATCCGGAGAATGTTGTCGCGGCGTTGAATGGTCGCGGGGTTCCTGCGCTTGTGTGTGCCGATGCTGATGCGATTGTTGCGGCGTTGAGGCCTCAGTTGCGCGTGGGCGATGTGGTGGCGATCCTTTCTAATGGCGGGTTTGGTGGGATTTATCAGAAGCTGCCTCGTGCGATTAGCGGTTAATGTGGTGTACCCCCGGGGGGTGTCTTCCGTAAGTCTCTTGGAATGAGCGGTTTGCGTTATTTGGTTTGTGCAAATTCGTCATTATAAAATGGTTATGGGTAAATTCGTCTTTCTAAAGGGTTTATGGGTTAATGTGAAAGCCCCGGCTTTTGGGCCGGGGCTTTTTTTGATTACTAATTCAATTATAGCGGAGTGGAGAAAACTCCTTTGCAATGAGTATCTTGTTTGTTTTGATGTGGTTAGGTGGTTTTTGGACTTGACATTGGATTTGCTGGGGTTTTTGTGGTTGGGGATGTAAGTGGTTTGTAATGAATGGAATTTTGCCTCAGAGGGGAAGCATACCCCGGGCCTGAAGCCCTTTATTTTGGGGGTTCGGAGAGACCCAAGGCTGAAGCCCTGGTACCCAGAGGCAAGGCAATAGCGCAACGCCAATTTTTTGTGGATAAGCGTGGATGAGAAAGACAAAGGCAGGGTTCCCTACGGGGATGACAAAACAAGAAGGGCAACGGCAAAGGCAAGAACAACAGCAACAGCAGATCCCTACGGGATGACAAGCAAGAATGACAACGGCAAGAACAACGGCAACAACAACGACAGAAGCGAAATACAGGGATTCTTCGCTTCGCTCAGAATGACGACGTAAAACTTAGAGGTACCAGGGGATGTTGACTACTACTATGCGTTGGTTGCCTTTGAGTAGGAGGAGGAGTTTGAGGAGTTGGACGCGTTGGTTGTGGAGGGCGTTCTCCCACCAGTGGCGGACGACCAGCTCGGGGAGGATGACGGCTACCTTTCGGCCGGGGTTTTTTTCTTCGAGATCGAGGATGTAGTCCATCAAGGGCGTGATGATAAAGCGATAGTTCGATGGAATGGTGACCAGTTCCGGCTCGGCCATGCCTTCGCGCCTGAGGGGAGTGAGGATGTTCTCTTCCCAGATGGGTTCGAGCGCCTCTTCCTCGTCGTCGGAGTGGACGTGGACGACTTTGATCTCTTTGGAGAGGAGAAGGCCGAAGCGCATTGCCTTTTCGGTGATGCGGTCCCAGCGGGCCATGGGGATGACGACGATGGGTTGCTCGAGGTTGACGAGGTTGAGAGGGGTCTTGTCCTTCATCTCGCGCTTGACGCGGACGTAGTGGCGCTTGACGATTAGCATGATGCCGATCAGCACCGGCACGAGCAGCGCCGTCACCCAGGCTCCGGCCATAAACTTCGCCACCAGCACCACCAACAGCGTGATGCCCGTCGCCACAGCGCCAAAGCCATTCACGAACAGGCGAATCCGCCGGCCCGGATGCTTCTCCATCTTGTGCCAGTGCACGACCATGCCGGCCTGGGAGAGGGTGAAGGCGAGAAAGGCGCCGATGGCGTAGAGCGGAATCAACCGGTCCGTCACGCCCTTGAACAGGATAAGAATCACCGCTGTAAATCCCACCAGCGCATAGATCCCATGCGAATAGAGCAGCCGCCGCCCGCGCAGGATAAATACGTGGGGCAGATAATCATGGATCGCAATCGCGCGCGTCAGTCGGGGAAAATCCGCAAACGCCGTATTCGCGCTCAACGCCAGAGCCAGCAGGACACTGCCCATCGTCGTGTAGTAAAACCACCCGCGCCCAAACACCGCTGTGACCAGCAGGCTAAGCAAGCTCTGAAAGCCCGCTGCCTCCGGCTCCATTGGCATTATCTGGTACGTCTTCGCCAGGTAAGCGATGCCGAACAGTAGCACCATCAATATGCCGATAATGATGGTCAGCGTCCGCTGTGCTCTCTTCACCCTGGGCTCACCGAAGGCCATCACGCCATTGGACACTGCCTCAACGCCCGTCATCGCCGCGCAGCCGCTCGCAAACGCCTTCATCAGCATCCATAGTCCAAGCGACCCCACCGTCGCGGGCAATGCAGGAGGAATAGGAGCCACCGGCATCGGATGCCCACCCGCAAGTACCGTCTTCCACATGCCAACCGCAATCAGCGTCAGCAAGGTACTCACGAACATAAACGTCGGCAGAATAAAGGCCGTCCCCGTATCCTTGACGCCACGCAGATTCACAATCGCCAAGAGCGCCAGAATCACCAGGCATATCAGCAACGTATGCCGCTGCAAGCTCGGAACAGCCGAGGTCAGTGCGGTAACGCCCGCCGAGATTCCGACCGCAGCCGTCAGGATGTAGTCGATCATCAGCGCTGCTGCTGCCAGCAGCCCGGCCATGTCGCCCAGATTTTCCGTTGCGACGGTATAGCTGCCGCCTCCGTGCGGATAGGCCTCAATCGTCTGGCGGTAGCTGAAATAAACAATCGTCAGCAGCACGAGAATCGCCGAGATGATGCGCCACCCGTACTCGACTCCGGCTATTCCCAGCGGGATCAGCAGCGTCATCGCTGCCTCGGGCCCGTACGCTGCGCTCGTCAGCCCGTCCAACCCGAAAATCGGGATTCCTGCGGCCACACCAATGTGTTCGGCCCGCTCTTCACTAGTAGCTAACGGCTTCCCAACCAGACGATCAACAATTGACATATTTGTTTCAGTGTAATTGGTTCGTCCATTGGCCGGATGGCTCATGTTTCAATGTTTCTTATAAATTATGGGGGAGCAGGGATCGACGGTGCGGTTGGAACCTCTTTGAGGAGTTTGTCGAGCGGGACGGTCGGCTCGCCCTATACTGAGTGGAACGCAGATCAGGAGACTTATGGCAAATTTGTTCGATATCCCCGTGAATCGGATTACCGGAGAGATGTCTTCGCTGGATGAGTACCGCGGAAAGGTGCTGCTGATCGTCAATGTGGCTTCAGAGTGCGGGCTGACACCGCAGTATGAGGCGCTGGAGAAGATTTATCAGCAGTACAAGAATTCGGGTCTGGTGGTCTGCGGCTTTCCGACGAACGACTTTGGGGCGCAGGAGCCGGGGTCGAACCAGGAGATTTATAAGTTCTGCACGGGCACGTATGGGGTGGATTTTCCGATGTTTGCGAAGATTGCGGTTACCGGGGAGGAGACGCACCCGTTGTATCGGGAGCTGATTGCGGCGAAGACGGATGCGATTGGAGATAAGCGTAAGGAGTTCCGCGAGAACCTGGATGAATTTCTGAAGGCTAACCATAATGGCGCGGTGACGAACCCGGAGCCGGGGATTCTGTGGAACTTCGAGAAATTTCTCGTGGACAAGAGCGGAAATGTCATAGCGCGGTTTTCTCCGGAGGTGCCGCCGGATGATCCAGCTATTGTTGCGGCTATCGAAGCTGAGTTGAACATCTGAGGACCAGGGAACTGTCCCGCGTCCTCATCGCCTGCTTATCCGTCTTATTAGAGATATTTTTCAAGCCCACATACCTAAAGGAAACAATAACTCAAGATGCCCATTTGCAAGTCTGTTCTGCCATTGACCCTGCTTCTTTCGACCGCCGCACTTGCTCAGAAGACGCCCATTCAGATTACAGCTGATCTTTCCGACGCTCCGCGGAAGCTATATCACGCGGAGATCGATCTGCCAGTGAAGGCTGGGCCGGTCACGCTGACGACGCCGAAGTGGATTCCGGGGAATCATCGGCCTACGGGGCCTGTGGATGACATTACCGGCGTGGTGTTCACGGCGAATGGGCAGGTGCTTCCGTGGCGGCGCGATGATGTGGATCTTTACCAGTTCCACGTTACGGTTCCGGCGGGCGTGACTACGCTGCATGCGCATCTGGACTGCATTGTGACGGGACGCATCAGCCAGAAGCTTGCGGTGCTGGAGTGGGAGAAGCTGCTGCTGTATCCGGCGAATACACCGGTGAAGGATATTGCGGTGCAGCCTTCGGTTACTGTTCCTGCGGGCTGGGGTGTGGGGACTGCGCTGACGCCGACGGATGGCTATGATGCGCAGCATCCGAAGGGCGGGACGACGCACTTTGCTGCGACGACGGTGGAGCAACTGCAGGATTCGCCTGTGATTGCCGGCGAATACTTCCATGAGTTTGCGCTTGCGCCGGAGGTTACGCCAAAGCACTTTATCGATGTGGTGGCGGATGCGCCGGAGGATTCTGAGCTGCGGCCTGCGTTGTTGGCGGAGCTATCGAATTTGGTGCGGGAGACGGGTGCGGCTTATAACTCGCGGCACTATAACGTGTACCACTTCCTGTTGACGCTGTCGGATGTTGCCGGCGGTGAGGGGCTGGAGCATGGTCAGTCTTCGGATAACGGCGTTGGGGAGAAGGGCTTCTCGGATGAGGGGCATCAGCTTGGCGAGTCGGATTTGTTGTCGCATGAGTTTACGCACTCGTGGAATGGGAAGTATCGGAGGCCTTACAACCTGTATCAGCCGGACTTTGCGACGATGCAGCAGGGTTCGCTGCTCTGGGTGTATGAGGGGATGACGCAGTATCTGGGGAATGTGCTGGCGGCGCGGTCGGGGTTGAAGACGCAGGCGCAGTATCGGGATCTGCTGGCGATGTCGGCGGCGAATTTGGACTACAAGCCGGGACGCGAGTGGCGCAGTACGGAGGATACGGCGATTGCGGCTAGTGTTCTTCGCGGCGGCAATCCGGCGTGGTCGAACTGGAAGCGCGGGCAGGATTACTACCAGGAGGGTGAGCTGCTTTGGCTGGATGCTGATACGCTGATTCGGAAGCTGACTGATAACAAGAAGTCGCTTACGGATTTTCATCACATCTTTCTGGGCAAGGGTGGAAATACGGGGCCGTTGATTGTGCCTTATAACCGCGAGGAAGTGATTGCGGATCTGAATGAAGTTGTGAAGTATGACTGGGCTACGTTTTTGCATGAGCGGGTGGATAATCAGAATCCGCGCGCGGATTTGGCAGGGATCGAGCGCGGTGGGTACAAGCTTGTGTATACGGACAAGCCGAATCCATCGGAGCGCACGATGGCTGCAAATGCCAGCGGGGCTCGTCGCGGTGGCCTGAATGTCTGGTATTCGATTGGGATTCGTGTCAGCGCTGAGGGAGTGATCTCGGATGTTCGCTGGGCGGGGCCGGCCGATAAGGCCAAGTTGGCGCCGGGGCAGAAGATTATTGCGGTGAATGGAAAGATCTTCTCGGCGGAAGCTTTGAAGGCTGCGATCAAGGATGCCAAAGGGAAGACGGAGCCGATCCACTTTATTCTGCAGAGCGATGCGTTTGTGACGATGGCGGATGTGGATTATCACGACGGCGAGCGTTATCCGGTGCTTGAGCGCGTGGAGGGGACACCGGCTTATCTGGATGACATTAC
Organism: Edaphobacter sp.; assembly: GCA_035566575.1. GTDB lineage: Bacteria > Acidobacteriota > Terriglobia > Terriglobales > Acidobacteriaceae > Edaphobacter. The sequence continues at coordinate 29,664 of DATMQZ010000065.1, forward strand.
GAAGCCTTTGACGACGCCGCAGAGTGCTCCTGCGGCTCCGGCAATGGCGGAGTAGGGGCGCGCATGAATGACCCGGAAAGGCAACTTCTAACGAGGCTCAGTAAGATAGAGGATTTCTTTCGGTCAGTGCTCTACGATGACAGCCTTGACGACTGGTACTTGGCGCTGGATTTCGGTGAATTTCTAGTCCGAATCGAACCGCGGGAGGCTATGGGCTATGCTCTTTTAGCAAGAGCCCACAGACATGTCGGTAATCTAGAGTGTGCTCGTGTGGAACTGGAGAAATGCCGAGCCCTAACCCGAAATCCATCCGAGGTAGAGTTGTTTCTCTCGTTCTTGGCCGAAGAAGATAGGCTTTTATCTCGAACCTCCGAGAGTGGAACAGACAAATAGTATGAAAGTGGAAGGCGGGGCGTTACACTCTTCCCTCTTAACCAACCACAAAGGTGAGTTCGGGGCATCGAGAGGCGTGGAGACTGGGTCTTCACGCTTCTTTTGTTTTGCTGCTAGGGTTGTTGTGCATTGGCTCTTGGCTTACGAGGAGATGAACGTAATGCGGATCGGTTTTGGCTCGATATTGGCGGCTTCAGTTTTGGTACTTTTTTCAGTCGCGTCTTCGGCGCAGACAATGTCGGCGAATGCTTCTGCTGCTCCTGCTACATCGTGGCCTGTGAAGGATGGGACGGTTGTCATTAAGGATTTTCGATTTGGGACCGGGGAGGTTTTGCCGAAGTTGAAGCTGCATTATCTGACGCTGGGGGCACCGCATCGGAATGCTGCGGGGCATGTTGATAATGCTGTTTTGCTGTTGCATGGTACGGGTGGGAGTGCGCACTCGTTGTTGGCTCCGCAGTTTTCGAATGTGTTGTTTGGACCGGGACAGCCGCTTGATATTACGAAGTACTTTTTGATCTTTCCGGACGATATTGGGCATGGGCAGTCGTCGAAGCCATCAGATGGGCTGCATATGCGCTTTCCACAGTATGACTACGACGATATGGTGAAGAGCCAGCATACGATGCTGGTTGAAGGCTTGCAGGTAGATCATCTGCGGCTGATTCTGGGTACGTCGATGGGGTGCATGCAGTCGTTTGTGTGGGGAGAGACTTACCCGCAGTTTATGGATGCGCTTGCGCCGTTTGCTTGTTTGCCTGTACAGATTGCGGGGCGTAACCGCATGATGCGCTATATGGCGATTCAGAACGTTAAGTTGGATCCGGCGTGGAAGAACGGCGAGTACGCTTCGCAGCCTGAGCTTGGTTTGCGCGGAGCGAATGAGATGTTGCTGGTGATGGGATCGGCTCCGCTGGTGATGCAGAAGGCTGCGCCTACTCGCGAGGCTGCTGAGAAGTATGTCGATAATTATCTTGCGCGGACGGTGGCGGCTACTGATGCTAATGACCTTATCTACTACGTGAATGCATCGCGCAACTACGATCCGAGTGCGAAGCTGGGGACGATTACGGCTCCGGTGTTGTGGATCAATTCGGCGGATGACTTTATCAATCCGCCGGAGCTTGGAATCGCCGAGGAGAAGGTGAAACAGATTCCTCATGCGAGGTTCATCCTTATTCCGATCTCGGATGCTACGCGTGGGCATGGGACGCATACTCAGGCTGCGGTATGGCGGGATTATTTGATTGAGTTTTTGCATCAGACCGAGCCGAGGTAGGTCGCTGTTGTTCTAGGCTGTCGCAAGGCTGGATCCTTCCCCATTTGATGTGTTGAGGATGACGACGTAAACGCTGCTGGACGCGTTCTCTGTAACTTTTTATCTCTGCGCGGCGTCCAATTGGCAGTAGCGTGCATTTTTGTTCGAGCGATGCTGCCTGCAGGAGGAGCCTGTGATTGACCGCCGCCGTCTTCTCTACGCAGGCTTCGGTTTGGGTGCAAGCTCTTTCGTGGGGGCGAGATGGTTCTATGGGTTTCAGCCTTGGCGCGAAACAGTAGTTGACTCGAAGAATATTGCGGTTGGCGGGGCTTCGCTGCGGGTCGATTTTGGCGCTGGCGATTCCGATCTATCGCATGATGCGATTGCGCTTTGGGTGAAGAGGGCAGCTGAGGCGGTCGCGCATTACTATGGGCGGTTTCCGGTTCTCTCCATGCGTGTTCTTGTGATGCCTTCGGGTGGAAGCGGCGTTCACAATGGAACGACTTGGGGGAATGTGGGCGGATCGCCTGCGTTTACGCGCATTCGCGTAGGGGAGCATACGACTGCGGATCAATTGCAAGATGACTGGATGATGACGCATGAGTTGCTTCACACTGGATTGCCGTCTTTACCTGACGAAAATCACTGGCTGGAGGAGGGAACTGCGGTTTACGTGGAACCGATAGCTCGCGTGCAGGCGGGGCAGCTCTCTGAAGAACTGGTGTGGCGTGACATGATTCGCGATATGCCGCAGGGTGAGCCTCGCGTGGGAGAGGCTGGGCTGGACCGTACGCGGACGTGGGGCCGGACGTATTGGGGCGGCGCTGGTTTTTGCCTGCTTGCGGATGTGGAGATACGGAAGCAGACGCAGAATCGAAAAGGGTTGCAGGATGCTCTGCGCGGCATCGTTGGGGCTGGCGGCACGATCGCTCATGACTGGGATATCGTGCCGACATTGCAGACTGGCGATAATGCAACGGGGACCAAGGTGCTGATTCAGCTCTACGACCGTATGCATGACAATGCTGTTCCGATCGACTTTGATGGTCTTTGGAAGCAGCTTGGCGTGGTAGAGAGCAATGGCAGCATTAGCTTCAATGCGAAGGCCCCGTTAGCGGATATACGTCAGGCGATCTTTGCGAAGAACGCCTGACGGCTGGTTTAGGAATCGCTTTCGGCGAAGGTCTTCAGGTTGTCTAACGCACCTGTCCAGCCCTTCTCGTGCCTCTGACGGGAAAGTTCGGTGGCAAAGCGCTCGTGAGTGAGAGTGAGTTCGGTTCCTTCGGCGACATCTTTGAAGGTGATGGTAACGAGAGTTTCTTCTGTTGGGTCCAAGTTGCTGGACCATGTGAAGGAGAGGAGATCGTAGGGATCGACCTTGATGTAGCGGCCGGAGATTACGACATTGGAGGCAATGTCCGCTTTGGCGTTGGTGCTATCGCAGGGCCCGCCTTCCAGCTCGATAAGGTAGGCGCCGTCTTTGCGCGGATTGATTTCGAGGTTTGCGATGGTTCTGTTGGGGCCGAACCACTGGCGCATGTTCTCGGGACGTGTCCATGCATCGAAGACCCGCTGCCTGCTGGCCCGAATGACACGGCTTAGTTGCACGTTCAGGTTTTCGGCCGGATTTGAAACGACCTGTGGATTAGCCATTGTTGTTGTCGCCATTATTCTCTCCTTCGAGGTGAGCCTGGAGTACGTCGAGCTGCTTGTTCCAGAATTTGTCGTAGAAGGTCAGCCACTGCTCGGCAGACCTGAGGGGTTTGGGATTGAGTCGTACGATTTGAAAGTTGCCGCGTCTCTCTCGTGCGATGAGCTCGGCGGACTCCAGCACTTTGAGGTGCTTGGATACGGCGGCCAGAGACATGGCGTAGGGCTTCGCGATCTCGCCGACGGTCTTGGACTCTGCGGCGACGTCCTGAAGGATGGCGCGACGCGTGGAGTCTGAGAGCGCGTGGAAGATTGAGTCGAGGCGAAGGGCGTTTGACTTAACCATTTGGTTGAATAGTAAGACGGATTGGTGAGCTTGTCAACCGTTTGGTTAAATGAATTTTGCGTGGCGTTTTTGCGGCTGCGATATTCTGAAAGACGTTATGTTTGCGACATTTAAGATGCTTTTTGTGTATCTCACGCTGGGTATGCCGGCGGGCTTAATCGGGATTCCGTATACGTTTGTGGTGGGTGATATCAGCCTGCTTTATCGGATTGCGATGTGGATTGCCAATGCGGGAGTGAGGGCGGCGGGGGTTCGTGTGGAGATTGACGGGCTGGAAAATGTTCCGGCGGGCAGGCCGTGCATCTTTATGTGCAACCACGTCTCGAATCTGGATCCGCCAGTGGTGCTTCCGCTGTTGCCGGGGCGTAGCTCGGTGCTACTGAAGAAGGAGCTGATGAGCATTCCGATTCTTGGCCGGGCGATGAAGATGGGGAACTTTGTGCCGGTGGAGCGCGGAGGGCGCAGAGATGCGGCGACAGCGAGTGTGGAGGCCGCTAAGGATGCGCTGCGCGCAGGGCTGAATATTCTGGTTTATCCGGAGGGGACGCGGTCGCCTGATGGGCGGTTGTCGGTGTTCAAGAAGGGGCCGTTCTTTTTGGCGCAACAGACGGGGGCACCGGTTGTGCCGATTGCGATTTCGGGGACGCAGAACATGATGCATAAGGGGAGCGTGGCGATTGTGCCGGGCGTGGCGCGGATACAGGTGTTGCCGGTGGTGGAGCCGTCAGAATATGCGAATCGTGAGGAGACGCTGCGGGCGGTGCGGCAGGCGATTGCGCGGGCTCTGCCGGATGAGATGAAGCCGGAAGACTATTTGACGATGGATGAGACGGCCCGGGGCTAAAGCCCCTTTTATTGCGGAGGGTTTTTCGCAGGGCTAAAGCCCTGCGCTCCCACCTAAAGACAACTACAGGTTTTATGCGGTAGATCGCTGGGTATTTGCTATTTGACGATTGCGTTGTAGCCGTCGGAGAGGAGGCGCTGGCGCATGACCTCGGCGTCTTTTTTGGTGGCAAAGGGGCCGATCTGGACGTGGATGAGCTTGTCCTGCGGCTCGTGCCGGAGGTTTACGACGTAGCCTCGTTTTTTTAGTGCGGAGAGGAGGATGTCGGCGTCTTCCTGGTGGGAGACTGCGGCGACTTGAACCAAGGCCGAGCCGGGTGTCGAGGGTGCGACGGTGGGGATCGGCGGCGGGGTGACCCTTGTGGGAAGGGCGACTGGGGTGGCTGGTTTTACGGTGGGACTGGTTGGGGGTGAGTCTAATGCTACGGTTCTGGCAGTGAGACGAGGTTCTTGTTGACTAGCGGTGGCTTCGTCTTTGAGATCGGACGAGGTGTTGGAGGGAGGGGCTGTGATGGCGGCGCTTCCGGGAGCGGGTTTGGAGGTGCTAGAGGAGAGCGCGGCTGGTGGCTCGGAAGGGATTAGCGCGGATTGGGTCTGGGATTGGGTTTGGGATGAACGGCGTCCCATGGTGTAGCCGAAGCCGAAGAAGACGGCGCAGATGAGAGCGAGAACGAAGAAGATTCCGAGGATGGTCGCGGCTCCGAGGGAGATCTCTCGATCGCGCTGGGGTTCGTGAAGGTGGTGGAGGTCGGTGTCGTCTTCGTATCGCGTGTTCACGGTCGATCCTTTTTTACTGCGGAGCTTCGTTCTTTTCGGTGACTGGGACCGGGGTTGAGATGGCCTTGTTGAGCAGGTTCATCAACTCGATGGGGAGCGGAAAGACGATGGTGGTGTTCTTCTCGACGCCGATCTCGGTGAGAGTTTGAAGGTAGCGGAGCTGGAGGGCGAGGGGCTGGGTGGACATGAGGGCAGCGGCGTCGACGAGTTTGGTTGCGGCTTTGAACTCGCCCTCGGCGTGGATGATCTTGGCACGGGCTTCGCGCTCGGCTTCGGCCTGCTTGGCCATGGCTCGCAGCATCGACTCTGGCATATCCACCTGCTTGACCTCGACCGAGACGACTTTGACGCCGAAGGGAGCGGTGTGGCCGTCGATAAGGGTCTGAATGCGCTGGTTCAGGGCTTCGCGATGAGCCAGCAGGCCGTCGAGGTCCACCTCGCCCAGAACGGATCGCAGAGTGGTCTGGGCAAACTGCGAGGTCTGGTAGATATAGTTTGCAACCTGAATGACGGCTTTGGTGGGGTCGACGACGCGGAGGGTAATCACAGCGTTAACCTTGAGGGTGACGTTGTCGCGGGTGATGACGTCCTGCGGGGGGACTTCCATAGCCTCCTGGCGGAGGCTGACGCGGACGATCTGGTCGACGGGGCGGAAGACGAGGATGACGCCTGGGCCCTTGGCGGATTCGCGGACGCGGCCGAGACGGAAGACGACGGCGCGCTCGTACTCCTTGAGGATCTTGATGGAATTGATGGTGTAGAGGACGATGATCGCAGCGGCTAAGAGTACGGGAAGGGACATCATGGGTTAATAAACCTCGACCGTGCGATTGTAACGGAGGGCGACGGTGGAGATGTGGAGGCAGTTGTTTGCTTACTCAGATCGCAGGACCAGCGCGGGATTTACGCTTGCGGATCGTCGCGCGGGTAAGGCTACTGCGATAGCGGCGGCTGTTAGTAGTCCTATGGCTGCTATTGCGAATGAGGCCAGGAGACCGGCGCCGATTCCAGTGAAGATGTGTGCAAGCAGGCGCTGCGTGGTGATCGAGACCAGTAGTCCGGCAAGCAAGCCTGTGGCAACCATCGGGATGGTCTCGGTTACGATGAGGCGGGCAATCTGCCAGCGTTGTGCGCCGAGAGCCATGCGGATGCCGATCTCGGCGGAACGCTGCGAGGTGGTGTAGCTGAGCAAGCCGTAGATTCCGATTGCGGAGAGCAGAAGGGCGAGGCCGCCAAAGAGGGAGAGCAGCCATACCAGTAGCTGCCTTGCACCGAGTGATTGCTGGACGAGGCTGTCCAGTGTGCGGATGTTGTAGACGGCTTCGGTCGCGTCAACAGAGCGAACTGCGTTTAGGAGAGTTGCTTCGATCGCCTGGGGATTGCCTTTGGAGCGGACTACGAAGCTGGTCGTCGTGGTGGGTTGCTGCTCGAGGGGAACGTAGACCACGCCTTTATTTTCGTCGACTTCGAGGGAGTCGCGGCGTGTGTGGCTTACGACTCCAACGACCTCGATCCATGGGGAGGTGGGTCCTCCTCTGCGCAGATGGGCACCGATGGGGTTTTGGCCCGGCCAATAAGCGCGTGAGAGAACGTCGTCGATGACGGCAATGGGTTGAGTTCCGATGCGGTCATCCTGAGTAAACCAGCGGCCGTGCAAAAGCGGTATCTGCATCGCCGCCAGATATCCTGCGGTGGCGGCGCGTTGGTCGGCGTGTGGACCGGGCTCGCCTTGAGGCGTTGGCTTCTCCTGGATGGCGAAGCTGGCTGAAGAGCCCTGGCCGCCGGAGAACGGTACGAAGGATGTCGCAGCGGCTGCGGCTACGCCGGGCTGGTCGCTGACGCGTGAGAGCACATCGTTGATGAAGGCTGTCTGCTTTACTTTGTTGTCGCGATAGGCGGGGGCAGTGAGGGTTACGGCGCCGGTGAGAACGCCGTCCGCGCGAAAGCCGGGATCGACGGCTTGCAGTTGGCGGAGGCTGCTTAGAAACATTCCAGTTCCGGCGAGAAGAACGAAGGCGAGGGCGATCTCGGTGGTGACGAGGATAGAGCGAAGGCGCTGCTTCGAGGAACCGCTGGTGACGCTCTTTCCTAGTTCGCTGACACGCTGCATGCGTGCGACTTTGACGGCAGGGGCGACACCTGCGAGTAAGGCGGCGAGAAGGCTGAATGCTATTGTGGCGGCGACGAGGCGGGGATCGTTGTGCACGACAAAGCCGTCGGCGAGGTGGTTGGGAATGGATAGTAGAAGTAATTTTCCGAAGAGAGGGCCGGTAAGAACGGCGATGATGGCGGCAGCACCTGCTAGTAGTGAGGTTTCAACCATGAACTGCAGGGTGATACGAAAGGCTGACGCGCCCAGTGCGGTGCGGATTGCAAGTTCACGCGTGCGAGCCGCTGTTCGGGCCAGGAGCAGGCCTGCGACATTAGCACATGCGATGAGGAGTACAGCGAGGACGACTGCGAAGAGAGCGATGAGGGGCTTGCGGAGGTCTCCTGCTGCATCCTGAGTCCAGGGTTGGGCAAACATGCTCCAGCCTGCTTTCTCTGCGAAGCTGTTGGTTCCTTCGCGGCGAATCTCTTCCAGTCGCTTCTGTGCGAGGGCGGCGTTGAATTGGCCGATGCTGACGCCGGGCTTTAGTCGAATGGCGCTGTCATAGTTTTCGTTGAAGCGGTTGCCGGGTGAAGAGGCCTGAGGATCGAGGCCGAGGGGGACCCATACGTCGCGGCTGCGTGGCCAGTCGAAGTCGCTTCGCATGACGCCTATTACGCGGTAGGTTTGGCCATCCATGACCATGGATTTGCCGATGGCATCGGGCCTACTGGCGAAGATTCGCTGCCAGGCTGCATAGCTGAGCACGGCTACATAGTTGGCTCCCTTTTCATCTTCTTCTGGTGAAAATACGCGACCGAGGATGGGCTGTGCGCCAAAGACGCGGAACCAGTCGCGGGTGACCAAGGCGGCGGGGACGTGTTCTGTTCCGCTGTTGGTGTTGATATTAAAGCTTGCGACGTTGCTGATGGCGGCAGAGTCCACCAGCGTGGTCAAGGACTGGGCGTCCCTGAAGTTGGGGACGGAGACTCCGATGCTTGGTAGATTGAGCTGCGTGTAGCGGGTATGAAAAGAGGCTACGCGTTGTGGCTCCGAGATGCCGGCTGGGTGCAGGAGGACGGCTTGAATGACACTGAAGATTGCGGTGTTGGCGCCGACCCCAAGCGTGAGGGTGATAATGGCGACCGCTGTGAAGGTGGGAGATCTTCCCAGTTGGCGTAGTCCGTAACGAAGATCCTGCAGCAGTTTCTGCATCTCAAATCCCCCTATGAGTAGAACGGAGGAAAAGACGCACAAGTTCCGTGTCGGAGAAGGGAATTGCTATCTCTGTTTGCAGAAGGGCTAAAAAGCGGTGCCGCCATGTTTGAGATGGCGGCACCGCGATGAAATACAGGGATCCTTCACTCCGTTCAGGATGACGACGTAAAAGAACAAGCAATAAGCTCTCAAACGGCAAGTCTTTAGCAGGTTCTTAGAAGCGCACGTAGAAGCCGGCTCCGGGCTGGATGGTGGAGGTGTATTTCTGAATGGTGAGGTAGTTCTGGTAGAAGTCGGGCGCGAGATAGAATTGCTGCCGGAACAGGCCGCGAACGCCGAAGTGCTCGGTGATGGGTTTTTCTACGCCGAGGTTGTAGTAGTAGACGCCAGCCGGCTGGTTCTGGAGACCCTGGCCACCACTGGAGGTGGGTTTGAAGCGGAGTAGACCGATGCCCCCGCCGAGAAAGGGCTGCATGCCTAGGAACTGCCGACGCGGATGCGCGACGTAGCCGAACGTGTATTCGGTGTTGTTGGACTGGACGCCGCCAACGAGGTATGCGTCAGATCCCTGAGAGGTATAGTGCTGGGTGAAGCGGGAGTAGCCGTAGTTGAATTCGAAGCCAACCCAGGGAGACTTGGTGTAGCGGACGGTGACGAGGGCGCCGAAGGTGTTGCCAGCGCTTTGCGTGAGGGGAACGCCGAGGTAGTTGGTCCCGCTGACATTGCGAGTGAATTCGCCCACGCCGCTGACGCCGAGATCGACGTGGGAGAGCTGACGGTCGAGTGCGGACTGGGTTTGTCCCTGGGCGGTTGATCCTGCGAAAGCTCCGAGCAGGCAAAACAAGATGGTCCAGACACAGGACTGGCGAGACGAGTTCAACATCAAGACGAGACTCCCTTTTTACGAAGATAGTGCTCTTTCAGTCTACTCTGTGAGGGCGTGATTCAGGGGGTTGCGGGTTCGACGAGGAGAGTGAGGCCGTCGATGCTGCGGACGATGACCTCGGCCCCTACGGGGAGGGACGGCAGGCCGGAGAGGCGGGCCTGCCAGAGTTCGCCGCGGATTTCGACCTGTCCTGAGGGTTGCAGAGGCGTGGCGGCGATGGCAATTGCGCCGATCATGGCGGGAGCGCCAGTGAGAACCTTGCTGCGGTGGGCGCGGAGGGCTATCCAGGCGAGGGTGAAGGAGATGGTGCCGAAGCCAAGGCCAGCGCCGATGGCGGTGGCATAGTGGACGCGGAGTTCGGGGATGGGGGCGTCGACCAGGGTGGCGAGGCCAAAGATGAGGCAGATGATTCCGGCGAGGGCGAGGGCTCCGTGGCTGGCGAACTTGGCCTCGAGAAGAATCAGGACGAAGGCTGCGAGGAGGAGAACGACGGCCGTGTGGCGGATGGGCAGGAGATTGAGGCCGAAGAGGGCGAGGAGGACCAGGAGGGTTCCGATGGCACCGGGGACGACGGTTCCGGGGACGTTGAACTCGAGGTAGATGAGGAGACCGCCGAGGACGAGGAGGAGAACGGCGATGTCGGGATTGGTGAGGCGGCTGAGGAGGCGCTCGCGCATGGATGGCGGCGTGGTGGTGATGACGGCGTTACGGAGATGGAGGGTTTCTGTGGTGCCGTTGAATCGGTGGATCTCGCGGTTGTCGAGGGCGGCGAGTAAGGAGGCGTCGTCAGGGGCGACGATGTCGATGAGTTTGAGATTGAGGGCTTCTTCGTCGCTGTAGGACTTGGAGTTGCGAATGGCGTCTTCGGCGGCCTTGATGTTGCGGCCGCGACGGCCGGAGTAGGAGCGTAGGAAGGCTGCGGCGTCGTTCTCGATTTTTTCTTTGAGGATGGGGTCGAGGACACGGCCTTCGACGATGGGATGGGCTGCGCCGGCGTTGGTTCCTGGGGCCATGGCGGCGATGTCAGCGGCTTCGAGGAGGAAGAAGCCGGCCGATCCGGCGCGGCTGCCAGAGGGAGAGATGAAGACGATGACGGGGATGGGGGAGTTTTCGATGGCCTGGACCATCGCGCGGGTGGAGTCGAGGAGGCCGCCGGGGGTGCCGAGGGATAGAAGGACTGCGGAGGCGTTCTGGTGGGCGGCTTCGTCGAGGGCGCGTTGCAGGTAGTCGGCGGTGATGGGCTGGATGGTGTCGTGGATGGTGATTTTTACGACTCTCGGCTGCGGCTGGTCGGCGCGGAGAGTGGCGGAGGACAGGTAGAGAGCGAGCGCGATGAGGAAGGCGAAGGCGGACTTTATCGCGCGGGGTTTCATGGCAGGCTCTGTCCGCGTGCCTGAAGGGCTTGCTTCATACCCTGGGCCGCTGTGTTGTTGGGCTCGATCTTCAAGGCGTTGCTGACGGCTGATGCAGAGGCGGCTGTCTGGTTGGCCTGGAGTTCGAGACGGGCGATGACGAGGTAGGCGTCGGCGTTGGGCTTCAGCTTGATGGAGGTTTGGGCTTCGGTACGTGCTTCGGCGGTGTTGCCGCTTTGCTCGCGGATTTGGGCGAGGCCGGCGTGGGCGGCGGCGCTGTTGGAGTCGGCGGCGATGGCGCGCTGGAACTGCTGCTCGGCTTCGGGAATGAGGCCCTGGGCGATGTAGTCGTGGCCTAGCTGGGTGTACTGTGCGGCGCGCTCGGCGGGCGGAAGCGATGCCATGCGAATGGTGCGCATTTGATCGAGCTGGAATTCGGCCTGTCGGAAGGAGGCCTCGGAGTAGGTGCGGCGGATGCGTTCGATGGGTTCGAAGGCTGGAGCGCCGGGGGTGGTGGAGGCTGCGTTCGTGGCGGCGAGTGGTTTGCCGGTGGCGATGAGGGCTTTGAGCTGGGTGGCTTCGGAGTCGGTGGGTCGGAGTTTGAGGGCCTGATCTACTGCTTTCTGGGCTTCGCTGAAGTCTCCGCGGCGGAGTAGAGCGACGGCGAGGTTGTATTGGTAGTCGGGATCGTTGGGATCGGCGGCTACGGCGCGTTGAAAGAGAGCAACGGCGTCGCGGCCCTGACGGCTGGCGGCTACGGCTTGATTGTTGATCACTTCGGGGAGCGGGAGACGGGAGGCGACGAACTTGAAGGCGGTTTCGGCTTCGGCGTACTTGGCGGTGTTGAAGCGAGCGAGGCCGAGATAGAAGCTGGCTTCGAGGGCTCGGCGATCACTTGCGGGAACCTTGGCGAAGGTTATGGCGGCGTGATCGTAGTCGCGGTCGGAGAACTGCGCTTTGCCGAGTGCGAGGAGAGCTGCGGGGTAGTTGGGGGTGTCCTGGGTGGCGAGCTGGAGGCGCTTGATGCGCTCGAGCTGGGAGGTTGCGGAGATGCCGCGGATGTAGTTCTCGAAGGCGCTGAGGGAGACGTTTCCGGAGGCACTGAGGAAGGTCTGCTGGGAGATGCTGAACTGCGGGTCGATTTGCCGCGCGATGGTCCAGGCGATGGCGTTTTCGACGTCGAAGAGGCGGGCGAGTTCGCCGGAGTCCTGGAGGGGCTGGGACATGCGGAGGTTGTGGACGTCGAGGACCTGGGCCTGGACGTAGATGCGTGACTGGCTGACGGTGTAGCTGCCGACGATGACGAAGTCTGCGTCGAGGGTTTGGGCGATGCGGATGGTGGTGGCGCGAGAGGGCTTGAAGTCGACGGGGAGGCCGAGGTGATCGAGGGCGTACTGGCGATCGTCGCGGGAGATGGTGAGGAAGCCGGAGGATGAGAGGCGCTGGTTCAGGGTGTCGGGGAAAGAGTCGCCGATCCAGCTGAGGTTGGCCTGGCCTGAGCGGTTGTCGAAGGGAAGGACAAGTACGACTCTACCGGTTCGGTCGGTGGTTTGTGCGGCGGTTGCCGGGTGGGTCGAGGTGAGGCTGGCGCAGAGGATTAGCGCCAGGAGGAGCCATTTTGATAGGAGGCTGCGGCGGACTGGGAAGAGGCTCGGCACAGTATGAGTATAGAGCGTTAGGGAAGAGGTAATGGTGCCCGGTTCGCTTCTCTCCCCCTCGGAGATGCTGGGTTCTTTCCTTCGACTTTGCTCGGGGTCAGAATGAAACGTAAAGCAACGGCAAGGGTTGCAATGGTAACCCCAACCTTCGCGCGGTGAGGCGCGCTCAGGATGGGGCACCCGGGTTAGGGGTGAGGTTTAGAGGGCGGCGTCTACGATGCGGGGGAAGCGGAGAACGGCGGCCCACTCGCCTTTGCGGTGGGACTGCCAGATGACTTCGCCGTGGAGGAGGGCTGCGACTTCGGTGGGGGAGAGATCGCGGTGGAAGTCGAAGTATTTGGCGTCTGACGGCTGGTTGTTGCGGGCTAGATTGAGTTGAGTTTCTGGCGGTGCCCACTTGGTGGAGAAGATGAGGGCGGTGTCGTAGGTTCCGGGATCGGCGGCGGCCTTTTGGATCTGGTCGATGGCGAAGTTGTCGATCTGGGTGGTCTTGATGGGGGTGTGGGTGTAGCCGAGTTCGGGGCGGGCCATCTCGGCGGTGGCGGGCCATGCTGAGAGGACGGTTGCTTGAGGGTAGCGGTGTTCGATGAGGTGGATGGCCTGCTGGTGGAGGACGATCATGTCGCGGTAGGTGAGGTTGTCCTCGGGGGCGAAGGCGTAGGGTGGGTTGACCCAGATACCTGCGAGGAAGGCTGCAGCGCTGAGGGCCGCGAGTACCCACCACTGACGCAGGTGGCGATGCCAGGTGGTGACGCAGAGGATGATGACGAACGGGTACATCGGGAGGAGATAGCGGGTGAGGAGTGCTCCGCCGAGGACGGAGAAGGCGATCCAGTTGGCGAGGAGGATGACTGCTATGGATCGAAGCGCGGGCTTGCGGATGGCGGGTGGGCTGGTGGGTGTGGTTGGAATGAAGAGGACTGCGATGGCGCAGGCTACGGGTACGAACATGTTCATGTGGGTCGCCAGATGGAGGAGGCGATGCCACAGGCAGAGGGCGATGCGGTAGGCGTCGAGGTTGGCGGTGGCGTTGTAGCGGAGGAATTCGGGATTGCCGAAGATGAAGCCGGTTCGGTGGCGGTGGTAGGCGTACCACGCTACCAGGGGAAGGATGGGGGCCAGAAGGGCGAGGGTCCAGTTTCTGTGGGTGCGCCGGGCTTCTTTATTTTTATTGCGGAGCCAGAGGATCGATTGCCAGAGGGCAAGGGCAATGGGGGTTACGATGGCGGTTTCTTTGGAGAGGACCGAGAGAGAGAACATGATGGCAGCGAGGTTCTGGTTTTGGGCGCTGCTTTGTTCGGGGGCGGGTTGATCGAAGTAGAAGGCGAGGCCCCAAAGGGTGAAGGCTGCCGCGAAGATGTCGGCGTGGGCGAGGGTGCTTTGGGCGAACCAGACGGGATAGATTGCTGTGAGGAAGACTGTGGTTGCAGCAGCGGCGGTGCTGGTGAGAGATTTTGCGAGTTTATAGAGGCCGAGGAGTGCGGCGGCGCTGACCATGCAGACGAGTGTGCGGGTTCCGCTGACGACGTAGCCGGAGAGGTGCCACCAGGCGGCGAGAAGGATGGAAGGCAGCGGCGGGTGGGCGTTGGTGATGGTGGTTTGGGGGATGAGGGTGCCGGTGCGGAAGAAGTCCCATGCGGCGGGGATGTAGTAGCCGGCCTCGTCCCAGAAGTAGGGTAGACGCAGGAGGGTGAAGTGCGAGAGATAGACAGCTACAAAGAAGAGAGGGTAGAGCATCCAGAGCGGGATTTCGCCGCGTGGCTGGTCGCTGGGGTTTGGTAGGGGGCGCACGCTCGTCTAGTGGACTGGGCCGCCGGGTTGTGGGAGCTGCTCAAGAGTAATGGCGCCGAAGGCCTGCTCGTACTGGGCGAGATTGTTGCCGAGGATGTTCCAGAGGGCCTTGGCCTGTTGGGGGCTGAGGTAGATGCCCTGGAAGTTCTGGACGGTGAGCTCGTCGGGGGCGTCCTGCGACATCGTGCCGAAGACCAGGAAGAAATCCCACACACTCATGCGCACCTGGACGCTGTTGGCGTAGCCGTCGCGGTAGTTTTCGGTGTTGGTGAGCTTGAGGGAGGGTTGGTCTGCGGGCTGCTTCTGCTGGCTCATCGTCGAGATACTTTCCGGTGCTCTTTATAAGAATTGGTGCGAAAGGGGGGACTTGAACCCCCACGGATTGCTCCGCCAGATCCTAAGTCTGGTGCGTCTGCCAATTTCGCCACTTTCGCTTGTTGTGAATCAATGGTATGCGGCTTGTTTCTTAGGATAGCAGCCGCGTTCCCAGACTCAACTTAGGCTGAGTCTGGAACACCATGCACTGTTGGATTGTAGCGTGAAGGGGCGGCTCTGCGACAGTGCTGATTTAGCTGTGGGCTTCAATGACCTCGAAGGGGCGCATCATCTCGTTGTCTTCGTGCTCGAGGAGATGGCAGTGCCAGACGTAGCGGCCGGTGTAGCCCTCGAAGGGAACGATGATTCGAGTGACCTGGCCGGTCTCGCAGCGGATGGTGTCCTTCCAGCCGGATTCTTCGGGAGACGCGGGTATGGCGGGGGCGGTGTAGCGGAGTTCGCCTTTGTCCTGATAGAGGAAGACGTCGAAGCTGCGGCGGTCGAGGAGTTGGAACTTCACCAGATGCAAGTGGATAGGGTGGGTGTCTTCGGTTAGGTTTACCAGCTCCCAGATCTCGGTTGTGTTGACGACGGGTTTTTCGGTGACAGGCATGTGCCATGGCGTGTTGTTGAGCATCATGCCCATCGACTGCTGGACTTTGTCCATGTTTTCGTCGAGGGTGAGGCGTCGCGTTTTGATCGCCTGACTTTCGGGAATGCGAGGGACGGTTTTTAGAATGGGCGGCAGGGAACTGGTATCGGTGGCTCCTGTGGATGCGACGCGGAACTGCATGATGTCGAAGCTGTCGCTTTTGAGGATGATGTTTTCGTCTGCGTGCTGGCTGAAGTCGAAGATGATGTCGGCGCGCTCTGCCGGAGCGAGTAGAAGACGCTTCATTTTTACGGGTGATGAGAGGAGGCCCTGGTCGCTGCTGATTTGGTGCATGGGCGAGAGGTTGCCGAATGAGAGGCGAAAGAAACGGGCGTTCGAGCCGTTCATCAGGCGGAGGCGGTATTTGCGCGGTTCGACTTCGAGGTAAGGGAAGAGCTTGCCATTGGCGAGCATTACGTTGCTGTAGACCTCGGGGACCCAAGGGGATTTTGGGTCTCCGGAGACGGGGTATTCGAGTTGGCCGTCGGAGCGGAGGAAGCGATCGAAGAGAAGGATGGGGACTTCGTACTTTCCGCGCGGGAGATTCAGTGTTTCTTCGGCTTCGTCGCGGATGATGAAGAGTCCCTGCAGGCCTGAGGCGATTAATGCCCCTCGTGTGGTCGTGGTAGAAGAGCACCGACGAGGCTTGGTTGTTGGGATAGTGGTAGAGCAGGGATTTGCCCGGGACGACCCAGTCTTCGGGATATCCGTCGCTGGCTGAGGGGGTTTTTCCGCCGTGGAGATGGATGACGCAACGTACTTCGGGTTTGTCGGCTTCGGCACCGTGCAGGGTGTGGTCGATGGGAAGGAAGTGTTTTAGTGGGAGCTCGTTGGCCCATTCAACGAGGAGACCTTGGCCGCTGCGGGTTTCGAAGATGGGGCCGGGCGAGGTGCCGTTGAATCCCCACATTTTCGTGGGTGGCAGGTCGCGGTGAAGCTTCTGGTGAATCTCCTGCATGGCTACTCGATAGAACGGAAGGCGTTTCTTCTGGTTGTCGGGATCTGGTTTGAAGCCGGTACTTTTCAGGACTTCAGGAAGCGGCAGGGGATCGACGTATGGCTTCAATGTATTGGGATCGAGCGCGGAGGATGGGGGTGCGATTCCGCTTGCTACTGCTGCTTTTTCCAGCGATAGCCCGGTCGCGACGATCCCCGCTCGCTGTAAAAACTTTCTCCGTGAAATCAATGCGAATCGCCCTCATCTCTGATGGTGTGCTGTAAAGAAACGAGGGTGCCAGAGGAGCTTCCTCCGACACCCTTTGTGTCTAGAATAAACAGCTTTTGTTGCTACCACTTTTCGTTTTCGTGGACAGGACGGCCAGTGTTTTCGTCCAGTTGGAGCAACACGTTCGACGGATTCCTGAAGTCGAACATGTTCGTCAGGACCCCTGCGCGGCTATCGAAGGAGCCATCGATACGCTGTCCGCCGACCCAGTTGTCCTCAATGAAGCGAAGGATGGAGGACTGGTCTGTGGTGGTGTGATCGACGAAGTTCTGTTTTGCGTAAGGAGAGATGACCAGCAGTGGAAGACGGGGTCCGTAGCCGCAGCGGCCTTGTGCGTGAAGGGCGGTTGGTGACGAGAGAGCGGTCGAGCCGTCGCCACAGGATCCGGTTGCAACCAGGGCATCGGCCGAGGTCGATGACTGATTCACGATCGGGCTCATCTGGTGATCGTACCAACCGTCGGAGTCGTCATACGCGATGACTACGGCAGTGTGCTCCCAGTCCTTTTGCTCCTGGAGGAAGTTGATCACATAAGTGACAAACGTCTGCTCGTCGAGCGGATCGGAGTAGCCGGCGTGGCCGTCCTGATAGCCAGGGGCCTTGAGGAAGCTGACCGAGGGAAAGTTGCCGGCCTTGACCGCAGCGTAGAAGTCGTTGATGTCGTACTGGTGATTGGCCGCATCGCCTTCAAAACCGATGGACTTCACCGAGGATGGACGGGTGTGCTTGGGGTTGGCTGTTGAGGTGTAGTACTGGAATGGCTGGTGGTGAGGGATGTAGTCAGCCTTCTTTACCAGTGTCACGGCGGAGGTTGTGCTGCGGCTGCAGCCGGTCGTTCCATTGGCATTGACCTTTGTCAGGTCGAAGCCACCTTCGAAGAAGCCCCAGGTTACGCCGCGGCTGTTCAAGAGATCGCCGATGTTCTGTCCGCTGGATAGGTTCCGAAGTAGTGGTCGAACGAAACGTTTTCCTGAAAGATCACGACCAGATGCTTAATTGGGGTGGCGGTCTCTCTCGAGTTGGCTTGCGCATTGGCGAGGGCTGGCCCCGCAACTTGCCCAGCCACCAGCA
>DATMQZ010000066.1:0-6460 GCA_035566575.1 Edaphobacter sp.
CGAGGGAGTCCGTCTCATCACGCTCACCGCCGAACACGGACACTATCTCGCCCCCTTCGCCCGCCTCATGCTCGCCGTAGGGGAGCTCCGCGACGGCCGCATCCAGCAGGGCAAAGCAATCCTCATCGGCCTCTCAGAGGAGTTCCCCAAAAACACCCTCTACCAGCGCCAGATCGCCCGCCTGCACTGACCGTTTCACGAACAATGCCGCGCCCTAGGAATATCCAACACGCAACCCGCCACACCGTGTACTTTTAACTCATTCACCTATCCAGTGTTCATCTCGCCCTAACCAAACGCACGACCTGACAGATCGTCTGTTCCATCGTTCGAACGCAGCACAACATCACGGCACTTAAGGGTTCTCATCAGCATGCGTATTGCTTCAGTCGGCACTGCCTATCCTCCACATCGCTACTCTCAAGCGGCAATCTCCGAAGCACTCACGGCGCGCTGGCAGGACAGGATGGAAGAACCCCGTCTCATTAACCGTCTCTTCGTTAACTGCGGCGTTGAATTCCGTAACCTCGTCTTTCCCCTCGACGTCTACGAAAACCTATCCGGCTTCGGCCCCACCAACGACGCCTGGATCGTCGCCGCAGTCGAACTCGGCCAAAAGGCCATCTGCGGCGCCCTTGAGCGCGTCAACCTGAGCCCCGCCGACATCTCCGCCATCTTCTTCGCCTCCGTCACCGGCATCGCCAGCCCCACCATCGACGCCCGCCTCATTAACCTGATGCCCTTCCCCACCTCCATCAAGCGCACCCCCATCTTCGGCCTCGGCTGCGTCGCCGGAGCCGCCGGCATCTCCCGCGCCTCCGACTACGTCCGCGCCTTCCCCAACCAATACGCCCTCCTTCTCTCCGTCGAGCTCTGTTCCCTCACCTGGCAGGACAACGACCAGTCCATCGCCAACCTCATCTCCTGCGGCCTCTTCGGCGACGGCGCCGCCGCAGTCATCGTCGCCGGCAGCGACACCCCCCTCGGCAAAAAAGCCTGCCCCTGCGCCGGCCCACAGATCCTTGACACGCGCTCGACATTCTATAGACATACCCAACACATCATGGGCTGGGACATCGGAGACATGGGCTTCAAAATCGTCCTCTCCCCCGACGTTCCGAAGGTCGTCAACGAGCATCTGCGCGGCAACGTAGAGTCTTTTCTCTGCGACAACGGTCTAACCTTAGATGACATCTCGAGCTACATCTTTCACTCCGGGGGCCCCAAAGTCCTCGAAGCCATGGAAAACACCCTCAACCTCCCTCCCAACGCACTCGAACCGTCCTGGCGCAGTCTCCGCGAAGTCGGCAATCTCTCCGCAGCCTCCGTTCTCGCCGTACTCGAAGACGTCCTCGTCAACTCCCCCGGCAAGCCCGGGACTTACAGCATCCTCGCCGCAATGGGCCCCGCCTTCTGTTCCGAGCTAGTCCTTCTTAAGTGGTAACCGGCATCTTTCAAAGATGACCAACGCCGCAGCGGTCAGTATCCTGTCAAGAATTGTCAATTCCCTGTCGCCGCCGAATTCTTTTTCTGCGAGCAGCGTCTGATCTTTCAGGACACCGCTTTCGAAATGCACCTTCGCACCAGCAGAATTCCATCCGACGTCGCCATCATTGGAGCAGGACCCGCAGGTCTCGCCTGCGCCATCGCCTCTGCCCGCCACGGCCTTCACGTCGAAGTCATCGACGCCATGAAGCCCCCCATCGATAAAGCCTGCGGCGAAGGCCTCATGCCCAACTCGCTCGAAGCCCTTGCAGCCATCGGCTTCCCCGATCTCGATCGCATTCTTGGCGAAATCGAAAACCATCCCCTCCGCGGCATCCGTTTCATCGGCGATCCGGCGTCTCCCAATCCCGTCACCACCGAGGCCGCCTTCCCCCGCAGTCCCGGACGCGGCATCCGTCGCACCGTCCTCCACCAGATCCTCCTCGACCGCGCCGTCAGTCTCGGCGTCCGCTTCCATTGGGAGAACTCCGTCCAGAGCATCGCGCCCATACCCGAAGGCACCCTCGTCCACAGCAACCGCCAAACCCTTCGCGCCCGCTACCTCATCGGCGCCGATGGTCCCTGCTCGCGCGTCGCCACCTGGGCCGGCTTGACCGAGGCCTCCGTCCAATCACGCCGCATCGGCCTGCGCCAGCACTACACCGTCGCCCCATGGACGGACTTCGTCGAGGTCTACTGGAGCAACCACGGCCAGGCCTACGTCACTCCCAACTCCTCCAACGAAGTCTGCGTCGCCTTCATCGCGAACAAAAAATTCCCCAGCTCCGAGGCAGCCCTCAGTCACTTCCCCGCCCTGCGCCATCACCTCGCCCTGTCCCAACCCAACGGCCCGGCACGAGGCTCCATCACCCTCGGCCGCAAGCTCCGCCGCGTAACCAAAGGCAACATCGCCCTCATCGGCGACGCCTCCGGATCCGTCGATGCCGTTACCGGCGAAGGCATGGCCCTCTGTTTTCGCCAGGCCGCCGCTCTCTCCGACGCCCTCCTTACGAACAACCTCGGACTCTATCAACAGGCCCACCGCCGCATCCAGCGCCTACCCACCATGATGTCCCGCAGCCTGCTCCTGATGGACCGCTCGCCGCGCCTTCGCGACACGGTCCTCCGCGCCTTCCAGCGCACCCCGTGGCTCTTCGAGCGCCTGCTTCAAATGCACATCGGCCAATCCCCGCTCCAGTCCTTCACCAGCGAGCGCCTGCCTGTTCTCACCGGCTGAGCAAGCCCTGTAAACAGCCTTGTTTTGAAAGGGCGCGGCTAGTAGCCCACGGCTTTGGCCTTGGGTCTCCGCGCCGCAAAACGAACAATCTCCCTGTGGCTTAGCCGCCGAGGGAATCTCTCCAACGCCGCCACTCTTTACATCAGCACGCGCATCCCTGTAAGTTGAGGCTACCTCCCAACAAGGAAGTTGGAACATCATGAACCACATCGCCAGCCGCTGTATCGACATCATCGCCAAGTCCAAGGGCATCCCCCCGGACACCATCACGCTTGCCAGCACCTTCGAAGAGCTCAACATCGACTCCCTCGACAAGATCAACATCTCCTTCGAGGTCGAAGAGGCCTTCAACATCGATATCCCCGACGAAGCCCTCGGCAGCATCAGAACAGTAGGCAACATGGTCGAAGGCGTGACCAAACTCCAGGCCGCGAAATCTCCCTCGGCCATCACCACCCCCTCGAACTAGCCACACCCTATTGTTCTTGCTGCTTCAAGTCTTTGCCGTCCTCTATTGTTCTTGCTGCTATAAGTCTTTGCCGTCATTCTGACCCTGAGCGAAGTCGAACGGGGAAGAATCCCGAGAGTCACGACCATCCGCCGCCGTTCGGTCCTTTTCAACCCGAATCTAAACCCCGTAGCTCCTCATCAAAAAACCACCCAAAACCAAAAGAATCGTCATTTCGACCGAAGCTGTTCACGCTTTTGTGAACAGCGCAGCGGAGAAATCCGCTTCTCTACCCAAACAGCATCCCAGCCACTGCCGCGTCTTTGCCGTTGCTGTTGCCCTTGCTTTTGTTTCTGCATTGTTCTTACCGCTATAAGTCTTTGCAGTCCAGCTGCTACAAGTCTTTGCCGTCATTCTGACCCTGAGCGAACGGGGAAGAATCCCGAGGGTCTCGACCATCCACCGCCGGTCGCTCCTTTCCAACCTGAATCTCAACCATCTCCGAGTGCCCATCCATCTCGCACTTTGCCTGAAATAAAGTTCAACGCGACGTGTTGTTCATCAGAGAGACGTTTTACTTTCAAACTTCTCGTTTGAAAATCGAAACTCCGCTCTGAGGAGACACAATGAGTAAGCTTCAAGGAAAGATTGCGGTTATCACTGGCGGTAACAGTGGTATTGGATTGGCGACGGCAGCGGCGTTTGTTGCGCAAGGCGCCTATGTCTTCATCACAGGACGGCGGCAGAAAGAACTGGACGCAGCCGTTGCCTTGATTGGGCGGAATGTAACTGCAGTGCAAGGCGACGTTTCGAAGCTGGCGGATCTGGACCGCCTGTATGCCCAGGTCGCGAAAGAAAAGGGCCGAGTCGATATCGTCTTTGCCAACGCAGGCATCGGCATTCCTGCTCCGATAGGGCAGATAACCGAACAGGATTTCGATCAGGTCTTCAACGTCAATCTGCGCGGTTTATTGTTCACCGTTCAGAAGGCGCTGCCTCTGATGCCGGATGGCGGAATCGTTCTTCTGTGCGGCTCAAACGCGTCGCAGGCCGCCTTTCCTGGTTTCGGCACGTATAGCGCCACAAAGGCGGCCATCCGTTCCTTTGCCCGCACTTGGACATTGGAGCTCAAGGATCGCAAGATACGTGTCAATGTAATCAGCCCTGGCCCGATTGACACTCCAATCTGGAACTCCACCAATCTTCCCGAAGAAGCTGTCGAAGAGATGAAGAAACAGCTCGTCTCCAGGATGCCTGCTAATGAAATGGGCCGTTCCGAGGATGTAGCCAACGCCGCCTCGTTCCTGGCCTCAAACGATGGCAGGTTTATTCGTGGCATAGAACTATTCGTCGACGGCGGCATGGCATGCGTGTAATCGGCCAGGTACCCCATCCATCGCGCACTTTGCGATGGGTGGGATGAACAACTGCTCGTTAGCCACAAAGCGGTTGCGGTTGCCGTTGTCTTTGCCGTTGCTTGTTCTCTTGACCCAAACCCAAAAAACGTCATTTCGACCGAAGCTGCTCACGCTTTTGTGAGCAGCGCAGTGGAGAAATCTGCTTCTCTACCCAAACAGCATCCCAGCCACTGCCGCGTCTTTGCCGTTGCCCTTGCTTTTGTTTCTGCATTGTTCTTGCCGCTGAAAGTCTTTGCCGTCAGCCGCCATAAGTCTTTGCCGTCATTCTGACCCTGAGCGAAGTCGAACGGGGAAGAATCCCGAAAGTCACGACCATCCACCGCCGTTCGATCCTTTTCAACCCGAATCTCAACCCCGTAGCTCCTCACCAAAAACCTATCCAAAACCAAAGAATCGTCATTTCGACCGAAGCGGCTCACGCTTTTGTGAGCAGCGCAGCGGAGAAATCCGCTCCCCCACCCAAAACACCTCATTCCATTACGTTTACCATCCCACCAAATTATTTTTCGCCATTTTCCGCCCAAAAATCGCATGTCAAGCCCCAAACCGACTTAAATCACACAAACAAAATAAGATCGAGTTGGCATTTTAGTTCCACCTGATTAGCTATACTTAAAACAGTGGAGAAAAAACAAGCAGGCCCCGCAGGGAGAACACACCCTCCGGGGCTAACTCATTTGAATGGAATATTTTGGACGCAACCCTTTTGTTATGAATATTTTACAGGCATCGCCACCCCGTAAGTTACTGATTGCAGAACATTTACGCGCAGGCAATGGGGGGGTACCCCTGACTCTCAGAAACTCTACAATTGAAACCAGATCACCTCAAGGGGAGCAGCATTGAATCGTGTCGTCGTCACCGGCCTGGGATGCATCACCCCCATCGGCAACTCCATAGCGGACTTCCGCACCTCCCTCTTCGCCGGAACTACCGGCATAGCCCGCTTCCCGCCCTACCCCGAAGCTCCCGTCCGCGAAGCGAACGACAAGACCCAGGGCCTCCGCTTCACCCAATCCGCCGCCGTAAAAAACTTCGATTCCAGCCAGCACTTCGACTCCGGCATCGCCCTGGCCACCGACCGCACCACGCAATTCGCCATCATCGCCGCCCGTCAGGCCGCCCTCGAATCCCACCTCACCACCCACTACCCCCCGGAAAAAATCGCCATCATCGTAGGCTGCGCCTGCGGAGGACGTCAGTCCGAAGAGACCGAGACCATCAAGCTCTACGGCCGCGACGCCCGAGTCCATCCCCTCACCGTCATCCGCACCATGGCCTCCGCCGGAGCCAGCAACATCTCCATCGAACAAAAAATCACTGGCCCCACGCTCAACATCTCCACCGCCTGCTCCTCCGGCACCCACGCCATCGGCCTCGCCTTCCAGATGATTCGCAGCGGCATGGTCAACGCTGCCATCACCGGCGGTCACGAAGCCCCGCTCACCTTCGGCTTCCTCCGGGCCTGGGACTCCATGCGCGTCGTCTCCCCCACCCAATGCCGCCCCTTCTCCGCCGACCGCGACGGCATGACCATCGGCGAAGGCGCCGCCATGCTCACACTCGAAACCCTCGCCTCCGCGCAAGCACGCAACGCACGCATCTACGCCGAGATCGTCGGCTTCGGCTTCTCCGCCGACGCGAGCCACATCACCCAACCCCTCGCCGACGGAGCCGCCTCTGCCATGCGCCAGGCCATCGCAGACGCCAAAGCTACACCCGACGAAGTCGGCTACATCAACGCCCACGGCACCGGCACTCAGCTCAACGACACCACCGAAGCCGCAGCCATCCACCAGGTCTTCGGCTCCCTTGCTTCACAAATTCCCGTCAGCTCCACCAAGTCCCTCCACGGCCACTCCATCGGAGCCA
>DATMQZ010000067.1:0-16809 GCA_035566575.1 Edaphobacter sp.
GACGTAATCGGCCAGGACCCCGAGAATCTTGCGATCGAGGAAGGGATGCTGGAAGTTGAGTCGCTCCATCTTGCGGCCAGGGAAGTGCGCGAGTTCGTGCGGACCGGCAAGACCGCATTTCTCGACGACATCTTTGGCGAGCTTCGAGGCGACGATGTAAACCTCGCCGCTCGACTCCAGTGCGACATATTCCTCGTCCGGATGAAACGCGACGGCCATGGAAGCCGGCAGCGTCCATGGTGTGGTGGTCCAGATGATGGTCGAAACTTTCTTCCCCGCCAGCGCCGCATCGATCTTCGCCGGATCATCCGCCAGCGCGTATTTCACCCACACCGTCGGGCTGGTGTGGTTTTCGTATTCCACTTCGGCTTCCGCCAGGGCCGTCTCGTCGTGCATGCACCAGTAGACGGCGCGCAGGCCCTTGTAAACAAAGCCATTCTCGTAAAACGAAAAGAACGTCTTGAGCACGATCGACTCGTATTGCGGATTCATCGTGGCGTAGGGACGGTCGAATCGTCCGAAAACGCCGATGCGCTTGAATTGCGTGCGCTGCAAATCGAGGAACTTCTGCGCATACTTGCGGCATTCGGCGCGCACGTCGGTGGGCCGCATCTGCAGCTTCTTGCCGCCCAGTTCCTTGTCTACTTTGATCTCGATGGGCAGGCCGTGGCAGTCCCATCCGGGGACGTAGGGGGAGTCGAATCCGGCCATGGTCTTGGTCTTGACGACGAAATCCTTGATGCACTTGTTGAGCGCGTGGCCCAGGTGGATGGCTCCGTTGGCGTAGGGAGGCCCGTCGTGGAGGATATATTTGGGCGAGCCGGCGCGGGCGGCGCGAATCTGAGCGTAGAGGTCGTCCTTCTGCCAGGCCTCGAGGCGAATGGGCTCATTCTGGGGCAGATTGGCCTTCATGGGGAAGGTGGTCTGGGGCAGATTGAGCGTGGACTTCAGGGGCTTCACAGGCTGCTCCGTTGCGGTCTTCAATTCGGGTGCTTCCGGCATTCGATCCTCTTATTTCCTTATAGACAGGGGCGCGGTTTGCGCCAAACTCTTATTGTAGCTGGGGAAATGGTATCGAATCTGATGCCTGCGAGACATTCGCCGGGTGAGGTGCGTCCAATGAAACGAGCGGACGAGGATGAATGTTTGTAGAATGTTTTTGGAGCCAAGTGCCGAGCCCGGTAGTAGAGATTTGAACCGGCAGTAGACCGGAGACGTAGATTACGATAGACAGTTGCGCACGATTCTCGACATGGATAGGCGGCCGGCTCAGCCGACTGCCACCGAGGCAAAGCAGCTTATGGCGAATACATTGTTGACACCACCGGAGACCGATCCAGGCAAAGAGGGCCCGACCCTCCGTCCGGCGGAAGCACCACAACTGAACGAAGAGACCGAAGGGTCGATGTGGGCTTCGCTGTTTGCAAACCTTAGCGATCTTTTCAACCCGGTAAAAGAAGCTCCCCTGGTTCTCGAATCACGTCCGGTCGAGAACGATCTGATCATTAAAGAAGAAGGCGTCTTCTCGTCGCTGTGGAGCAGCATTCGGGATGTCTTCTTCCCGCAGAAGCTGCCGCCGCTGGTGTTGGAGTCGAAGCCGATCGCGGTTGCCGACCCGATGAAGGTGAAACGGGACCCGAAGTCAACAGCGATGGCCGTTGCGATCCATGGTCTCGTGATTCTTCTGATCGCATACATGCTGATCAAGAAGGTTGCGTTTACCGCTCCGGCAAAGACAACGCTGGTGACTGAGATTGCTGTTCCGCCGCAGGCGCCGCCGAAAGCTGCGACGATGGGCGGTGGAGGCGGACAGCGCGGGCCGACGCCGGTGACGAAGGGATCGCCGCCGAAGTTTGCCGACACGCAGATCGTTCCGCCGAAGGCTCCGCCACTTGTCGAGCCCAAGATCAAGATCGAGCCGACAGTCGAAGTGCAGAAAGACGTCAAAATGGCGATGAACCTTCCGAATTTCGGACTGCCTAATTCGCCGCTGGTTGGGATGTCGATGGGCAATGGCAGCGGGACCGGGCTGGGTTCGGGCAATGGCTCAGGTATTGGGCCAGGATCGGGAGGAAATATCGGTGGCGGTCCACGGAGGATCGGCGGTGGTGTTTCGGCTCCGGTGCTGATCTTCCAGGTAGAGCCTGAGTTTTCCGAAGAGGCCCGTAAGGCTAAGGTCGCGGGAAATGTTCTGGTGAATCTGTGGGTCGATACCAATGGAAATCCAAGCCATGTTCGTGTAGTTCGCGGCGTAGGCATGGGACTTGACGAAAAGGCTGTTGAAGCGGTGCGGCAGTATAGGTTCAAGCCCGCGATGGAAAACGGAAAGCCAGTGCTGGTGGAGTTGAACGTCGAGGTCAACTTCCAGATCTTCTAGTGTGGTTTTTAGAAAGAGAAAGGCCCGCTTGATAGCGGGCCTTTTCTGTTTGGTGGATGTCTCAGGCAGCTTGCGAGGCTGAGTTCGCATGCTGCATGCGTGGGGTGTTGGAACGGCTCAGTTTGACGGATGGATTGGATTGAAGGTGGAAGCGATCGACCTGCTGCTCCAGAGCGACGGCTGTTGAGCGGAGGGTTTCGATGCCTGCGGCGGTGGTGGCCATCTCGACGAGATTGTCGTGGCTGAGGTTGTGGATGGCGTCGAGGCTTGCACTGGACTGATCAGCAGCGGCAGCCTGTTGCGAGGCGGCGATGGCGATCTGGGCGATCATCTTGTCGACGCGTTCGGCCATTCCGATGATGCGCTCGAGTGCTTCGCCGGCCTGAGTCGTCGTAACGACGCCCTGTTCGACGGTACCGGTGCCGCTCTCCATGCTGGCGATGGCGATGCGGGTGCGATCCTGAATCTCCTGGATCATGGTCGCGATTTCGCCGGTAGCCTGCGCGGTGCTTTCGGCGAGACGGCGGACTTCTCCGGCTACGACCGCGAAACCCCGGCCGTGATCGCCGGCGCGGGCGGCCTCGATCGCTGCGTTGAGTGCGAGCAGGTTGGTCTTGCGGGCGATCTCGTCGATGACAGTGACGATTTGGCTGATGCGCTTGGAGTCGTCGCCGAGCAGGCCCACCGTGGACGACGTTTCGCTAACCGCCGTCGCGATGGAGTGCATGGAGCCGAGGACGTGTTTGACGATCTCTCCGCCTTCGCGAGCCGTCTGGGCGGCGCTGCGTGCTGTTTCGGCGGCGGACTGAGTATGGCGTGAGACCTCGGCGATGGAGGCTGACATCTCCTGCATGGCAGTGGCCGCCTGCTGTGTCTGCTGGCTCTGCTGATCGATGCGGCGGTGGATCTGATCGGAGGCCGTGCGCATGGATGCAGCGTTGCCGGTGAGAGAGCCTGCGGTATCGGCGACGGTACCGATGATAGAGCCGAGGCTGCTCTGCATCTTCTGCATGGCTGCGGCGAGGGTGCCTATCTGGTCCTTGCCGTAGAGATGGTCGAGCTCTTTGCCGGTGAGATCGCCTTCAGAGATGGCGTCGGCGCGCTCTGCAACCAGATCGATGGATTTCGTAATGCGCCGAGCGAGCATGACCGAGACAACTCCGCCGATGAGTGCGCCGAGAATCGTCGCAATCCAGAGCGTGTAGAGCGTCGAAGAGTTTGCATGCTGCAGCTGGAGGACTTCGTCGTCAGCCTGGGTCATCTGCGATTGCCCGAGGTCGCCACCCATGGCAAAGAGAGATTTCTCAAGCGGCAGGATCTGGTTCTGGAAGGTGTCGTAGGCCTGCGCTGTGCCTTGCGCTGTCTTAGATTCGTTAAGCTGCTCGACCTTGTCTTCAAGGGATTTAAGATTGGTGAGGCCGGTGTCGAGGTCGTTGATGCGGTTGGCATCATAGCCGAGACTATAACGCGATGCGAACTCCTTGAGCTTGGTCATCGACGTGTCTGCCTGTGCGAGGTTCTGCTGGCGAGCGTGTCGGAAGCTGGCCGATGATACCGGATCGATACCAAAGAGCATGTACGACTCGAGCGCGTGAATGCTGTAGAGAACCTGGATGCGGAAGTCGCGCGTAGTTGAGTTGATGGGGATGTGTTGCGTGGTGGCGCTGGCTGCGAGGCGGTTGGATTCTTCTATGCGCATGGTTGCGGTGAAGGCACTGAGCAGCATGGCGCAGACGAGAATGCCTGTAGTGAGGCCGAGTTTTGATTCAAGTTTCATGTTGATCCTTATCGACGCAATGGTTTTCAGTGACGTGGATTATTCGATGTTGAAGTTGATTTCGACTTCCGATTCAGAGACGCTGGGGTTGGGCGCAAACTTCCACTTGCGCACAGCGTCTTGTGCCGCGGGTGCCAGCAGGGCGTGACCGGACTCGACCTTCGTGCCGGAGACGGTGCCGTCGGGCTGAATCTCGACGAGCAGAACTACTTTGCCGCCAACGTGCATGCGGTGGGCGAGTTCGGGGTAGACGGGTTGGACGCGGGTGACGATGGCGCGATGGCTGTCGCCAGCGAGAGCACTGCTCGCACTGAGGGCGAGAGCGCTGATGCAAATGAGAGAACGGGCAATACGAATGGGAATAGCCATTTGAAGCCTCCAAAGGATACAGAGGCTGTATCGGCGGAGGCTGCGAAGGCTTTAGTGAGTGGCCAGTGCGGGAGTGAATATCTCAGCGAAGGTGAGGTTATCGGCGGGGCTGCCTGTTCGCTGTTTCCAGTCGAGGAAGAGCTTGCCGTAGCTATCGGTGAGACACGTGGCGGGATCGATATTGAGTTCAGCTAAGGTGCGGTCGATCCACTCTGGTGGACCTTCGAGCTCGGCGTAGTTTCCGATGGGTGTTTCGTCGATGACCAGGTGGGTTACGGTGTCGGTGACGGGATCGACTTGTGACCACTCGGTGCGGAACTTTTCGTAGACGAATGCGGGTGTGAAACCAAGTTGCTCGAAGATGGCGCCGAGGGCAGGGCCGTCTTCGACTGTAGTTTCGGTTTCGACGCGCACTTTATATCGAGTGTCGTCTGACGACTCGTCGTGCGGGCGCTTGTGAGTTACGGTCCACTGCGTGCCGTAGTGGCGCAGGCGGAGAAGCTCACGCTTGGCTCGGAGGCTGCGAGCGGGCGTGTCGTAGAGAGTGTTGTGCTCGAAGGTGCGCGGAGTGTCAAGGTGGAAGCCGAGCTGAGGGAGGCGAGACTGTAAGGCGGCTGGATCGGCGACGGGGAGTTTGAGTTCGATCTCGTGGGCCTGCATGGGGTGAGTATACGGCTGATGGGGGCTCCGACGGCGATAGGATGGAGAGATATGTTCAGTGGAAAAACGGAACGATTACAGGGGGAAGCTGGGCTGCTGCGAGCGGCGGAGTTGCTGCGCGTAGGTGGGACGGTCGCGTTTCCGACGGAGACCGTCTATGGATTGGGCGCCAATGCTCTTGATTCGAATGCAGTTGGGAAGATATTTGCCGCAAAGGAGAGGCCGGGCTGGGACCCGGTCATAGTCCATGTCTGCGATCAGGAGATGGTGGCACGAGTGGCCTCGATTGAGCCGGGGCAGGCGGCGAAGGTACAGGCTTTGATGGCGGCTTTCTGGCCCGGGCCGCTGACTCTGTTACTGCCGAGGACGGCTACGGTGCCGGATGCGGTGACGGCGGGGAGGCCTTTGGTCGGCGTGCGGATGCCAGCGCATCCAGTAGCTTTGGAGTTGATTCGTAAGGCAGGGGTACCGGTGGCAGCTCCGAGTGCGAACCGGTTTGGGCGGACTAGTCCTACTACGGCGGCGCATGTGCTGGAAGATCTCGATGGACGGATCGACGCTGTGCTGGATGGCGGTGCGACGAATGTTGGGGTTGAGTCAACAGTGCTGGATGTGGGGTCGATGATGATCTATCGGCCAGGAGCCGTTACGGCGGAGATGATTGCAGCTGTTGCGGGTGACGTGCAGGTATTTCAGGCGCATGCGGTGGATGCAGCGCGTGCTCCTGAGAGTCTGCCTTCGCCGGGAGTTGGGCTGCGGCACTATGCTCCGCGGGCGAAGCTGGTTCTGGTGGATGCGCCGACCGAGAATGCGCTGAGTGAGGCTATCGAGCGGTTTGGTCAGGGTGGAGAATCGGTGGGCGTGATGCTTCCTGACGGGTGGATCGCTTCAGGTGTGGCGAAGATATTTGAGTGGGGACCGTGGCGGGACAACGATGTGCTGGCGCGGAGGCTCTTCGCTGGGTTGCGAGCGCTGGATGAGGCCGGGGTCTCGGTTATTCTTTGTCCCTTGCCAGAGGGCAACGGAATTGGGGCTGCTTTGCAGGACAGGCTGAAGAAAGCTGCGCGGAAGAAGTAAGAACACGCAACGATTTTTTACTGACTTGCTGTCAGCGGGCGGCGGTGGTGAGTTGGCCTGCGAAGGCGTCGAGAGAGAGGCTGCGGAGAAGGTTGCGGCGCATTCCGCTCTGCACCTGGTCGAGGCTGCGGGAGGCCTGCTCGATCCATTGAAACGAGAGGGATTGGGCGAAGCGTTCGAGTTCGGCGCGGAGGTCAGTGTTGCGAAGGAGTTCGGGGGTGCCGGCCTGGAGGAGCAAGATGTCTTCGAGTAGGAGCGAGAGGGTGCGGAGGAGTTCGGCGGTCTTCTGCTGGCCTTCGGCTCCGGCGCGGTAGGTTTCGGTCATCTTGAAGAGGGCGGTGTGGTCGGGCTCGCTGGCGGCGTTGCGCAGGAGCAGCAGGGCATCGGTGCGGGCTGCGGTGTAGGCGACGAGGTCGAAGCCGAGGGCCTTGCCTGCGGCTCCCTGGGCGAGGCGGGCGATGAGTGTGCGCTGTTTGGGGGCGATGTCGGGGCGGCGGTCGGCGAGGAGCATCTCGATCTCTTCGACGGGCAACGCGCCGAGGCGGACGAGAGCGCAGCGAGAGCGAATGGTCGGAAGGAGTTCGCCGGGATTTTCCGCCAGGATGATGATGTGGACCGTTGCGGGCGGCTCTTCGAGGACCTTGAGGAGGGAGTTTGCAGCCTCCTTCATGAAGTTGGCAGCGGTGAAGATAAAGATTTTGCGCGGAGCTTCGCCGGGCAGGGTGTGAGAGCGATTGATGACGGTGCGGACCTGGCCGAGTTTGATGAGGAGTTGTGGAGGGTCGGGAGGAACGATGAGGACATCCGGGTGGGGCTGGATGAGGACGCGGGTGTCCTTCTTGTCGGTCTCGCGAAGGTCTTCGCGAGCGGCTACGGCCTGGTCGACTTGCTCCTCCAGATTTGCGGCAGAGGCGATACGGGTGCAGTTCTTGCAGACTCCGCAGAAGGAGGCTAACGACTGACCATTCGACCAGAGATCGCGGGGCTGGCGCTGGCATTCGACGGCCATGGCAAGCATCAGGGCGAGGGTGTATTTGCCCGCTCCAGTGGGTCCAGCGAGGATGAGCGAGTGCGGGAGGCGACCGGCGGCGATGGCGGTGCGCAGATGCTCGACCGCGGCGGCGTTGCCGAGGAAGTCGTTGAACGTCATGGGCTCTGCAGCCTGGGTCACTCTTTGATACCCCTCTCCCTACACTTTATTGCGCAAAGTATTCTATTGAATGAAGTTAGTGTCGTACTTCGAGGTGATCTGCACGAGATACCGGGCGAGCCCCTGCTTGCAGGATATCGGATTTAGAGGGTGGTTTTGTCAAGCAGGTGACCTTTACCAGATAGTGCGGTCAGTTTGGCTTTGGCTCAACATTTGAGTGGCTACGACGAATCGCACCGATGAACGCGGCAATAAGTGCGATAACCGCTGCAACACAAGATAAAAAGAAGATCAGAATCAGGATCGCCGTAAATGTGCCTGCACACACGAGATCTCCGCGAATAAATGCTCCCGCGAGGCTGAGAACTGACACCAGGGCGAAAATCCCCGAAACTTTATAAGCGGACATGTCAGTCATGCTCTCACAAGCTCCTCAAACTTCCTAAACTAACCCGATCCACCGTTGATCACGGTGGATCGGGGTGCTCTATCAATTAGTGTCGGCCTTCTACAAGCTTGGGCAGGCGGCGGTTGTGCGTGGCTTGCTCGTAGGCGTAGGCGTAGCCGATGAGGTCGCCGTCGTGCCAGCGGACGCCTGAGATCTCGAGGCCGAAGGGAAGGCCGTTGTCGTAGAAGCCTCCGGGGACGGAGGTGGCGGGGACGCCGATGCGGTTGACCCAGCCGGTTTCGCTGTATGGGCCGGCTGTGGAGGCTCCGGGGAGGGTTTCGTCGTAGGTGGGGATCTGGAGCGCGGGGTAGACGAAGCCGTCGAGGTTCCAGCGCTTGAGGGTGGCGTTGTACTCGTCGAGTGCGGCTCGTTGAGGGCCAAAGAAGTTGGCTTCGCGGTCGGGGTCGGTTTCGATGCTTTTTTGCGGCGTGGGTGGGTCGGTCTCTTTGCCGGGACGGGTGCCTCCGACCATGAAGGCAGGGAATTGTTCGCCGGTTGCGGCTTCGTATTGGGTGACGGAGTGGTATTGGGGCGGGCCGAAGTCGCGCAGGAAGTTGTTGACACCTTCGAGGCGGTAGGGACGGGTGTTCATCTTGCGTGCGGTGATGAAGAAGCTCTCGGGCAGAATCTGTTTGTCGATGATGACAGTGGCCCCGGCGGCGCGCAGCTGCTCGATCGCTTTCATGAAGGCGGCGCGAGTCTTGGGGGCGACGCCTCCGTTGAGTGGTGGGGCTTCGGGATCGGTCCCGTAAACGGTTGGTGAGCCTTCGAGGACGAACCATGGAACGCCGAAGCGCTTGCCTTTGAGCGCGTCTTTTTTGAGATAAGCGCTGTATGGGGTGCGTTGGGCTTTGGCGGCGCTGCCTTTGGTCCATGGGTCGAGCGGATCTTCGCCCTGCATGACCTCAAGCGCTGCGGCTGCTGTCGCTACGTTGCGGGCGAGCGGGCCGGTGTTGTCGCGGAGCCAGTCGAGCGGGTGAATGCCTGCGATGCTGGTGAGGCCGCGCGTGGGAAGGATGCCAACGAGACTGTTGTTGGCGGCGGGCTGGCGGATGGAGTTGGCGGTATCGGTTCCGGTGCCAAAGACGGCGAAGTTGGCGGCGACGGCGGTGGCTGTGCCGCCGGAAGAACCACCGGGGGAGAAGCGCTGGTCGTATGCGTCACCGGTGCGACCTCCCGCGGTGCTGATATTCGTGTCGCTGGCGGCGAAGTCGGGCATGTTGGTTTGGCCGAGGAGGACGGCTCCGGCACCGCGCAGGCGGGCGACGACGAGAGCATCGCGAGGGGCAACGAGTTGCTTGCCGGGAATGATGTAGCCTTTCCATCCAGCACTGGTGATCCAGCCGTTGACGCTGGTGTTGGCTTTGATGAGGATGGGCACTCCCCACAGCGTGCCGTGGGCTGTGCGCGGGGACGCGGCATCTTCTTCGGCGGCGCGGCGGAGCGCGCCTTTCGCATCAACGTAGAGGAGAGCTTTGTAGGTGCCGTCGTAGCGTGCAATGCGGTCGAGATACCACTGGGTGACCTGCACGATGGTGTAGCGATGCTGGGCGTAAAGGCGCTGCAGGCCGGGGATGTCGATCTCCATGAGATCGTGGTCGATGGTTGCCTGCGAGGGGGCAGGCTTTGCGGAAGGCTGGGCGCCGCGTCCGACTCCAGTGATAAGGCATGCAAGTAGAGCAGTGGTCCACATGGTGCGGCTTCGCGGCATACGAAAGATCCTTCCCGGTGTGCTGTTATTGCATCAGCGTAACAGGGCTGGCTGCTGCCTTACATTTTGTTGATGCGATCCTTGTATGAGAATGGATTCATGACTTCGGTACGGATGGACAAGTGGCTTTGGGCCGCCAGATTTTTCAAGACGAGAGCGCTGGCGGCGCGGGCTTGTGACCTTGGAAGGATCTCGTCGAACCAGCAGCCAGCTAAGGCTGCGCGGGATGTTCGGGTGGGCGATCTTTTGCTGGTGAAGAACGATGGCGGGGAGTTTCAGGTCGAGGTCCTGCTGCTCAGCGAGGTTCGCGGGCCTGCATCGGTTGCGCAGACTTTGTATCGGGAGACCGAGGCGAGTAAGGAGGCTCGGCTGAAGCTGGCGGGAGAACGCAACGCCATGGCGCAGTTTGAGGCGCTGCCTACGGGGAGACCTTCGAAACGAGATCGCAGGGAGATCAATCGGTTTCGGGGTCGCGGGTGATTTGTCCACCGTGGCTCAAGATCACACAGTGCGAAGCTGCTTCATCAATCGACGGCGCTCTTCGTCGAGAACGAGCTCCACGGGGCCCTGCTCCATGAACTGCCCTTCGGCCATTCGCACGACATCTGCGCCCAGCAGGTAGCACTCGCCGATATCGTGCGACACCGACAACACTGGAACCTTCCAGCGGGCGAGCCAGTCTCGCAAAGCTATCGCAAGTTCATCACGCAATAGACCGTCCAGTCCTGCGAAGGGCTCGTCGAGCAGGAGCAACGCTTTATCGATGCCGTCATAAGTTGCCGCAGCGGCTACGGCTCGTGCGACGGAGACGCGTTGGCGTTCTCCTCCGCTGAGCTGACTAGTGTCACGGTCCGCGAGGGTCGTCAGCCGGAGCAATCCGAGCACCTCGTCTAATACCTCTCGCTCGTCATCCGGATTCGACTGCCATCCCACGCCGTACGCGACGTTCTCCCGCACACTTCGATGCCGAAAGAGTCTCGCTGTCTGTGCAGCACTTCGTACGGGCCTGCGGTATGGGGGGACGAAGATACGCTCGTCGGTGCTCACGAGTACCTGCTCTATCGAGCCATAGGTGAGGTATCCCTCATCGGGCCGCACGAAACCCGCAATGGTTCTCAACACCGTGGTCTTTCCACTGCCTGAAGGGCCGAACAGCACGGTCCATGGCTGCGTCAACGCAAAGTCTACGTTGAGCGAAATTGCTCCTACACGGTGGCGAATCTTTACTATCAGCAGGCTATTGGACAATGTTGGCCTGCCTTTCGTCTGTCTTTCGCAAACTTGGCAGAAGATAGATCGCCAGCAGCGCGGTCATAGAGATGGCAAGCAGCACCAGCGCTGTGCGATTCGCTGCGGTGTAGTTACCATCCTGAACCAGGTCGTAGAGTGAGATTGAAAGGGTTCGCGTAACTCCCGGTATATTGCCGCCAAGCATCAGCACGACGCCGAATTCGCCGACCGTGTGGGTAAACGCCAGCACAGAGCTCGTCAGCAGGGAAGCCCGCGCCATTGGCAGCATCACGGTTCCAAACACTCTCCAGGGAGATGCTCCGAGCCCTGCTGCCGCTTCGAGATACTCGCGATCTACCGCGCCAAACCCTGCTACCAGCGGCTGTACCGCAAACGGCAAACTGTAAAGTACCGAGCCGACGAGGAGTCCTGAAAAACTGAACGCAAGGGGATGCCCGAACACGCGCATCAACAATCGCCCGGGCGCCGTCAGCGGCCCCATCGCTACCAATAGATAGAATCCGAGCACGGTCGGCGGCAATACCAATGGCAGCGCTATGACAGCCTGCACGAACGCCCGCGCCGGCCCACGCCCCGACGTGATCCACCACGCAAGAGGCACAGCAAACACCAGCAGTATCGCCGTTGTGCTTCCCGCCAGACGCAGCGTCAGCCAAAGCGCCTCAAGGTCCATGAGAACAGCCTAACGCAGCAGCCCGCAGCATGGTCAACGAAGTACGCATCATTCAACTGCCGGCGTGATACGTAATTACTCTGCGTTCGATGTTGGAACGCTGAAAGTCCGTATTCGGCTCAGACTGGATCGACACAATCAGCTCGGTCCAGTTCCCGTGTGTGTCGTAGACGTATTCAAATCGGTTGTGCTGGACGTTCAATCGGTCTGAAGTGTACTGCATCGCGCCGTTCTCATCGGCATTTGCCTCGCGATGTCTATGTTCGGAGGTTTCCTCGATGGGATCATCGTGATCATCATAACGATAGGTCGTGCGGCATTCGCCAAGGCTGCCCATTCTGTCCATCTGTTCGATGAGTCGGCTCTGGGCATCGTATGTGTACGTCGTGCTCGAGAATGTATCACTAAAGGCTTTCTTGAGCATTGCGGCCGTTTTCTCGCGGTCCTCCAAGGGAACCTGTTCGAGAAGGTCCAGGAACGGAGACTCTCCACCGAGGTGCATCTCTTCGCTCAATAGCGTGCCCACGCTGTCGCGCACGAGCGTCACGTACATTACGGGATTATGATTTGCGCCCTGAAAGAGAACTTTGGTCGGGAGGTCCTGTTCATCGTAGGTTGTTGTCATCGTTCTGACTCCAGGAGCGCCGTAGGAGTGTTTCGTTCCTTCGATGCCGTAGGAGACGTATCCTTCGAGAACAGGAACGACACACATTTTAGTTTTCTTGCCATCCGAATCGTAGGTGCAAATCTCCGAGTCGATCTGGGTGCCGTCGTCGTTCAGGTGCGTGGTTCTTATGTAGCGGCCGGCTTCATCGTAGAAGTACACGGTCTTGTTGGTGGGTCCGTCATTGAACCAGGAGTTGGACTCGATCAGTCGGTTTGCGTCGTTGTAGAGCCATTGCGAGCGCACGATGGAGCCATCAGGGTTATGAGTTTCTGTGCTGCTGATTGTTCCGTCAGGACGAAACGAGGTTAGGGTGAGGTGTCGACCCGGCTGCCAATCCTGCTGATCGAGATCCCAGGTGGCGAATTCCGTCCGTAGAGTTTCTACCGCGCCATGGACTTTCCATTTTGCAACATCACTCATGGTGGTTCCTCGCTTCCAGTGAGACTGGAAAACACTTTATAGAAAACGGAGGAAGGCGGCATGCCAAGGCCGAAGGTTTCGTCGGGATTAAGTTTTACTGCACATTCAATCCTGCATAGGTAAGTGCAAGGGCCCCGACTTCACTCCGTGCAAAATTCAATTACTGCGGCGTATCCAGTGGATGTGCGCTCTTTTCATAAAATTCGTTCTGCAGCTTGAGGCTCACGTTGTCGGCTTTGATGGCTTCGATGGCTTTGCTCACTGAATCGACCCACCATTTCATCTGATATTCGCCTAATTCATGGCTCGCGGCTGAACCGTCGCCGGCATAGTGCTCGGGAAAGCGTGCATACCACCAGATGCCGGTGTAGACGCCCGGCGGAAGGTTTTGCCGATGCTGGTCGACACCGGATTCGCTTGTGGCGCGGTCCAGATGCAGAAGATCGGGCCGGACGATCATCATCTTGGATGTTTCACTTTCGCCCGCGTGCTGGTCGTCGGTTGTTTTTCTTTTAGGCCCGCCGGTTGCCGGAGTGCGCTGGTCGAAGAGATAGACCACGTAATCATGCGGCTTATCCAGCTGCGACTGCGCAAAGTAGGGCAACAAACTAGCGTTTCCGCCGTGGCCGTTGACGATCAGAATTTTCTTGCAGCCGTTCCGGGCCATCTCGTCGGTGGTTGCCTGCAGCAGCGCCAACTGCAAGTCGCGACTGTAGGCCATCGTGCCGGGCTCGTGGCGCGCCTCGGAGATTTGACCGAAGTAATACTCCGGAAAGACCACGGCATATTGCTGTTCGGCGGCATGCAGCGCAACGTAGCGCACATCGATAAGGTCGGTTCCGATCGGCATATGCGGCCCATGCTTTTCAAGAATGCCGAACGGCAACAGACAGGTACCTTGCGAACGCTTGATAGCCTCGACGAAGTCCGGACCAGTGAGTTCTTCCCAATGGACCGACAGTTTGGGTTGCGGGGCGCTGTTCTGCGGTTGTCCTTTGCCGATGACTCCACAAAGAAGTAAGACAGCCGCTACACAGTAATGCTTGCAACACTTGCGATCCAGATATCGGGGCACTCGGCAGGTTCCTTTCTGCGCGGATTCTAGCATGGAGACGTCGCGATCCATGGAACGCGGAGTCAGGAACGAGCGACGTTGTCCGTGGTACTCTTCTGCTCAAATTCATTTGTCGTCGTGCCGTTTTTTGTCCTGCAGGAGACTATGCTTTTCCGCATGAGGGAGGAGTAAATGCGTTTCGTTATCTTCTCTTTAGCGCTGCTGAGTGCAATGCCTTGCACCCTCTCTGGGCAAGTGAAGGTTGGCGATCTTGCCAAGCCTCCGGCCGAGGCGCAGCAGTTCACCATCATGTCGACGGCGGGCGTCCACGGCAATTCCTTTAGGTGGGTTGGTCCTGATGGCATGCGTTTTGGGCGCGAGAGCCTGCTTCTTCGCGGGCAAATCTCCGAGACTGACAGCAGCGCCCGCCTTGGGACAGACGGGATGATTGAACAGCTCACGATCCGCGGCTTTACCCCACAAGGTGATGCGGGAGAGACCTTCGACATCAGGAACGGGGTAGCAAGCTGGAAGAGTCCTATTGATGCGGGGTCTGCAAAGTATCAGCACGCTGCCATGTACAACCCGTTAGGCGGGCCACTGGACCCTGGAGCAGTTTTGCTGGAGGCTCTTATTGCGGCGCCCGGGCAGTCCCTCTCGATGTTGCCAGGCGGCGAGGCGCATGCGGCGCCGCTAACCACTCTTACCGTTGGAAGCGGTGCAAAGAAACAGACGATCAAAGCCTATGCAATTACGGGCATATTCAACACTCCTTACCCCGTATGGATGGACGAACATGGACGTCTTTTTGCGATCGATGCGGGACTGACATGGATTCGCGCAGGATTCGAAGATTACCAGCCGCAATTGGACAAGGCTCAGGATGAGGCCATGGCCAAGAGCTCGGTCGGGATTGCCAAAAGCTTGCTTCAGGTACCCACGGGACCCGTGGCATTTACGCATGTGAGAAACTTTGTCGACGGTACGCGATTCGTCGAAGATCAAACAGTCGTCGTCGATCATGGAGTGATCACCCAGGTTGGTGCATCTGCAACGACCGCAGTGCCGGCAAATGCTCAGGTCGTGGATGGGGCGGGCAAGACGCTCGTACCCGGACTCTGGGACGCGCACCAGCACGTATCAGATGATTTCAGCGGTCCCTTGCTGCTGGCTCTCGGCATTACCTCTGTGCGCGATCCGGGCAACAACAACACACTAACTTTGGCTCGCGCTGCTCGCAGGGCAAAGGGCGAGCTGCTGCTGCCTCACGTCTATCCGTCTGTGTTGATCGACGGCAAGGGGCCGAACACGGCGCAGCTGGGGAGTGTGGCTACATCGCAGGAAGAAGCCATTGCCATTGTTCGTAAGGCCAAGGCAGAGGGCTTCGTCGGGATCAAGTTCTACGGTACGTTCAATCCTGCGTGGGTTACTGCGACCGCAGCGGAGGCGCATCGACTCGGTCTGCATGTCCATGGTCATATTCCGGCAGGGATGCGTACGATGGACGCGATCAACGATGGCTATGACGAGATCACCCACATTTATTTCGTCATCATGCAGGCGATGCCCGACTCTGTCGTGTCCAAGTCGAACGGCATTGCCCGTCTCGAGGGGCCCGGTCGTTATGCAAAGGACGTTGACTTAGGTGCTGATCCGATGAAGTCGTTGATCGCGACCATGGGCCAACGCAAAATCGCCTGCGACCCCACCCTGGTCGTGGCTGAGGGGCTTTTAGTGCCGGACAACGGCGATCTGTCGGCTGCCTATGCGCCGTACGTGGGTACGCTTCCGCCCGCTGTGGAGCGCGGTTTCCGGCAGGGCGGCCTGGCCGTACCGCCGGACTTGAAGCGAGCGGACTTTCGCGCAAGTTTTGCCAAACTCTCTGCGCTGGTGGAGGCCATGCACAAAGCCGGGGTCCCGATTGTGGCGGGCACAGACGGCTCGGGGCTTGAGCTTGTACGCGAACTGGAGCTCTACGTGGATGCTGGCTTTACTCCTGCCGAAGCTCTGGCCAGCGCCACGATCGTCCCCGCTCATCTGGTGGGAGCGGATAGCAAAACTGGCTCGATTGCGGTTGGCAAGGACGCCGATCTCGTCCTTATCGATGGCGATCCTTCCAGGCACATCGGCGATCTTCGTCAGACTCGCATGGTCATGATGGACGGAAAGATGATGGACGCCGACGCTCTGCGAACTGCCGGTGGGATTTCAGGCAGGCCCAGGAGGACGAACTGATCGAGGCCTTTGGCAGCGCTACTTAACAGCGCCCAGTCCATGCTTCCCCAGATTTTCCTGAACTGCCTGTGTAAGTAGCCAGTCTAGAAACGCATGCGCCTCGGCTCTACGATCCGACTTGGCCATTACGACGGCATACTGGAGAATCGGTGGGTAGAGATTCGTCGGAACCCGTACAAGCGTCCCTACGTCCTGAAAGTGCTGCGAGCTTGCCGCTGTCAACGATATCAATCCCAGCTGCGCATTCCCCGATTCTGCAAACTGAGCCGCCTGCGCGATGTTCTCCGCCACGACAAGATGCGGCGACACCTTGTCGTAGAGGTTGAGTTTCCGCAGCGCCGCCGCCGCGGCACGACCGTAGGGCGCATGCAGCTCATTGGCAATCGCAATCGACTGCACGCGAGGATCCGTCAGCGTCTCCATGCTGATCGGCTGCAGCGGCGAGTCTTTTCGTGCCCACAACACAAGAGTTCCCTTGGCGTACTGCGTTGGGGTCTTTCCGTCGGCCAGCCCTGCGGCTATGACCCTCTCCGGATAGGTAAAGTCTGCTCCCAGAAAGAGGTCCATCGGCGCGCCGTTGATAATCTGCTCGGCCAGCATGGAGGATGAGCCGAAGCTGACCACCAGCTTTATCCCCGTAGCCTTCTGGTAGGCCTCCTGGAGCGCCGGCATCACCGGCTGTAAATCCGCTGCCGCGGCGACGCGCAGCTCCTTTTGTTGTGCCAGCGCAGGTGATCCATATAGAAATCCGTAGAAAATCACGCTGAGGCACACAAGAGTAACGCCAAGCTTTGGCGCACTCCAGTGTTTACGGTAGGCTAGAAGGACCCATGAAAGTTGCGACACATCAACTCCGATGCACCGAGTGCGGTATCAGGATAGCTGGAAGCGAAGTCAACAGTATCTTTCGCTGCCCCGAATGTAACGGCCTCTACGACGT
>DATMQZ010000068.1:0-69520 GCA_035566575.1 Edaphobacter sp.
CGTCCGCGCCGGTGACGTTGTAGGCCTTGGCGGCGTTAAAGTCCGTCTTCTGTGAGTAGATCTGGAAGCCCAGGCTGACCGGCCGGTTGTGCAGATATGGCTCATTGAAGCCGAAGAGCAGGTTGCGCGACAGATTGCCGGCGCTGGCCTGTACGCTGAGCGTTTCCCCCAGGCCGAGGAAGTTATTGGTCTGGTAATTCAGGCCAAGGAAGGTGCCGGACAGGCCGCTGACGCCGCCGTTCAGGCCGATGGAGTTCTTGCCCTTCTCCTTCAGCTTCAGCAGCAGATCGACCGTTCCTTCATCCGCGTTCTGGCGGCTCTCCGAGTCCTGATCGGCCTTCAGAGTTTCGAAGTAGTTCAATTGATTCAACCGCAGGATGGAAAGCTCCCAGAGACGGTTGTTGTAGATCTGACCTTCTTCGAGCAGCAGTTCGCGCCGAATGACCTTGTCGCGTGTGATCGTATTGCCCGTAAACTCGATCCGCGAGACATAAAACGGCTTGCCCTCATCAATCTCGATGTCGAGATAGATGAGCTTCTTCGCCTCATCGACGCGAGGAGTCGGCGTTCCGACAAAGTTGATGAAGCCGCCTTCGCCATAAGCCTTGCGAAGTTGTTCGAGGCCCTTGCTGAACATGGTTGCGTTGAAAAACTCGCCGTCCTTCTGGGCGAACTGCGCGCGCAGCGCCTTCGTGTTCGGAAATGCCTTGTTGCCCGTAAACGTAATGCCACCGAGCCTGTAGCGCTCGCCCTCTTCTACCGGCATCAGAATGTCGATCCGCTTGCCCCGCGAAGGCCGCAGCGTAAACGGATTGATGCCGCCGGCATCGCGCACATGCGTCGTGGGTTCACTCGTCAGCGCCTTGAAGTAGCCGCGATCGCGATATGCCTGTCGTACCCGCTCCGTGTCCTCGTCCAGCTTGGTCGAGTCAAAGGTCCTAGCGAATAGGTTCTCGAAGATGATGGAGCGCGGTATTCCAATCGGCCTCAGATTCTTCATAGAGGCACGGAGCGTACGGTCGCTGACATTGTGGTTGCCATCGAACGCAATCTTGCCCACCTTCACCGTCGGCCCTTCCTTCACCGTGAAGGTAATCGCAACGGCGGCTGGAGGAATCATCTTGACTTCTGTCTTGATCGTGGCGAACTGGTGCCCATGCGCAGCCAGCAGTTCCTTCAACACCACCTCGGCCCGCTTGATCTTGGTCGGGTCATATTGGCTTTCGACCGATAAACCAACCTTTGCCTTCTTGAAGGCTTCAAGGATGTCCGACTGCGAGATCGCGTTAATGCCCTTGTAGTTGATCTCGCGGATGGTCGGCTTCTCCTTCACGTAGACCACCAGCTGCACGCACTTCGGCGTGTCGACCCGCTCAATGCGCACGTCATCAAAGTACCCGGTGTTCCACAGGGAGTTGAAGTCTCTCTCGACGACCTGGGGGTCATAAAGATCGCCCTCGTGCGAGAACAGGCGCGCCAGAACCGACTCCTTCGGGATACGGCGATTGCCGATCACCTGCGGCTGGCAAAGGGTCTGAACCCCCTGCACGCCAGGCGAAGAGCTCTGCGGCGCCTGCGCAAACAGGGATGGAACTGCTCCAGCAGCAAGGACGGCAATAGACGCAGCATAACCGATGCGGGAGCGGCTGGAGCGCGTGCACACAGGCTTGGTCTTTCTCTTTAGGGAGCTTTCGCCCTCTCGATTCACGGTAAAGATACGCACACCCTCACTGCTCTAAAAATCACGCCCCGCCGATTCCTGTTGGGGGAGTTTCGATTATATGGGAGCGCACCCGTCCTTAGCGAGTTCACGCCGGGGTTCCGAGGTGCCAATCCGCTCAATTATCGGGGAAACAACCGAACTGATCACTTTAAAAGTGCCGTCCAGGCTCAAATGGCGGGCTGACTTGCATCGAGATCGAGGCAAGTCGGGCGTCAAACTTTTTCGCTGCGGCAGCGAGGATTCGCAGATTATTGCTTCAGCACCTTTGCGAAGACGGCGCTATCCACGTTGCCGCCACTCAGTACCGTCCCTACTCTTTGGCCGCCGGTGGCACGATCCTTTAGCAAAGCGGCCAGACCGACGGCGGCTGCGCCTTCGGCTACATTGTGGGTATCGGAGAAGTAGATTCTCATCGCGTTCTCCACCTCATCGTCGTCTACTTCGATGAGTCGTTCGACTCCTGCACGAATGACAGCGAGGGCCTGCGGATCCGGTTTCCTGCAGGCAACGCCGTCTGCGATTCTGGTTGACACGGGGTGTTCGACCACTTTGCCTGCTGCCAATGAGAGCGCCATTGCTGGAGCCAATGTTGAGATTGCACCCACAATCTTTGTCCTCAGGCCCAAGGCGTCCCGCACGGCGATCATTCCGGTGATGTCTGACCCTAAACCGATCGGAACATAGACTGTGTCCATAACCGGGCACGCTGACAGCATCTCCAGAGCCAGGGTTGCGGTTCCTGTTGCGAGAAGTCTGTGATAACTCGGCACCCAGTGCCAGCCGTTTTCACGCTCCAATTGCATGGCATGTTCCAAGGCTGCCTGAAAGTCTTCGCCGTGTTCCACCAACTCGGCGCCTAATCCTCGCATCGCCTGGTTTTTCTCCGCGCTGTTGCCTTTCGGAACGACGATGACTGAA
The DNA here is from genome assembly GCA_035566575.1 of Edaphobacter sp. Classification (GTDB taxonomy): domain Bacteria; phylum Acidobacteriota; class Terriglobia; order Terriglobales; family Acidobacteriaceae; genus Edaphobacter. Next base: position 2,642 of record DATMQZ010000068.1, read on the forward strand.
CGCAGTCCACACTGCGACGCTGCCAGCGCGATTGACTGCCCATGATTCCCCCGCGTGGCCGACACCACCGTCGACACCTCAGGCCGCTCTCGCCGGAGCCAACCCATATAGACCAGGCCGCCGCGAATTTTAAAGGCTCCCACGGGCGAATGATTTTCGTGCTTTATCCAGACTTCGGCTCCGGCGCGTTTGTTTAAGAGGGGCCATGAATATTGAGGTGTGGCCGGCATCGTTTTGTATATAAGCTCCGCCGCCTGCTTGATCTCTTCCAAGCCCGGTAAACCGTTTGGCATGCACACTCCTCGAAGGCTTGGAAAGCCTCCATTATTTCAAGCGTTGATTATGACTAAGCTTTCCGGACCTCGACCAAGGTTGAGTAGAATGTGGCTCCACCACCGATGTCTGTGAGGCGTTCGCTGGTCAGGGTATTCACATTCGTCCCGTCGCGAGAGAGCTTATTCCAGTCCAGTCTGGCTGCTACGACGCCTTTACCGACATGGCCGTTTACATGGGCCCGCAGCGTGATTTTTCCGCGATCATTGAAGACCACTACATCATCGCCTTCCATGATGCCTCGGGGCAACGCGTCGGTGGCGTGCATCTCCAATATTCCTGCGGTTCGAGTCTCCATTCGTTGATGCCCTGGCAGATTGGCGAAGGTGGAGTTCATGTAGTTGTCGGCTTTCCTCGGAAGGAACTCAAGTGGATATTTTTCTGCTGTCGCGCCTGCACGCGACTCGATAGGAGCAGTGAAGACTGGTGCTGGTGTGAGCTCGCCGCGGCCGCTGGGGGTCTTGAACCACTCCGCGGTAGAAAAAGGCAGCGTTATGCCGTCGTCGTTCACGGGGAGCTGTAGCGGAATGTGTCCTTCGTGTTCCAAACGCTGCCGCGTGATGTTAGCGAACCAAGGGTTTTCCGTGTTCAATGCCTGATCGATCAGTTCATCTTCGCGATCGTCAAAGCAAGGCTCTTCGAAGCCCATTCGCCGCGCCAGCTCGCCAAATATGGTCACATTGTTTCGAGCTTCGCCTAGCGGCTCGATCGCCCGTTGCGAAACCTGAGCGAATAGGTGACCGTACGCTCCTTGTACATCTTTCGTCTCAAGGAAGGTCGCGGCAGGGAGCAATATGTCGGCGTAGTCTGCTGTGTCTGTGAAGAACTGTTCGTGGACAACTGTGAAGAGATCCTGCCGCGTCATGCCGCGCAGAACATCGTTTTGATTCGGGGCCACTGCGGCGGGGTTCGAGTTGTATACGAAGAGTGCCTTTACGGGAGGTCCACCAACACCGGCATCCTCAAGCGTGAGCGCTCGGCCTAACTGGCTCATGTTCACTATCCGTGCCGGCCTGCCGAGCTGGCTCGCCTTCATCAGCTCCGGCAGCTCTAATGCATCGGAGTTGAATGGAAATGAGCCCGAGGTGGAGAGTTGCAGTCCGCCACCCTTGCGCTGCCATGCTCCCGTTAATAGTGGAAGCATGCAGACGGCTCGTGCTGCCGTCCCACCATTTTCACTTCGCTGAATTCCGTAGTTCAGCCGGATCGCAGCCGGTTTGCGGCCGTTGCGTCCAGAGCCCGCATAATCGCGTGCTAGACGCACAATCGTCTCAGCCGCAATGCCGGTTGTGACTTCTACCTTTTCCGGCGAGTGTTCCGGTTTTAACGCGTGGGCCTTCAACTCTGCGAAACCAGTTGTGCAGCGTTCGATGTACTCGCGGTCTTCCAGACCCTCGCGCAGGATCACATGCATCAGACCGAGTGCCAGCGCCGCATCCGTTCCGGGATTGATTACCAGATGCTCATCCGCGAGCGCGGCTGTTCGGGTCTTGTATGGATCGATCACGACGAGACGTGCGCCATTTCGCCGCGCTTCCTCAATAAACGGCCATAGATGGATGTTGTTGCCGTGGATGTTCGCGCCCCATGCAATGATCAGCCCGGCGTGGACGAAGTCCTGGGGGGTAGTTCCAAGCTTTATACCATATACGCTTTTGAGCGCTGTGCCACCCGCAGTTGCGCAGATGGTCCGGTCGAGTTGTGAGGCACCGAGCCGATGAAAGAACCGCCGGTCCATCGACCCATAGCCAAGCTGACCGATTGTTCCGGCGTAGCTATACGGAAGCACGCTTTCGGGACCGAACTCTTCTGTAACACGCTTCAGACGTGCTGCGATTTCATCTAAAGCTTCGTCCCATGTGATGCGCTCGAACGCTTCTGCTTCGTGGCCCTTTATGAGCGGCCCCTTCGGCACGCCGGCCTTCCGGCGCATTGGGTAGAGCAATCTGTCGGGTGAATAGACCCTGTCCAGATACTTCGCCACCTTGCCGCATAAGAAACCACGGGTAACGGGATGCGAGGGATCACCCTGCATTTTCACTGCGCGTCCGCTGAGTTCGTCTACAGTTACAAGAACGCCGCACGAATCAGGGCAATCATGAGAGCAGACTGCATGGACGACCCGCGTATGCGCGGAAACACTGGGGTTCGAGGCCATACATTGATTCTAGTCCACGAGACCACGTTTGCTGCCTGAATGTGACAAGCCGCAGGCATAGCGTTAGTGAGCCGCGATCCTTTGGATCGCTATCCCTACCAGGGCCAGAACACCAGCGATAGTTCCAAATAGTCCAGTCGCAATAAAGATAGTTGCCACGCGCCTCTGCTCTGGCTTCGGTGGGGTGATACCAACCGTCATGATGAACCCGTCCACGATGTTCTCAATAATGCTCATCTCGCACCTCAATCCAAGGGATACGCCGATCTCTACGGCTTTTGTGGTCGATTTCTGCTGAGTCCTGTCTGTTCTTGCTGCAATTCCTTATCATTCAGATTGAGGCTGCGACATTTGCGCCAGAACACTCTCCAACCCGGCGATATCTGCCCACGCGTCTCGGTCATGGTCGGAGACCGCTCCGTTCCACTGCCCATCAGCCATGGCGCAAGCGCGTCGACGCCATGGACTGGACTCATCCTTGAGAGGCACCGCGTCGGCGCAGTCGAAATTCCTGAGCACGAACACCACACCTTCTGCCTGCATCTCCAGACCAGCGGCCCTGTTGAGATGGACTGGCACTCCCATGGCCGCAGCGGTCATTTGAATACAGACGCCGGCAATCTGATTTTTCTTACGCCCGGCACTCGCGACAGCCTTCTTTGGTATGGACCATCGCAGCGCATCATTGCATCGATCGATCCATCGATCCTCGCCATGGCGGCGACGCAACTGGAGCTCAATCAAGTCCCCGACTTTGAGAATCGATGGTCATTTCAGGATGATCAGCTACGTTTGCTTTTGACCGAAATGGAACGCGCGAGGTCACTTCAGGCTCTGCCACGGGTCCACTGTACGGCGATCTTCTCGGGCTCTCACTGTCTGTGGCTCTCATCCGCAAATACGGCCGTACCTCGGCTACTCCTGGGTACCGCAAAGGGGGCATCGCTAGACCGGCATTGAACCGTCTGCTTGATTACATTGGCGCGAATCTGCGATCAGAGATTCGATTGGAAGAGCTTGCCGCTGTGGCGGATCTGAGTGTCTTTCACTTTGCCCGTGCCTTTCGCGAGAGTGTCGGTACTACGCCACACCAGTATGTTCTGGAACGCCGCATCGATATGGCCAAGACGCTTCTTCGGAGCAGCGACTGGAATCTTGAGGCCATTGCCTCAACGACGGGCTTTGCCGACGCCAGTCACTCTCCAAAGCCTTTCGGCGACAAACGGGTACAACGCCAAAGGCCTGGCAACGGCAGATTTAATTTCCGGGCCTCATATATTCAGCGAGGTTAAGTGAAGTGCCGGCGGCGTAAAATCGGGTTCATGTTACGGAGCTATCAGGGGATCGTGCCGGTTGTCCCGGCGAGTTGCTATGTCGATGTTTCGGCGCAGGTGATCGGCGACGTTGTGCTGGGGGAACAGGCCAGCGTTTGGATGAATGCGGTGATTCGGGGTGATGTAAATTCCATTCGGATTGGCGCGAAGAGTAATGTGCAGGATTGCGCAGTGCTGCATGGCATGCGGCATCTTTATCCTGTGATTGTCGGCGAGATGGTGACGATTGGGCATAACGCCACAGTGCATGGATGTGTGCTGGAAGATGCTGTGCTGGTGGGGATCGGATCGACGATTCTGAATAATGCACGGATTGGGGAGGGGTCGATTATTGCTGCGGGAGCGGTGATTCCGGAGCAGACGGTAATTCCGCCGAACTCGCTGGTCGCTGGTGTGCCGGGGAAGGTAAAGAAGACGCTGGGGGATGAGGACCGGAAGATGATTCTACAGTATGCCCAGAATTATTTGGACTATACGACGATTTATTTGAAAGAGCTGGGGAATAAGTAATCGATCCCCGGATCGAGCATGCTGTGGAATAGTGCTTGAACAATATTCAATGACATTCGGATTCGATGTGCTGTAAATGTAAGACATGCGTTTAATATGCAACGCGAACCCGGCAAAGATGGGATGCTGGTAGATGGAGACTCCATGGTTCGGCGGGCTGACCTGTTGCAATGGACGCCAAATGGATCGTCGGCGAAGCTGGTACGGATGGGAACACTGATTGCCACTCCGGAGAATGCGAGCTTGTCGTGCCTCTGATGTGAGTCGCGAGCCTGAGTAGCCTGAAGTTCGTTACACTTGAAGGAATGGCTATCTTGAAGGCAGTACGTGGGACGCGTGATCTTTTGCCGCCCGAGACGGAGCTTTGGAACCGGGTGGAGGCTATCGCCAGGGCGGTGTTTGCGCGGTACGGGTTTGGGGAGATTCGGACGCCGGTGTTTGAGGCGACGGAGCTGTTTGCGCGCGGGGTCGGCGAGGAGACGGACATCGTCTCGAAGGAGATGTATACGTGGGAGGATCGCGGGCGGGCGGACTCGGATAAAGGTCAGAGTTTGACGCTGCGTCCTGAGAATACTGCGGGTGTTGTGCGGGCCTATATCGAACATAAGATGGGCGATACGGGGATGCTGCAGAAGCTCTTCTATATTGGGCCGCAGTTTCGGCGGGAACGGCCGCAACGGGGAAGGTACAGGCAGTTCTGGCAGATTGGGGCGGAGGTGATCGGGCCGGCGTGGTCGGGTGCCGAGAGTGCGCTGCGCGATGCTGAAGTGTTGGAGATGCTTGCTACGTTTTTGGATGAGCTGGGCATAAAGGGTTGGCGGCTGGCGTTGAATTCGGTGGGATCTGCGACAGACCGGCCGAGATATATTGCGGCGCTGCGGGAGGCTCTTGCTCCGGTAAAGGCGGGGATGTGCGAGAACTGCCAGCGACGGGCGGATACGAATCCGTTGCGCGTGCTGGACTGCAAGGAGGCAAGCGACCAGGCGACGATCGATGCTTTGCCTAAAATCGCGGATTATCTGGATGAAGAGTCGCAGGCGCACTTTGCGCAGGTGAAGGCCGCGCTGGATGCCTGTGGTGTTTCGTATGTCGTGGAGCCTCGGCTGGTTCGTGGATTGGACTATTACACCCGAACGACATTCGAGTTTACGATTCCTGATGGAAGCGGGCTGGGGACGCAGAATGCGCTGCTTGGCGGCGGTCGGTATGACGGGCTGAGCGAGATGCTCGGGGGGCCGAAGGCGCCGGGAATTGGATTTGCGATCGGCGAGGACCGGTTGATTCTGACGCTGCAGGCCCAGGCAGGGGAGGCGACGGAGAAGAAGCTGGATGCGTATATCGCTCCGATGGGCGTTCCACAGAATACTGCGGCGCTGGCGCTGGCTCAGGAACTGCGTCGGGCTGGATTGTCGGTCGAGGTTGGCGATGGTTCGTTTCGGCTAAAGAAGTCGTTCGAGGCGGCCGATAAGCTGGCACGCAGAATGATCATTGTCGGCGAGGATGAGATTGCGTCCGGTATCCTGACAGTGAAGGATTTTGGCGCGGGCGAGCAGAAGAAGGTTCCACGTAGCGAGTTGGTTGACGCACTGCAAGGCTGATTGCAACGCCGCAAGGCAATGCCTTTCCCGGTGACTACTCCGCTATCGCAATTAAGTTTTTGTTCCGCAATACAGATTTGAGAGTGAATGAGACGATGCTGGATTTTCTAGGTAATTTGCAGCGGACACAGATGTGTGGCGAACTCCGTATGGAGCAGGACGGGCAGAACGTTGTGCTGATGGGGTGGGTGAACCGGCGGCGTGACCACGGGAACCTGATCTTCCTCGACGTGCGTGACCGTACCGGTATTACGCAGGTGGTGCTGGATAAAGAGGTCTCGGATGAGGCGCATGCCAAGGCTGAGGCGGCTCGATCGGAGTATGTCGTCGCGGTGAAGGGCACGGTTCGGCGGCGTGGCGCGGGGCTTGAGAATCCGAATATGGCGACCGGTGCGATTGAAGTCGTCGCGAAGGAGCTGCTGCTGCTGAACGAGGCGAAGACGCCTCCGTTTTCGCCTGCGGAAGATGGGATTGCGAATGAAGAGGTGCGGCTGAAGTATCGGTATCTCGACCTGCGGCGGACGGAGATGCAGTACAACTTCGCGCTGCGACATAAGGTGGCGCAGGCGATTCGCGGATATCTCTCGGAGAATGGGTTTCTGGAGATCGAGACGCCGTTTATGACGCGGTCGACGCCGGAGGGCGCGCGGGATTATCTGGTGCCGAGTCGTGTGCATCCGGGGGAGTTTTATGCGCTGCCGCAGTCGCCGCAGATCTTCAAGCAGATTCTGATGATCTCGGGGTTCGATCGGTACTTCCAGGTTGCGCGGTGCTTCCGCGATGAGGACTTGCGCGCAGATCGTCAGCCGGAGTTTACGCAGATCGATTTGGAGATGACGTTTCCGCAGCAGGAGACGGTGTTTCGGATCGTCGAAGGATTTTTGGGAGCGGCGTTCAAGACGGCTGGGATTTCGCTGACGTCTCCGTTTGTGCAGATGACGTATGACGAAGCGATTTACCGGTATGGAATCGATAAGCCGGATATGCGTTTGCCTGCTTTGACCAACCTGACCGATGAGCTTACGCCTACGCTGCGCGAGCAGTTGAAGATTGAGCAGAAGCTGCCTGTGCTGGGCTTTGTGATTCCGAAGGCTGGCGGGCTCAGCGGGACACAGCGTCGAGGACTGACGGACGATATTCGCAAGGAGTTTGGCGACTGCGGGCTCGACTCGCTGGATGTGTCGCGGTTGAAGACGAATGAGGCGTTTGCTCCATTGGCCGATGCTGTAGTTGCGAAGTTGGCTGCAGAACCTACGCTTGAGGGTGGCGTGACGGCTGAGGATCTTGTGGTCGTGATTACGCCGAGGCTTGGGACACCGGAGAAGTGGAACTACGATCCGCAGTGGCTTTATAAGCGTGTGGGTGCGTTGCGTTTGCAGCTGGCGCAGAAGTTCGCGGACAAGCATAAGCGGTTTGAGAAGACTGGGACTGAGGCGGACTACAAGTTCCTTTGGGTTACGGACTTCCCGATGTATGAGTGGGACGAGGAGGCGAAGGTGTGGAACGCAGCGCACCATCCGTTTACCTCGCCGCATGAAGACGACATCAAGGCTGGGCGGCTTACGAACGATAAAGGTGCCGTTCGTGCGCTGGCGTATGACATTGTGCTGAATGGGACGGAGCTGGGCTCGGGTTCGATTCGTATCCACAGGCAGGATGTGCAGGCAGAGATCTTCCGCTCGCTGGGGATGAGCGATGCCGAGGCGAAGGAGCGATTTGGGTTCTTCCTGGATGCGTTGGGGTACGGCACGCCTCCGCATGGCGGCATTGCGCTGGGACTGGATCGCATCGTGATGATTCTGGCTGGGGCGACGAGCCTGCGTGAAGTGATTGCCTTCCCGAAGACGGCGAAGGCGATTGACCTGATGGTGGATGCGCCTAGTGCAGCTACGGAACAGCAGATGCGGGATCTGCATTTGAAGACTGTGGTTCGAAGCTAACAAGAAAGCAATTCAATACTTGGTGCGGACGCTGAACTTCTCATTAGAAGTTCAGCGTCCGCGACCGCCAGCAGCTGTAACAGCCTGCCACTTGGGCTAATGCCTGCGTAGTTCCTATAATGACGCTACAGTCGCACCTAATCAACAGTGGGAGCTCGCCTTTGCTTAGATAAGGCGCAACGCGCTCGCCACACTCCCACGCAATCCTTGGCCCGGGCCAGTTTCTTATGGGCGCACGGAATGGAATGGCCACATAACCCTCATCCGTTGCGTCGACGTTCGCAGCTCTCATCCGTTCGATGAAATGGACGTCTCGTTATGCCTGGGCATCATTCTCGTTGCCGGGATACAGTGATCCATTTCGCAACAGAACTCCCAGCACGCGGTACGCGCGCGCGGAACTTCGTTCTGCAAGACCCGACCCCGTTGAGATAGCTACGATAGCTGCAGCCGTCGAACCCGCCAGAAAGTTTCTGCGATCCACTGATCTGCTCCGGAACTCGTCCCATCTTCGCACAGGCTAATGCGCATATCGCACTGCGAAGATGGACGCCACAGCGTTATGAACGCTTAGTTCATCCAGCGCTTGTCTTTGGGATCGCGGCGGAGTTCGTCGGGATCGACGTAGCGGCCGTCCTTGTCGAAGTGGACGTCGCGGTTCTGCTTGCGCATATAGACCTCGAACTTACGCGCGGCACGGCGGCGCTTCCAGCGGTAGTAGCCGTTGCGCACGCCGAAGTAGCGTTCGCTGAGACCGAAGGCCAGGCCGCGGCGAGGGGCGAAACGGGTGTAGAGATAACCCATGAGCGCGCCGCAAAGTTGGGTGAGTGCGCCGAAGCGGTCGTCGCCTTTGAGCAGGACGGCGACGCTGATGAGGATATAGATGGCGACCAGATACTTCGCCTTCATTCGGATAATGAAGTAAAGGCGGATCTCCTGCTCGCCTGCTATGACTGCGAATGCAACCAGAAGTGCAAAGATAGGCGCCCACGAGCCGAGAGTGACCAGGTCAGGGCGCAGACCGAAGATATGGGTGAAGGTGAGGACTGAGGCAAGAAGCGCGGCGGCGGCAGAGGAGATGAGATAGAGCTCCATGATCCAGCGATGGCCGAAGATGTCCTCGAGATACGAGCCGGTGAACCAGAGGCTGAGCATCGCGAAGAGCGTACCTAGGATGCCCATCGGTAGAAAGGCGTAGGTAATGAGCTGCCAGACTTCGCCGCGGGCCACGGCTACAGGAATGAGCGCCAGATGCCCGAACAGAAAACTTATAGATGCGGGAGCAACCCAGCCGAAGAGGGCGAAGCCGAAGAAGACGAAGAGGTTGATGATTATGAGGCGACGCGTCGATCCTGCGAAGGGCGGAAGTGCTAGCGAGATGGGGCCAGAACGTGCCATTGTCCTCTATTTCACCACGAAAGCGGCAACTATGACTTGGGCGGCGGTTGGGCAAAGCTACGGGTGGGCCGCGTGGGCGTGGGAAGGACAGCGATGCTGCGGTGGCCGGCTGCGTCTACCGAGCGCACGCCGAAGACTACGTTGTCTTTGGAGATAGGCAATTTGATGCTTGTGGCGGAGCCTGCGCTCTGCGACATGGTCCAGGTGGGGTCTTCGGTGTCGCGCCAGACGACCTCGTAGGTGGCACCGGCGGGCATACCTTTGGGCGCCTGCCATTCAAGCTCGGTGTTGTTGTCGAGCGCGGCGGTGAGGATGCGAACGTTCTGGGGGATGCCGGGGGCGGAGGCCAAAGTGGCTAGTGTTGCAGCATTGAGGCGGGCGACATTGGCGACGTAGTTGAAATCGACGTACTTGAGGAGATCGCCGTACTGGATGCCGTTTTCTACACGGATGTTCTGGTGCTGATGGTCGAAGTTTTCGCGCCATTCCGTAAGGCGGACGGCAGTGAAGCCCTCCATATTGAAGCTGGTGTGGTCGCCGCCGCGGAGGAAGCGATCGCGACGGAAAATGAGGACGGGATGGAAGGAGGGGACGACCTTGATGAGATTGCTGTGTGGTTTGCCGACGGGCGTTCCTGCGGACGCGTGTTGGGATGAGGGAGCAAAGTAGGATTTGCTGATCTCTGCGATGGCGCGGGCGAGTTCGCGTGAGGTGGAATCGCTCTCGGCGCCGAGGCTCTGAATGGCTCGAATTTGATCGAGCGCGGCATCAGCGGGAACGCCTTCGGAGAAGACGCGGACGATCGTCTTGTCGGCTCCGTTGTCGCCGGGGGTGGTGTCGCCGCCTACAATGTCGTTGTTGAGGACGGCTTCGAGTTGCCAGTTCTCTGATCTTGCGAGTTTGGCGAGGTGACGGCTGCCGTTAAGACCTTGTTCTTCGCCTGCTACGGCTACAAAAACGATACTGCTGGGGAATTTTAGCTTGCTAAGGACACGCGCGGATTCAATGGAGACGGCTACACCGCTGGCATCGTCGTTGGCGCCGGGAGCAGGGTCGTGAGTGTTGAAATTGTCTGAGTTGCGGGAGTCGTAGTGGCCGGTGACAAGCACGCGACGGTCGGCCTGGGCGGGGTCAGTTCCGTGTAGGATGGCGTAAACGTTGGTGAGCTTTGTGGGTTTGAGGATGCGAGAAGCCGGGCCGGGTTGAGGAGGCTCGATGAAGTCATCACGCTTTACTTCGAGACAGCCGCCGCAGTCGGCTGAGATACGCTTGAGTTCTGATTCGATCCAGTCGGCTGCGGCGCTTATGCCTGTGCCCGGAGGCAAATCGGTGTCCATGCTGGAGAGGGTGCTACGGTTGTTGAAGCTGACGAGTTTTTCGATTGTGGCGCGGACGTGGTCGGGGGAGACCTGCTGGAGGGCGTCGGCGATGGCGGGGTTTTTGGGTGCAGGGGTAATTGGCGACTGGGCGTGCAGGCTGGTGGCGAGGAGTGCAGCGAGAGAAAGGAAAAAAAGGAGGCGGGAATTGTCAGTCAAGATCATCGTCCTTTGTGGAAACCAAATCATTGCGAAAATCGTAGCTTGACGTATTGGTGGCGTGGCCGCTAAAAAAATAGCGGACGTTTGCGTGTGCCGTTCCTATCATCCTATAGGGCGGTGGTGAACCGAAAGACTGGAGGCTTGATTATGGCTGTTATTTGTCCTGAATGCGATAACCCGCTCGATATTGATGTGGATGAGGTGGAGGAGGGCGAGACCCTGCAGTGCGATGAGTGCGGGGTTGGGCTCGAGATTGTCTCTGTCGATCCGATAGAGCTGGCTCCGATGGAGGAGGCCGGCTATGACGATGAAGATACGGCGCATCTTGTTGATGAGGAGGAGGAATAACCAGCGCCTGCTGTGGTGGGTAGCCGTATACTGAATTTATGAAGCGTTCTGATACTTTGTTCCGTGTTGCCGGTAAGGTGGTTCTTGTTTCTTGTTCATTTGCTGGGGTTTCGGTGGTTACGCCGGTGGCGAGCTTGTTTGCGCAGCAGCGTGGGCCTGTGCAGCGGGTGGTGCAGGGAAGGGTGATGGATAAGTCGGATGGTTTGCTGCAGGGAGCTGTGGTCTATCTGAAGGATGGGCATAGTCTTGCAGTGAAAAGCTTTATCTCGAACGAGCAGGGTACGTACCGGTTTGGACAGCTGGCTCAGAATACGGACTATGAGATCTGGGCTGAGCGGGATGGGAAGAAAAGCCAGGTAAAGACGATCAGTTCGTTCGACAGCAAGAACCAGATTTACATTGATCTGAGGATCGACACCGGAAAATAGCGCGATTTTTTTTGACGCTCTTTTGAGGCAGGTTTTGCTGTTTTTGGGCCTGTTTTTGAGGGGGGTTGGGAGAATTGCGGCTGTTTTTTGTGGTTAGTTTGTGGTGAAAAGTTCCCACATGATGGACAAGTTGTGGTCATTTTTTGGGCTCGTTTTGGGAGCCGGAAATTTTGCAGCTTTTGAAATATTTCTGTGGATTTCTTCTGCAAAAAAAGACGGGGACCGCTTGCGCAGTCCCCGGTGCGGTAGGGTTACATCGTTAGAAGGTGTAGGCAACCTTGAGACGAATCTGGCGGCCTGTCTGATACAGGTTCGGCAGTCCGTAGGTGCTGGACACTAGCTTGTTGTTGGTGTTGCTCACACCCACATAATCCCAACCGGTCATCATTGCATTCCAGTCGATACCAATGGGGTTGGTGGTGGTTTTGGGGTAAACGGCGGCTGTGAGAGGAACCTGGTTGTAGCCGGTGACTGAGTGCTGGCCCAGCAGGTTGCTAACGTTGATCTCACCACCGAATTTCCGGTTCTCATGCTCCTTGCTCACATGCACGTAGTGAGTCAGGTTGGCATCCGTTTGCAGGTAAGCCGGCGTACGGCGGCCGTGCTGGATCGCACCGGCAACGATGGAGCCATCGCTGCTGGCGCGGGTAATTGGCACCCAGCTGCTCTGGTCCGCGACGAACTGCACCGAGGAGGTAGAGGTTCCGGTCGGCCAGGCGGTGCTCACAGGAGAACCCTGGTAGATTGCCTGCGACAGACCGAACTGCGATTCACCGCCGAACCACTTCTGCCGGAAGGAAGCGTACCCGCCGAGGGTGTTGGGACGATCCGTTGGCAGGGGCCCAGCAAAGGGTTTGCCGGCTGCGGTGAACTGCATCTGGGGCTGGTCGAAGGAGCGGTTGTTGTTGGGGCTTTGACGACCGCCACCACCGTCGGTGTTGAAGGTGCTGGTCAGACCGGGGTAGTTGCCCTGGAGACGGCTGTAGGTATAGAAGGCGCTAAAGAAATAGTGCGATCCCGCCGTCTTCGTTACCCGCAGTTCCAGACCATCGTATTCCCGGTTAGCCTTAGGCTGAATTGGGCAGTTAGCGCAGAGCGGGGCCGTGAAGCCATTGCTTGAGAGGGTGCGGTGCAGCAGGTCGCCATAGCCTGGGCCGGGGTTGCCGATGTAGAAGCCCAGCGAATCGGTAACTCCGATATCTTCGATCGTATTATCAAGGCGCTTGCGGGAGTAGCGGGCCGAGAAGGACAGAGACGGCTTAACAGCCCACTCTGTACCTGCCACGAACTCGTGCATCGCCATCGGCTTGATGTTGGGATCGACGCCAGGATCAGTTGTGCTGATGACGTTTTTACGGAGATCGACGTTCTCGATAAAGCGATAACTGCTGCCCATGCCGATGGCACCGCCACTTGTGGGGCAGGCATGGCCGGCCGAGTTATTGCCAGGGACAACGTTAGCAAAGTTGGGATCGTCCAGCGCGTAGACGCACTCATGCCAGTATTCGCCACCGAAGGAGCCGCGAGGAAGCGAGTACTTGATGATGTCGTAGAACTTGCCGTAGCTTCCGTACACCTTCAGCTTGCCGTTGTGCAGCACATCGTAGGCGAGACCGATACGGGGACCGATCTTCTGGGTGAAGTCGAAGCCGATGCTCGAGGCGCCGGCGCTGTATGGCGGAAGATACTCGCGGTCGAACCGGACACCGGCATTGACCGTAAGACCAGTCTGGCCAACGGTCCAGCCATCCTGAACGTAGATCCCTTCGTTGTCTCCCTGAGCGATGCCGCCCGTGGAGTAGTCGTTGACGTAGAAGTAGCCGTAGTTGCCGCGGCAGTGTCCTGCCGCAGACGCTCCATACGCAGTGATGTTGGCATTGATCACTGCATCGCAAGCGGTGGCAGAGGTCGCAGGCGTGTAATCTGCTCCGTAGTCGAAGTTAACGTACGCGGTGTTGTATCCACTGAGCAAGTCGTTGTAGGTCGTATTCCGGGAGAAGCCCACCTTGAAGTTGTGCGTTCCAACCCAGCCGGTCTTAAGCCACGAGAGATCAGCCGAGATTGTCTTGCGCTTGAGAACGTTGAACTTCTGTGTTGTGTTGGTTCCTAGATTGGTGTAGCCAGCGATCTGCTGATAGGATGCCGGAACCGTGGAGCCATCCAGTCCGGTAACACCATTGCCCTTACCGTCACCTGACCCTGTATCGAAGAGGTCCTTAACTCCTGTGGTTTTACCACGATCTTCTGCATTGTTGTACAGATAACCGTAGCGAACGGACAATAACAGATTCGAGGTAATGGTGTAGTCGCCGCCGAAGCTGTAGATGGCAGCCGGCGAAACCTGACCGGAGTCCGCACGGAAGGTCGTTGGATCGGTAGTAGAACTGCTGTTCGTCTGGCCGGTTTTGCTATCCGGGTTCGGAAGGCTGTTACCGATGAGGCGGGTATAAAGATCTTCCCAACTGGCGAAGAGGCGCAGTTTGCTGATTGGGGAGTAGTCCAGGCGCGCAAAGCCATAGTGCTGGTCCTGCGACTGATAGAAGGAGCGAGGACCAGGATTGGTCTTAGTGAAGTTCGCATCACGACGCATGCGATAGAACTCTGGAACGTAGCTGGAGAACAGCCACAGCTTGTTGGTGAGCAGCGGTCCACCGATGGTGAAGCCTGGGTTAACTGTGCGGTAGTGGTCCTGCTTGCCGATGTAGTACTGTGCGGCCTGGTCCGTGCGGGTTGTCGAGTTCGTCGTCGTTCCCGGGTCCTTTCGCAGACCGCAGACTGATGACCAGGCGCACTGATCGTTCGCGTTCAGAGCGCTCGAACGGTAGTGCATGAATACCGATCCATGCCAGTCACGGCTGCCCTTCTGCTGGATAACGTTGACCACACCGCCCATTGCGCCGCCGAACTCTGCTTCGAATGAGGAGCTCTTGACCTGTACATCCTGCACGAACTCCATTGGGACGTTATAGCCAACGCCGCCGCCGACGATGCCGGTCACGTTGACACCTTCCGATGTGTATACGTTTTCGCCGTCACTGGCGCCATCGATCTGGAATCCGCCTGTGCGGTTTCCGCTCAGGGTCCCATTCACCTGGCCCGTGGTGGCCCCTGTGCTCTGTAAAGGCTCCTGACGGGCGCCTGGGGCAAACGGAATCACTGACTGGAAGGAGCGACCCTTCGGAATCTCCTGCAGCACTTCGTTCGTGACCGTTGTCTCGACCTTGCTCTGGGTCGTATCGACCAATGCGACCGCGGTACTGACATCGATGACGACCTCAGTATTAGAAGCGGTGAGCTTGAAGTTGAGATTCGGAAGGGCGCCGGCGGTCAGGCTCAGATCGGTGGCAGTGGCGCGCATTCCGCTACCTGAAACTGTGAGGGTGTACTTACCGGGCGGCAGTGCATTCAGCCGGTAAAATCCGTGCGAGTCGGTAGTGGAGGTCGCCGACTGAATGAGCTTGTCGCCGGTCGCGGTTACTTTGGCTCCGACAACGACTGCACCGGTCGGGTCGGTGACCGTACCTTGGATTGCGCCGGTGGTCTCCTGGGCGGAGGCGATGGGGAGCAGGGTAAATGTCAGCAGTAACAGGCTGAGTATTGCTGTAAAGCCGAAACACAGCTTTTGGATGGATCTCATCTCGTTTGGCCTCTCATAAAAATCTCCACGCAAACAATTCGTAGAGGTTGGTGGCTGGGGCTGGTTCCGCAATTCGTGAGTTCGATCGCAGTAATTTTTCCCGAGCATGATGCACTTCAACACAGAGGGAAGCCCGTAAGGCACAGGTCCGCTGCGTCCTTGAAAAGGACAGATTGGCGCTCTCAGGCGCCTTCTGCCAGGTTTTTGCAATGAAGGTGAAAGTACAGGGAGAATTGTGAAAGGTCAACAAATTTTTTGTGACGAAACGCAACTTTTTTTTGACGAGCTGCGTATAAAAGAGCCCGCGAATTGAAAGATAAGGACTTAGGCGCCGATGCGGTCTCCGTGGCTAGGTGGCTGGCTAGTAACGAGAATTCGTACGGGAGCGGCGCTGCGGTTGATGGCCTGGTGGGATTGGCCGGGGGCGATCTCGATTCCTTCGCCTGCGTTGAGGGTGAACTCGTGGTGCTCGATTTCGATGGTGAATTCGCCGTGGAGGACGTAGAAGAATTGGCGGGAACGGGTGTGGTGGTGGCGGGTTTCGCTGGTGCCTGGGGGCATTAACTCTTCGATGACACTAAGGTCTGGGGTGCGGACGAGGTGCCAGCCGTCGCAGTTGTTGCCCCAGGTGTAGTGGTCGGCTGTGGTGGTAGAGATGGGTTTTGCGGGCATGAAGACAGGGTAGGGGTATGGGAGAACCGAAGGCAAGAGCGATGGGTTGTGGATCGGTTTGAACCGACGAAGCGAGGTTTCCTAAAACCCGACTTTCAGGGAAGTGGCTAACGCTTACAAGAATCTGAAGCTCAGTGCCAGGACCGATGGATCTCCTACTTCGATGCGCCGCCAGTTCACGAAAGCTGCGCACCTAATAAGGCCTTGGTACTGCTCAGGGCAACGCCTCGTGAACGCTTCTACATTCTCTAGTTCGAGAGTTAGTACAGTCCCGGGCGCACAGTGGACATTGGACATCCCATCCGTCGGATCATCCAATGAGGTCATACAGTCGATCCAAGCATCCATGTTCTTGCCGTAGAAGGCAGGAAAACCGAAGACCCGGGCAAACTCCTCGTGGAAGGATTGCCAATCTCTAATGTTCTTGCAATCAAGGGAGACCTTCGTAGTGATCACGGTCTAAGAATAGCTCGCCTCGGAACAGGTGAACGAAAAACGGGGTTTGCGGCAATTACGGGTTCATAAAAAGGCAGCAAAAACAACGGCAACGACAAAAGCAGATCCCTCCGGGATGACAACAAAAAGAACATGCAACGACAACTGCAAACGCAGGTCCTTCGACTGCGGCTTCGCCGTCGCTCAGGATGACACATCATGGTGACGGCTTAGGTGGTGTTTGAGGGTGATGTGCGCTTGACAGAGGTTCTACAGCGGTATGTTGCCGTGTTTTTTGGGTGGGTTCTTTTCGCGTTTGGTGGAGAGCATGTCGAGGGCGGTGTTGAGGCGGCGGCGGGTTTCGCTGGGACGGATGACGGCGTCGATGTAGCCTCGCTCGGCGGCTACGTAGGGATTGGCGAAGCGCTCGCGGAACTCTTCTACTTTTTCGGCGCGGATCTCGGCCAGGATTTCTAACTTTTGTTCTTCGCTTAGGGAGACGCCTTGGGGCATGACGGCTTCGGCGCGGCGGAGGGTGGCGTCAAACTCGCGCTTGTAGACGATGTTGACGGCGCCTTCGGGGCCCATGACGGCGATCTCGGCGGTGGGCCAGGCCAGGTTGACGTCGGTGCGGAGGTGTTTGCTGCTCATGACGCAGTAGGCTCCGCCGTAGGCTTTGCGGGTGATGACGGTGAGCTTGGGGACGGTGGCTTCGGCGAAGGCGT
Organism: Edaphobacter sp.; assembly: GCA_035566575.1. GTDB lineage: Bacteria > Acidobacteriota > Terriglobia > Terriglobales > Acidobacteriaceae > Edaphobacter. The sequence goes on from DATMQZ010000068.1 coordinate 19,696, forward strand.
AGAGGAGTTTGGCTCCGTGGCGGATGATGCCGCCGTGCTCCTGCTGGATGCCAGGCATGAAGCCGGGGACGTCTTCGAAGGTGATGAGAGGGATGTTGAAGGCGTCGCAGAAGCGGACGAAGCGTGCGCCTTTGACGGAGGCGTTGATGTCGAGGACACCGGCGAGGTAGGCGGGCTGGTTGGCGACGATGCCTACGGGGCGGCCGTTCATGCGGGCGAAGCCTACGACGATGTTGCGGGCGTAGTGCTCGTGGACCTGGAAGAGGTAGGCGGCGTCGACGATGCGCTTGATGACTTCGACCATGTCGTAGGGCTGGTTGGATTCGTCGGGGATGATGGTGTCGAGGGCGGCGTCGGCGCGGTCGGCGGGATCTTGTGTGGGGCGGCGGGGTGGGTCGTCGAGGTTGTTGGAGGGGATGAAGGAGATGAGCTCGCGGATGGTGGCGAGGCACTCGCGGTCGTCGTGGGCCATGAAGTGGGCTACGCCGGAGATCTCGTTGTGGGTGGCGGCTCCGCCGAGGTCGGTCATGGTGACGTCTTCGTGGGTGACGGTCTTGATGACGTCGGGGCCGGTGACGAACATGTAGCTGGTGCGCTCGGTCATGAGGGTGAAGTCGGTGATGGCGGGGGAGTAGACGGCTCCGCCGGCGCAGGGACCGAGGATCGCTGAGATTTGTGGGATGACTCCGCTGGAGAGGGTGTTGCGGAGGAAGATGTCGGTGTAGCCAGCGAGGGAGACGACGCCTTCCTGGATGCGGGCGCCTCCGGAGTCGTTGAGGCCGATGACGGGGGCGCCGACGCGGAGAGCGGTGTCCATGATCTTGACGATTTTGGCGGCGTTGGACTCGGAGAGGGAGCCGCCGAAGACGGTGAAGTCCTGCGCGAAGACGAAGACGACGCGGCCATGGATGCGGCCGTGGCCGGTGATGAAGCCGTCGCCGGGGACGCGTTGGTCGGCCATGCCGAAGTCGGTGGCGCGGTGAGTTACGAATTTGTCGGTCTCTTCGAAGGTGCCTTCGTCGAGGAGGAGGTCGATGCGTTCGCGGGCGGAGAGCTTGCCGGCGGCGGATTCGCGGGCGCGGCGCTCGGGGCCTCCGCCTTCTTCGGCGATGGCGTGGCGGGCGGCTAGCTCGGCTAGCTTACGCTGGTGGGGTGTGAGCTTTGTTGCGGGAGGAGCGGGATGTTCGGCGGCGGCCATAGGGAGCGATTTTAGCAAGTGGAGGTATGGTTTGCGGACAGAGGTTATTGACGGAGCGTATATTGCGTTGTGTGCAGGAGGCGGTCATGCTCCGTTCGAATGATTTAGTCGCGATCCACCTCACGGATATTTCTGCGGCGGAGAACTACTACACCAACGTGATGAAGTTTGAGATGGTGAGCCGGACGGAGAAGAGCGTCGCGTATAACGCGGGGAGCTTCCTTCTGAATGTGCAGGCTGATCTTGATCCGGGGCCGCCGATTCCTAACTTTCCTGTGAAGGACATACGGGCTGCGAAGGAAGGGCTGATCGCGAATGGGTGCACGATCCTGCTGGATAATGGGGACTCGCTCTGCTTCAGGGACCCGTTTGGCATTGTCTATTGCGTAGCGGAAGAGAGGACGGACGACTAGCCAAACCCACGAATTCGTCGTCTCCTCCAGGTTCCCTCCTCGTCGAAGAGGTCTATTGTGCCGATCTGCTGTTAGGCAAAGGCTACAATCTGTTCATCAGATTACATGGGGAACAAATTGAGCGAAGGCGCAAAAAGCATTTTTATTAGTCACGCAGCTGTTGATAGTGAGATCGCAGCGAGAGTCTCAAAAAGTATCTCCATCGCTTTTCCTAATGTGACGATTTTCGTCTCATCCGACCCCGAAAGCCTTGCACCAGGCGACCCATGGGTTCAGAAGATTCTAGATGCCTTGAAGACGGCATCATTGATTATTGCTCTCGTTACTGAACGGGGACTATCCAGAAAATGGGTTTGGTTTGAATCGGGCAGAGCGTGGTTTTCAGGGATCAAGCTTTTTCCTTGCTGTCTCGGTAAGGTACGGAAAAGCAAACTTGAGCCGCCGTTCTCGCTAATCCAGGGTTTGAACATTGACATGTCCGGCGACCTGCACATCCTTTTTGATCAGATTGGCCAAATACTCAGCCAACCGCAGGTCGCAATAGACTTCAATGAACTCTCACAAGAACTGACCCGACTGGATTTCCGAGCAGAACAGCATCAAAAAACTCAGGACGACCCGAATGCGGCAGAGATTCGGAAAGATATTAAAAAAACTATGGATCAGTTTCCTCCTGTACGCCGTGAAACCATCCGTCAGTTCCTTGTGCACGGTGAATTGAGTACGACAACAGCGCAGACCAAAGTAAGGGAGACAGGAGCCAATATGGAACAATATTGGCATCCAGAGGCTCTAGCGAGAGAAACAAGCTGGCTCGTCCCATCTGAGCAAAACGTCCGTGACGATTTTTTTGGACAGAACCGTTTCGCTCTGAAACCAGAGGTCAAACCGTATCTTCGGGAATACTTTGACCAACAGCGGGTACATGATTAACAGACTCTAGCGCAATTAGGCAAACAAAAAGCGAATACAATCTGTTCATATTTGCTTATGGACTTCACTCCCTATCCCGATCGGTTTGGATTTCTGCATATCGACCTGAACAGCTTCTTTGCTTCGGTGGAGCAGCAGTTGGAGCCGAAGTATCGCGGGAGGCCTTTGGCTGTTGTGCCTACGATGGCGGATACGACTTGCTGCATCGCGGCTAGTTATGAGGCGAAGGCGCTGGGGATCAAGACCGGGACGCAGGTGGGTGAGGCGAAGAAGAAGTGTCCTGAGATTGTGCTGATCGAAGGGAATCATACCGAGTATGCGAAGTACTCGAAGGCGATTGCGGATGCGGTGGAGCTTTGTTGTCCGGTGGCGCATACACCTTCGATCGATGAGATGGTGTGTCAGTTGATTGGGCGCGAGCAGGAGCCTCCGCGAGCGCGGAAGATTGCGCTGGAGATCAAGCAGGCGATCTATAAGAACGTTGGGGTGGCGCTGCGGTGTTCGATTGGGATGGCTCCGAATCGGTATCTGGCGAAGATTGCCAGTGATATGCAGAAGCCGGACGGGTTGATCGGGTTGCTGCCTTCGCAGTTGCCGCGGGCGATTGCGCATTTGGAACTGCGGGATCTGCCGGGCGTGGGCGCGCGGACCGAGGTTCGGTTGAATAAAAAAGGCATTACGACGATGGAGCAGTTGCTGGCGCTCGATCGTGCGGGGATGCATAAGCTGTGGGACAGCGTGTGGGGCGACAGGCTGTATCACTGGCTGCGGGGCGAGGTGACAGGGGACGATGGCGCACCGGTGTCGAGTGGGGTGCAGAAGTCGCTTGGGCACTCGCATGTGATGGCTCCGGAGTTTCGGTCGCAGGAGGGTGCCTGGTCGGTGGCGCATAAGCTGCTGCATAAAGCGGCGATGAGGCTGCGGATGGAGAAGTTTTATGCGGGATCGATGGCGGTTACGATACGGTTTGCGCTGACGAGAGAGCAGGCGGCGCAGATGAAGTCGAAGAAACATTTCAGTGGTTTGACGCACTCGGGATGGGGGATGGAGGCGCGGTTCAGGGACTGCCAGGATACGCTGACGCTGCTGGAGGTGTTGCGCGGGATATGGAAACAGCGACCGCAAGGGGCGGAGTTTCAGCGGCCGTTTTTTGTGGGGGTGACGCTGCGGAATTTGATTCCGGAGAATGAGCATCAGGAGGAGCTGTTTGGTGATCCGAATAATCGGGGGCAGCTTTCGGCGACGATGGATAAGCTGAATCTGAAGTATGGGCATACAACGCTGCACTTTGCGGGGATGCTGCCGGCGCGGGAATCGGCGCCTACGCGGATTGCGTTTACGCAGATTCCGGTGCAGTACGGTGTGGATTATATGTAGGCGTGCAGCTTGGAGAGAAGACTAACTGGTAGATTCAGATGGGACCAAGTATTTCGAATTCGGACAGAATCGTCGAAGCAACCCTTGATGTTCTTTCGGTTCAAAATCTGCTAGTGAAGTTCGGATCTTTCTATGGATTTCATCGTTGCGTGTCACAACGACCCAGAATTCATCATGGCTGATATGCACGAAGAAATTGTCTCCAGCAGGAAACAATGAAAGCGTCCCAGCCGAACACAAAGCAGGGAAGAATAAATGCAGCGAGATCAACGACGGCGCCATTTCGGAACCAATGACCAGAGGCGGCCTCGATCGGTCGATTCTCTCCGAAACTGCGACGCATCATGTCGATCATGGCCCAGCCTGTTTTTTCCAATTGCGGACTGCTTATGTTGTAGAGCGTGATCTATAGCAGAGCACCGTAAAACATGCTTTCCTCATCAGCACCGAGCAGCGAGACTACGCGAGAGAAATAGGTGGCTCTCAACGGTGTTTCCGGAAATTTCAGGTAGAGCACGTTCGCTTCGGGACTGTCTTTGTACAGTTGCCGATCCTCATACGGTTGCCGATCCTTAATTTTGATCCCGGTGTTCCATTCATTTTTTTCGATGAATTCGCGGACCTCTTGATCTGTCATTGCAGTCATATTGTTATCGCTCTCTCGTCCGCAGCCATGATATCCGGTCGTATCATCGGCCTGTGAGCAAATTCTATGTCGGCCGGTTGGCCCCTTCACCTACAGGTCTGCTTCATCTGGGTCATGCGGCTACGTTCTGGACGGCATATCGGCGTGCATGTGAGTGCACCGGGGTATTGCTGCTACGCAATGAGGATCTTGATCCGCAGCGGTCGAAGAGTGAGTTTGTCGAGGCGATGGTTGAGGATCTTGAGTGGCTCGGGATTGCTTGGGAACCGCCGATGGTTTCGCAGTCGGAGCGTGGGGAGTTGTATCGGGCGGCGTTCGAGCAGTTAATTGATGCGGGATTTGTGTATCCGTGTGGTTGCAGCCGAAGAGACCTGGTGCGCATGATGCATGCTCCGCATGAAGATGTTGATGATGAGCCGGTGTATGACGGACGGTGCCGGCCTGTTGGCGAGGCTTTGTCGCGAAGTCTGGTGCCGGGGATGAACTATCGGTTTCGGGTTCCGGATGGCGAGGCCGTTCGCTTTGTCGATGGCAATGTAGGAGCGCAGGTGTTTACGGCGGGTGTGGACTTTGGGGATTTTCTGGTGTGGCGCAAGGATGGGCTGCCGAGCTATCAGCTTGCTTGTGTTGTTGATGATGCGGCGACGGGGATTACCGAGGTGGTGCGAGGGGCTGATCTGTTGAAGTCTACGGCGCGGCAGATTTTGCTGCAGCGTGCATTAGGCTTGTCTGGCTTGAGTTATTTTCATACACGGCTGATGGTGGATGAGCTTGGTGTGCGGCTGGCGAAGCGGCATGATGCGCTGGCGGTACGCACGTTGCGGCAGCGCGGGCTTAGCCGGGAAGGTGTGCTGGCGATGCTCGACGGAACGGTATGACAGTTGTCATGTTGTTTCGTGACGTTCTCCACTGTTGAAATGCAGCGAACAGGAACATGATCTCTGGTGTAGGCAGATAACAGAGGAGGCATGATGCCAGCTACTGCACTGATGCGAGAGACAGCGGTTGAGCGGTTCTCTTCAGAGACCCGGTCGCAGCAGGTGATCGCTGCGTTGACGAATGTGACGAAGCGCTATGGCGAGACGGTTGCTCTGGATGGGATGAATCTTGCGCTGCGACCGGGCGAGGTGGTTGCCCTGCTGGGGCCGAATGGCGCGGGCAAATCTACTGCGGTGCGGTTGTTGCTGGGGCTGATTGCTCCTACCGCAGGGATGGCGCGGGTGTTCGGCGGTGATCCTCAGACGCCGGAGACGCGGCTTCGCGTGGGCGCGATGCTGCAGGTTGCGCGGATTCCGGAGACGCTGCGAGTACGCGAACATCTTGATCTGTTTCGCAGTTATTATGCGAGGCCGCTGCCGGTGGCGGAGATCGTGAGGATTGCGCAGCTTGAGGGTGTTGAAGACAAGATGTTCAGCACGTTGAGCGGCGGGCAAAAACAGCGCGTACTGTTTGGGCTGGCGCTGTGCGGCGATCCTGACCTTGTGTTTCTGGATGAGCCGACGGTGGGCATGGACATTGAGGCACGACGTGGCCTGTGGCAGCAGATACGCACGCTGGCGAATCGCGGCAAGACGGTGTTGCTGACGACGCATTATCTGGAAGAGGCTGATGCGCTGGCGAATCGGATCGTCGTGATCAACAAGGGAAAGATTGTCAGCGAGGGGACGCCGGCCGAGATCAAGAGTGTGAGTGCGGGACGAAAGATTCGCTGCCGTACGCAGCTGACTGTGGAGTTTTTATCTGCGCTACCCGGTGTGACGAGCGTGGAGCAGAGCGGCGATGACGTTGTTGTTATGACACCGCATGCTGAAGCGGTTGTTCGCGAGATGCTGTTGCGTGATGAGACGCTGAGCGGCCTCGAGATCGCCAGTCCGGCGCTGGAAGATGCTTTTCTTGCGCTTACTACTTCGCGCTGACCCTTCTTATGCAGATGCAGTACAGGGAGAAATATTATGTCGACTTCATCTATCGCTTATCACGAGCCACAGACGTTAGGCATCGGTCGCACTATAGAGATATTTCGCAAAGAGACGAAGTACGAGTTTCTGAAGCTGTTGCGCAACCGGTCGTTTTCGCTGGCGGTGATTGGCTTTCCTATCATGTTCTACCTTCTGTTCGGCGTGAGCAATCGCGGCACGAATGGCAGCGGTATTCACATGGCTCGATATCTGCTTGGCGGATATGCTTGCTTTGGTTTGATTGGCGCGGCGCTGTTCGGTATTGGTGTTGGTCTTGCCGGTGAGCGGGCTATGGGGTGGTTGGAGGTGAAGCGTGCCAGCCCTATGCCTCCGATGGCTTATCTTTTTGCGAAGAGCATGGGAGCTATCGCCTTTGGGCTGATCATTGTTACGGCCTTGACGGCGCTTGCTGTGACGATGGGCGGCGTGTCGTTGACTGCTGTTGAGCTGGTAAAGATGTATGGCATCAGCATCGTTGGGTCGATCTCGTTTGCGAGCATGGGGTTTCTGCTGGCATTGCTTATTCCCGCGAATGCGGCGCCGGGTATTGTGAATCTGATCTACCTGCCAATGTCGTTTATGAGTGGCCTTTGGATGCCGATTCAATATCTGCCGCATTGGCTACAAAGGATTGCGCCTGCTCTGCCGATGTATCATCTGGCGCAGTTGATGCTCCACATCTTTGGATATGCGAATAACACGTCGGTAGTGAGCCATTGGGTTGGACTTGCGGGGTTCACCATGGTGATGCTGGGAACGAGCTGGCTGGTCTTCAACCGGGCGCAGCAGAATGCGTGATGCGCGGTACACTTTCGGGAAAGCGATGATCTACCAAGACCAAATACCGTGTGAGAATCCGAACATAGGTGGCCATCGCGGCACAGGCTATATCTGGATGGCGTATTCGGTGTTCTTTTTCGTTGAGCCGATTATGCGTGGCCAGCTGCGGTACTGGCTGGTGTGCTTCGCTATCTACGCTGTCTTTGTGGCCATCTACGTGGGCTTTATGCGGATGCAGTCGGCGAGAGTGCGGTATGTTCTGCTGGCTGCCTTCTATGTGCTAGGACTGGTATCGATTCCGATCAACTCAGGCTCGTCGAGCTTCTTCATTTATAGTGCGGCGTTTCTCCCGTTTGCGGTGGCTTCGGTACCGACGGTTATCGCGATCATGGTGGCGCAATGCCTGGGAATCGCGATTCAAGGCCTGCTGCTGCATCTCAATCCCATTACGGTCGCCGTATCTCTCTTCTTTACCGTTGTGGTGGGGACGAGCAACATCTTTGTCGCGCAGCAGAAGCGCTCGCAGTACAAGCTGCGGCGAGCGCATGATGAGATCGAACAGTTGGCGGCGCTGGCGGAGCGGGAGAGGATTGCGCGGGACCTGCATGATGTTCTGGGGCATACGCTGTCGGTGATTGTGTTGAAGTCGGAGCTGGCGGGAAGGCTGATGGATCGCGATCCGCAGCGTGCGGCGCATGAGATTGCCGACGTGGAGAAGACGGCGAGGACGGCGCTGAAAGAGGTTCGCGAGGCGATTGGAGGGTATCGGTCGCAAGGACTCGCCGCTGAGGTGGAGATGGCGCGCAACACGCTGCAGACCGCGGGCGTGGCGCTGGCTTGCGAATCTGCGCTGCCGAAGCTGACGGCTGCGGAAGAGACGGTGCTGTGTCTTGCGCTGCGTGAGGCTGTTACGAATATTGTTCGTCACGCGCACGCGACGCAGTGCAGTATGCGCTTTACGACGACAGAGGATCGCTTTCATTCGCTGCAGGTGCAGGACGATGGACCTTATCCAATAAAACAGGAAGGCAATGGACTGCGAGGAATGCGGGAGAGAGTGCAGTCGCTGGGTGGGCGCTTCTCGATCAGCAGTGAACACGGTACGACGCTCGTGGTTGAACTTCCGGTCGCGGCGAATTCTTCAACGACGGGGATGGTGCAGTGATGGCGGAGATTCGAGTTGTGATAGCGGAAGATCAGGGGATGGTGCTGGGCGCACTGGCGGCGCTGCTGGACCTGGAGGCAGACATCTGCGTGGTGGCCCGGGCCGCGAATGGAAAGGCTGCGTTGGATGCAGTGTCTACCTGTTCGCCCGATGTTCTAGTGACAGACATTGAGATGCCGAAGATGACGGGGCTGGAGTTGGCGGCTGCGTTGAAGACAAGCCATCCTGAGGTGCGGACGATTATCCTGACGACGTTTGCGCGACCTGGATATCTGCGGCGCGCGATGGATGCGGGAGCGAGGGGTTATCTGCTGAAAGACAGGCCTGCGGCGGAGTTGGCGGATGCGGTTCGGCGGGTGTATCAAGGGTTGCGCGTGGTTGATCCAGCGCTCGCGACTGAGGCCTGGAGTGCGGAGCCTGATCCGCTGACGGAGCGTGAACGGCAGATTTTGCAGCGGGCTGGCGATGGGAGGAGCAGTACCGAGATTGCCGGGGAGCTGCATTTGTCTGAAGGGACGGTGCGGAATTATCTGTCTGAGGTGATCGCCAAGCTGGGTGCGGCGAATCGCGTGGATGCAGCGCGCATTGCGAGGACCAAGGGCTGGCTCTAGAGCTACTTCACGGAGAACAAGCAACAGCAAAAGCAACTGAAAGAAGAAGGGCCAGCGAGGTGAGTTTCGCTGGCCCGTTCGTTTGCGTTTCCTTACTGGGCGTAGTCCTGGTCGGTTTGATCGTCGTCGCCTGGTCCCATTGCCATGCCCGCCTGAATCGTGGAGTAGGGCTTCATCTGGTACTCCTTCGGCGGCGTGTTGCCGGCGAGGTTGCGGACGAAGTAGTCCCAGCGGCGTCGGGCCATGTAGGGCGCGGCCTCCGCGTATCCGTGGGCGACGTTTGGGATCATCAGGAGGTCAAAGTCCTTGTTGGCTTTGATGAGGGCATCGACCACGAGCAGCGTGTTGTTAGGCGGAACATTGTTGTCCATCGTTCCGTGGGCCAACAGGAGATGGCCTTTCAGGTTTTTCGCGATGTTCTGGTTGGCCTGGCTGTCGTAGTTGCTGGTGCCGTCGGGATTCTTGACCTCGAGACCAGCCCACTTTTCTGCCCAGTCGTCTTCGTAGTCGCGTTGGTCGTGGTTGCCGCTTTCGGCGATGCCTACCTTGAAGAAGTCGGGGTAGTTGAACATGGCTGCTGCGGTTGCGTTTCCTCCGCCGGAGTGCCCGTACATGCCGGCGCGGTCGATGTCGATCCAGGGATACTTCGCGGCGAGCTCCTTCATTCCGGCTACCTGATCGGGGATGGTGTTGTCGCCGAGGTTGCCGAAGTAGAACTCGTGGAAGGCCTTGGAACGGAAGGGCGTACCCATGCCGTCGATGCAGACGACGACGAAGCCAAGCTCCGCCAGCGCCTGCATGTCGCGATGCGATGCCGCGAAGCTACGACCACCGCAAGAGCCCGTCTGTGGGCCGGGGTAGACGTTGTTCACGATGGGATATTTCTTCGAAGCGTCGAAGTTCGTGGGCTTGAACATGAAGCCGTAGAGGTCGGTCTTGCCGTCGCGCGCTTTGACGGTGATGGGCGTCGGTGGAACCCATCCTGCGGCTACCAGCTTCGTGATGTCCTGCTTGGCGACATCGAGGACAACCTTGCCGTCGCTGTTACGAACGACTGTAGTCTGGGGCTGTGTGGGCGTTGAGTAGACATCGACAAAGTAGTGGCCGTCGGGAGATGGAGTGATGGCGTGGTCGGCGTCTTCGGGCGTGAGGAGTTTCAGGCCGGAGCCATCGAAGTTGATGCTGTAGTAGTGCGAGAAGTATGGGTCGCGGCCCTTCTCTTTGCCAACGCCAAGGAAGTAGATTTTGCGGGCGGCTTCGTCAACTGCGAGGACCTGGGTGACGTTGCCTTCGCCGTGAGTGATCTGATTCTTGAGTTTGCCAGTGGTGAGGTCGTAGAGATACATCTGACCCCAGTTGTCGCGCTCGCTGAACCAGAGGATCTCGTTGGACTTAGGGAGATGCTTCCAGTTCACCTTATCGTTGCCGCTCTCAAAGAACTTCGGCGCGGTCTCGGTCATGACTTCGCGAACGTCGCCGGTTTCGGCATCGGCCACGCGGAACCACTCCTGCTTGTGGTCGCGTGAGGTTGAGACGAAGGCGAGATGCTTGCCGTCTTCGCTCCATTGCACGTCGTCCCATCCGCTGCCGCCGCGGCAGCTTACGTCGTCGCAGATGGTAGAGCGATGCTGGTCTGGCTGCATCTTGAGGCGGATAACCTTGGGCGAGTCGACGTCGATGATGACGCGCTCGATCATGGTGACGTCTTTGTCGCCGACGAACGGATACTTCCATGCCTTGAGCTGCGGGTGGCCGTTGGTGACGGGTACGAGGTACATCTCACCGTCTTTACGCTGGTCCTGCTGGAAGGTGGCAATCTTTTTTGAGTCGGGTGACCAGACGAGGATGGGGTTGTCACTCATCTGCCAACCGGCGTTGTCAGTGGCGTAGCCGAAGTCCTTGATGCCGTCTGTAGTGAGCTGCGTCTCTTTGCCGGTGGCGATGTCGCGGACCCATAGGTTGTAGCCGCGGATAAAGGCGCCCTTGGTCTTGTCGGGGGAGATGTCTGATGGGGTGCGGCGGCGGGGAGTGGCGGCACTGGTCTCAGACTTTGTGGCCCCGGCGATGCAGACGCCTGCTCCGCTGAGGTCGCAGCGAAACTGCTTGCCGTGCGCTGTTACGACTACGGTCGCGCCTTCAAAGGCCAACTCAGTGACAGGCAGGTGCTGCGCATCGATTTTGTGCTTAGCGGATGAAGCCTCCGTTAGTGCATTGGCGAGCTTCGTATGATCGAACGCTGGACCCTTGGTCCCTTTCGCGGGATCGACCAGGGTGAAGGTCACGCCTTCGGGTCCGCGGTCGCGATACCAGAAGCGGCCATCGGGTAGCCACGTGGGCTCACTCACGCTGTGATAGACGAGCGGATTGACGCTGTAGTTCATGAACTTTTCCGCGTGTGCGTAGTCTTCGGTCGTAAGCTGCCTTCCCTGCGCCATTCCTGCTGTTGTGAATATGCAACCTATTGCAAGCGCTGATATCGCCGACAAACCCTTCCCCAAATACATCGTTTTGCTGCCTCTGACCTTGTTAGGTCTCTTTCTGCTGTTGTATGAATGACGCCTAGTCTACCGTTATCCGCAGGATTCGCAATAGATAGACGATTGAAATTACTCTTCAGTACCTTCGGCCCGGCGCACGCGCCACAGCACCTGACGCAGGATTCCCATCCATACCGGCAGGTCGTTAGCCGCAAGCCCCATCCTCAAAACGAGGCGTCGAATCTGGGCTTCGTCGGAGTTTGCGGGATGGCGTCTGGTGTACTCGGTCTTCTCCAACACTTCGTTGAGCAGGGCGGTCAGGCGCTCGACGTCGCCCGAAGATGCGGCCTGCGGAACGCCTGTGCCGACATGGACTCCGGTTTGGCGAACCAACTCGTACAGGCACACCGCCGCCGCTTGCCCGAGATTCATCGATGGATGGCGAATATCTTCGTGCTGCTCCATGGGGATGGTCAGGAGCCAGTGGCAATGGCTGAGTTCGTCGTTGCTGAGGCCAGTCTTTTCGGAGCCGAAGAGCAGCGCGACGCGAGCATCCTCACGCGTCAGTTCCGCGTGGATGGCGGTGGCGGCTTCGGGGAGTGCGTGGAGCGGATGCTGCAGCGCGCGCGCGCCGACCGCAGTTGTGCCCACGATAAGTGTGCAGTCTGCCACTGCATCGGCAACGCTGGCGAAGGTGGTTGCGGAGGCAAGCACTGCGGAGGCGTCGACAGCAGATCGCGCCGTCTCAAAGGGAACGGTGTAGTCGTTGACGAGGCGGAGATGACGGAAGCCGAAGTCGTGCATGGCTCGCGCTACTGCGCCGATATTGTTTGGATTGCGTGCCCGCACCAGGACCACACACACCTGATCGAGTTGTTGGGGAGAGAGCACCTGCAGCTACTTTATCTCGCAAGGAGAAAGCGGCCGACGGGGTTGCCGACGGCCGCTCTGTTGGACACATATAAGTATATACGGCTATTTGCCGTGGCCGTCATGACCCTCAGGATGGCCGGGTTCACCGCCCTGATGACGCTCCTGCGGCTGCGCATGAGGCTGCTCGCGGTTTTGAGGCTGCGGGCGGCTCTCCGGTTGAGGATGAGACTGCTGTGTGTAGGCGGGCTGTGCCTGCGGACGGGCCTGCTGCGTGTAGGCCTGCGGCTGTGGGCGGTTCTGAGGCTGCGGTTGCTGCGTATAGGTCTGCGGTTGCGGATGGTTCTGCGGTTGCTGCGTGTAGGTCTGCGGCTGCGGATGGTTCTGCTGCTGCTGTTGCGTGTAGGGCTGCGTCTGCGAATGGGCCTGCTGCGGGTTCTGCTGATAGGCCGGACGCTGGTTGGCCTGGGGCACGTTGCCATGGTTGTTGTTGAAGTTTTCCCCGTGCGGTTGCGCGGCGGAGTGATACTCTTCCGGAGTTCTGGCCGCTGCCATCGGCGGACGTCCGTTATTCACCTTGGCAAGCTGGCCACGATCCTGCCGGGCGAACTGTTCGTGACTCTGCTGATTGACCGTGGGCTGGAAGTGCTGCTCGTGGAAGGCCTCCCGCTCGTGCTCTGACTCCTGAGCCCGTATACCGCCGTTGCCACCGTTGTAGCTGACGCGGTTGTAGTTGTTCACAATGACGGTCTGGTTGTAGACGTTGTGAACGTTGACGATGTTGATGTTGTTCACACTGCGGTTGTAGGCGAAGACGCCGTGGTCCCAGCGCCCGCCCTCATAGCCGACGCCGCCGTAGCCGAAGCCGTAGTTGACGCCACCGTAAAAGCCGATGTGCGGACCCCAGTAGCCGGCGTGGAAGATGTATGCACCCTCGGTCCAGCCCCAGTAACCGGGGGTCCAGAGAACACCGACGGTTGGCGGTTGAACCCAGACGCCGGGAACCCAATAGTATCCTTCAGGCCCCCATGCCCAGTAGCCGGGAGTCCAGATATATCCCTCGCCTGGGCATAATGGCTGCGTATAAACAGGCAACGCTGGGGGTGCGATGTTTACGGAGATCAGGACGCCTGCGAAAGAAGACGCAGGAATAAGCGCAAGAGCTGCTGCCATGAGAACTTTACGAATCGGACTGGAGATTTGCATTCATTAACCCCGGAGACGGCATAGGCCAGTGGATGGCCGCAGCCTCAAAAATGTACAACAAGAACCCTTAGATGCGGCCTATCGTGGTGCACTTCCATCGAAACACGCAATCGGCGATTAAGTTTCAATTTTTCTTGCGATAAGCCGTATCCCACTACAACTAAAGGGACATAGACGTCCGGCTCGATATGCATCCGGCTTCGACCACTATCACCGGCTCATCTACACTCAGAGATTGGGACCATGTCAGACAATTTTGCCCAGACCGTGAAGCAACAGACCGACATCGTCAAGATCATTGGCGACTACGTGAAGCTGCGCAAGACGGGCGCGCAGAATTACACGGGGTTGTGCCCGTTCCATAAGGAGAAGACCGGCTCGTTCTCGGTGAACGCGAATCACGGTTACTTTTATTGCTTCGGCTGTCACGAGAAAGGCGACGTCTTCACGTTTGTGATGAAGCTCGAGAACATCAGTTTCCCCGAGGCCATTCGCGTCGTTGCAACCAAGAGCGGAATACCTCTGCCGAAGCGTGAGTTCAGCTCGCCGGAAGAGGCTCGTGACGCCGGGCTGCGGCGTCAACTGATTGATATCCATGAGGCGGCCACGCAGTATTTCGAAGCGCACCTGAAGAGTCCTGAGGCAGCGCGAGCTCGTGAGTACCTGACCGGGCGTGGCGTTACCGCGGAGACTGTTGCGAAGTTTCGCATTGGTTATGCGCCGGATGATTTCAACGACATGCGCGAACGGCTGAAGCCGCACTTCAGTGAAGAAGTAATGCGTGCGAGCGGATTGTTCAGCTCGAAGGAGCAGGCGGACGGGACGCAGGGCCAGCTCTATGCGCGGTTCCGCAAGCGGATTACGTTTCCGATTGCGAATGAGCAGGGCAAGACGATTGCTTTCACGGCACGGGCACTCGATTCGGATGAAAAGTCCGGCCCGAAGTACATGAACTCGCCCGAAACTGCGCTCTATACGAAGGGGCAGGTGCTCTTCAATCTCGACAAGGCCAAGGCCGATATGCGCGCCAACGATTTTGCGCTGCTCGTCGAAGGCCAGATGGACTGCATCTCGGTGTACATGGCGGGGATTCGCAATGTACTGGCAACCTCCGGCACAGCCTTCACCGAAATGCAGGTGCGACTGCTGAGTCGATTTACGAAGCGCGTTGTCGTAAACTTCGACCCCGATCAGGCTGGCGCAAACGCTGCCGAGAAGTCCATTGCGCTGCTTACGGAAGAGGACTTCGAGGTGAAGGTGATTGCGCTTGAAGGCGGTCTTGATCCCGATCGCTATGTTCGCGAGCACGGGATTCAGGCTTACATGGCTGCTCTCCGCACGGCGAAGCGGCATAGCGATTACCTGATCGATCGCGCCCTCCAGCTCTTTCCGGCGCGCACTCCGGACGCCAAAACAAAGGCAATGAACTTTCTGCTGCCGCACATTCGCCGCATGCCAAACCGCATTCACCGCGACGAGTTTGCCGCTGACGCCGCGCAGAAACTGAGCATCGACTCCGCCATCATGCGGCAGGAGTTGAAGCAGGCCGCAGCGCAGCGGGTCGAGAGCGTTCGCTCGCACCAGCAGGATCCTGCCAGCGAGACCGAACGCATTCTGCTGCGGGCGCTTGTGCTGCCGGAACATGATGCTGCACGGATTCTCGCTGTGGAACAGCTTTCGCATCATCCGGAATGGTACGACGGCCTGCCTGCCGCACCTGTGCTTGAAGCGCTTACCCATGCACCTGCGCCGCCAAATCCGCTCGACGCCGCGCCAGACCAGCCGACGCGAGTATTGCTTGCTCTCGCATTGCAACAGCATGATGATCACGACGACTCCGGCTCGAACGCAAATCAATCCATGGCTGAGAAGGTGGAGAATGCGCTGCATACTCTCGAGCGGCGACGGCTGGAACGTCGGCAGCGCGAGGTGCGCTCTCTGATGGCGGAGGCAGATCGGCGCGGTGACACGGCGATGCTTGCTCAATTGACTGCCGAGAAGCTGCAGATCGATCGCAAGCTCCGCCAGTTCTGATCTCGACAGCACTGTCCTTTCGGCGGGCGTAGTAACCAGAAGGAGCCATTGTCTTGAAGAGTTACCGCTGGAAGACTGGTCAGGAATCTACCCGCGCTGTTGTTAGAATCGCCAATAATGACTAAGCCGTTGACGTTTTCAGTGGGTATCCCCGCCTACAATCAGGGCGAATTTCTTGAAGAAACAATCCTATCCCTCCTGAATCAGACGCGCCCGCCGGACGAAATCGTCATCTCCGATCACTACAGCACGGACAACACCCCGGAGATCATTGAAAAATATTCGAAGCACGTTCGTGGCGTGAAGCCGCCTCCTGGCTGCAACGTCAGTGGCCAGTGGAACTTTACGCTTTCGAGCCTCTCGGGCGACTGGTGCACACTGCTGAGCAGTGACGATATCGCACGGCCACATTATTGCGAAGTGCTGATTCGCGGAGCCCAGAGGCGCGCGGACGCCGTAGTCGTGCGCGCCGGATGGGACACCATCGATCGTGATGGAAAAACGCTTTCGAGCCAGTACATGCTCAGCGTCAATGCAGTGACCTTGCCGCCCGCCACACTGCTGGAACAAAAGCACGGCCCTAAGGCCAGCTTTGCCGCATTCGCCGTGAACCGGGAGATGCTGATGAAGTCCGGTGGATACCCGGAGAATATGGAGTCGTTTGGAGACTGGCCGATGTTCATGCAACTCGCCCCGTTCGGCTCCTTCATCTACGAGAACGAGATCATCAGCGGCTACCGGGTTGGACACGATGGCAACAAGTTCCGCAACCGGTTCGGCATGTGGATTCGCGACGAGCAGCGAATGTTTTACGAGGTGATGCCGCTGGCGGCACAGCGCGCCGGCATGAAGGACACCGGATGGATCGATAAGGCCAGCCGAGCCAATTTTCTACGTTACATCACAACCGCGTACGAAGAGTTCGCCCTCGCGGAGAGAGCCGCGCTCTATCCGATTCTTGAGCCCTGGGCAAAGCGGGTCGACGGCCTGTCAGTCCTGGAATCCTTCCTTGCCGACCGTCCCCTTCCTGTCACTTTCAGCAACGTCGTTGAGCGAGGCAAACAGATGGTTCGTCCGTTCGCACAAAAGATGCATGTCGCTCTACGCAACAGCAGCCGCTGAGTTGCTGAAAGCAACCATGCGTCAAATCCCAACCATCGAGGCCCATGGATAACTCAACAAAACGACGTCTTCTTCTCGGCTTCCTTTCGAACCTGGTGAGCAAGTTTGCCACGTCAATCATCCAACTGGTCCAGGTGCCGGTCTTTCTGCATTTCTGGAGCGTTCCGCTCTATGGCGAGTGGATGATCGTGACGGCGATCCCCACCTACCTCAGCCTCAGCAATATGGGATTCGGCAACGTCGCCGGTAACGAGATGACCATGATGACGGCGCGCGGCGATCGCGAGGGCGCTCTGAGCGTCTTCCAAAGCTGCTGGTGGCTCATCTCCATCGTCTGCACGGCCGTAATGCTGCTGTTAGGAATCACGCTTTATTTCTTTCCTGTAGCCGAGCATTTGAAGCTTCATGAAATCGGCTCGACCGACAGCAAATGGGTCATCTTCTACCTTGGCTGCTCTGTGCTGCTCAACCAGCTCGAGGCTCTCCTGCAATCTGCCTACCGATGCGTTGGACGCTATCCGTATGGCTCATTCATGAAGAGCGTCTTTGCTCTCTCGGCCTTTGGCGTCATGCTGATTCCTGTCTGCCTGGGTGGTGGCGCTCGAATGACCGCGCTCGTACTGGCATGCGCCAATGCGTTTTTTACGTTTGTGCTGTGCATTATGGTCCGCCGGGATATTCCCTGGGTCCGCTATGGCTGGAGCCATGCCCGGTTATCCGAGATTCGCCGCTTGGCGGGACCCGCCTTTGCCTTCATGGCCTTCCCACTGGGCAACGCTTTAAACCTTCAAGGAACGTTGATGGCCGTCGGGTATGCGCTTGGACCTACTGCAGTCGTCATCTTCGGAACAGCGCGCACCGTCTCCCGGGTTGCGCTGCAGATGATGTCGATGGTCAACAATACCTTCTGGCCGGAGCTATCCAACGCCTTCGGAACCAACGACATTCCGTTGCTCCGTTCGCTGCATCGACGCTCGTGCCAGATGGCGCTGATCATCTCTTTCGGCATCGTCTTCGTCATGATGACGGTTGGACCGTGGTTTCTGACACACTGGACGGGAGGTCATGTTCCTCCGAGCAGACCGCTTCTTACCGAGTTGCTCCTTGTAGTTGTGATCTACACGTTTTGGTCGACCAGCTCGACCCTCGTGGCGGCGATCAATCAGCATCAAAAGCTGGCCGCCTATTATCTTTTCGCTACCAGTATTACGGTCGTTCTAACGTATGTGCTGGCTAAGCATTATGGGCTCTTTGCAGCGGCGGCGTCGTTGCTGGTCTCAGAGCTGATCATGAACATCTACGTCCTGCCCGAGTCCCTGCGCATCACCGAGGACACCTTTCCCGCATTCTTGGCGAGCCTGCTGGATTTTCCGCAATCGTTGCAGCCTGCGGCGTTGCTTTCGCGCCTTCGCAGATCGGGGCCGCAGTTGGAAGGGTGATGCTATAACATTTGCTAGAACTAGCCAGGGGAGTCCGTCATGCCTAAGGAAGATCGAGCGAAGCTAAACGCAGAAAAGGGTGACACTCTGCGTGTCTCTGAAACTCCTGATGGCATCGAGCTTACGCCTTACGAGCAGGGATTCGCGGACCAGATGAAGGCTATGAAGCGGGTTATGAATGAGAACCGTGACGCCCTAAGAAGGCTAGCCGAATAGTGGCCAGCTACGCAGCCGGTTTGGCTTGCGCAACCGCTCGACCCATTCATTCCATTCCAGCTCACTCAGTTCACTTGCGGCGGCACGGAGCACCATGTCTGTTTCTTCGGCTTCTGAACAGGTGAGTTCGTATCCATTGAGTTCGAGAAAAACCACCATCGCACCCAGTGCCACCCGCTTGTTGCCGTCGATGAAAGCGTGGTTCTTGAGCAAACCCCAACCCAGCGTAGCGCAAAGCCTCGCAATGGTGGCGTCTTCCTCGTACACGTGCAAATGAGCAGGCCGCGCAATCGCCGACTCAAGCAGGCCGGCATCGCGCAGGCCCATTGAGCCGCCATAGCGCGTAATCAACTCCGCATGAATCGCGCTTACACCTCTGAAGTCCAGCAGCCGTACCGGCTTCACTTCGCTAGTTCTCGATAGCTATTTCGGTGTTTTGCCTCGGTACGGCGAAATGCCTCCAATTGCTCACTGAAGTTAGCGTCGTAGGGTGACAAATGTATTCCCTCAGCATCTTTGACGATGGAGAGCACACTACCCTCCTCCAGCCTCAGTTCATCCACTATCTGTTTCGGCAGAAGGACCCCATAACCATTCCCGATCTTGCGAATTCTGGTATCCATAGGCTCATTATAACTTATGTTATAACTAATACAGCGGAAATCTATCGAATGCCTCGTTTTCAGACCACAGACCCCGGATACAAGAACAAACACGGCCAGGTCGTCATTGCCAGAACCGGATTTCCTTCAGAATCTTTTCCCGGGCAGACGATCTACCACTTGCGTTGCAGCCATTGCCACCATGATTATGGATCTAACGGCAAAGACATCCATTTACGGCGCTGTCCGCGCCATCAGGACGGTATCAAGGGCGAACCGCTGCGGGAACCCCCACCGAACCTTTTTTCCACTGAGTACGTC
Organism: Edaphobacter sp.; assembly: GCA_035566575.1. GTDB lineage: Bacteria > Acidobacteriota > Terriglobia > Terriglobales > Acidobacteriaceae > Edaphobacter. The sequence goes on from DATMQZ010000068.1 coordinate 39,064, forward strand.
TAACTATTGTGGTATGCTGTGATTCGCTGGGGAAGTGTGCCCTTGAATGCCCTGACCTCCTTGAAGGTCATACGGCTGGCCAAAGCGGTCTAAACCGCTATCTGCTCCCTGCCCATTACGAAACAACCCAGGGAGATTTCCGTCTGGATACCGATTTTATCGACCAGATGGCATCCCAATCTTAAGAATATTTCGCAGGAGTGCGCACAGCCGTGGCTGAAGAAATTGACAAGTACGAAGACGACATAGATAAGCTCATCGACACAGGGAAAGAAAAGGGTTACCTGACATATGGCGAGGTCAACGACCTTCTGCCCGGTGACATCACGACTCCCGACGATCTCGATGACCTTCTCACCACCATCAACACGCAGGGCATCGATGTACTCTCGGGTGAATCGAAGTTTGGCGGCGACCGCGACAAGTACGAACCCGAGGCTGGTGAAGAGTCCGACGACGTAGAGCTCGACCTTTCGCCCGGCACGCTTGAGAAGACCAACGACCCTGTTCGCATGTACCTCCGCGAGATGGGTACCGTTCCCCTGCTCACCCGCGAGGGCGAGGTTGAGATCGCCAAGCGCATCGAGCGCGGGCAGCTCCGGGTCATGAAAGCCATCTCCCGCTCGCCGATTGTTATTCGCGAGATCGTAGGCCTCGGCGAAGACCTCAAGCGCGGCGTCCGCAACATCAAAGAAGTCGTAACCTTCGACGAAGAAGAGCTGACCGAAGAGATTTTGGCTGCGCGTGTTCGCGCCACGGTTGGCCGCATCGACGTCATCCTGAAGCACCAGAAGAAGATTCACGGACTCGAAGAGAAGCTTGCCGCTCCTGTAGGCAAAGACGCCAAGGCCAAGGCGAAAGAGACGCGCAAGACCCGCTGGCTGATTGGTCGCGAGCACGTCTACATCAACCGCATCGTCCGCGAGCTGAAGTACACCAACGGCGAGAAGAAGCGGTTGCTGGACAAGGTCAACAAGACCGTCGATGCCATGCGCACGCTCGAGCGTCAGATCAAGACACTTGAGAACAAGCACGAGGCTTCGAAGTCCGAAGAACTGCGCAAAGAGTACAAGCGCCAGCAGAAGAACTGCCGCATCGATCTCGAGCGCGTCGAGCAGGACGCCGGAATCTCCATCGCCGACCTGAAGCGCACGCAGCGCGAGATGATTCAGGGCGACATGGATGCAGAGCGCGCCAAGCGTGAGCTCATCGAGGCCAACCTTCGCCTCGTCGTCTCGATCGCGAAGAAGTACACCAACCGCGGTCTCCAGTTCCTCGACCTGATTCAGGAAGGCAACATCGGCCTGATGAAGGCTGTCGATAAGTTTGAGTACCGTCGCGGTTACAAATTCTCGACGTACGCAACGTGGTGGATCCGTCAGGCTATCACCCGCGCCATCGCCGACCAGGCCCGCACGATCCGTATTCCGGTGCACATGATCGAGACGATCAATAAGCTCATCCGCACCAGCCGTCAGCTCGTGCAGGAGCTTGGCCGTGAAGCTTCCTCGGAAGAGATCGCAAGGCGTATGGACATTCCTGTCGCGAAGGTCCGCAAGGTCCTCAAGATTGCGCAGGAGCCCATCTCGCTTGAGACGCCTATCGGTGAAGAAGAAGATTCGCACCTCGGCGACTTCATCGAAGACCGCATGGCCGTCAGCCCGTCCGACGCTGTTATCTCGGTCAACCTGAAGGAATACACGTCGCAGGTCCTTCGCACTCTGACGCCGCGTGAAGAGCGTGTCATCAAGATGCGCTTCGGCCTCGAAGATGGTTCCGAGCACACGCTCGAAGAGGTTGGACAGAGCTTCCAGGTCACCCGCGAGCGCATCCGTCAGATTGAGGCTAAGGCGCTCCGCAAGCTCCGTCATCCGAGCCGCAGCCGCAAGCTGAAGGCCTTCGTCGACGGCGTCAAGGATATGTAACTTATACCTACCGAATAAAAAGCCCTCGCTATGGTGAGGGCTTTTTTATGCCGCTTCAAGGAGATGAAAACGCAAAGCACCGTACTGCTGAAGTGGCTTCGGTGCTTTTTATAACAAGCGTCAGGTTTTGGCTAAGCTTGTGCAGCAGGCGTAAAGCCGTCGCATCCGCTGATCGGCGTCACCTTCAGGTGCAAGGCTGCATGTTTCGGATGACCGCAATCATCGAGCATGTTCAACGGCGCTTCATGGCTCTTTAGAATTGTCACCAGTGCAGAGTTCCTTGCATGGGTTTCGCCGAAGTGGGTACAGAGCCCACACTGTCCATTATGTACAGCTTCCATAGAGACCTCCTGCCTTCCTGGTAAGAGTGGTCATTACGAAACGCGGTTGCTCCGACGTCCAATTTAATCAGCACTCTACTCACCTCATCCAAATCTGTAAACTGCGACTGATCAAGTCGTATTCGATAGATCGCCCAACTTATTGCAGCGACAGCAGGTTGCACGCAGAACGAGCTAACTCTAAAGTAGGCCTGCGAATCAGACTGTGGTGGACACTGAAGACAAGGAAAGAGGAATCAAAATCAACGCGCGATCCAGCAGGCGAGGGGAGGCATTATGAAACTGTGCGGCCGTTGGCTAACGTCGCTCACCGTAGCATTTGCCCTCTACCCCGGAGTGCAGGCGCAGGAAAAACCAAAAGAACCTATCGCCACGATCACGACCGGATGGACCTACCTTTGGGCCGACCAGGGAGCAAACTACCGCTCGAATCTGAATGGCTGGTTCATCCGGCCCGCGGTAACGATTGGCAGAGGTTACTCCGGGTTCGCAAATTTCACGAACTACTACGGTGTGAACTCGAAAGGATCGGTGAACTCGCATGGCATTACCTTTGGAGTGAGCAAGAACATCCTCACCCATCCCAAAGTGAGGCCGTCGATCTTTGCCGAAGTAGGCAATGTGCGGGCATCAAGTGCCGGCAAGATCACGAACCAACTCGCCGTAGCGGCAGGAGCAAGCTTTTCCTTTCCCCTGGCGAAATGGGTCTCGCTTGCAGTCACTCCGGCGGAGTACATCTTCCGGTATCCGGAGGGAGACTGGCGAAATGATTTCAACTCCAAGGTGGGCTTGAGCTTCCCGATCGGTAGGCGCTGAAATCTTCGTGTTGGAACCACGGAGCCCGACTCCGCGTACTGCTCTTCACGCAGTCTGGAGCGCATTCGACATGCAAGCCATCGATCCCATCTACACCGTCAACATGACCGACCACCAGCGCAGCTGGTTTTACGCCGAGCTCCATCATGCCAGCCGCGACGAGGTCATTGGAGTCCTTCTCGCCATCTTCCTTGGCTGCTTTGGAATCCACCATTTTTATCTCCGTCGCAACGGCCTCGGCATCTTCTATCTCTGTCTCTCCTGGACCGGCATCTCTGCTCTCCTGGGCTTGATCGACGCATTCTTTATGCCTGGCCGTGTCCGCCGCTATAACGCCCAGCAAGCCGCTTATATCGCCAGCCAGATTCTCGGCAGTCATCCCGGCCCGTGCTGCCCTGCATGCAGCAGGCCCGTAGACCCCAACGCAATCTTCTGCACTCACTGCGGAGCCACCACCACGCCCGGAAACAACTTCAACCCACAACCCACGGCCTGACTTGTAGTTGTCAGTAGAGTTGCGTAGAGATCTATGGATCTTGCAATGGAGAACTGACAATGGGAAACTGACAACTGACTTACTGCCAAGCCACCACACTCTCCTTCAGGTGGTCGAACTCCACAAAATCTCCCGTGGCATCCGTCTGAACTTTAACCACGGCGCCATTCACCGTCGCGTTTTTCACTCGATCAAATCGCCACCGCACGATCATGTGCGCCGCCGAATCCCCTGTGATCTTCACCGAATTCGCGCCGCGAACCACAACGCGCTTCTCGAAGTCGGTCATCGTCGTATCCGCCGAGCCAGAGCCGCCAATCAACTCATACACGCGGCGGTCATCCATCGACTTCACCTTACTGTTTCCGCTCTCGTTCTGCGGCACCAGCGTCATTACATCCTCTGGGATCTTCGGGATCACCGCACCGGCTCGCACGTACAGCGGTAATACATCCGCCGGAGCGGCCACCAGCATCGTCTTACCGCCGCTGAAACGGCTTCCCGTCCAGTAGTCCACCCAGTCGCCCTCCGGCAGATACACCACCCGCCGCGTATTCTCATCGATCACCGGAGCCACAAGAAAATCCGGCCCAAACATGTATTCATCTTTCGTCGTACGCGCACGGTCATCGTTCTGATACTGCAACACCAGCGCACGCATAATCGGCATGCCCGTCTTTGCCGCCTCCTGGGCAGCGGCATAGCGATAAGGAAATAAGCTCATGTGCAACGTTGCATATTTGCGGTAGACATTGAGCGCCGGCGTTCCTGAAGATCCACCAGCCTTCTCATCCCAGTTCCACGGCTGCTCGTTCGTCTGCGACAGAATCTCCATCACCGGGGAAAACGCCGAGTACTCCGTCCACCGCATCTGCACCAGCGGGTCCTGAGTCGCTCCAACTTTTAGATAGCCACCGAGATCGGATGTCCAAAGTGGCATCCCACTCATCCCCGCGTTCAATCCCGCCGTTACAGCCGTCGGCAAACCATTCTCCGGGCTGAAGCTCGACTGGCTGTCCCCGCCCCATAGGAACCCGATGCCATTTGCGCCCGCATGGCCGTCCGTCGTCACGCTGCGAGCAAAGAGCACACCGTTGCCCTTCATGTCCTTTTGGATCAGCTCTTCCATCGCGTTGTTGTATAGCACCGCATACCGGTTCTGCATCAGGCGCTTGTCCGTGCCGTCGGTAAACTTTACATCTCCCAGAAAACTCCCCTCGCCATCGTCGTCTTTGAATCCATCTGCTCCCGCAGCAATAGCCTGCCGCACCTGATCCTGCCACCATCGCTTCGCCAGGGGATTCGTGAAATCGATCATCGATCCCATGCCCTTCCACCATCGACCTACATAGGGTTTGCCATCCGGTATCTTGACAAAGAAACCACTCGTTGCAGCTTCGTCATAGTTCTCGGCATGGGCCAGCATCTTGTCCGCAAACCCCACCTCTCCCGGCGTATTCGACTGCGAATCGATCCACGGCGTATGCCACAGCACCAGCTTGTAACCTTCGTCGTGCAGATGTTTCACCATCCCCGCAGCATCGTCGAACTGCTTCGGATTGAATTTGTAACTGTTATAGGACGTTGTCCACGGCGAATCGATCACGATCACACTGGCGGCCAAACCAAGCGCGCGCGTCTTGTCTACATCCTCCAACACCTGTGCTGCGTTCTGGTGATAATCCCGCCCCATCCACGGGGCAAACGCCCAATACGGAGGCACAATCGCGCGTCCTGCCAACGCAGTGAAGCGCTCAAGAATCTTGGGGAACTCCGGCCCTGTAAACAGCACGATCCTCAACTTCTGCGCCGGTACATCCACAATCACATCCGTCGCGCTGGAGACGTTCATATCGAACATCGCCTCCGCCGTCGTATCGAGCCAAAGCCCATAACCTGTCGTAGACATAAAGAAGGGAACTGGCTTGTACGTCGACGACCCCTTCGCAATCCCATTGTCCTGCGACGAGTTCAAAACCACGGTGCGCGCATGGTTCAGCGCGTTGAACCGTTCTCCAAGCCCGTAGTAGTTCGCCGAGTCGGCCACGCGAAACCGCCAGTCCCCAACGGAATACGCGAGGCTAGTAATCTCCATCACTCCCGGCGCAAGCTGCTTGAAGTGCAGTTTGTCCGTCGATACCGTCTCCCCGTCAAACTCGAAACCCCGCACAAGCAGTTCATGCTTATTTGGCAGCGTCAGCGCCACCGTGTAGCCATCCCTGCGAACCAGCCCCTCAACCGGAGCCTCCACCATCCTCGTTGCCGCAGGCGCAACCGGCGCTGTTGCAGGCGTAGCATCCTGCGCCACCATCAATCTCGAACCCAGTCCCACCAACCCCGCCGCCAGCATAAAAAACATCCGCATCGTCCGCATCTCTCCAGCCTACAACCGTAGTATCCGCACAGCCATCGCCGATAGTCGACGACAAAAGAAAAGGCCCCGCATCGGGGCCATTTTCTCGTAACATCTTCCTGCAACAGCTACGTCGTTAGACGCCGGAGTTGCTGTGCTTCACTGCCGCCTCATACCCTGAGGTAAAGCCGGTGCGGTACTCATCACGAGCCGCGCCCTTCACCGGAGGATGGACGTACAGATGCGACGCCTTCGCGTCGATCTTCCGCTTGGCTGCACGATCAAGCTGGGCCGCTTCAATACCATCGCGGTAGCCCTGCTGCGCCTGCTCGGTGCCTGCGGGAGGAGTGTTCCACTCCTCAGTCTGTGCTGCATTCTGTGTAGTCTGGGCATGCGCAAAAAGGGGCGCGCCGCTCATAAGCGCCACTGCAATCAGTGGTGTAGCGATTCGGGTTAATTTCATTGTTTCCTCATTCCCTTCAGGTCAAATTGCACCTTAAGGCCAAAGGGACAGTATCACGAACCGAAAATCGTTGGCAAATTTAAATCGCGGACGGGAAACGCCAGAGAAAACAAGCCTGTTTGCGCCACCACACCCCAAATATACCTGAAAATTCAAAGAGAATGGCCTCCATACCCCTTTCGTTACTGCACTCGAACCCGACGAGCAGTCCCACAAAAGTGGCATGAAGGCCATTACCGCGCAAGTTACATATTCGTGTGGCCGCTCCGCATCTCTTCGTTGAAGGACGGTTTGATGAACGCCAGCTGCGCCGCAACCTCAGCCTCATACTGCGCGCGATGGCCCATCAACGCCTCGGTCGGCGTGGCATATTCGGTATCCGCCGCCAGCAGAATCAACCCCTCGCGCGCCAGCGCCTGAGTCGTCTTCTGCAGCTCGTCCACAGTCGTGTTCAGATACTGAGCGTCCCGTGGATCGAGCAGCCACACCGGCTGACCGCCGCCCAGAACTCCCGACAGCCAAAACGCCTTCGCCGCCAGATACTCCTGCCGCTGCGCCTCGGTCGTGTCGTTGAAGCTGAACTTGTTCCGCCAACGGCTGTAGTAGCGCGTCGTCACCGGCACAGGCTGGCGGTTGCCGCTCTTCACCAGCTCCAGCTGGCCCTGATCCATCGTCTTGCGCACGGCGTTGTAGATAAAGCCCTCGGCAAACGGCTGCTCCGGAGCCTTCACAATCTCCGCAAACGTCAGCGTCATCGCCGCTGCAACCTTTGCGTGCAGTATGCTCTCATTGCCGTCTTCAAGCCTCACCTCGCCATGCACCAGGAACGTATCCGCGCCCGAGGTCGACTGGTGGAACGGCCACTCGAACTTGCCAAAGCTCAACGGCAGCAGCCCATGCAATGTGAGGTAGCAATCGGGTCGCGGATTCTTCAGCCGCTTCTCCGACTCCGCCAGATACACCGTCACATCGTCCAGCAGCTCCTTCTTGCTGAAGTCGAACCTGTCGCTCAGTTCCAGCACTTCAGTCTTGGCCCGATCGCCCACAAGTCCCAGCGTGAAGCGTGTCGTCGGATTACCCGAGAAGTCCTTACCCACCGCGCTCGAAACCACTACCAGCCCAGCCGCCTTTGCCGCCGCCGCAACCTGCCCCGCCAGAACTGCCTGTGTATCAACGCTCATCTACCTGTATCGTCCTTTGAAGAAAATCTCTATCCCATCTATTTTACGGCTCCGAAGCCTATTTCCGGGCTAATAGGCCGCCTTTTCAGGACGAATTCGCAGCAAACCACCTATCCCGATCACTTCCCCTGAAGCTTTGCCTCCGCCAGCTTCTGCGCGGTCTCCAATGCATCCGTGGCCTTCGCCGGAACATCGGGCTCGACACCCGTGCCCTCCCAGTCAGTCTTCGATACCGGACTAACTGCCCGCGCAAACGGCACTCCCACCATGAAGTGATCATCGACCCGCATACCGCGAACCGGATGCGCTCCGCCGCCCGTCTTCTCCCCAACGATCGTGGCCCGCTTCAGATTCTTCAGGTCATAGCTGAACTCCTCCGCTCCGGAGAATGTTCGACTCGACGTCAACACGTAAACAGGCTTCGCTCCTCCCACCTTCGTTCCCGCCACAGAGGGCTGCGTCCAGAACTGCGTAGTCTTGTCCGACTTGCGGTCGTAGAGATCGTTCAGATGTTCCTTGCCATCGAACAGGTACGTCACAATCAGAGCAACCATCTGCGGATCGCCGCCACCGTTATCGCGAAGGTCGAAGATGACTGCATCGGTATGCGCGACAAAGTCCATCGCCGCCGCCACCGTGCGGCCGCAGACCGCAGGATCGGCAAACATATTGAACTTCACATAGCCGATATTGCGCGGCAGAATCTCAACCTTCTCAAATCCGCAGTTATCGTGCTCCATCCTGGCTTTCATCCGCTCCATGTCTTGAGCATTGGGGCCGTCGCGGTCTGGCGGCAGCTTGAACGGACTGTAGTCGACGCGCAGATGCCGGTCATGACTTACGTCGCGCAGATCTTTCGTAAGCCTTCCCGCAAACACGCCGCCATCCGTCATACCATCGTATTCGCCGCGTTTCTGATGGTCCCTCATGGCCTCGTTCATCTTCGCCGCGACATCAGGGTAGACATAGTATTCAGTCAATTTCGCAGCCACGCCATCAATCACACGTTGCCGTTCGGCAGCGTCGAGCTTGACGCTCTCAATCACGGCTCCGGGAGGCACAGCGCGAACACTTAAGTTTTCGACCGTCGCCGGCTGTGTGGTCTTCAATTGCAAACTGCCAAAAGCAACCGTAGGACTCGCCTTCTCTTTCACCTTGAACGTAATCAGCAACGGCTCGCTGCTCTCAATCGAAAGTAGATCGAACCCACCCGTCTGCTTGCCGAAGCCCATCATCGAGTCCACTGTCTGCGTGGAATCCATCGTCTTGATGTAGCTCTCTACCTTCGCCCGGTCACCGCTATTGAAGGCATCGAGCCATGCCTGCAGCGTTTGTCCCGCGGGCGTCGCAGGAACCTGAACCTGCCCTCTTCCGCATCCGACGCAAAGCAACACAATCAAGACAAGCCACCAGAACATCGCCCTTCGCATAGCAATCTCTCTTTCGTTTCACTGCAGTAAGCGTGAATCCTTTGAGCGTTTCTAGCCGAAGTGTTGCGGGCCCATTGATTTATGCAGGGTTAGACGCGGATTGAATATTTTCGTCTCATGAATTCTGAAATCCGCTGCGGAACCAACGCAATATTCCCTGCGCATCATCTACACCTGTATGAAATTCGCAACCCGCGTGTCCCTTCTCGCGCTTGCCATCTTCGGCCTCAAGGCGCTAGCCTTCGGCGCGGATGAGCCGTTGGAGACAGCCGAGCACGTTGACCTCACACGCTACCTGGGCAAGTGGTTCGAGATCGCACGTCTGCCGCTGATCTGGGAGAACAAATGCATCTCCGACGTAACCGCGACCTACACACCGCAGCCCGATGGAAAAATTGGAGTCCTCAATAGCTGCATCAGATCCAACGGAAAAATAACTCAGTCCAAAGGCACCGCGAAGATCGCATCGAAGCACGACAGCTCCAACTCAAAACTCAAGGTCACTTTCTTTTGGCCCTTCAGCGGAGACTACTGGATACTCGATCTCGACCCTGACTACCGCTGGGCGCTCGTCGGCAATCCAAGCCGAAAGAATCTTTGGATACTCAGCCGCACTCCAGACCTCGACCACGAGATCGTCAATACATTGCTGCAAAAAGGAGCATCTCTAGGCTTCAACACCAGCAAAATCATTATGACGAAGCAGATCCAACCCGCGACCATCGCTCAATAATCCTTACATCTCACAACAACATTCTTCTCAATCCAGCGTTTACCTGTTCGAAGCGTGTGCATCTAGGCACATGCGCCGATTAAACAGTGAGGACACTATGAAATTCGTTCGTTTTGCAGCTCTCCCAATTGTCCTGACTTCTTTTTTCATGACTGGCTGCGCCTCTCGCACCTACTACGCCGCTGCACCACCGCCACCGCCCTACAACAGCTACCAAAGCGCCCCTCCACTCATCGAACGCGCCGAACACGAAGGCGCTTTCGCATCGGCTCAGAAGCCGGCGAGCGCGACGTCTACAATGGCTTCGGCCATCACCCGCAGCGCGATCGCAACTTCCACGACACTCCAGGCTACGATCCAGCAATGGGTCCCTACGGCCCGTATCGCGACGCCTTCCGCAGATCCTACCTCCGCGGTTACGACGAGTCCTACTATCGTCGCTAGTGTGCCTGCGCGGTATCAATCCCTTATCCATTCGCGTGAATGGAACTGTTTCGGATGCCGCGCAACAAAGGAAGAAGCGATAACAATGTAGCCGCCGCAAGCACCAGAGGCCCGATAGTTTTCATCGTGTCATGCGCGAGCCTGCCGATCACGGCGTCGAAGGCCTGCACCAGTCCCATCGTCAACGCCATTGCGGCAACGCCGACAGGCGAACGAAGATACAACACAGCCACAACGACCAGCACGAGCGCAATGCTGCGCGACGCACCGTACATCGCATAGACCCCGCCGTTAGCCATCACCGCCGCTATCGAAAAGCCAGCGCTCACAACAGCATTTATGCTCGTAATGACAGCGCAGATCCAGAACGCCTGCGATTCGTTCTTTGTGAGAATCATCCCTAAAGGGTACACGCTTAAAACGACTATGAACCTCGCCACGCTCCCCACCGAGTCCCGCAACCCCGCCTCCGAGCACATCGATCAGCTCCCGACGCTAGACATGCTCCGCATCTTCAACGAAGAAGACGCAAAAGTCACTGCCGCCATCGCCACCGAACTTCCCCACATCGCTAAGGCAGTTGACGCCATCGCTACGCGCTTCGAGCAAGGCGGCCGCCTCTTCTACATCGGAGCCGGAACCAGTGGCCGCCTCGGCGTCCTCGACGCCTCCGAGTGCCCACCCACCTTCTCCGTCCCGCCCACACTCGTTCAGGGCCTCATGGCCGGCGGTGACGAAGCCCTCCGCAAATCCAGCGAATCCACTGAAGACATCCCCGAGCAGGGCGCTGCCGATCTTGCCGCCGCAGGCTTCACACAACAAGACACGCTCGTAGGCATAGCCGCCAGCGGCCGCACCCCCTACGTCATTGGCGCCATGCAACACGCCAAATCCATCGGCGCCCACACCATCTCCCTCACCTGCGTCCCCAACTCGCAGATGGCCGCAATCGCCGACATCGCCATCGCGCCCGTCACCGGCCCCGAGATCCTCACCGGCAGCACGCGCCTCAAGGCAGGCACCGCCACCAAGCTCGTCCTCAACATGCTCAGCACCGCCGTCATGATCAAAACCGGAGCCGTCTACGGCAACCTCATGGTCAACGTCCAGCCCACCAACGCCAAGCTAGTCGACCGCGCCCAGCGCATCATCTCCGCCGCAACCGGAGTCGACTTGGCGACCGCAGCTCGTCTCCTTGAGGAGAGCGGATCAGTGAAAACGGCGATCGCAATGCAGAAGCTCTCGCTTGACCGCGCTGCAGCAGAGGCAAAACTTAAAGCCTCGCACGGCAGGCTGGCTGCGGCGTTGCAGCAGAGCTAACGAGATAGCAACCGAAAATTACTTTGATTCGAGGATGACGCGACCATCCAGCTTTTGCGTAGGCCGCGTATCGTGTGGGTAGAGCTTGGCGAACGTCTCAACTTCTCCGCTTGAAATCTCCTCGGGCGTCTTCAGAACAAACCAGGTGACCGGTTCCGTGCAGGGAGGCGTCGTGAGCGATCCGACAAATGTATAGTAGCCATGATCGACCGGTAGGAGATCAGCCGCGTTAATCGACACACCTTCGACTGTGGCTACCTTATCCTTCTCCTTTGGCAAATGATCCCATACGGTCTGCAGCGCTGCATTGACCTTTCCTGGTTTCAGCAGAACAGCTACGACTGCCAGCTGTCCACTCGCATCCGCGTGAACCAGATGGATCACCATGTCGAAGCCCATTCCATCGATATGCTCCTCGCTTGGATGGTGAAAATGGAACTGTGTCAGCTGGTACCGATGATCGCCGACGGTGATAAAGCTCCCCGGCGCGTAGTTCACCATTACGGTGTGACCGTTATCAATAACGGTCAGCGGCGACGACTTGTAGTCAAATTGGATCGGTGGCAGGTCTGCTTTTTCTGTGTGGCGGATGTCTATCGGTGATTGACGGTGGCCAACCTTACACTCGGCATAAGCAGGATCAAGCGTTGCCCATTTGCTGGGGCCATCATTGCCGTCGTAGGCCCAATGGGCGTGGTGTTCGGGCTCCTGCGCAAAGGAAGAGCCGAAGAGCGTTGCCGCTGTTATGAATCCAACGAGCATCGATTTCATCGGAGTTCTCCTTAGGTCAATCGCCGACTAGAACGACCGTGGAGCCCAGTTCGGAAGCGTCCCAACAATAGCAGAAGACTAAAGAGAAATGCCCGTGAAATAGATGAGCTGTCCGAACCGGATCCCAGAAAGGAAGCATCGCCACCGTCCTTGCAACATAAATCGCGCAGATTCACAGCATTGAATTCCTTCTTTATCATTCGCATCTATGTCGATCTTTTTTCTCGATACCGTCACCACCTCGACTCTTCTGTTCGTCACCAGCATCGCCGTAGCCCAGCAGGCCAACACCATGCCCACCAATCCCTACCTCAGCCTGATGACCGCCGCCCGAACCCAAGCCTTCGCACACGGCGTAAAGGTCGCGCCTGTCCTCTCCCCCCAAGACAAGATCCTCCTCGGCGACCACCCCGAGCTTGACGTAGCCGAGCTCCACCACGCAGGCTTCCGCGTCATCCCCTGGAACCCCAACGACCCAGAAGTCATCCGCATCCTCATCCGTCGCCGCGTCGACGGCCTCATCTCCGACCGCCCCGACATCCTCCAGACTGTCCTCGCCGAAGAGCGCGCCGCCAACCCCGCAGACTCCGCCTACTTCGCCTCATTCGACGTCTCCGGCCATCGCGGAGCCCGCGGCCTGCGCCCTGAAAACACTCTCCCCGCCTTCGAGGCCGGCCTCGACCACCTCATCACCACCATCGAAACCGATACCGGCGTCACCACCGATCGCGTCTCCCTCATCTGGCACGACCAGTTCCTCAGCCCCGAGTCCTGCCGCCGCGCCGACGGCACTCCCTACACCCTCGCCAACCGTGTCTACCTGCGTGACATCTCCAGCCACGAAGCCCAACAGACCTTCATCTGCGACAAGCTCCACAGCGCCGCCTTTCCCGACCAACGCAACGACCTCGCCCTCTCACCCGTAGCCGTAGCCTTCGCCGCGCACGAGCGCCTGATCAACCCCTACGTCCCCACCTACGTCGAGCAGCTCTTCCGATTCACCCGCTTCTACGCCGACTACTACCGCACAGGCCCCGGCAAAACGCACCCCGACGCCGCAGCCCGCGCCGCCAACGCCGACAAAGTCCGCTTCAACCTCGAAACCAAAATCCTCCCACTTCCCAACGACCCACCCGGCCGCTCCGTCTCCGCGCTACCGCTACCGCACGGCGAGCCCACTCAAAACCACACCGTAGACCCACAAACCTTCGTCACAACGCTCGCAGGAGCCATCAAGCGCAACAAAATGGAATCCCGCTCCGACATCCAAAGCTTCGACTTCCGCACCCTACAGCTAGTCGAAGAGCAATACCCAAACATCCCCACCTACTACCTAACCGAAACCACCGACACCCTCAGCAGCCCCTTACTCCCACCCTCGCTAAGACAACCCTAAGCCAACCCGGTTCGACCTTCCAAAAATCTACATTACAGTTGTCTGTTCTTTTGCTGTCGCATGTTTCTTTTGTTTGTCATCCCGTAGGGATCGGCGATTGCCTTTGTTGTCGTCTGTTGTTGCTGTTGTCTTCCTAAACCAACCACAAAAGATCGGGTGCCCCATTCATCGCAGTCTCATCGCGATGAGTGGGAAATGTAAATCTTCCCCGTTTTTGCAGTTGTCGTTGCTGTTCTTGTTTGTCATCCCGCAGGGATCTGCTTCTGCTTTTAGCTTGTCATTCTGACACTGAGCGAGCGAAGCGAGTCGAAGGGGAAGAACCCCCGCATTTCACAAGGAAAGCGAAGCGACCCGAGTACTCTCGCTCAATCCACCGGCCCCATCCCCAACCCACGCCCCGCCCGCTTCTTCTTCACCGGATACTTCACCTCCGCCACCGGAGGCTCAGTCACCTGACGCACCCTATCCTCCATCTCACTCCAATACTTCACATGCGACTTCAAAGCAGAAGGCAGCCTCTGCCGCATCTGGCAGTACCAGATCGACCACTCAAGCTCCTTCGCACTCTTGTTCTTGATCGCAGCTTCAATCCGATCCACTTCAGAGAAACGAGCCATATCTTCATTCTACGAGCACAGAGAGCACAGAATCACTGCCCATTCATCTTCACCACGCGATAGTCCGCAGGCGGCTGAAACATCTTCGGGTTCGGCTCACTCGGATTGATATTGCTCACCTCAAAATTCTGCACGTGTCGAGGATCAAACCGCTTCGTAATGACATTGATCCCCAGCCACGGCGAATACCAGAACTCCTTCACAATGTCCTCGGTCTTCTCATTCCCAAAAGCACCCGCGTTCATCGTGGTAATCTCGCGCGACCCAACTACATCGACACCCTCAATCGTCTTTCGTCCCAACTCCTCGCGGTGTACCGCCCCTTTCCCACTAGGCAACGGTCCCGCAGGCGTCAGGCTCACTGATGGCGGCGCGTTGTACTCGCTCACATAGCACACCTTCTCGGTAGTGTCTCAGTTTGAATTTCTGAGCGCAGTCCGTCGGGCGAGTCGCGCCATTAAGCAGGAACGTACGTCAACCGAATCAGGTCATCGGCGATTAAATCGCTGGCCACCAGGTGGAGCGGCGGCCGGGGGCCCGCGAAGAATGGCTGGCCACCACCAAACACGACGGGGCGGAGGTAGAGTCGATACTCATCGATAAGACCGGCCTCGGTCAGGCTTTGCGCCAGGACTGGTCCGGCAACTTGAATCTCGCCAGCCAGCTCGGCCTTCAGCCTGCGTATCACCTTCTCGAAGTCATCCGCGACAAGCGTCGAGTTGGGGCCAACTGACTTGAGGGAACGCGACACGACCCACTTCGGCTGGCTCCGCCACACCACCGCGAACTCGCGATCCTCCGCGTCCCGATCAGGAAGATCTTCGTCCCAATAACGCATGATCTCGTACGTGCGGCGACCGTAAATGAGGCCCGTCGCGCCGCGCACCAGCTCGATGAAGTGACGGAAGGCCGCGGGTACAGGCGGCCCAAGCTTCATGTGGTCGACGTAGCCATCGAGGGACTGGCTCAATCCGTAGACAAGTTTTGCCATGCTGCAAATCTCCCTTCTACGTTCTTCAGAATAGCTTGAGCCGACGTCACGCTAAGGTGAGGTTGAACACTATCTGTGCGCCGCATTGTCGATGTGACCAATAACCACAGGTCCACTTCCCAATCCCGAGATTCAAACTGAGACGCTACGACCTTCTCCTGCGGCTTGCAAATATACCGCTCACGCCGGTTCGGATCTAAATAGTCCACCTCGAAGAGATGTGTGGTCACCTTGTCTCCATTCGGCGCGAAAAGACGTCGCTCCTGCAGGATGCGCGCCCCGAGCTGTCCCGGGCAATCGTCCTATGGTTCCAGATCGTCTGCTTGCTTCCGTCCACGAGAATTGTCGTCCATTCCGTCGTAACCGTCGCAGTAAACAGAGCATTCGTCGCCGGCAGAATCGTCAGGCTCTCCACCCTTTCCCGCGTCCCACCATCCGGCGCCTGCATAGGCTGTTCCTGCGCCCCCGCAACGCAACACGCCAAACCGAAGACCAACCCAGAAACACAAGCAAGCCTCTTCATAGCGCCTCCTGATGACAAAAACATTCTGCCACGGAACGTTACGTCTCAGCGTCAGTGTCCAACAATTTCTCAGCTTTGCTTATGCCAGCCCCATATTCTCAGCCTGATCCTGTACATGATAGCTATTTCTTCGCATCCGCGGTTCGCTCTCCACATGCATGAAGCCCCCTTTCCGCCAATGAACCTTTCGCTCAGACTTCAATCGGCGGATCGATAGGCAGAGGTTGAGCTTGGCATGCCAGTCGCGCCCGAGAGGAGAGCAGAACAACCACTAGGACCGCACTGCCGACAATGTCAAAGGTTATTTGGCCGTAGAGCATGTTGGGGTTACGAAACAAGACCGCAAAGAGTAAGTAGTAGAGACAAATGCTCCCCCAAACGATAATCGCAGCGATCCGCCCGGCATCGTTCTGTTTCCACAGAAGAACGACTGCAGGCGGCCCAACGACAAGCGTAATCACCCACCCAGCGATGGTCAAAATTCCGAAAGAGCCCGAGCGGACGAGAGATAACATCCCACCCCAATGCCATATTCGTATGACAAGGATTAGTGTGCCAACTACCGAGAGAAAGGTGAATCCCGCAATCAGACGTAAAAGGATGCGCATAGACTTGCAGTGTAGCTACGACTATTCGTGCTTTCAATAACTACGTTTCAATCTACGCCAGCCCAGTACTCTCAGCCTGCTCCTGCGCATGATAGCTACTCCGCACCAGTGGCCCGCTCTCCACATGCTTGAAGCCCATCCCCATCGCCTCATGCTTCAGGAAAGCAAACTCCTCCGGCGTGTAATACCGCGTCATCGGCAGATGATCCCGGCTAGGCCGCAGATACTGCCCAATCGTCAGAATATCCACCTTGCGATCCGCCAGATCGCGGAACACCGAAAGCAGCTCGTGCATCTCCTCGCCCATCCCCACGATGATGCCCGTCTTCGTCACAATCTGGTCGCCCTCGCGGTCCGAGAACATCTCAGCAGCAATCTCCTTCGCATGCTCCAGAAACCGCAGCGACCGCTCATACCGTCCACCACTCTTCGCCACGCGATACAGCCGAGGCACCGTCTCGATATTGTGATTCAGAATCTCCGGCCTCGCCGCCACTACCATCCGCAGCGACTCTTCATTCCCCTGAAAATCCGGCGTCAGAATCTCCACTCTGCACCCCGGAGCCTGCAGCCGAATCTCCTCCACCACCTTCACAAACGCCTGCGCCGCGCCCACGTTATCGTCATCGCGATTCACACTCGTAATCACGGCATGATGCAGCCCAAGCTGCGCCACAGCATAAGCCACCCGCCGCGGCTCGTCATGATCAATCGGCTCCGGCCTGCCCTTCGGCACCGCGCAAAAACCACACCGCCGCGTGCAAAGATTTCCCAGCATCATGAAGGTCGCGGCCTTCTGGTTCCAGCACTCCCCAATGTTCGGACACTGCGCGCTCTCGCACACCGTATGCAGCTTCAGCTCGCGCGCCATCTTCTTCAGGTCGTGGAAGGTCTCGCCCATCGGAGCCTTCGCCTTCAGCCAAGCCGGCTTAGGCGCAGGCTTCCGCGGCGACAGGTCGATCTGCACAAGCTCAGCCGTAGGAGTCATCTCTTTTATTGTATCCGCCCTATATATTTCGGCCTTAAAACCACCCGAATTCCAAAGAACAATTCAATCTGCTCCGCCTTGCTCCTATCAAATCACCACCCACCCCAAAAAAAAAATCCCGCACCCAGAAAACATCTCTAAGCGCGGGACTCGAATCACTACCGTTATTTTTCTAGAACTGGAACCGAGCCGACACCTGCATACGCCGATACTGTGTCAACGTTGCACTGTACACGCCCATCTGAGTTCCATCGGTTGATGTGGTATCCATCTGGTGCACATCGAACCGCGCGCTGTTCGTCAAATTGAAAACCTCACCAGCAAGGCTCAGCAGATAACGGTCACTCAAGTGAACCGACTTATGAAGCCCCATGTCGATGTCGAAGTAGCCATCGCCATAGAACTTGTTTCTCTGGCCAGGCTCACCCGGATAAGCACTGCGCATGTTCGCACGTGCCGCAATAGGATCGTCGAACGCCTGCGGATTGCCGTTCGCATCAAGATGCTTCCGCATCTTGATCGGCCCCGTCTGCACCATGGAGCTAGACCATTCCCAGTTCGTCCCCCATCCCAGGCCCTCACCAATCGCGAACGGCAGGGCGCTCGAGACTCGTGCGATTCCCGACAGGTCCCATCCACCAATTGCCGCATCGACGAACCGGTTCGCACCGCCCGCAAAGTGCTGTCCACGGCCAACCGGAAGCTTGAGCACCCAGTCCGCCGTTAGAAGGTGGGTCGTGTTGAAGTCGGAGAGGGCGTAATTCTTGCGAGGATTCCATGCATCGATAATCATTCCGAAGTTCGCGGAATTTCCGTTTGCGGCGGATACATTGGTCGGATTGCTCTCGGAATCGGAACCTAAATCCAGCGATCTCGAGTACGTGTAGCTCAGATCGATCTGCACGTTGTGCTTCATCGGATGCCGAAGAACAAACTGCCCCGCGTTATACGAGCTCGTCCCGTTCGACGTCGTCACATACAGCGAGGAGTACTGTAAGGGCCAGTAGCGGCCTGGCTGTCCATTGGGGCAGCCCATCGTGCACCCAATGTCCAGATCGTAGAGCGCTCCTGTCTCGTTGCCTCGGTAATACTGCCACTCGTTGTTGTAGATGTTCTGTGTAGCAGAAGAACCTACCGCGCCTCCGCCAGATGTCCCCGCTGCGTCCGGGAAGAGGTTCTCCCAATAAGCGATCGTCGGTACATCGCTACGTCCCTGGTCAACGAACTGCGACATCATCGTCGCCGCAGTGTAATAGTCCATGCCGGACTTTGAATCCACAAGGTCGAGAGGTTGAGCGAGATCTATCTGCTGCAGCAGATGTCTGCCAAGTCGTCCAACGTAATTGGCCTCCAGCGTGAATCCACCAGGCAGTTCGCGTTGTACCGACAGGTTGAAGACATGCGAGTACGGTGTCTGAAGATGATCGTCCAGCCCGTTTGTAATCGCGAATCCCGTGGTGCTCGGATCGTTGGAAGGCGTCTGCGGATACGCAATGCTCGATGGCGCAGAAGGAACGAGATTGGGAAGATTATGCAGCCCGGTAAACCGCGGCGACGTGTCCGCCGTCTGCACGCTCGCGGGATTGGTAATCGCGCTCGACAGCGAGTACGATCCGGCCTTGCTATAGTTCGTCACCAGCCCCTGACCATAGTGATCGAAGTACATGCCGTAGCCTGCACGGATCGAGCTTCTTCCTGCACCACCCAGCAGCTTGTTCATCCACGTGTCTGCTTCAGGCGCGGGCGCAAAGGCAAGCGCAAAGCGCGGCGCAATATTGTGCCAGTTCATCGGATAGAACGGCTTGCCGCCGCGTGCCTTTCCGGAGGGCGCAAACGAGATATCCGGCTGCACGCTGCTGCCAACCGCCGCCTGTTGGCCGCGCGTTTGGAACCACTGGTGCATGTCGATCGTCGGCTGTACCTGCTGGCCGTTCGTCTCCCACGGCGTCTGCAGAATGGTATGGCGAAGGCCTGCGGTAATCGTCAGGTTCGGTAACGGACGGAACGCATCCTGCACGTAATACTCGAACTCGTTCGAGCGGAAGCTCCGGTTCACCGGTGTCCCTACCCCGAGCAGTGTTCCTGTCTTGCCGTCGGCAGACAGCTGGTAGTTGAAGTGCCCGGTCTGGTCGTTGACCAAACCGGCGAGCATGCTAACTGCGAGGTTGTAGTTTGTCGAAAAGCCGTCCGATACCGTGGGGAGACCGAAAGGCTCGGGATCGAAGGAGCCACCGGTCCCGATGAAGCCGGAAGACAGCATCCAGGCGTAATTCGCCTGGGCACTAGAGTACGAGTTTGCGTTCGTGGTGTTTTGATACGTGTACCGCCGATAGTTCACGCCAAACTGCACCGTGTGCTTACCCTTCGTCCAGGTGTAGTCGTCTATGATGTTCTGCGACGGAACGAAGGTCGAGCTGCTGCGTGCCCGCGATTCGGGCGTATCCAGTGATCGGAAGGTTACATATTCCCCGCTGCCTGCGCCAGTTGTAGCAATGCTCTGACGGACGAAACCGTAGCGCAGGTTATTCACAATATTCGCGGTTGGCGTCCAGGTGTAGTTGGCTGAGATGCCCTTTGAGTTATCGGTCAGTTTCTCGCTCGCCGGTTGACCTGGGTAATACGGCGCCAGCGAATCGCTATCGTTCTGCATGCTTGCTCGAACGTAGAAATGGTGCTTCTCGTTGATGTTGTAGTCCAGGCGGGTAATGTAGACGTTCTGGATCTGGGGCACAGATGCGGCGAAGCTGTACGAACCCGTGTTAAGACCATCGCCCAGGGAAGTCCCATTGCTATGTGGGTACTGCTGGAACAACGCGATCGAGTTCGGGTTCATACCTGGCCCCCATGGGCAGGTCCCGGTGGTCGAGCAGTTGGGGTCCATGCTTGCAAACTGGCTCGGGGTCAGCGTTACAGTGCTGCCATCCGTACCGGTGTACAGCAGGTTTCCCGCTCGCAGCGAGTCCGTCGGAACCGTCCGGACCGTAGGCTGTGCTTCGTTCTGCCGGTTGCCTTCGTAGTTTCCGAAGAGAAAGATCTTGTCGTGCTTCAACGGCCCGCCCAGAGAAATTCCATAGGTGTTGCGGATCAGATGACCAGGCGTATTCGGCAGCCCGGAGTTAATTTGCGCCGCCTTGTTAAACCAGTCGTTTGCCAACCCAAGGTTGCTGCGGTTATACCAATACGTCGACCCATGAATCTGATTCGTTCCGGACTTCGTCACCAGGTTTACCTGCCCACCCGAAGAGCGCCCAGTGTCGGCGTTCGCGCTGGAGGTCGTCACGCGAAACTGCTCCGTTGCATCCAGGCTGGTACGCAAAACCCCCGTAAAGGCCGAAGGATTCACCTGATCGTTGTTGTCCAGGCCGTCAAGCGTCATGTTCGTCTGGTCCGAGCGCGCTCCGCTCACCACACCGTTCCGGCTCTCCGTCGACGCTGTGTTGCTACCGATAAATAGAACGCCCGGCTGCAGCGCCAGCAGCGTTGCCGGATTGCGGTTCTCGGTCGGCAACTGCATGATCGTCTCGTTGTTGATCGCGTTGCCGATCGTTGCATCGGTCGTGTTGATCGTCTCTGTCGCCGCCGAGACATCGACCGACACCACATCGGAACTCACCTGCAGCTTCATATTCACCGTCGCAGGCTGCGCCACCAGCAATTGCGCCGTCGCGGTGAACTTGCCAAACCCCGGAGCTGTCGCTGTGATCGTGTAAGTGCCCGGCGCAATCTGCTGCAACGAGTACTCTCCCTGAGCATTCGTCACCGCGTCCACCCTTGCCCCGTTCGCCGAATTAACGATGGCAACCGCAGCCCCCGGAATCGCGGCACCCGTAGGGTCGGTCACAAGTCCGCGTAGCGATGTTGTGGCATTCTGCCCAAAACTCACGCCCGCAAGACACAGAACTACTAGCAATAGGGAATAACGAAAAAGTCTCACATGGCCTCGCAAAAGATAAATCGATAGGGATAATTTGCTGACACGAACCGTAGCAGTCTGAATCGCGCAGAATTTCAACGGAGCATTGATGCTCTCGGAAAATGTTTATTGTGTGAATCTAATATGTCAGAGACGTTTCATTCAGGCAACAACAAAATCCCACGGGGTGCCCTGATTTAAGGGCACTTCGGTTGATGCAAGGCAACTCAGATTTCCTGTGCGCGATAGATTCCATCCGCCGTCGGCGGCCACCGAAAATAAATCCTAAAAATCTGCAAAAAAATCACTCGCCTGAAAACGTACATCCGCCAACCATCTTATCCACCCGTTTCACCACACTTTGTCCACAAAAATGCCACCACTTGCACCCGCTTTTTGTGAAAACCCCCTGCAAAATCACACCAATCGATCTCTAACCTCAGTCCGCACCAGGTACAGAAAAAAAACCAGCGCAAACAATCCCCGCACCATAAAAAACCCCGCGTGAGTCTTCTCAAACCACAGGAAATCCCCGATGCTCAGCAACAAACACGCTGCCGTCACCAGCGCCCATCCCCACTTCTTCAGCCGCAGCAACCCAAAGATTCCCACCGCCAGCAGAGTGCACAGAGCCAGCACCCCATACTTCGCTCTGCCCTCGCCAAACGCCCCATGCAAAGTCGCATAGACGTTCAACATCGTCATAAAAATCATGAACATACAGATGCCCGCAATCCCCGGCAGCATCTGTCCCTTCTTCGTCGCCACTACTCTCTCGTCACTCATAACGTATGCAGATAAGCCAGCAAATCCTCTAAATCCTGCGCATCCAGCTTGTTTCCCTGCGCCGGCATCATATTGCGCCCATGCAAAATAGTTGCCGTTACCCTGTCATCATTGGCCGGCGCGCCACTCGGCAGATAATCCTTCTTGAAAACACCCAGCATCGACGGCCCATTCAGCGGCCCATTCCTGCGGTCATAGTGGCAAACCACGCAATGCGCCTGATAAACCCCATGTCCCCGCATCTGCTGCGCGTTCAACTGCTCCAGCGGAGTAGGCGGCGGCACCGATTTACACCCAGCCAACCCCACAAAACCAACCAACAAAAATTTAGCAATCCTCACAAATCCATTCTCGCATCCCGCACCGAAAATCCCGGGCGCCCCATCCTTCGTGGCTTTTGCGAAGGGTGGGGTATCGTGCGCAGCACGACCGTCTTTGGCTAGTTCGCCGCCGCAATCGCCGCCACAATCTTGTCCATCACCTCACGATCCGCATTCGAGTGAGGCATATGATTACCCACCATGATTGAAAAGATCACCGTCCGCCCACTAGCCGCCTCAAGATAACCCGACAGCGCGCGCGCCTCACCTAGCGTCCCTGTCTTCGCAAACACATGGTCCTTCAGCGGAACCTTCGCAAACCGCTCCGCCAGCGACCCATCCTCCCCACCCACCGGCAGACTCTTCTTCCAATCCGCAAACCAAGGCTGCGCACTCGCATAATGCAACAACCGCACCGTAGCCCGCGGAGTCACCAGATCATGCCCACTCAACCCCGACCCATCAAAGAAAACAAAATCATCCTTATCCACCCCCGCCCGCTCCAGAAACGCCCGCACCGCCCTTGCCCCTTCGGTCGTTGATCCGTTGTACAGCACAGCCGCTCCAAGGTCGTGCAGAAACATCTCCGCATGCAGGTTCTGGCTCACCTTGTTCGTCACCATCACGTCTTCCAACAGAGTCGGCGAAGTATGCCTCGCCAGTGGATTGCGGTAAGCCGATCCAACAGCAGCGCAGTCGTTCACACAGCCGAGCGGCCCCTTCATGACCTCATACGTCCTCGTCCAATTCATCTGCGGAACTGGTTCATGCGATGCCTGCACAAATCCCCGCGTATCACTCGAAATCCGATGCTCCGCCCGCGCCGCTCCGGTAACAGTAATCCCACGCGCCTCCAGCATCCCCTTCAAGGCTATCGCCGCATACTCAGCGGGATCATGGATCGCCACCTCTTCCTCATCGGGCTGCGCATCCACAGCAATCGAGCCATAGACCCGCAGCACCTTCGAGCCGGGCGCCCGCTCCATCTGTACATGGCTGCCGCTCTTCGCCGCTCCCGTCGTCAACCCCGAAACATCCAGCGTGTAATACTGCACAGCCGGATCGACAGTCACCGTCGCAGGCTTTTCCGCTGCAGTTCCGGGAGTCACCGTCACCTTCAACTGGTTATCGTTGATAGAAAGCGCGGACACCGGCGATCCATAACCCCATACGGCGTCATCGATCGCCCAATCCTCCGCGTAAGGCTCCCACGGAAACAGAGTGTCATCTCCCACCACATTGCCCTTCACCACCTTCAACCCTGTCTTCGCAATCTGATCGGCCATCTCCTCCAGATACCGCAACGCAGGAGCAGCAGGCGGCGCAGGCTTAGGCCGCAACGCCGGAGCAACATAAGGAATCTCCCGTCCCGAGAGATTCGCATCACCTCCACCAACCAACACCAGATCCCCCGTCAGCTTCTCCGCGCCGTCGAAAGTGCCCCTAGCCACTATCTTCGTCTCAAACGTCGTCCCTCCACCCAACAGCGCCATAGCCGCAGCCGTAGTAAACAACTTCGCATTACTCGCAGGCTGAAAAAGCTGCCCCTCATTCAGCGAGTAGATCGGCGACCCATCCATCGCCGTAACCTTAATCCCCCAGTGAGCACGCGATACCGCCGGATCAGCCAGCAGCGCATCGATCTGCCGCGACAACGCTGAATCCACAGCCCCCGGCTCATCGCCGTTCTTAACTTCCGCTCCAGCAACGCACGCGCACAACCCAACCATCATCAAACAGCGAATCAACCTCACCATCCGCGCAGTCTAGCACCCACGTCGCCTTTGTCTCCTACTCCCTACTCCCTGCATCTAGAATCCAAACTATGCCCTTCGCCCGCCGCCGATCCTTCGAGTGGCTCCTCCGCACCCGCACCCTACCCCTTGGCCAGCGGACTGTCATCATGGGCATCCTCAACATCACCCCCGACTCCTTCTCCGACGGCGGCCACTTCTACACTCCACAAGCCGCCCCCGACCGAGCCGTAGCTCAAGCCCTCCATATGCTCAAAGAAGGAGCCGACATCCTCGACATCGGCGGAGAATCCACCCGCCCCAACGCAGCTCCGCTCTCTCCCGACGAAGAGCAGACCCGCATCCTTCCCGCCATCGAAGCCATCCTCAAAGCACAACCCACCGCAATCCTCTCCGTCGACACCTTCCACGCCTCCACCGCCCGTCTCGCAATCGAAGCCGGAGCCGAAATCGTCAACGACGTCAGCGGCCACCTCTGGGACTCCGCCATGTCCGCCACCTGCGCCGACCTTGGTTGCGGAGCGATCCTTATGCACACTCGCGGTCGTCCCGGCGAATGGTCAACCCTCCCCGCACTCGCTCCAGATCAGGTTGTGCCACTAGTCCTGAGCGAACTCAAAGCGCGCCTGGAAGCAGCCGTAGCCGCCGGCATCCCGTATAACAAGATCGTTTTAGACCCCGGCCTTGGCTTCGGCAAACGCCTCGACGAAAACTACCCGTTACTGGCCCACCTCGACCAGTTCCAAGAACTCAACCAGCCCATCCTCATCGGAGCCTCTCGCAAAGGCTTTCTCGGCCACACCCTCGCGGAACGCCCAAATCTCGCCGCCCTTCACGCCGAAATCTCACCCGCACAAGCCCGACTCCACGCCACAACCGCCGCCAACGTAGCCGCCATCTTTGCAGGAGCCCACATCCTCCGGGTCCACGACGTTCGACCCGCCGTCGAGGCCGCCGCCATCACCGACCGCATCCTCACTGAGGGCTAAACAGGATTGCCGTTAGCATCCGTATTCCAGGACTCCGCCTGAAACGCAATAAACACAGCCGTCCAGGTCCCCTTCGATGGCAGATGAATAAACAGGGCCCCATCCTGCCAAGCCCCGTTATCTCCGCTATGCCCGCCCTTCGCAGGATTTCCCTGGTTCATATGGATATCGTGAATACCATCCACCTTCCCACCATCCGCATACTCACTGCCAAACGCATAGATCACGCCGTCCTTATCCGCAATCGTCATGTTCAAAAGGGTCACCACGGCATTCTGCAACGCGCCCGCCCGCGCACGATTCAACATGCGCTCCTGCTCGGTCAAACCCTTCAACATCACCTGCGGCAACAGCGTCATCTGTTGCTGCGTAATCATCGGCTTGCCGTCGATCTGCGACCGCACAAAGTCCAGCACCAGCCCACCCGACTCACTCTTCAAAGGAGTCATTCCCATCGGCAACGCAAGCAGCCCAGCCTCGTCCGGCGGAGCAAACCCCTCTTCAATAGCGTACAAAACCTCCGACCCATCCACCGACTGAATATTCACCGCAACAGTAAACGGCCCACCCGGCGCATTCATGGTGATCTGATAGTGCGTACTCGCCCCCGTCACCACCTTCCCGGCGACCGGATCGCCCGCCAGCACGCTGTAGTTCGTAATCGGCATCGTTACCCCTCCTGCATCTTCTCCGGAGTGCGCATGGACTCTATCTCCAGCTTACCGACTCTCAATCGGCGAATGTGAACGTCATCAAGCGCGGCCTCCATCAGGCGAAGCCGTCGTATGCTAAGCGCCCCAATCGCCAGCGCACCAAATCGCCGCAGCTCCCACCGCCACCGCACCAAAAGCGGCAGCACCCAAAGCTGCGCGACCCCACCCGGATCATCTTCATAGCCCGATCTACTCTTCCGG
The DNA here is from genome assembly GCA_035566575.1 of Edaphobacter sp. Classification (GTDB taxonomy): domain Bacteria; phylum Acidobacteriota; class Terriglobia; order Terriglobales; family Acidobacteriaceae; genus Edaphobacter. Next base: position 65,136 of record DATMQZ010000068.1, read on the forward strand.
CTCTGCCGTCTCCGCCGCCACCAGCGACAATCGTCCCTGCCACTCATCGCTCGTCAATGGCCGTAACTGTACCGCCGCCGGCTCCAACACCGGCAGCTCCTGCTCCCCGATCTCCAGCTCCCGTAGCTTACGCGAGATGGAGAATAATCCGCCACGTCCCTCCGCCTTAACCAACATGTCGTCGTACGCTTTGCCCGCGCTGCGCAACCTCTTGCCCAGTTCTACAATCGCATCGTGCATCCCCACCAGCTTCGACTGCACGTTCAACGCCTCGTTGCGAATCAGCTGCGCATCTCTCGCGATCTGCGACTGTTTCCACCCATACGCCACCGCCTTCAGTAGAGCGATCAGCGTCGTCGGCGTCGCCAGCAGCACCCTGCTCTCGGCGCTGTACTCCAGCAGCGACGGGTCCTGCTCCAACGCTGCGCTGAACAACACCTCGCTCGGCAAAAAACACACAACAAAGTCCGGCGACTCAGGAAACTGCTTCCAGTACGCCTTCCCACACAACGCATCCAGATGCTTCCGCACCCGTGCCGCGTGCGCCGCCATGTGTGCCGAACGCATCACCTCGTCCTCAGTTGCGCTTGCATCCAGAAACGCATCCAGCGGAGTCTTCGCGTCCACAATAATGCTCCGCCCGTTCGGCAACTTTACGATCAAGTCGGGCCGGATCGAAACATCCTCGCCCCTTACAAACTTCTCCACCTCGAACGACGCATACTGCACCATGCCAGCGAACTCAACGCACTTGCGCAGCTGCATCTCTCCCCAGTTCCCCCGCACCTTCGGAGCGCGCAGCGCAGCCACCAACTGCGTCGTCTCTTTACGCAGGTCTGTATGCGACTTCTGCATATTCTGGATCTCCGACAGCACTTCGCGATAAGCACCCTCTCGCTTCACCTCCAGGTCCTGGCTATGCGTCGACAACTTCGCAAGTGACTCCTGCATCGGCTTCAACAACATCTCGATTGCCGACTCTTTCGCCGCGAGATCCTTCGCCGACTCCATCTGTTGTTTATCCAACTCGCCCTTGGCCAACGCCATCAGCCGCCGGCTGTTTGCATCAAGAGCATTGACAGCGAGCGCCTCAAAGGAATCCTTCAGGCTCTTCTCCACCGCCACCAGAGCCTGTATCTTCTCCTCAGCCGCCTTCTGCTCCGCATCCAGCTGCGCCGCTAACTTCGCAGCCTCCAGCCGCGCCTTTTCTCCCGCCTCCCGCACAGCCTCGAGTTCTCGCACCTTCTCCTCAATCACCCGTTCCTTCGCCAACAATCCATCGCGAAGTCCAGCGACCTCGGCGTCCCTCGCCGCCAAACGGGCCTCGGATGCCGCACGGGCCCCCTGCACACGGCTGTTTCCGATCAGCCACGCAACCACCCCACCCACCACACATCCGACCAAAAACCAGACCATCGTCATCGCTTCCATCCCCCAAATTTACGCCAAATCTTCGCCAAACCCAACCCGAACTTTATCCCCCGTGGGTACAACAGGTCCGGGTATGACCTACCATCAAAGGCGCTGTGCGACGAGAGGCTTATCGACCATGAAGCTCACCCGCCGAAACGTTCTGAGCACCTTCGCCCTGACCACCGCAGGTACCGTAGCCCGCCCGCTCAGAGGCGTCTTCGCCCAGGACAGCGCTTTACGCGATACCCCTCTGCAAGACCCTCAACGCCCAGCCTTCCACCTCCAACCCGCCCGCGGCTGGATGAACGACCCCTGCGGCCCCATCTACTGGCGCGACCAATACCATATGTTTCACCAATACAATCCCCACGCCGCCGTATGGGGAGACATGCACTGGGCCCACGCCGTCAGCCCCGACATGATTCACTGGCAGCGCCTTCCAATCGCTCTCGCCCCCACCCCCGGAGGCCCCGACGCTCAGGGCTGTTTCACCGGCACAGCCATCGTCCACAACAACACACCGCACCTGCTCTACACCGGCGTCCAAACCGTCCCGCTAGCCGAAGCCACCCTCAGCGATGGCCACAATAATTTCCGCGAATCCCAATGCCTCGCCATCGCAACAGACGACAGCCTCAACACATGGAATAAGTTCCCCCAACCCGTCATACCCACACCGCCGCCCGGCATGCACGTCACTGGCTTCCGCGATCCCGCCCCCTGGCGCGAGGGAGACGCCTTCTACACCCTCATCGCCTCTGGTATTCCGAAAGTCGGCGGCAACGTCCTCCTCTACCGCTCTAGCGACCTCCACACCTGGCAATACCTTCACCCCATGGTGCAAGGCCAGTGGTCCGGCATCCCCGGCAACAACCCCGTCGATACCGGCGAGATGTGGGAGTGCCCCGACTTCTTTCCACTCGGCACCGGCGGAAAACACATCCTCATCTATTCCATCCAGGGCCGAACCATCTGGCAGTCTGGCGTCCTCGATCGCCGTACCATGCTCTTCCACGCCGAACGCACTGGCGAGCTTGACTACGGCAAAGGCACCTATTACGCTCCCAAAACCCAGCTCGACTCCCACGGCAACCGCATCCTCTGGGGCTGGATCCCCGAAACCCGTCCGCAAGCCGAATACGCAGCCGCCGGCTGGTCAGGCATGATGTCTTTACCCCGCACCCTGACCCTCAACGGCAACGACCTCATGCTCGCCCCAGCCCCTCAGACAGAACGCCTTCGCGCCTCCACCAACCCCAATCCCGCCCAACTACCCAACACCCGCCAGGAATTCCGTTGCGTCCTTCAGGCGGCCACCGCTGGCAATCCATTGCCCTACCGCATCTCCGACCCCGTCGGAACTCTCGTCGAAATCCGCTCCGATCAAAATCAATCACCGCGAACTCTAATCGTCGACGACGTCCGCATCGAAATGCCCGAACCCCTCCCCGCCCAGGCCGGCCTTCACCTCTTCATCGACAACTCCGTCGTAGAACTCTTCATCGACAGCCGTTTCTGCGTCACCCGCCGCTTTTACTCACGCACCTCTGGCAAACCCGTTGTTACGCTAATACTTCCCGGCCAGCCCCGCGTCTCACGCCCACAATCGTTTTCTCTGCACTCCATTTGGCCTTCCTGAACCGAAGATGCTTCGATTCACCATCAAAAATATAGATTCTTCCTTTACACTTCAGCAGCGGCCCCGCCAACGTCAATGCGCCGATTGCTTTACACTCTGTTAGGCGCTCAGTATTCTTGAGGTTGGCGTGCAATAACCCGCAAACATACGTCACGAGATTCGATTACAGAATTAAACAGGAGAACGACATGGCAGCAGTTGATGAAAAGGTAAAACAGATTATCGTCGAGCAGCTTCAAGTGGATGAAGCAGAAGTGACCCCCGGCGCCAGCTTCCAGGAAGACCTTGGCGCGGATTCTCTCGACGTAGTCGAGCTTGTCATGCAGTTCGAAGAAGCCTTCGACATCCAGATCCCCGATGAGGATGCCGAGAAGATCAAGACCGTCAAAGACGCCGTCGATTACATCGAAAAGCACCAGAAGGGCAAGTAACAATGGAGCAGCGTCGCGTAGTTGTAACTGGCCTCGGCCTCATCTGCGGGGTCGGCAATACCGTCTCCGAAGTCTGGCAAGGACTGCTCGCCGGTAAGAGCGGCATGGCCGAGATCAAGGCATTTGATCTCACCGGTCATCCCGTCCGCTTCGCCGCCGAGGTCAAGGACTTCGACCCGCTGCAGTTCATCGATAAAAAAGAGGCCCGCAAGATGGGCCGCTTCATTCACTTCGCCATCGCCGCGGCAGACGAAGCCATGAAGCACTCCGGCCTCCAGGTCACCCCCGAGATCGCCGATCGCTTCGGAGTCCACATCGGCTCCGGCATCGGCGGATTCGACGTCATCGAGCGCGAACACTCGGCCATGCTCGCCGGCGGACCGCGCAAGATCTCGCCTTTCTTTATCCCCGGCTCCATCGTCAACCTCGCCGCAGGCCACGTCAGCATCCGCTACAACGCCAAGGGACCAAACGAGGCCACCGCGACAGCCTGCACCTCCAGCGCCCACTCCATCGGCGATGCCTTCCGCATCATTCAGCGCGGCGACGCCGACGCCATGATCGCCGGAGGCACCGAGGCAGCCATCACCCCCATGGGGGTCGGTGGATTCGCCGCCATGAAGGCCCTCTCCACTCGCAACGAAGACCCCGAGCACGCCTGCCGTCCCTTCGACAAGGACCGCGACGGCTTCGTCGTAGGTGAAGGCGCCGGCATTCTCATCATGGAAGAGCTCGAGTTCGCCAAGGCTCGCGGCGCAAAGATCATCGCCGAAGTCATCGGCTACGGCATGTCCGCCGACGCCTTCCACATGACCGGCATGGCTCCCGAAGGCGAAGGCTGCTTCCGCGCCATGTCTGCCGCCATCAAGGTCGCCGGCATCTCGCCCGACCTTATCGACTAC
>DATMQZ010000069.1:0-83093 GCA_035566575.1 Edaphobacter sp.
GGTAGGGTCGGCGAGGTGGCAGATGGGGGCGGATGAGGGTCGGATGAGAGGGACGGGGGTGTTGGGATCGAGTATCTGCGGGGGCTGGGTTCCGCCTGCGGGGCGCTTTGCCAGGCTCCATGCGCCGTCGGATGGGAGGACCGGGCTGCCGTTCAAGCTGGCGACTACGATTCCGTTTGCGCCGCTGAGGAAGGCCGTGGCGCTGACCATGGAGGCGCGCATTGTGGTGCCGGTTTTGTCGGCTGTGACAATGCCTGCGACGGGACCGGAGGCGGTGTACTGCCCGAGGAGGGATGCTAGTTGCTGGGGTGTGGGCGCGCCGCCGAAGGTTTCGACGATGTAGCCGGTCATGTCCTGGGTTGCGAGGCGGTCGCTGCCTGCGGTGCCGCTTGTGACGGTCAGGCCGTTGATGCTGGCAGTGTCGTTGGTGGTGGTGAGGATGACGTCAGCGTCGAAGATGACAGGCTGCCATGTGAGGAGATCGGTGATGAATGGGCCCTGGTCGCGGATGCGTGTGACGTTGGCGATGAGCGAGATGGGGCCGGTGTGGACCTGGAAGCCGGGGATATCGAAGGCTCCGTCGGAGGCGGCCTGCCAGCCGGTGTCGTGACGGAGGAGGTCTCCGGTGGAGAGGCGGTCGATGGTAACGGTGCGGACAACGCGGATGTGCCAGGGATAGATGAAACTTTGGACCTCGATGACTTCGTGCGCGGTGCGCCCCACTATGGTTTGGAACTGGACTTTGATGATGGCGGAGTCGACCGGTATGACCTTGCGCCAGTCGCTGAAGACGCTGGCGCCGTAGCCGCTGAAGTCGTAGCGGAGCAGGGGCAGAAGGTTTTGGAATTGGGTGTTGTAGAAGCCGGCTGCGGCTGCTCCGATGACGTTGGCTCCGTAAGGCACGGTGTTGAAGGAGCTGCCGCGCATGCCGGGGTCGATGATCGAAAACTGTGGGCCGATGGAGATTTGGACGCCGCTGGTGAGGCCGTTAGGGAATTGCGGCTGGAGGCGATGGACGTTGGCGTTGGTGATCTCGTGGTTTGCGATGAGGCCGAAGGGGAGGGTGAAGTTGGCGCGGAAGTCGTCGCCTGCGGCGATGCGCTGGAAGAATGTGTCGAGCATAAGCGTGGGAGCTACGGGGACGAGCTGAACGCTCGCTGGCATGGCGAGGGTGGGGATTGACCCCTCGTCGGTTGCGGCGATAGTTCCGATTGTGCCGTCACCGCTGCCGTCGGCGTACATGGGCTCCCATGAGATTTCAGGGACGGCGAAGAGGTCTAGTCCGGAGAGAGGGTGTTGCAGGCTCATGCCGGAGACCTGAAGAGTCACTGTGCGATTGGGGCCGCTGCCGAAGACCTGGATGCCGAGGAGGTCGGCTGCGGTGGAGACATCGAGCAGGGAGGACCACTGCGTGCCTGTAGTTGTCGGGATCGGGGTTAGTACCGGAGATGAGAATGAGAGGATAGGCGATTTGGGATCTTGCCACTTGATTTGTGCCGTCAGCGTGCCATTGGTGAGGGGAATCTGGCCGGTGATGGGAGCGGCGTAGGGGTCGGGGAGCATTGGCCGGTAGGAGTTGAGAATATAGCCGAGTTCGAGCTGGCCGGTGTCGATGTTGTTGGCGTTGCCGGGGGCCGGAGTTCCTGCGACGACGAGGGTTTGGGCGGGCGCTGTCCACAACATGGTGTTTTCGAGCGCCATGGGGATGTTGAGCTGGGATGGCGGTGGCGTTGTCGCGGAGAGCACGATGCCGAGGGTGTTGTTGGCGCCTTGTGAAATGTAGATGAGGTTGCCGGTGGTCCAATGAAAAGACTGGCGGAGGCCGTCGGCGCGGAGGGGTCGGTCGAGTGTGGCGACGGCGCGGGTGAGGGTGAGGATGATGCCTTCGAGGCCTGCGAGGGCTACGTAGGTGACGGTCATCTGGCCGGGAGAGCTTAGCGAAACGGAGGAGCGGTAGCCGGAGGATTCGGCCCATAGCTGGTAGGTCTCGTTGAGGGGAGCGGCGTCATATTGGAAGGACCAGAGGAGCTCGCTGCTGGTGACGTAGAGCTCTGCCGATGGGAAGTTTATTGGGCCTGGGCCGTTTGTCCACTGGGCGGTGATGCCGTTGTCGAAGTGAAGGGCTATGCCGCCGGAGCTGCTGACGGTGCCGAGCTGAGCTACCGGCTGGGTCGAGGTGATTAGGTTCCACGATCCTGCTGTGAGAGCAGCGGGCGTTAGCTGGAGCAAGGTGGATTGGACTTGTGCGGGAGTGAAGTTAGTGATGGAAGGTGTTGCGGGGATTTCGAGTTGCTTGAGGCTGCTGTTGTAGGTGGGTTTGCCGCCGGAGTAGGTTAGACCGATTTGGGTTCCGTAGGCGGTGAGGCTGAAGGAGTCGAGTGACTCGATTGTTGCTCCGGTGGGGGCGAATTGGATTTTGACTTTGGTTGGGAGGATGGGAGCGGTTGTAGTGGCGTCGGCTCCGGCGCCGGTTTGCGGAGTGGGGATTGGGATGGGCTGGATGGTGGCGGTGAGGGTGAGGATGGCGTTGGTTGCGACGTGAATGACACCGCTGACTACGGTTGCTGCGCCCTGGAGTGTAAGGACGCCGCCGGTTGCGAGGAAGCCTGCCCATGCGCCAGTAGGTGCTCCCGCCCCGAACTGTTGAGCGTAGAGCCAGACGGAACCCTTGGCGAGTGGGATACCAGTGGGTGGGATGGTCGTCGATTCGAGGAGGAAGATGCCGATTGGAATGGGTGGGCGAGGCAGGCCGATGGGAGGTCGGGGCAACTCGCGCACGATTTCGATGGCTTGAGGGGCCAGAGGAATGTGGGGTAGTTGGATTTTTGTCTTATCGAGGAGGCCGGCTGCGCTGAGGAACCTGGTCGCAGAGGCTAGTTGGTCGGCAGTGAGGTTGAGCCGCTGAGGGTCCGCACCGGCAAGCAGTTGAACGGCGTCCTGGAGGGTCTTCTGGTCCATTTCCATTTCTCCTCGGGCCCAGTTCGCAAGGGGGAAAACGACTTCAGAACAGGGGGAATAAAGCATCCGCTCAATGAAAAAGATTGAAGGGGCCGAAGAGATGAAAAGGCTCAGCGATTAGTAGAAAAGAACCATAGCATTGCGTTGAAAACTGCGCAATGTCTGGTTAGTCCGAAAATGCGAATTGTGGGATATGCTGGGACGAACTGAAGTGGTTAGACCAATTCGCAGTGAAGAGGGGTTGAGATGAGTGAGGGATTGAAGCTGCCGAAGTTTTCGGTGGGAGTGGGTGACCGGTTTGCGCATCAGGCGAAGGCTCAGCTTGCGGCTTGCGTGATGGCTGCAGAAGCGGGTGTGGAGGTGGTGCCGGTTTGGAATAAGTCCAATCGGGAGCACATGATTATCGGTTCGGAGCCGAGCCAGACGCGGAAGGCTGCGGATGCGGCGGTGAAGGGGCTGGGGTGGACGAAGCCGTATTTTCTCGATGCGGACCATATCAATCTGAAGACAGTGGAACGGTTTCTGGAGCCGTGCGACTTTTTTACGCTGGATGTCGCGGACATGATTGGTAAACCAGCGGACGCGAAAGATGTGGCGGCTTTTGTGGCTAGGCATCCAGAGTTGGTGGGGACGGTGGCGATTCCGCATATTGCGGAGCCGTTCAAGACGGATGCGGCGTTTGTGACTGGAGTGGCGAATAAGTTTCTGGCGGCGGTGCAGGATGCGGGCCGGATCTATCGGTATCTGGTGGAGAAGAAGGGTGAGGGGCGATTTGTGCCGGAGGTGTCGATGGATGAGACGGATTCGCCGCAGACGCCGGTGGAGTTGCTGATTATCTTGGCGGCGATTGCGGATGAAAAGATTCCGATTCAGACGATTGCGCCGAAGTTTACGGGACGGTTCAACAAAGGTGTGGACTATGTGGGCGATGTGGCTCAGTTCACGAAGGAGTTCAATGAGGATTTGGCGGCCATTGCGTTTGCGGTGAAGACGTATGGGCTGCCTGCAAATCTGAAGCTGAGTGTTCACTCGGGATCGGACAAGTTTTCGATTTATAAGCCGATTCATGATGCAGTGAAGCGGTTTGATGCCGGCGTGCATTTGAAGACGGCGGGTACGACTTGGCTTGAGGAGTTGATTGGGTTGGCCGAGGCTGGCGGGACGGGCCTTGAGATTGCGAAGGAAGTCTATGCGGAGGCATATGCGCATGCGGAGGAGTTGTGCGCTCCCTATGCGACTGTAATCGATATCGACAATGCGAAGCTTCCGAAGCCTGAAGCGGTAAATGGGTGGACGAGTGAACAGTTCACGTCTGCGCTACGGCACGAGCACAACAACAAAGCGTATAACCAGAGCTTTCGGCAGCTGCTGCATGTGGGTTTCAAGGTTGCGGCTAAGATGGGGGACAGGTATTTGAAGGCTCTGGAGGCGAATGAAGAAGTGGTGGCGCGGAATGTGACCGCGAACCTGTTCGATCGTCATATCAAGCCGGTTTTTCTGGGGTTGTAAAGGAAAGGTCTCTTCGAATGATTGTGGTTTTGATGGGGGTCACCGGGTCGGGAAAGACGACGATCGGAACCCTGCTGGCTGAACGTATTGGTGCGGTATTTGCAGATGCGGACGACTATCATCCTGTAGCGAATAAGCAGAAGATGGCGGCGGGGCATGCGTTGACCGATGAGGACAGGCAGCCGTGGCTGGAGACACTGAATCGGCTGATGAGGGGCTGGTTCGACGGGGGGGGGAGTGGCGTGCTGGCGTGCTCGGCGTTGAAGTCAAAATATCGCGCTACGCTGGCGGCGGGAATGCCGAAGGGGGCGGTATCGTTTGTATGGCTGGACGCTCCGCGAGAGTTGCTGGCAGAGCGGCTGGCGGAACGGCATCACGAGTTCATGAATCCGAAACTGCTTGAGTCTCAGCTGAAGACGTTGGAGCCGCCGAAGAATGCTTTGCGTATAGTGAATGATCGTGAGCCGGAGGAGGTTGTGAGCCAGATTGTGGAGCACATTTCGCCGGTACAGAAGAACGTGAAATAGAAGAAGAGAGGAATTTGATGGGGCATCCGTTGTTTGATTTGACAGGGAAGACCGCAGTTGTCGTGGGCGGGACGTCGGGTATTGGTTTGGCGATGGCGATTGGGCTGGCTGAGGCAGGCGCCGATGTTGTGGCGAGTTCGCGGCGGGCCGAGCAGGTGGATGAAGCCGCTAAGGTGATTGAAGCGAAGGGTCGCAGGGCGCTAAGACTGACTTCGGATGTGGGGGACAGGGCTTCGCTGGAGGCTTTGCTGGAAGGCACGCTGAAGGAGTTTGGCAAGGTCGATATTCTGATCAACTCGGCAGGGAAGATCAAACGCGAGCCGACGCTGACCGTACCGGAAGAGACCTGGGACGACATTATGGATACGAACGTGACCGGGACGCTGCGGGCTTGTCAGATATTCGGCAGACATATGCTGGAGCGTGGCTACGGACGGATCGTCAATATCGCCTCGCTGAATACGTTTGTGAGTTTGAAAGAAGTTACTGCGTATGCGGCGAGTAAAGCGGCGGTGGGTTCGCTGACGAGGTCGTTGGCCGTGGAGTGGAGCTCGCAGGGAGTGACGGTGAATGCTATTGCTCCGGGGGTGTTTCGGACGGCGCTGAATCAGAAGCTGCTGGATGAGAGCGACCGCGGCAAGGAGTTGCTGATGCGGACTCCGATGGGGCGGTTCGGTAAGACAGAGGAGTTGGTCGGATCGGCGATCTTTTTGTCGAGCGACGCCTCGGCGTTTATCACCGGAGAGATACTGGTGGTGGATGGTGGGTTTCTGGCGAGTGGAGTCAATCAGTGAAGCAATGCAAAACGGATGTTGCGAAAGGGGCAGGCTTCGGCACTGCTCCTTTTCGTTGCTTAACTGCTTTAGTTTTTAGCCGACGCCATCAAAGATGGCTGTTCCTCATGCGACACAGCATGAGTCCCCATGGGAAGGACTGAGTAGCCGGGTGCTATCCCTTGGCTGGGTCTCTCAATAGAGTGGTTTGGTGGATCAATGATCGTCGAATCGGTGTGGGTGTGCTTTTCAGAAGGCGCAAAGAGCAGAGCCCATACTACCGTTCCAAGTTCCCAGATAATCCTAGGGAAGGTCCACCAGGCTGCAACCTTCGGATAAGCAGGGTTTGTGTTCTTTTCTGGTGCGCTTTCTGTGCGCAAGAGTATCTTGGACGTCATTTCTCTCCCGACATCTTGATGTAAGGTTGTCCGACCTAACATCATCGGGGGCCCAAATACACGCGTATTGGGATATTTTATCGATCCTGCATTCGTTAAGAAACAGAAATCGGTGTATGTCGTTTAAAAGGCTGCCTTCAAGGAGACGCTATCAGCAGCGGTATAAAGGACTTAAACACAAAACCCCACACTGCGGTGGGGTTTTGTGGGGTTCAATCTCCCTGAATGGTTGCGGGGGCAGGATTTGAACCTGCGACCTTTGGGTTATGAGCCCAACGAGCTACCGGGCTGCTCCACCCCGCTCTTTGAATATACCGTTACTGCTGGCTCCAGTCAATTCGACCTTAGTGCGGGCTGTGGCTTAGTAAAAGGCTTCCGGATGTGGAGAAAACCGGAACTTTTTGTTGCATTTAGAGTCTTCATAAGTACCACTGTTTTACGGCGGAAGTGACGTCGAACGGTGCGGAGGATTTTTTTCTTTATGGGGCAGCGTAAGGTTATTTCTGGGAGTGTAGCGACACCACTTTTGATGGCTGGGATGCTTCTGGTTAGTATTTCGGGAGTTGCGCAGACTAAGGCGGCAACTGTGCCGGACGCCCAGATTGAAGCTAATGTTTTGAAGGCGTTGGCGAGCCAGTCGCAGCTGGCGGATCAGGCTATTGGCACGACGACGGTGTATGGCGTTGTGACGATAAGCGGCTCGGTGCGGGATGAAGCGTCGAGAACCCTGGCTGAGGATGTTGTGTCCAAGGCCCCTGGCGTGCAAAAGGTTATTGATGAATTGACGATAGGTGGTGATGCTTCTGCTGCTGCGGGTGCAGCACCGCAGGGACAGAACTCACAGGAACAGAACTCGAATGAGGTGGGGACGAATCCGAATCTTCAGTCAGATGGGACTATAGCTCCGCCGACTGGTACGCAGCCCATGGAAGGGCAGGACTCGGGCGCTCCGCCACAACAGGTTTGGAATCAGCCTGCGCAACCTAGTCAGCCAACTTATTCCGCGCAGCCTGGTACTGGTCAGCAGCAAGCACCGTATCCTTATCCTTCTCAGCAGGGGCCTGATTCTGCTCAGCAACAGGTGCCTTATCCTTCTCAACAATCTCCTTATCCTGCACAGCCAGCACCTTACGGGCCTTATCGGCAGCCTTATGGAGTGCAGCCGATTCCTGCACAGCCTATGGTGGCGCAGCGGGGCGGGGATGCGGTGATTGTGCCTGCGGGATCGGTCATTCGCGTTCGGATCAACCAAGCCATCGACAGCAGAAAAACCGCTCCTGGCACGGTTTTTGATGGAGTTGTTTTGAACAATGTGGTTGCCGATGGAGCGATTGCGATTCCGCGGGGCGCTGTGGTGCAGGGGGTTGTGGCGGATGCGCGTCGTGGCGGGCAGTTGACGGGGGAGGGTGGTTTTTCGCTGCAACTGACGCAGGTCACGCTGGGGGAACGGGCTTATCCTTTGGCTTCGGATCTATGGTCGCAGCAGGGAGTTAGTAAGACGGGAAATACGGTTGCCAACACGGTGGGGATGAGTGCGCTGGGGGCCGTGATTGGAGCTGTCGCCGGCGGCGGGGTTGGGGCTGCGGTTGGCGCGGGGATAGGCGGAGTTGCGGGGCTTGGGGTTTCGTCGGCGTCGAGGCAGGGCGAGACCGCGATGCCGGCGGAAGCTATTGTGAGCTTTAGACTTACGCAGCCTACGGAGTTGACGACGGTGTCGCAGGCTGAGTTAAACAGGCTGGGAGCGGGTTTGCCTGCTCCGGGCCAGCAGCCACAGCAGTTACGGCGTCGTTATTATGCTCCGCCGCCGCCTCCGGGTTATTACTATCCTGCATACCCGCAGTACAGGTATTAATCGGGATTTTTTTGTAGATTTTTTGTGGATGCTGCTGGACCCCGGGGAACCGGGGTTTTGCAGTTTTTGCTGGGTTTTTAAGGGGTGTTTTGGGAAACGTGGGTCACTGAATGTGGTTATTTTGTGGTTTCCGTGTGGTGGAATGTGTGGCAAACGTGGACATCGGGATGACAGTTTTTGAGTGCCGAAAATTTTGCAGATTTTCCAACTTTATTTTCCGATTCAAACTCCTATTGTGCGACGCCGGATAGCTGGATCGTGTCCGGTGAAGTGAGTGCGTCGCTGAAGATCTGGAGAGTCCCAGTTCGGGTTCCCGCTACCTGCGGAGCAAATGAGACAGACAACGTACATGTCTGGCCAACGGCCACAACGTTCGTAGTAGAACAGCTTCCAGTGGCAATGAATTCGCCGGGTAGAGCTGTAGTTATAGCTACGTTCGATATGTGCAGCGGAGAAGCTCCTGTGTTGGTCAACGTAATCGTCTGTGCAATGGAAGATGTTCCAACATTATGAGAACCGAACGATAGATTCGTATTGGACAAGCTGACCGCCGACGAGATTCCCGATCCCGTAAGTGTTACCACTGTATTCGTAAGCGAGCCCGGACTGGCGAGAGACAGCGTGCCGGCTATCGCCCCAGTCGAACTCGGGGCGAAGGTGATAGTGAAGATAGAGTTTGTTGCACTCTGAGCACAGGTAGCTGGCTGCACTGAATAATCGGTGGAACCAAGAATCTGTGCTGTGATCGCCGACAGGTTGGGGCTGCCGACTGTCACAGTTTGAGTAGTGCTCTGACCTATTTGTACGTTGCCAAAGGACAGCGACGTTGGGTTGGCAACTGGCGGCGGATTTGAGATGGTATTGCCCGTCAGAGTTACGGTCTGACTGAATCCTAAAGTATCGACTTGTGTGAGGGTCGCGGTGCGCGTCCCTGTTGAGGAAGGCGTAAATGTTACCGTCAGAGTACAGGAGTCGCGAGTCCCGCCACCTTGGTGATATACAGTCTGAGACCCAGATCCTTGTCCTTGTACAGAAGCGGAAGTAACTGGCTGCAGCACGTTTTTACTGCAAGGTGTCACCGTGAAATCGCTTGCGTCGGGTCCGGCTATCACCGGAGGCAGCAATGTAACTTGTGCATCTCCGGTACTTGTCAACGTCACGAGGCTCGTAAATGATGTGCCTGGTGCACCTGTGCCGAAGACATAACTACCGGCGTCGAAAGAGAAACTAGGTCCGTGCGGGAGCCCTGTGCCCGTCAGAAGATAGGTGCCGATGTTCGTAACTAACAAGGATGATCGAGTGCCCACGGCAGAGGGCGTAAAAAGGATGTAAAGAAAGCATCCTGTTGGGCCATCCGCATCGGTACAAGTGAAAGAAGGAGACGACAGCATCCCAGCCGCCCAATCGTACGCGGTAAAGTCTCCTGGATTTGGGCCGGTCAGATTTCCCGTGAGCAAATAAGAATTGTCTTGGAGGTTATGGATTCCTCCCTGAACCTGGGGGGGCAGTGGGTTAGGGCCGGTAGTGCCGATAGGCCAGGAGCCATAGTCGATTGTCCCAGCCAGTGTTTCATTATCAGAATTCAGTTGAACAACCTGTGCGTCGCTAGTGTCATCGTCCACAACTGTCATAGTTCCGTTGAAGGTTCCAAGCGTGGAGTTGGTCGACTGGATATTAATGGAACAGACAGATTGAGCCTGCAGGGCTGTGCCGCAGTTATTGGTCTGGGACCAGTTTGCGTCGATATTGATGTTCTGGATGGCAACGGGCGTCAAACCGGTATTGGTCATCGTGACCGTCTGCGGAACGTTGGTCTGATAGAAGGTGAGTGAGGCAGGTGAAAGTGTGATGGAACCTGAGGAGCCGGTACCGGGTGTGCCGATTCCGGTTCCTGTAAGTGGCACTGACGTGTTCGTAAACGAGCCCTGACTACTGAGAGAGAGCGTACCGCTAATAAGGCCGATTGCCGTTGGTGAAAATGTGATATTGAACGTGCAGGTGGTTGCTCCCTGAGCGCAGGTTGCTGGCTGTACCGTGTAGTTATTGGAGCCGGAGATCTGCGCCGTCACCGCCGCTTGATTGGCGCTTGTAACGGTTACGCTTTGCGAGGCAGTCATTCCTGCCTGGACGTTGCCGAATGAGAGAGACGTTGGGTTTGCCGTCGGTGGCGAGCTAGAGGCACCGCTTCCGGTCAACGTCACCGTTTGCTGGAGGCCGACGCTATCGGTTTCAGTAAGGGTTGCTGAACGAGAGCCGTCAGCAGACGGAGTGAAGGTGACGTTGAGCGTGCAGGTCGATCGTGCGCCAGCTCTTTGAATGTAAAGATGGCCGGCTGGAGGCTCGAGATAGCCAGACGTGGCAGCCGGAATTACGGTGCAGGTAGAGGTAACTGCGAAGTCGCTGGCGTTGGTTCCCCCGATGACGGGCGGAAGAAGTGTGACCGGGGCGTCTCCGTAGCTTGTAATCACAAGAGGCAGAGGAGTCTGGCTACCTGCTGTGGTCGAGCCGAAGTCGTAGTTTCCGGAATCGAAAGAGAAATAGGGGCCGTGTTTAAGGCCTGTGCCGGTAAGCAGATAGGTGCCGATGTTTGTTGTAAGGAGCGCGGACCGTGTGCCTACTGTGGTTGGGGTAAAGAAAAAATACAAGTTGTTGCAAGGACCACTACGACCACCCAATCCCTGGCAAGTGAAGGGAACTGGTAGGGGGCCTTGCCAGTCGCTGGCAAAGCTAAAGTCGCCTGGGTTGGATCCCGACACGCTTCCGGTTAGAACTCCTGCCAAGGGAAACCTGGTTCCTGAGCTGCCGATGCTCCAAGATCCAAAGTCGATTGTCCCTACGAGTGTTTCGTTGTCAGTATTCAGCTGCACGACCTGCGCGTCGTTGGTGTCGTCGTCTACAACAGTCAGGGTTCCGCTGAAGGTTCCGAGCGTAGAGTTGGTCGACTGGACATTGATAGTGCAGATGGATTGCGCCTGTAAAACCGTACTGCAATCGTTTGTCTGCGACCAATTCGAAGGGCTGATGTTGATGCTTTGAATGACGACTGGCGTTAGACCGGAGTTCGTCATCGTGATGGCCTGAGGAACATTGGTCTGATAGAAGTTCAGCGTGGTGGGCGAGAGGGTGACGGGACCGGAACCTGAGGAACTAGCGCCGACAGTGCTTAAGAGTTGAATGCTGAAGTCTGCGGGGGCTGTGGTGAGAGTCGGTTGATACGGTGCGGCTGAGGGGGCGAGATTGAACAGCGCGGCGGTGTTCAGAGCCGGGTTACTCGCCACGTTATTGAGAGCGGTGATGATATTTGTTGGTGGCGTCTGCCCTGAGGCCGTGGTCAGAGTGAACAGCGTTCCGCAGGCAGATCCGTCGTTGGCGGTTCCGCCGGACGAGTTGACACAGCTTGTCACAACATTTGCCAGGGTATTGATCTTTGCTTCCGGAACGACTGTTCCCGCAGGGACGTTGAGGCCGGGGGCGGTTCCGGTGGAAGTGTTGACGTACGCGGATGCCAGGGCGAAGGCGTTCGCGAGTGCGGAGGCATCTGCAGTTGCAGACCCTACTGCACTGGGAGAGGTCATAAACGGGGAGAGAGCCGAGACGGCGGCCACGGTGGTGGCCTCGTTGATGACGATAAATGTCGACGCGGTCAGTGAGTCACAACGCCCTAGTACGCTCATCATGTCGAGGGCAGAGTTGTTGGTTCCCGGCGTCAGGCCGGGGTTTCCGCCGGTGGCGACGATATATACGAGCGAGGCTCCTGTGGGGCAGGTGTACTTTCCGGTGATGTCGAAACTTCCGTCGGCACCCGAGGTCGTCGCAGTGGAAAGAAGCGGGGTGGCGGCAGAGCCGTCGCCAGTGGTTCCGACTGCGTAGAGCTGGAGGGTCGCGCCGATCACCGGCTGCTGTCCGCCATGAACAGAACCGTGCCGGGTCATCGCGAAGGAGGGAGACTTCGAGGATGTCTGGTTAGAACAGCCTGTGATCAGTGCCGAAAAGAGAAAGGCGTAGAAAAAAGCGCTCGAGGAGCGAAGTCGTGCAGTAACCAAGGGTCACCTTTGGAAAGCGATGCTGGGGAGTGGTACATCATCGATCGGCAAAACTGGGCCAAGATTAGCATCGAAAGGTGCGATGGAAGCGGCGTTTTGAGCTTTTGGGGTGACACAGAAGTTGTAGTCTTTGCGGGCTGATCCTCATGATAGTAAGCCGTTTACAGGGTACGAGAGCGAGTGGCGAGGTGAGGAAGAGCGGATAGAGGAAATCCTCAGGGGGGATGATTTATACTTGTAGCTTGCCCTGCATCCAGCGTGGCATTGGGCCGATAAACGGTTCTGCTGGAATCCGCAAATCCCGGGCATGCGCATTGCCGAGCCAACGCGAACGGTAGCGCTCGAAGTGAAGGTCTTTAGTCAAGCATGATTCGTATTCTGCAGCAGGACAACCGCATCACGAAGATTATCTTCGCCGTCATTATTGGGTTAGCTGTCATCACGATGGTGATTACGCTTGTGCCGGGCATCTTTGATAATGCCTCGGCGGACAATGCAGCCGTCTTCGCGACGGTGCGGGAGCCGGGATACTTTGGACGGCTGGCCGGCGACAGCACAGCGATCAAGATGACTGAGGTAAACCAACTGGCGCAGCGGCAACTGCAGCAGCAGCGTCTTCCGGACTTCCTGCTTCCTTATATGTCGCAGCGCGCGGGGCAGATCCTAGTGCAGCGCGCGATCCTGAAGCATGAGGCTGATCGCCTGCACCTGCAGGTGAGCGATGAGGACTTGAAGCGCGAGTTGCAGACGGGGCCTTTTGCGCAGTATCTGTTTCCGGGTGGGCAATACATTGGCGATGATGCCTACATGAACTTCGTGCAGAGCGCATTTGGCAACCAGCTCAGCCGTGCGGAGTTTGAGTCGCAGGTGAAGAGCGATATGGAGCTGAACCGCCTGCAGGCTTTGATTACGGGCGGCGTGACGGTTTCGGACAACGCTGTGCGTGAGGCCTACAAGGTTCAGGGAACGAAGGTGAAGTTCGATTATGCGGTGATCTCTGCTGACGATGTGCGCAAGTCGGTGAACCCGACGGATGCGCAGTTGCAGGACTTCTTCAAGCAGAATGCTACGCGCTATGCGACGGCGATTCCTGAGACACGTGCGATCCAGTATGTAGCGTTCGATCCGTCGAACCTGCCGGGCGGCAAGCCACAGGTGAGCGATGCCGATGTTCAGGCTTACTACAACGCGCACCAGGCACAGTACCAGGTGAAGGAGCAGGTGAAGGTTCGCCACATCCTGATCTCGGTTCCGCAGGGTGCGGATGCGAAGACGGAGGCTGCGGCCAAGGCCAAGGCGGAAGACATTCTGAAGCAGATTAAGGCTGGCGGAAACTTTGCCGAGCTGGCGTCGAAGAACTCGGACGATCCGGGCAGCAAGACGCAGGGCGGCGAGTTGGGTTGGCTGGACCGTGGAAAGACGGTTCCTGAGTTCGATAAGGCTGCGTTTACGCTGGCGCCGGGACAGACCTCGGACCTGATTCGCACGCAGTTCGGCTTCCACATCCTGCAGGTAGAGGATAAGAAGACGGCGCATCTTCGTCCGCTCTCGGAGGTGAAGGGCGAGATTGTGCCGGTGCTGGAGCAGCAGAAGTCGGGCGCGGCGATGCAGACGTTTGCCTCGCAGATTGCTGCCGACGCGAAGAAGAGTGGCCTCGAAAAGGCCGCTGCTGCGCACGGATTGCATGTAGTTACGACCGACTATCTGGCGAAGGACGGCGTGATTGCCGGGTTGGCTGATGGCGCTCCGCTGCTGACGCAGGCCTTTGCTGTGGTGAAGGGAGCAGATCCCGCCGCGGTTTCTACCGGCGACGGATTTGCGGTGTTCCAGGTGAAGGACATCAAGGCAGCGCATGCGCCTGAGTTTGCGGATTACAAGCCGCATATTCTGGACGACTATCGCGAGCAGCAGGTTCCGCAGTTGCTGAACACGCAGCTGAACAAGCTGCATGATCGCGCCAATGTGCTGAACGATCTGAAGAAGGCCGCTGCCGAGATGAACATCCCGGTGAAGACGAGCGATCTGGTAGGCAAGGACGGACAGGTGCCGGACCTGGGCGCGATGAGCGGTCCTGGTGCAGTGGCGTTCACGCTGCCCAAGGGCGCGATCTCCGGGCCGATTAATGCGGGTCGCGTGGGAGTTGTTCTGAGCGTTGTGGACAAGCAGGAGCCGAGCGCTGAGGAGATTGCTGCTCACTTCAACCAGATGCGCGAGCAGTTGCTGGGCGAGCAGCACGAGGAGGTCTTCCGCGTGTATCTCGGCAACCTGACGGAGCAGTATGAGAAGGGCGGGGCAGTGCGGTACTCGAAGAAGCAGCCTGCGCCGGGGTCTTCTCCTTTCGGTAGCTAGTTGGTTGGTTCATCAAAAACAAAAACACCCCGGGGATGATTCTCCGGGGTATTTTGTTTTAGTCGGGGCAATTTCCTGACCTTTGCTTTCGAAGTTCATACAGTGGTTTAGATAGAAATTTCTTCAAGTAAATGTATGGCTATCTCAGGGGAAAGCAGTCGAGATCGTTAGCGAACGCTAGAGGTCCCGAATATCGTTTCCTGATCTCTGATTGAGTCTGATCTTCCTTCCCCAAAGTTCGCAGCATGCGATGAGATAAAACCAGGCGCTTAACATTGGCATCCTCCGCGATTTGTCCGATCACGGACGGAGGCATGTGCAGACGTCTCTCGATTCCGACGACTCCTTCGGGCACAGCGTTGTGCGCGATGAACAGATCGGCGTTCTTCGCTAATCGGATGAGACCTTCACCCTCGCCGTTGGTGTCTCCGCTAAACACGATAACCTTGCCACCGATCTCTACGCGCCAGGCTAATGCCGGGACTGGCCCATGAATAACGCGCACTGCAGAGGCGGAAAGATCGCCGCTGTGAAATACAGCTACGGGTGTTGAGCTCGCGACGACGTTGTGGGGCTGCATTAGGTAGCTGCCTCCTTGTCCAGGTACGAGCAGTTCGCTGAGATACCGATAAGCACCGTGTTTGTCTCCGAAGAGGTCGGACACAAACTCTGTCGTTGATGGCATGAAATCATTTCCGGGTGGGCCATAGATCGGTAGGGGACGTTTGCGATCTTCAAACCAGGACGACTTGATCAATGCGGCAAAGTCTCCGCTGTGATCGACATGAAAGTGAGTGAATAAAATTACGTCCAGTTGAGACATTTGTGCGCCGCTCTCTCCAAACCGGAGAGCACTTCCTCCGCCCGCATCGATCAGTATTCGCGGTTGCCCGCTCTCCCACACGAGATAGCTGCTCGAAGCGCGTTTGTCTTGCAACTCCGGGCCTCCAGAGCCAAGCACCTGGACTGCAACACCCTGAGAACCGCAAGATTGCGCGGCAGCCGATGGCAAAAACCGCAACTGGGCAAAAAGCTAAGCAGGATAAGGAAGAACGCACGGGTTGCAAAGGCACGAGAAGATTGTCGCAGGCTCATTTCGTATCTCTCCTTTCGATAACTAATTGGTTGATGATTACTCAGAAACACCCGGAGGGTGAATCCTCCAGGATGTTTTGTTTTTGTGGCGAAGGTTGAGTGTTGCGCGGATTGAGCTAAAGCAGGTGATACTGGCGATAGAAAAATAAGGTCGAACGTGGTTATATAGTGTGTTCCTGAATCAGAAGATTCTAAGGAACCTGTGAGCCACCCGTGGCTAAATCAACGAAAACACATTCTGCTAACGATCTGACGACTGGCGAGAAACTAGCCGACCAATTCACTGCGCCTCGTCCTTCGATTGCCGATCGTCTCGCGGCCGGCAAACGTCTGCGAACGAATGTCCCCAGGGCTAGCCTGGCGGAATACAAGCCTCCAGCAAATCGCAAAGATCCGGTTGCGATTCTTGAGGCGCAGGCTAAGACCAGGCTCCAACAACTGATTCCGGTTCGTTACGCCCGAATGCTGGTCTCGCCCTTTGCGTTTTTGCGCGGCACTGCGGCGATCATGGCGCAAGACCTCAGCACGTCGCCGGTGACTGACCTTCATGTGCAGGCCTGCGGCGACATGCATGTATCGAATTTCGGTGTGTTTGCTTCTGCTGAACGAAGCCTCGTCTTCGGTATCAATGATTTCGACGAGACGATTCCGGGGCCGTGGGAATGGGATTTAAAGCGGTTGGCGGCGAGCGCAGTTGCGGCCGGTCAATTTGTTGGAAAAGATCGTGAAGACTGTGAGTCGTTCAGCCGCTCTGTGGTGAGTTCATACCGGCAGCACATGCGTGAGTATGCGGAGATGGGATATCTGGACACGTGGTATTCGGTAATCAGCGAGGACGACGTATTGGCAGCTATTCCATCAAAGTGGGTGCCAAGATGGCAGAAAGGGCTTGCAAAAGCCAAAAAAGGAAGTCATCTGCAGGTGTTGGAAAAGATGACGGACCTTGTCGACAACAGGCAACGCATCATCGAAAACGCCCCGCTTGTGGTACGCGAGACCGAGACGGAGGATGGTATTCCCATTCGTGAGGCGGTAGGGCTATTTCTGGAGCAATATCTAAAATCCTTACCCGCAGATCGAAGGCAGTTGATCTCGCGCTATCAGATACTGGACGTGGCGCGGAAGGTCGTCGGCGTGGGCAGCGTGGGAACACGCTGTTGGGTCGGTTTCATGCGAGGTGCAGATGAAGACGATCCGCTTTTTATTCAGGTCAAGGAAGCCCAGGAGTCGGTGTTGGCACCCTACCTGAAGGCCGCTCCGACGTACGACAACCAAGGTCACCGCGTGGTTTCTGGACAGCGCTTGATACAGGGATCTCCGGATATTCTTCTGGGGTGGGGACTCCTGAACAAAAAGCATTTCTATGTTCGTCAGCTTCGCGACATGAAAGGCAGCTACGAGTTCGATCCTAGTTCGACGACTCGTAAAAGCATGGAGATTTACTGCGGTCTTTGCGGATGGGCTCTGGCTCTGGCTCATGCCAAATCGGGAGATGCCGCAATGATTGCGGGATATCTCGGCAAGACTGATGAGATTGATGAGGCGTTGACGAAGTTTGCTTTCAGTTATGGCGCGCAGAATGAACGCGACTATGCTGAGTTGCAGAGAGCAGCGCGCACGCACCGGATTAAGGTTTCGGAAGTTGCCTGAGTGGGTTGCAGCGCATCGTGCTGCGCTAGCGAGTTATCCACGTTAGATGGAAAGACTACTTCTGGCTGGAGAGTTCAGCGGCTTGTGCTGCGCCCTGTAGTGAACCGCGTCGGCCGGGGGCGTTTGCGAGGGATGTGTTAAATTCTTTCAGCGCTTGATCGGCGTGGTTCTGTTCCAGGAGTAAGTAGCCGAGCTGTTCGCGGGCGGGAACGATTGGCCCTGGTGTTACGGGAAGTTTTTCGATTGCGTCTTCTTTGTCGGCTGCTGTGCGCATTAGGATTACGGCTTCATCTATCTTTCCGTCAGACTGGGCCGACCATGCCATGACTTCGCGTGTCAGAATTTCGACTTGATTGGCCCAATAGGTGTTGCCTGACGTGCGAAGTTGATCTTCGAGCTGGCGCAATTTATCAACTTCTGCGCGCGCGTCGTCCGCGTGTCCGGTGCGGGCGAGCCCCAGGCCTCGAGCCCAAACTGCGATTGCGACGACATGAGGCGGGGCGCCTGTTGGGGGAACGATGAGAGTGGCGTCGGTCCATTGACCTCGCTCGACGGTGTAACGAATTGGCATTGCGGTGGAGGCGTATGCGATTTTGAAATCGCCGGCGTTCAGCGGAGGTGAATTTTTGAGTTGCTGAATGATCTGAAGCGCGTCTTTGTCGCGTCCGCTCTGTAGATAGGCGTACACGAGATAATCCATGGCGTGCAGTTCTTCACCGGTGTCGCCTTGTTGGTGTGCCGCTTGCTTTGCGGCGAGGTTGGAATTGATGGAGTCGTCCCACAGGCCGAGCCTCGTGAAGATGTGCGACGGCATATGCAATGCGTGCGGAGCTGAAGGTGCGATCTGGGCGTAGGCCCTTGCGGCTGGGAGGCCTCTTGGTGCGAGTTCGGCGTTGTCGTAGGCGTGGATGAGGTAGTGGGGGATTCCTGGATGCTGCGGGTCGATGCGATCGAGTGGTTCAAGGATTTCTGCTGCTTGTTTTTGCTTCGTGTGCGTTTTGTCCGAAGGGGATGCGTTCGCCAGGAGTGCGAGCGCGTAAAACACTTGTGCTTCGACATCGTCCTTATTCTTTAAGGCTAGCTCGCTCATCGCATGTTCGTAATTCGTTGCGCGTGTGCGATACGGAATGGTGGAGGCGTCTTGATATATCAGGCCGAGGGCGTTGATGAACTGAGCCTCGCGTTCGGAGGATGTGCCGATCTGCTGGGCTCGCAGGATTTCTTTTTGTGCAGGCGAAATTGCCGAGGGCACAATGGGCGGTTCCCATAGCTGATGAAAATACGTCATGGCTATGCCCCAATGGGCCATTGCGCACCGCGGGTCGGATTTGGCTACGTTCTGAAATCCTTGTTCGGCGGCGGTGTAGGCGAAGGAGTGGAGCAGGGCTACGCCCCGATTGAACTGATCTTGAACGGCGGGTGAGCAAGAGATAGGAAACGATACTTTGCCTAGTTTTTCAGGCGCGTTATGGATGTGGGTTTCCTGGGCCGGCGAGAGGGGCAGGATGAGCAGCAGAGTGGACAGTGCTCGCCATAGGTTGGGCATCTTTATCACCAATAAGCTCACGATGCTTCGTACAGATCGGGATTGTCGCATAAGGTGGGGCTTTTCGTTGGTCTCTCTCCGATGACTAGATGTATTGGCGCTCCTGGTGGCGGATCTCTTTGTAGCGCATGAAGGCTTTTCGCTCGTCTTCCAATCCAAGGACGGTGCGAAGTGTAGAGCCGCGGTAGGTGTGGGCGGCCATTCTTGCGACATTACGCGCAACAAACCAGGGGTCGTGACGAAATACGGTGGGCATGTGGCGTGTCTTCATGCCGCGCTCGGCCTTCCAACGCAGATACTCGATCTCGTCTGCTGAGAGATGCTCATTGCGGACGACTGAGGTTGTGCCGTCGTACTCTTCGAGGTGCTCGTTTTCGATCAGACCCAGGCGGCGAAACTCATCGGTCATGGGGGTTCGGGGATAGGGCGTGGGGTGCTGAATGTAGGGCCAATCCACGTATTGGCGGGCGAAGGCGAGGTTGGCTTCGATGGACTCGGCTGTATCGTTTGGGCTGCCGACGATGAGGCCGCCGATGACGTACATCTTGTTGCGATGCAGATATTCGATGGCCTGGAGGGTTGCGTTGCCTATGTTCTTGCCGCCTGCGCGTGCGGTGTTCTTGGCAGATGCCTGGAGGAAGTCAAGGTCACTCTCCAGAACGTTTTCTATGCCCAGGAAGACATAGCGAAACCCTGCGCGGTGCATGAGTGGAGCAAGGGTCTCTCCGTGATTGGCGATTGCTGAGGTCATGCCTTGAACGAAGTAGTCGAGGGTATCGAGCCCTGCGTCGATGATGGCGTGGCAGAGGGCTTCGAAGCGACGGACATTCAGCGTGATGTTGTCATCGACGAGGAAGATTGTTCGGGCACCGTGGCTTTGCGCGTCGCGGATGTCGGCGATGACTCGGGCGAAGGAATAGGTGTGGAAGTTGCGACCGCGCATTTCGATGATGGAGCAGAAGCTGCAGTCGTAGGTGCAGCCTCGTGATGTTTCGACGACGTCGGCCTGGCGGCCAAGGATCGTGTAGCCCTTCAGTACGCGGGCGCTGCGGTCTGGGAGACGAATCTCGTCATCTTCCAGCCGGTGGGGTGCGCGTTGCTGGTTGTGAATCCACTTAACGCCGCAGAGGTGCGAGAGGCCGGAGATGAAGTGCATGTCCGAGCCAGCGTCGAGCGCGCGTGTCAGCTCTCGGAATGTGACTTCGCCCTCGCCACGCACGATGAAGTCGATTGGCATGGAGAGGTAGGCATCCGAAGCGAGGCTGGGATCGTAGCCACCGACGACGATCTTTACGTTGGGCTTTAGACTGCGGATCAGGTCTATGATGCGTTCGGCGGTTCGGCGTTGGAAGGTCATCACGGAGAGGCCGATCAGTTCGGGATCGATCTCGCGGACTAGTCGAGTGACGGTCTCTCGGACGGTACGCTGACACAGGATGAGATCGGCGACGGCTACCTTGTGTTTTGGATCAACATTACCTGCTAGAGAGGTCAAGGCGCCGTTGGGCATGCGGATCGCTACGGTGGGCATGTGCTCGAAGGAATCCGGCATGGAGAGCAGAAGGATATTCATTGATCCTCATTTCTCAGACAGAATTATCGGCCAGGTTCACTTTCGCTTCGGTGCGGCCTTGCTAATCATAGCGCTATGCAGTGGTCCGACATTATGTGTCTACTTTCGTTTATCGGCTTTGATGCGGGCGATCTCGTCCATCCGTTGGGCCAGCAGCTTTTCGCGGCCCTCGCCGGTGGGTTGATAGTATCGGCGACCGGCGAGTGAGGGAGGGAGGCATTCCATATCGGCTACGCGGCCTTCGACGTCGTGAGCGTATTGGTAGTCGCGGCCGTAGTCGAGTTCTTTCATCAGCTTGGTTGGGGCGTTGCGCAGATGGAGTGGGACCGGCTCGGCGGCGGTGGCTTCGATATCGGCGCGGACGGTGTTGTAGGCGGTGTAGACGGCGTTTGATTTGGGAGCGAGGGCGAGATAGACGACTGCTTGTGCCAGAGCAAGCTCGCCTTCGGGGTGGCCTAGAAAGTGCATTGCATCCTTTGCTGAGAGGCAAAGATTGAGTGCTTCGGGGGCGGCCAGGCCGATGTCTTCGATTGCCATCCGGATGATTCGGCGAGCGCAGTACATGGGGTCTTCGCCAGCTTCGAGCATGCGGCCGAGCCAGTAGAGCGCGGCGTCGGGATCGCTGTTGCGTACGCTCTTATGGAGCGCGGAGATGATGTCGTAGTGCTGCTCGCCTTTTTTGTCGTAGAGAAGAACGCGACGTTGCAGGGCCTCGGCTGCGAGGGGTTTTGTGATGGTCCGGTCGCCGCGACCTTGTGCGAGTTTGGCTGCGATTTCGAGGGCGTTCAGCGCATTTCTGGCGTCGCCGCTCGCATATGCCGCAATGGTGCTCAAAGCTTCTTCGTCGGCTTCGACGGCTGATGCGCCCAGCCCTCGCTCGGTGTCCGTGAGGGCACGGTGCAGCAGGGAGATTACTTGTTCTTCGGTAAGGCCAACCAGGGTGTAGACACGGCAGCGAGAGAGAAGGGCGGCGTTGATCTCGAAGGAGGGATTTTCGGTTGTGGCACCGATCAGGCGGATGGTCCCGCGTTCGACGTAGGGGAGGAAGGCGTCTTGTTGGGCCTTGTTGAAGCGGTGAATCTCGTCTACGAAGAGGATGGTGCGGGACCCGAAGTCGGCTGCTTTTTCGGCGTCGACCATGACTTGCTTGATCTCTTTGATACCGGAGAGGACGGCTGAAAACTCGATGAAGCTGGCCTGGGTGAGGCGCGCGATGATCTTTGCGAGGGTGGTTTTTCCGGTGCCGGGAGGGCCCCAGAAGATCATCGATGTTGGGTCGTCACTTTCGATGGCGAGGCGGAGTGGCTTGCCCGGGGCTATTAGATGCTCCTGGCCAACGTACTCGTCGAGGGTTTGCGGGCGCATTCTTTCGGCGAGCGGAGCCTGTTTTGCGCGCCCGCTAGCCGCTGCGATGGGACTTGTGTCGAACAGACTCATCGCGGGACCCTCTGGCGCGACGCTTCGTAGAGGAGCAAGGAACCGGCGACAGCGGCGTTGAGGCTTTCTACGGGGCCGGGGCAGGGAATGGTCACGCGCTCGTCGGCCATGCGCATCCACTCGGCGCCAAGGCCAGCGCCTTCGTTGCCTATGAGGAGGGCGCATGCTTTGGTGAAGTCGAGGGCCTGCGCTGGAGTTGCGCCTGTGCCTCCAACTGCTGCGATGAGGCGGATACCGTGTGACTTGAGGCTGGCGACATCTTCAGGGGTTGCACTCACTACTGGCATGCGAAATACGCTGCCTACGCTGGCGCGGAGAGCCTTCTGGTTCCATGCGCTGACTGTGCCTGGGGTGGTTATCACGCCGGCGGCTCCGAAGGCCTCTGCCGAACGCACGAGGGTGCCGAGGTTTCCGGGGTCTTGCAGGCCTGCCGCTACCAGGATCAAGGGAGCTGTGCTTGCGATCATTTTGTCCAGATTGTGCACCGGAGGCACGATGAGAGCGGCTACTCCCTGTGGGGATTGCGTTTCAACCACGCTCTCGAAGACCTCTTCGGTGAGACGCATGACTTCGACACCGCGAGGGACCATGTGAGGGATATCGCGGCGTTCGCTGACGAAGACGGTTTTGAGTACCATGCCGCTCAGGAGGGCCTCTTCGAGCAGGTGGTCGCCTTCGATCGCCACCAGGCCGCCGCTCAGCCGGGCACGGCCCTGGAAGGCAGCTCGAAGTTGCTTAACGCGCGTGTTCGCCCTGCTTGAAACCAACATGTCGGAGATAGGCATCTTCGCCAATCTTACGCTTAGTGCCGACCGCGGATAAATCCCGACAAACACGGATAAAAAACAGGAAGAGATTTAAAGCGTTGGATTTTGTCTCTGATCCGCGTTG
Organism: Edaphobacter sp.; assembly: GCA_035566575.1. GTDB lineage: Bacteria > Acidobacteriota > Terriglobia > Terriglobales > Acidobacteriaceae > Edaphobacter. The sequence goes on from DATMQZ010000069.1 coordinate 22,602, forward strand.
TTCCGTGCCCATCCGCGGTCGCTCGTTTTCTTGAGCCAGCCTCTTCACTATGCTATGGTGCGAGATGGTTGTAGCACCGGAACAGGAGCCAGAATTTTGACGGCTGAAACACTCCGCATTCATCCCGACGAGCCCGAACCAGAACTCATCGCCAAGGTTGTCGATGGCCTTCATGCCGGTCAGGTTGTTGCGCTGCCCACAGATACGTTCTATGGGCTTGCTGTAGACCCCGTGAATCTGAGGGCCGTCGATCGGATTTACGAGATCAAATCGCGTGCACGGCATAAGCCGCTGTCGCTGTTGATTGATGAGGTCGCGCAGGCTTATGAGCTTGCCCGGCAACTGGATACGGCTTTCGACAGGCTTGCGGAAAAGTTCTGGCCGGGGCCGCTGACCATCGTGGTTAAGGCTGGTTCGAAACTGCCACTGAGGGTGACGGCGAATACTGGGAATGTAGCGCTGCGTGTACCGGAGGCTGCGATTCCGCGAGCAGTGGCGGCCAAGCTTGGGTTACCGATTACGGCGACGTCGGCGAACCTGTCTGGATTTCCGGAGTGTACGTATGCGAACGGTGTTCGCGACCAGCTTGGAAATAAGATTCCGCTGATTGTCGATGGTGGACCTACAGCTCGATCGACCGCAACGACGATCGTGGATCTTTCGGGCGGAGGAAATTCGTGGATGATTCTTCGCGAAGGGGCTATCCCTACCCATGAGATTGCGCTTACACTGCAACGCTAGTTCTTGATTTGACGGATACCGTACACTCAAGTTCATCCCGAATGACTGCCCAGGCCACCAATCAGCGACGTAAAAGCCACTCCTCTGCGGGCGGTACTTTGCTTCGCTGGGGTTTGGCGCTTTTTCTGTTAGTAACGGTGGGCTGGTTTATCTACGTGTATCAGCAGATTGATGCTGTTGCGAATGAGGATGAGGCTCAGCCTGCCGATGCTATCGCTGTTTTCGGGGCGGCGGAGTACTCGGGCAGGCCCTCGCTGGTTCTGCATATGCGGCTGGACCACGCGGTCGACCTTTATCGCAGGAAAGTGGCGCCGCTGATCATCACACTTGGCGGTGGGCAGGATAAGGATTCCGGAAATACTGAGGGCGCGGTGGGTCGTGATTACTTGCTGGCCAACGGCGTTCCCTTTGGCAACATCATCGCGGAGACGCGATCGATCGACACGGAGACGCAGGTTCACCGGCTGGCCGAGATCGCCCGCGAGAACAATCTTCACCATATCGTGGTTGTGTCGGATGGGACGCATCTGTTTCGGATTCGGGAGCTGTGCAGAGAGTCTGGCCTGGATGTTTATACTTCGCCACGGGCGACGATTGGACACATCAGCAACTACGATCTGGCGATGCGCTACTTTCACGAGATTTTGAGCTATACCTCGCTGCGGCTTGGACTCAACATCAGCTGGCTGCATCGCTGGCTCGAAGGTAAAGGGGACTACTGATGGAGAGCGATCAGGGTGGCGAGTGCGGCGAAAAGGGTGGATGTAAAGTTCACCAGACCGTTTCCCAGCCAGCCACGACGCTCTACGGTCGCTCCCAGCAGGCTGTCGAAGAATAATCCGGCGCAGGCGGCGAGAAATGCGATGGAAGCCTCGTGAATTTCGAGTTGGAGTGTCCACCAGCCTGCGAGAACGATGACCGCGCCTGCAGCGATGCCTGCAGCGGTTCCCAGCAGGCTGATGGCTCCGTCTGTTCCTGGCTCCACTCGGCGTAGTGTCGTCAGCATTACGGGAGAGCCGCCGTATGCCTGCCCGATTTCGGAGGAGACCGTATCGGCGGTGGCTTCTGCGAGTGCGGCTAGGGCAACGGCACCGGTAAGATGCGGAGTGACAGTATGGAACGTCCAGCCGAGGGAACCCCCGATGCCAAGCAGGGAAGACAAAGCTGCGGGAGCGCCAAGGTTTGCGATGATCTGGGCTGCGTTTCTGCCTTTTCGGGCCTCGGCGAGCCCTGCGGTTGCTTTTCTTTGTCGGCCCATGCGGGTTGCGACGAATGTGAGTGCGAATAACAAAATGAGCGGGATCAACGCTGTATGGAGAAGGGAGCCGGGGTTTGACCCTGTCCAGATGATCAACAAGAGGCAAATCATGGCTCCGCATGCTGCCGCCGGCCCGGTGGCAGCCCGCAAGGCGAAGACGGTCAGGGCAAAGAAGATGCTGATTCCAAACGCTCCGAAGACAAAAACAGGGAAGTGCCGCGTCAGAGGATAAGCGATCGCCGCAGTCTTGACGGAGAGGGCAACCAGCAACGCTCCGGCCCCGAGGGCCAATGCCTGCGACTGCTTTCGGTCGCGATCGGAGGGAATCGCTTTCCGTCGGGCCATTTCTCCGTCTATATACAAGTGTCAATCTCCTTGGTGATTTACAATCAAGTTTGAGAATAGCCAACACGAGCATCACGCGGGAGCAGTTTTGTACTTAGCAAGAGTCGAAGCAGAAGATACCACCCAGCCACAGTCAAACCGGCGTCCCACGCGGTTGGCCAAGTCCGTCTACTCATTCGCTCTCACAGCGGCTGCGCTGGCGTCCATCCTCGGTTGCGGTAATACCTACCGTCCGGTGGTGAGTGCCATTAACCCCGTTGGGCCTGCGGGTCAGCCGACGAAGTACGCAGTCGCCGTATCGAGCCCGAGCCAGACCTTGCCGGGCCTCGTCACGATTGTCGATTTCTCCGGTGATACGGTCCTGATTACGGCTAATCTCGGCGTAAATCCCTACTATTTCGTGCTCAACAGTGGGGGAAATACGGGCTACACGCTAAATAGCGATGGAACTGTCAACAGCTTCGGCATCTCGACGACGTTGCAGACGAAGGATGTTCTGCAGACTACGCTGCTGTCAGGCGCGGGTCCGAACAATATCCTACCGCTAACAACCTCGACTTATATCTCCGAGGCCGGCAGCAGAAACTCTATCGCACAGCTCACGGGAAGCCCCCTGGCTCTGAAGCAGGAACTTCCGATCGATACTGGCTACACGCCGGTTTACATCGTCGGTGCTGCTGCCGGGACTCGCGCCTATGCGATCAGCCAAGCCACTAACGGCGGTCCTGGACAAGTAGCGGCAATCGATATCTCCAGCAATACCATCTCGAACCGTCTTACTGTGGGCGTTGCGCCCATCTACGGTGTGATGACATCTGATGGCCGGCGTGCCTTTGTCATGAACAAGGGAGACGGTACGGTGAGCGTCATCAATTCGCAGACGAACCAGCTTGATGTGGCGCCTACGGGAAGCACCAATCCAATCGTTGTGGGCACTCAGCCTGTCTGGGCCGACTTTGCGGCTGCACGCAACGAGCTCGTTGTCGCCAATGCCGGAGATGGTGTCAATCCGGGTTCGCTGAGCGTTATCAACATTCCACTTTGCTCTGTTGTCACGCTGCCTTCGAATCCCGGTTGCGATGCGACTAACCCGGTCGATGCCGTAGGGTTCGGGCAGGTGCTTGCCACAGTTCCGGTAGGCGTTAATTCGCTGATGGTCGCGGTGTTGCAGGATACTGCTAACTCGCGTGCCTACGTTTTGAATCAGCATGACAGCACGGTTTCGGTAGTGAACCTCAGCAGCAACACGGTGACGAAAACTATCCCGGTTCCGGCATCGGTACACCCCACCTTCATCGCTGCCACCAGCGGTACTCCCACGGGTAAGGTGTACGTTACCTCGCCAGAGACCAACACTATGACGATCATCCGGACCGATACGGACGAGGTCGAAACGACGGTTGACCTGCAGGGCAAGGGTGTTCAGGTTCGCGTCTCGGCGCCGTAATAAAAGGCTATGCCAGAAGAAGAGCCATCCGAAATGGATGGCTCTTTTGTTTGTGCTCGCTGTTACGGATCTAATTTCCGGCGAGGATGATTGGAAGCGTAGGAGTCTGCGATCCGCCTTCATCCTCGATGGTTACGCCAAAGGCCCTGGCCTCAATCCCCTTTGGCAGCGGCGGCATAATCACGCTCGCATTTCCGTGCTCGTCGGGACGGAAGGTTCCAGCGGGAATCGGATCTCGCCCGTCAGCCGGAATCAGCCAAAGCTCGTAGACCTTGTAGGGTTGCAACGGCTCCATATTGCTGGCGAGGAAGATCAAGGCTCCCTTCTCGGAGACATAGGTCGCGCGACCCTGTGGATCGGGGGTCGTTGGGCTGGCTGGAGCTTTCATCAGCGTCACGTGCTTTGCCGTTGGGTCGGTCATTGCATCGAGCATTTGTTTGGCTGCCGCGGCATCGGCGCTTATTCGGTCCATCTGACTCGCCTGCGACTTCAACCTGCCTTGAAGGACATCGCGATCGTTATAAAAACTCCATGCGGTGACGGCGAGGCCCGCGGCTGCGGCCCATCCAGCCCACGGCGCCAGCTTGCTTAGTGTGCTGCGCTTCGGCTCTTCGTCCGCCAGGTAAGCCCCGCTCCCGAGCCCGGTTCGAAAGACCTGCTCGCTGCGAGTGGGTAATGGCGCCTGAACAGGTGCGCGCTCGATCGGCACTACCTTTTTCTCGCGGGCTACCTGCTTCATCAACCGTTCCCGCGCAAGTGCTGGTGGCGAGTGCATATCGACGGCATGCGCATACACCGCGAGATCGCCCTGTACCTCAGCGAGCAGGTGACGGCAGTCTGGGCACTCCTCCACATGAGCCGCAACGGCCCTGGCTTCGTCCTTGCCAAGCAACTGCATGGCAAAGAGAGCCAGATCTTCCGGTTCGATATGTCTGGTCAAGCTCATGCCAGAAAGGCCTTTCTCAACGTCGTCAGGGCGCTGCGTATTCTTGTCTTCACCGTACCGAGTGGATCGCCGGTCATTTCTGCGATCTCGGAGTGCGTCAACCCGTCGTAGAAGGCCATCTCCAACGTCTTGCGCTGCTCTGCCGGCAGTTTGATGATCACGCTGCGAGCGCGTTCCATCAAGTTGTTTCGCTCCGCCTCATTTGCCAGGTTGTAAGGGCCGGCGAGACTCAATTCGTTGATCGGTTCCACCGGTTTCTTACGCCGTAGCGCATCGATCGAGCGGTTACGCGATACAACGGCCAGCCAGCCTCCTAAGCTGCCTCGCGTTGCGATGAATGAGTCCGGACTGCGCCACAGCTGCATGAACACTTCCTGAAGTATGTCCTCAGCAGAGGCCGGATCGCGCAGCACGCGGAGTGCAACCGAGTACACCACTTTGGAGTAGCGATCAAACAGCGATGCCATCGCATACTCGTCGCCTCGTTTTACCAGCGCCAGCAAGGTCCCATCATCCTGTGACGATTGTGGCGAAGCGTTCACGAGTCCCGTCTCTCTATACATAAAAACGTATCCGGCCCAAAGACAGATTCCAACTATCTCAACTATTTACGTTGGTTGAGTGCGAGGTTTCTTTGATAGCTGCCGCAATCTTCTAACCAAAGGGTACCCTGTCACTCTAAATCGAAAGCTTGTTATTCGGAGGTATTCAGTCGACTTCCCCGATACCTGTACTCTAACAAGAAGGGGAAGCGATTTCCTGTACCACTTTCAGCGCACAGTACCGCTCATGAAGATTCGCCTCGACAAACTTCTAGTAGACCAGGGCCACGCCGCCTCCCGTGAGCGCGCCCAGGCCCTTATTCTTGCGGGGCGGGTTCTGGTCGACGAGCAGCGGATCGACAAGCCGGGAACGCCGATCGCGGAGGGTGCCGTTATTCGCCTGCTTGGCAGCGACCTGAAATATGTAAGCCGCGGCGGCCTGAAGCTTGAGCACGCGCTTGCTCACTGGTCGATCGATCTTACTGGGCTGGCCTGTGTCGATATCGGAGCTTCAACCGGTGGGTTTACCGATTGCATGCTGCAGAGCGGAGCGGCCAGCGTTCTGGCTGTTGACACCGGCTATGGGCAGATCGCGCAGAAGCTTCGCGACGATCCTCGAGTTGCCCTCCGCGAGCGTACGAACGCCCGTCTGCTTGCACCGGGAGAGTTGCTCCAGGCTGACGGTGCGGTTCCGGCGTTCTTTTCGATGGATGTCTCGTTTATTTCTGCGACGCTGGTTATCCCTCCGGTGCTGAAGGCGCTTAGTACGGCTGAAAAGCGCTGGCAGGGTACAGCCGTCATTCTGGTAAAACCGCAGTTTGAGGCTGGTCGCCACAATATCGGCAAGGGAGGTATCGTTCGCGATCCCGAAGCACGGAAGCAGGCCGTGGAGCGGGTCCGTGAGTGTGTCTTGGAGCAAGACGGCATGGATATCGAGGTCATCGATTCGCCGATTCACGGTATGGAAGGGAATCACGAGTACCTTCTTCGCGCTCGATTTAAGTAAGAGGCTCCGTTGGAATCGGGAATGCCAATGCTACGGTTCGCGATGACGCGTTTACACTAGAGATCAATGCTCCAGGCTGCCATCATCTCAAAGCCGCAGAAGCCGGAACTTGAAGGCATTCTGCGCGAACTCATCGCGTGGCTCGATACGCGCCAATACAGCTGTCTGCTTGATCCGCCAAGCGCCGCCTATGTCGGTTCGAGCGATGGCATCGAGCGTCCGGATCTTGCGAATCACAAGCCAAATCTCGTCATCGTTCTAGGAGGCGATGGTACTTTGCTGGCTGCGGCGCGCGCTTTTGCGCGTATGCCGACGCCCATCCTTGGCGTGAACCTCGGTTCGCTTGGCTTCCTGACGGAGATTCCGCTAGCCGAGCTTTACCCGACCCTTGAGGCGTGGTGCAACAATTGTGCCGGTGTTGAGGTCCGCTCGATGATGCATATCGAGCTGCACCGTGATAACAAAGTTATCCACGGCTGGGACGCGCTGAATGACGTTGTTGTCGCCAAGGGCGCTATCGCCCGTATGGCTGACTTCTCGGTTGAGATCGATCAGCAATTTGTGGCTGCAATGCGTGCCGACGGGATTATTGTTTCCACGCCCACCGGTTCTACGGCTTACAATCTTGCGGCAGATGGGCCTATCGTTATGCCGAGTGTGAATGCGCTTTTGGTGACACCGATTTGCCCACACCTGCTTACGATTAGACCTATTGTTGTGCCGGGCGACTCTACTATTGCCATCAACATTGAAGGCGTGCCGAATCTTACTTACCTGACGGTCGATGGACAGGAGGCAGTCGAACTTTTTCTTGGCGATCAGGTGATGTGCTGCCGCTCGGAGCAGAGTGTTCGTCTGCTTCGTCCGCGGCCGAATGGGCTCTTCAACGTTCTTCGCAACAAGTTGAGCTGGGGTGAGCGGTAGAACGTCGCTACTCGTAGCGCAAGGCTTCGATCGGGTCGAGATTTGCGGCCTGAATGGCTGGGATCATGCCGCTGATCATGCCGACAAAGACCAGGATGGTTGTGGCGACGACGACGATGTTGGGCGAGATCAGCAGACGTATGTCGGCGGCATCGGCGTTGGAGGCGATGGCGCTGTAGAAGGTGATGCTGCCTACGCTGATGCTGATGATGTAAGCGAGAGCGACTCCAGCGAGACCACCGACGCCGGTGATGACGAGGGCTTCAGCCAGGAATTGGATGAGGATGTGGCGTTTGCGCGCGCCAAGGGCTTTTTCCACGCCGATCTCGCGGGTGCGCTGTTGCACGCTTACCAGCATGATGTTCATCAAGCCGATGCCGGCGATGCCCAGAGTGAGGGCGCCGATGAAGAGAAGCAGTGCCTGGAGGCCGAGCGAGACGATGCGGAACTGCGAGAGCTGCTCCATGATGTTGGCGACGTAGATGGCGTTGTGATCGGAGGGCCGGAAGCTGTGAGCGGCGGCAATGGTGTTGCGCAGAGCGCGTTCGACAGCAGTGTGGTCTCCGTTGAAGTTCATCCAGATGCCGTCGATGTATTTGATGTCCTTGAGGTCGGACATGGTGCTGAAGGGAATGTAGACGATGCGGTTGATGTTGTCGTCTCCCTCCTGCATTTTGGGCTTGAGCACTCCGACGATTTCGAAGGAGATGCCATTGAGGCGGAGCTTCTGGCCGATGGGATAGATGCCGGAGAATAGCTTGGTTTTGGCCTCGGAGCCAATGACGGCGACGTGAGCACGGGTTTGCATGTCGGCGGCGGTGATGAAACGACCTGCGGCGACATCCATCTTCTGGATATCCTGCAACTCAGACGTGACGCCGTCGACCTCCCAGGTGTAGGTGTGGAGGTCGTTCTGGACGGGCACCTGCTTCCACATGACGGGAGAGACGTGGAGGATGCCGGGAACGGTCTCCTGAATGCGCTCGACGTCGTCCATCTGGAAGCGGACCTGTACGCCGGCCTTGGAGCCACCGGCCTGCTCGCTGGTGCGACCGGGGAAGACGCCGATCATGTTGGTGCCGAACTGCGCGAAGATTGTCTCGAAGGCTCGACCGAAGCCTGCACCGTAGGCGAGTAGAAGGACGACGGTGGCGATGCCCCATGCCATGCCGAGGATGGTGATGGCCGTGCGCCGGCCATTGTGCCGCATCGCTTCCATTGCCTGGCCGAAGATGTCTTTGAGCATGGGCCTACTCCTTGCGCAGTGCTTCGACTGGTTGCAGTGACGCGGCTTTGCTGGCAGGGTAGAGGCCGGCAACGATTCCGCAGAGTGTCAGCGTGCCCATTGCCATAGCGGCGGACCAGGGAACCAGGCGGGGTGGGTCGAAGCCCACCTGGTTATTTCCCATTGCTGCACCGAGAGCGAGCATCAGCCCTGTCGCGCCGACGATGCCGATCAGGCCGCTGAGGCCGGTTAGCAACAGGCCTTCAAGAAAGAACTGGAAGAGGATGCTGCGGTTGGTGGCGCCGAGTGCCTTGCGCAGGCCGATCTCGCGGGTTCGCTCCGAGACGGTGACGAGCATGATGTTGACAATGCCAACTGCGCCGAGAGCAAGGGTAACGATTCCAACGCCACCAAGGAAGACGTCCATGGCGGTGAAGATGACGCCTACGGTCCGCTCGGACTTAATCGTGTCCCACTCTTCAAAGGCGTCCGCCAAACTCGGATCGAAGCCGTGGCGCTCAGCGATGATCTTGTGGACCTCGGCCTTGGCTGTCTCGTTGAGGTCGGGAGTAAGGGGTTGGTACTGGATGGAGGTGATGGAATCGTGGGGGATGTTTTCGCCTTTGAGGGCGAAGAGATCAAGCATCGTGCTGAGCGGGATGTAGATCTTCTGGTTGTCGCCGTCGGCGTTGCCACGGCCGATTCTCTCAGCTACACCGATAACCTGAAAGCGGTAGCCGTTGAGCGTGATGAAGGAGCCGACGGAGGGACGGCCCGGGAAGAGGAGCTTGTTATTCTTTTGACCGAGAACGACAACCTGGCGGCGCTGGGCGAGATCATCGGCATTAAGGAAACGGCCCTGGGCGATAGGAAGGTGGCGGATCTCGGGAAAGTTGACCTCGACACCCATGACGGCGCCGCTGGAGCTGGAGTATTCACTGACCTCTTTGAGGTCGCCACGGTTGATGAGGGCGGTGGTGTTGCGGACATGCGGGACCTGGGTGCGAATGGCGTCGGCGTCGGAGAGGGTGAGCTTGTAGGGCTGCATGCCGGTGTGTTGGCTGGGGAGGGCAGGAATGGTGCCGCCAAACATCATGATGAAGTCGGTGCCGAGCTCGGAGAGGCCGCGGCGTTGTCCGGAACGGAAGCCCTCTCCGAGGCCGATCAGCAGCAGCAGCGAGGCCACGCCCCAGGCAATTCCGAACATGGTCAGGAAGGAGCGCAGCTTGTTGGCTCCGATAGAACGGAAGACCTGAGCGAAGATGTCGAAGAGCGCGCGCATAGCAATAATTGGACTACGGTATTCAGGTTCAGGTACGCAGGAATGATGAAAACAGTTCCGGATTGTGACGAACCGGCGAATTTTAGCCGCGTTAGCGGGTTGAAGTAGGGGAGTTTTTCATCAACATCGGCGCATCGGGGTCCGGTTCGATGGCAAGTGTGAGATCCAGCGTGTGAAAGAAATCTTCTGTCGCCGCCAGCATTAGTTTACTGGCACTGGCAGGATAAAGCAGACGGATATCGGTGGACCTGGCGGTCAGGTCTCCCCGAATCGCGAAACAACGATCGGGACGGTAGACGCAGGATGCCAGATCGGTAATGCTGAGCGCGTAACTTGGCGTGCAGAGGATGGTTTTTGGAGGAGCCATGCGGTCGATCATGCTGAATATTTCCAGCTTCGACTCCAACTCATCCGGAACAAAGTCTACGGCTATATCGGCCTCGCGGACGGCTTCTTCCACAGTCGAGGCGAGTTGCAGGGAACCAAACGCACCGCTCTGATTGGCGTCTGCATATTCGGCCTCTGCGTGGCGCAGCTTGGCCGGCATGACATCTTCGAGAATGACCGTAAAGCCTGCAGCGGCACAAGCCAATGCAAAGCTGCGCCCCGCCACCCCGGCCCCGATAACGGCGACTCGCCTGATCTGGAAGGGTGACCGGGGCAATGCGGATTCGGTCACTTTTTGCTGGCCACGGCTGCGATTACGGAGTCATAGCTTGGCTCAGCATGTTTGATGTGTTCGGCGACGCGCTGCCGCTCATCCTCGGTCAGCGACGGCAGAACCGCAAGGATGCGGCGCAGCGTAACCGAGATGTCGTCAACGTAGTTCATGGTGCGGATGGCTTCGCCAGAGAGAGGCATGAGTGCTCCTGAAAAGATTTTGAAAGTGCTGCCTTCAGTCTAAACGCTGGCGGCTGACTGCGCCTGCTTCTGGGATTCGCCGGCCTCTTTACCCGCTTCGAGGGCCGGTTTGGGTTCCTCGTCCTCGGCGGGTGGGACGTAGCCGTCGCGGTCGGTCATCTCCATTAAGGTTGCGAGCTGGGCTGTGAAGTCCGGGTGCAGGGCGTTCGAGTGGTAGCGCCAGGTCCAGTTGCCGTAAGTAGCGGCGGGCGTGTTCATACGGGCATCGCTGCCGAGATGCAGTACGTCCTGGAGGGGAAAGATGCAAAGGTTCGCGACGGAACGGGCGGCGGCGCGGATCATCGCCCAGACGATGTCATCATCGTGCGCGATGGTTTGCAGATAGCTTTGGACGTTCCTCCGCTCAGCTTCGCTGGCTTCTTCTCGCCACCAGCCCAGAGTCGTGTTGTTGTCGTGAGTGCCGGTGTAGACGACGGTGTTGGGCACAAACTTATGCGGCAGGTACAGGTGGCTTTTACGATCTGAAAATCCGAACTGAAGGATTCTCATGCCGGGCATGCCGAAGTGCTCGCGTAGCTCGTCGACCTCCGGGGTAATGAGGCCGAGGTCTTCAGCGACGAAAGGCAGATTGCCGAAGACTTCTTTTAGGCGCTGGAACAGTTCGTGGCCGGGTGCCTTGACCCACTGGCCGTTGATTGCAGTCTCCTCTTCGGCGGGAATCGACCAATAGGCCTCGAAGCCGCGGAAGTGATCAAGTCGCACGGTGTCGTAGAGTGTAAGCGCACGGCGAATACGCGCTACCCACCAGTCGAAGCCGCGCTCTCGCAGCGTTCCCCATTTATAGAGAGGATTACCCCAGCGCTGACCGGTCGCCGAGAAGTAATCCGGGGGAACGCCGGCAACGCGAATGGGATACCGCTCTTCGTTTAGCTCGAAGAGCTCCGGATGCGTCCAGACATCGGCACTGTCGTAGCTGACGAAGATGGCTACGTCGCCGAGGACACGAATCTTGCGCTCGGCGCAGTAGTGTCGAAGGGCGCACCACTGCTCGTTGAAGAAGAATTGAATCGTCTGCTCGACGGCGAGTTCGCGGCCGTAACGATTCAGCGCGGCTGTCAAAGCGTCATGCTTGCGTTGTGCGTACTCCTGGGGCCACTCGTTCCAGCTCACGTAGTTATAGTGGCGCCGCAGCACGTTGAACATCGCGTAGTCAGGCAGCCACGAGATGTTGTCTTTGCAGAACTTATGGAAGCGGGCCCGTTTATCGTCTGGCGCGTGGTCGAGAAAATTCCTCGCGGCTTCTTCGATCAAGGGTAGCTTTAAACGGGTTGCACCTTCGAAATCAGCCGGGCCATCGTGGCCAGGCAACCCAGCGATACGTTCCCATGCAATCAAGCCGTTCTGCGCGAGACGTTCCAGGCTGATCAGCAGAGGATTTCCGGCGAAGGCGGAGAGCGCAGAGTAGGGCGAACTGCCGTAGCCTGTGGGGCTGAGCGGAAGGACCTGCCAGAGGCGTTGTTTAGACGCTGCCAAAAAGTCGACAAAAGCGTAGGCTGCCGGACCGAAATCGCCGACGCCACCGTAGGATGGCAATGACGTTACATGCAGCAAAACCCCGGACGACCGCTCCTGTTTGCTTCCATCGCCGCTCATCATCCCCCCTTGTAGCACTCCACCGTATGATACGTGGTCGTTGCGATGGGGTAGTTAAGGATGCAGCCTAATTGTCATTGCGTTCGCGTGCATAGGGTTTCTGCATGAGGGCGCGGGCTTCATTGACGGCACCCTGAGTGTTGTCGTTGGTTTGGACGGCGAGCCTGTATTCGTTGACTGCACGGTCGCGCTGTCCTGTGAGGTCGAAGATGCGGCCCAGCTCGATGTGGCTCCAGACCTCGACCCATTTGGGGTCACCGTCGCCCCGGAGGGCGTCGCGGAAGGAGTTGGCGGCGGACTGATAGTTGCGCTGCATGAAGAAGACTTCGCCGATGCGGTAGGAGGCAAGCGAACTGTTTTTATTGGCGTCGAGTGCCTTCTGGTACTCGATGAGGCCGGCGGTGAGATCACCCTGGGCAACCTGCTGCTGACCGCGCAGGACGGCAACGCGGACTGCGAGGTCGGGCGTGCTCTTGAGCAGCCAGTTCTGCGGATCGATGGTGATACGGCGTGGGCGGCCGAAGGTTTCGACAGAGTAGTGGCTCTCGGTGCCGGTTACGTCGACGCGGCGGACCTCGGTCTTGCCGTCTGTTTCGATACGGAGTTCGACCGGCATACGGAAGAGGTCGAGATCCTGATCGACGGAGCCTACAGTGCGGAAGCCTTTGTTGTTACCGAGGCGGAAGACTGTGAACTTATTCGTGAATGAGGGAGCGCCCGTGCCGTCGAGCCACTGTGCGAAGAAGGGCGTAAGCTGCAGCTGCGATTGTGCTTCCGCTACGGACTCGACATTGGCGCTGCGTACGGACTTGTCTGTGTACTGGGTGAGGAGAGCGCGCAGGAATTTATTGAAGGCGTCATCGCCGAGCTCCCAGCGAAGCATGTGGAAGACCATGGCTCCCTTTTCGAGGGTCATGGATTGGAACTGGGGGGAAAACGGGTCGAGCCGGCCTATGGTGGTGAGGGGTTCGGTGTCGTAGGCGAGCGCACCGGCGGAGATGTCTGTGACTGCGCTCTCGAAGGCGGTCTTGCCAGCGGAGTCTTCGAGGTACATCAGTTCGGCGTAGCGAGACATGCCGTTGGTGATCCACGCGTCGTTCATGGTGGCAGGAGAGATTTGCCCGCCCCACCACTGATGAGCGAGGGTGTTTGAGATCAGGCGCTGCGCGTTGCGGGCGGCGATGCGGTTGCCGGCGATGGCGACGATCTCGGGAGCCCAGGCGGCAGAGACGGAGTCGTCGGGGAGCTCGACGAGATTCATATGGGGAGATTCCGGCTGACCGAAGGTGCCGGACATGAAAAGGAATTCGCGTTCGGCCTGGCTGGCGAAGTCGTGGGCGTATTCTTTGCGCTTTTCTGTGACATAGACGCGCATGTTGCCTGCGGTGATCGGCTCGATGAACTTGCCGGCGATGATGGTTCCCGGGAAGCCTGGTTTGGCCCAGTTGAAGGTGTACTCCGTGCGATTGCCCGGCACGCTCTTTGCGGCTGCAACGCCGCTGCCGCTGCCGACGACGCGCTGGTCACTGGGGACGCGGATGTGCATTTCGGCCGTGAAGCGATTGGTGAATAAGCCCACCATGGGGAACCAGCGGCCCGCGTAGAGGAGGATACTGATAGGCTCTTCGACTGAGGCGAGCTTGATGCCTTCGACAGGGCTGGTGTCCGCGCCCTTAAGGGTGCCGGAGTATTCGAAATAGTAGGTGGTGATGGTTCCCTTGGAGATGGGGTTGGCCAGGCTGAACCGGATGGTGGAGTTGTTGGTGAGGCGCTCAGCTTCGAGAGGCTTTCTGTTGGCGTCGGTGACCTTGGTGATTTGGAGGCCGTTGTTCAGTTCGAAGATGGGAGCTGTGAGGTCTTCGAGCGCAGTAAAGGTTACGGCGGCGGTGGCGGAGAGGCGGTTGACCGAAGGATCAAGGTCGGCGTTGATGACATAGCCGGTGACCTGCAACTGCGGTCTGGCCGGGGCAGCCAGCAACGGCGTTGAAAGCAGGCAAAGCGAGAACAAGGCTGCAATCGTTGTGCGGGCGGAGCGGGTCAGGAGGTGCATGCAGGCTAAGGTCCTCAAAAGACTATGGTACTGCTGTCGTTCTATTAGACGCAGATGGTGGAAATTCGGCCACACCTGTGTGGAGGAGGTTTTCTACCGCGTTGCAAACCTCTGTGATGGAATTGGATCCGGAGACAGGCTGCAGGAGATGGCGGACCTCGGCCAGGTCGGCGATCATTTGTATCCGCTCCGGGCTATCGGCAAGCAGCGGGCGTAGAGAGGTGGCTACATGGGTGCCTGTAAATTGCTGTTGGATCAGCTCCGGAACGATACGGCGACCTGCAATGAGGTTGACCATGGCGATCGGCAGGTTGCCGTGGGCGTCGGGCTGGGCCGGAATCTCCGTCGGGTAGCGTATAAGGCGCCTGGCAAGATTGTAGGTGAGGGAAGAGACCTTATAGACGACGATAAATGGGTTACCAATGACGGCGGCCTGGACGGTGGCCGTTCCGCTTGCTACTACGCTGGCCCGGGCATGGTAAAGCGCTTCGCGGGCGTCAGGAACGAGGTGGAGATTGGAAAGCGCAGGAGGTGAATGGTGTCCGTACTCCACAATCCAGGGCTTTGCCTGCGATTTTATTCTGGAGGGTTCGAGAGTGGTCGCGACAGGCAGGATAAATTCGTAGTGACGGCTGAGCCAGGATGCGCCATCGAGCATGATCGGGAGGTTGGCGCGAACCTCCTTTTCGCGGCTGCCCGGGAGGAGCGCAATCCAGTCTTTGGCTGGATTGAGGCTATGCCGGGCGGCATACTCCTCCCGTGAGATGGTCGGAAGAGGAACTTCGGCGAGGGGATGGCCGACGAATCTGGCGTCTACTCCGCGAGCCCGGTAAAAGCGTTGCTCGAAGGGAAAGATGACCATCATGCGGCTCACTCGCTCCTGCACCCAACGGAGGCGCTTGCGTTTCCATGCCCATAACTGCGGGCTGACAAAGTAGATGACAGGGATGCCGAGTTTTTTCAGTTCACGGGCGAGACGAAGATTCACATCCGGGAAGTCGATGAGGACAGCTACATCGGGCCGGCGCTGTTTGATGGAGCCAACGAGCTTGCGATATTGGCGATAGATAAAGGGGGCGTGCCGGATGACCTCGGTGATGCCCATGTGGGCGACGTCTTCGGCACGTACGATGCGGTCCTGTCCCGCGTCGGCCATCTCTTTTCCGCCAAGGCCGAAGAACTCTGCCTGCGGATTGCGTGCGCGGAGTTCCGAGATAATCTGAGCACCGTAGTGATCGCCGCTGGCTTCACCGGCGGACAGGAAGATTCGCGGATTGGATATCGTCGCTATGGGAATCAGTGTAGATTTTTCTCGGGAGGATTGCATGGGGGAAGTTGCGGCGAAGCGATTCAGGGCGGTGCTGGAACCTCTCGGCAGTGAGCTGGGATGGACCGTCGCACGAGTCCCGTTCGATGTGAAGACGGCGTGGAAGAAGATGGTGCGGCTACGGGTAAAGGTCGAGGTCGCAGGTGAGGTCCATCGGACATCGCTGTTCGTGGATAATGTGCATGGTGGACACGTCGTTCTGGTGAACAAAAAGATGCAGAAGGCCGTCGGTGTCGGGTTGGGAGGGATGATTGACCTTGCCGTCGAGCCTGATCTTGAAGAGCGCGAGGCTTGGGTTCCGGAAGAGCTCGAGAAGCTGCTAAAAGGGGAGAAAGCGCTGGCGAAGTGGTATGCGAAGCTGAGCGAGCCAACGCGACGAGAGATTGGCAAGTATATCGATGGCGTGAAAGGCGCGGATGCAAGACAGAGGCGTGCAGAGCAGATAGCCGAGCGGTTGATGCTGACGATGGAGAGCGAGGAGGCACTGCCTCCAATATTGGAGGTGGCGTTTGGCAGAAATCCCAAAGCGCGAAAGGGATGGGAGGCGATGACAGTGACGCAGCGGCGCGGGCATCTGCTGGGTGTGTTTTATTACCAGAGTCCTGAAGCGCGCGAGAAGAGGGTAGGAAAGCTGGTGGACGATTGTCTGCGAGTGATAAGCAAGTGAGAGAAGACGTTCTTTCTTTGCTGCTGATGTTCGGCAGCCGCTGCCTGCTCTATCGCGACCGATGGAGCGGAAGGCTGGGACAGTTACTGAAGGCCTTCCCATTCGAGGCGAATCGATTCGTGATCGCAAGCGGCGATAGAAGCTTGTCCGCTGTTTATGTCTCGACAAACAAGGCTGCTCCTGCATTTCTGATCTGTCACGGTATCGGCGAACGAGTAGAGTACTGGGCAACGGTCCAACGCTTGTTCGAGTCGATGGGAATCTCGTCGTTGGCAATCAATTACTCCGGCTATGGGGAGAGTTCGGGCAGCCTGAGTACAAAGCACTGCGAAGAAGATGCGATCGCAGCCTGCAATGAGCTTCTTGCTCGGGGCCATCGATCTATTTTTCTACTCGGGTTCTCTCTTGGAAGCGGCGTTGTTTGCGCAATTGCTTCGCGTGTCCGGGTGGATGGCGTGATTTTGTGCGAAGGTTTTTCGACACTGCGCGAGGCTGGAATGGCGATCGGACTTCCGCGGTGGTTGACCTCTGTAGTGCCTGATGTCTGGCGGACGGTCGATCGGGTGCGGGAACTGGAAGTGCCGGTTCTAGTGGTACACAGCGATGAAGACCGCCTGTTTCCATTGTCTATGGCCACGCGAATCTTCGAGGCCTGCGAACGGCACGGGGAATTGATTGTTGTAAATGGCTTCACCCATAATGCACCGATTTTTGAGCCGGCAGAGAAATACTGGCAGCCAATTGCGGAGTGGGCCAAGCGAAGATCATCTGCGGCGGGTGCGGAACGATTGTTTTTGACGCGAAGCTAGTCGGCGCTGAGCGGCTGGAGGGGAATGCCTGCGTCGACGCCTGTGCCGAGCTCCTGGTCCTTGTACTGGAGCTGGTAGAGCTTCCAGTAAAGCCCGCGCTGGGCCAGCAGCTCCTGGTGGGTTCCGCGCTCGCGGAGCTGACCTTTGTGCATAACAAGGATAGTGTCGGCGGTCTGGATGGTGGAGAGACGGTGCGCGATGAGGACCGAGGTGCGGCCCGTGATCATGCGGGAGAGGGCAAGGCGAACGCGTAGTTCGGTGTCGGTATCGACAGACGAGGTCGCCTCGTCGAGGATCAAGATGCAGGGGTCGTGGGCCAATGCTCGGGCAAAGCTGATGAGCTGTTTCTGACCGGTTGAGAGAGTGGCTCCGCGCTCGCGGACGGGCTCGGCGAACTTCAGCGGTAGCGAGCGGATGAAGTCCCCCACATTGACTTCATCCGCAGCGCGTTCGAGGCGCTCGTCGGTGATCCATTTGGAGCCGAGGCGAATATTGTCGGCTATGGTTCCGGTGAAGAGGAATGGATCCTGCAGGACCACGCCGAACCGACGGCGGAGGTGGTTCAGATCCTGTTGGCGGACATCAACTCCATCGATCAGAATTGCGCCTCGCTGTATATCGTAGAAACGCATCATCAGGCCGGTGATGGTGGTCTTGCCTGCGCCCGTGTGACCTACGATGGCGGCGGTCTCATCGGGGTCGATGGTGAAGCTGACGCCGCGTAGAATCCATTCGATGTCGGCAAAGCTGTTCAGCTCTTCGTCACTAGCGGTAGCGATACGGGCCTGCTGGGCTCTATCAAGCGTCTGATAGGTGAACCAGACGTTGCGGAATTCGACTCGGCCAGAGCCATCCCCTGAAACCGGATGCGCGGGCGACACGATCTCGGGTTCGGAGTCGAGCAGCTTGAAGACACGTTCGCTGGCAGCCATGGCAGCCTGCAGGATGTTGTACTTTTCGCTGAGGTCCTGGATGGGACGGAAGAATCGCTGCGCGTACTGCATGAAGGCGATAAGAACGCCAAGGGTGACGGTGCCGTGCAGGACGCTGGCCCCGCCCCGCCAGATCACCAGAGCAATGGCGGTGGAGCTGAGGAATTCGACGATGGGGTAGTAAAGGGCGTAGGCGAAGATTGCATCGCTCCATGCCTTCTTGTTCTCGGCATTGACGGCGGAGAAGTCCTTGAAGGCGCGCCGCTCACGATTGAAGAGCTGCACAACCGACATGCCCGAGACGTACTCCTGGGTGAAGGAATTGATGCGGGCGGTAGCGGCACGCTGACGGCGATAGCTGTCGCGAACGTGCTTGCGGAAGATGCGCGTGACATAAAGGATAGCCGGGATGACCGAGATGGTAAGCAGAGCAAGCGGCCAGCTCATCCGCAGCATGATAATGACGATGAAGGCCAGAACGAAGACATCCTCGAAGATCGCAAGGACGCCGGAGGTAAACATCTCGTTGAGCGCATCGACGTCGGAGGTTACTCGCGTGACAAGTTTGCCGACAGGATTGCGGTCAAAGAAGGCCGGGTGCATACGTTGCAGGTGACGGAAGATCTGGCTGCGAAGATCGAACATGATCTTCTGGCCGGTCCACTGCATCAGGTAGGTCTGGAGGAACTCGAGGACGAATGTGAGCAGAAGTGCGCCGAGGTAGAGACCGGCTATCTGTGTAATGCCGGTCATCGGCTTGCTGCTGAGATGCCGTGCCAACCATGAAAGTTTTGCGGCGGGTACGTCCGTCATGTAGGTGTCGACGGCGACCTTTACCAGGTAGGGCCCAAGTACATCGCTGCCGGCCTTGACGATAATAGCGACGGCCGAGAGAGCGGTCTGCAGCTTGTACGGACGCAGATAGGTAAGCAGGCGGCGCATCAGGCGTCCGTCATACGCTTTGCCTGCGACTTCGTCGTCCTGCTGGACCTTCTTCGGGGATTCCTTTTTGGAATCCTCGGGTTTTTCCTTGGCAGCCATGTGCTTCTATTCTAGATGCTTCCGAATCAGGCCGGATTCGCTTCGTTCTGCAACTATTGCTTCGTAGATACGGAAGCGGCGGCTTTGATTGGTCCAAGATCGGAGCTCTGAGCGAAGACAACGACACGCAGATTGGCTGGCTGCATGTCCGGCGGCGTGTTGAGATTGAACGCCAGAGGACCTTTGCCGAGGTCTTGCAGCTTCCCGATGCGTTTCAGCGAGCGCACGACCCCAACGTGCTCAAGCTGACGTCCTTTATTTTCGCCACCTTGAACCTGTGTGGTCGCAGTCGGATCTATGAGGGCGGCATAGAGATCCACCTTAGGCAAAGGAGAAGACGAGGCAGGAGCCGAGACTGAGCAGGCGACCCGGCGGCCATCGACCACTGGGTTTGAGAGAACCAAGGCAATCTTGGGTGTTCCGGCAGCGGCGGTGACGGCGTCGAGGGCGCGTGGAGCATCGTTTCCTACGAACTGGGTTGTGCCGTCGACCACCATCTGCGGGGTATAGGCGCTTTCAAACTTCAGACGGGGAGCATATTGATTCTGGCGGTCGGTATATTGCGATGAGGAGAAACGGTCGTGCCATCCGCCTTTCTCCCAGTAATCAACGTGCTCTTCGAGCACAATGATCTCGACATTGCTGACGGGCTGTTCCTTATCCATGCGGGCCAGCAGAGCATCGGCGGGAGGGCAGCTCGAACAACCCTCGGATGTAAAAAGCTCAACCACGACTGGAGTCTTGCTTGCCGGCGCTGCATTCTGGGCGAAGGATATGCTCGGCAGGAGGGTAAGCAAAGTGACAAGCATGACTGAAGTGCGGGGTGTGATCGGATTCATGGCCGACTAATCCTTCCGAAACTCTTTGGCTCATTAGATGGAGCGCCACTGGCCAAGGTAACGATTTAAATGCTTCAACGTGAAACAATGACACCAAAGGCGTTTTTTGCGTGACGAACAACACTGTCGGCGTTTACATCTCGGTTCCGTTCTGCAAAGCGAAGTGTACCTTCTGTAACTTTGCGTCGGGAGCTTTCTCCACTGACCGAATGCAGAGCTATGTCGATTGCATTTGCAAAGAGATCCGGCACGCCCGGACTGCTGCGACGAATTTGAGTGCAACGTTGGATCGTTCGGCGGACTCCCTGTATTTCGGCGGGGGTACCCCAAGCTTGTTGTCGCCGGATCAGTTCAGACAGATATTTGGCGTCTTGCGGAACGAGTTCGATCTACACGATGAAGCCGAGATCACCCTCGAATGTGCACCTGGGCAATTATCTGATGAGACTCTGGAAGAGCTATTGCGGCAAGGAGTGAATCGCATAAGCTTCGGTGTGCAGTCGTTCGTGGACAAGGAATCGGCAGCCGTAGGCAGGTTGCATACGGAACAGCAGTGCCGGAATGAGATAGAGCGATTGCGGGCTGCGGGTGTTGCCGAAATCAATGTTGACTTGATCGCCGGGCTTCCGCACCAGACGGAGCAGAGCTGGAGATACTCGGTTGAGCAAGCTATTGCCAATGGTGTTCCACATGTCAGCGTCTACATGCTGGAGGTAGATGATGACTCTCGACTGGGCAAGGAGATGTTGGCGAGCGGAACGCGCTATCACGCCTCAGCGGTCCCTTCAGAGGACGATGCCGCCGCATGGTATCAATTAGCTTGTGAGACATTTGATGCCGCTGGGCTCCGGCAATATGAGATATCGAACTTTGCCCATGAAGGACACGCATCGCGGCACAATCTGAAGTACTGGAGACGACAGCCTTACATCGGCTTCGGCCTCGATGCTCATTCCATGTTGAGATCTGGCGCGAGTGATGTCCGCTTTGCGAATACGGATGATTTGGATATATATATCAGCGGCCCCAATGATGCCGGACCGTTCGAGATTGTTTCGCAAGCCAAAGATTCTTCCAGCATCCCGGCTGACATCATAGGACGTGAAGCAGCATTCGAAGAATCGCTCTTTCTAGGCTTGCGTTTGAATGAAGGTGTCGTCCTGGCCAGCCTGCGGAATGAGTTCGGAAATGCGATGTTAGAAGATGTTATGCCCGTTCTTCTGGAGGTTCGGGACGCGGGTTTGCTTGAGATAAGGCCCGATTTGATTCGCCTGACCTCGCAGGGACGAATGGTCTCTAACGAAGTCTTCAGCCGCTTGTTGCTTGCGTCGGCGGCCTAGTCCAAGTCCATTTTGAAATTATGAGGAGTCAGCAAAACCCGATGATCGATCTACGCAGCGATACCGTCACCCGGCCAACACCCGCCATGCGAACCGCGATGGCCAACGCCGAAGTAGGAGACGACGTCTACGGAGAAGACCCCACCGTCAACCTGCTTGAGACGGAGGCGGCCGCGATCTTCGGCAGGGAAGCCGCTATCTTCGTCCCAACCGGAACGATGGGCAATCAGATCGCGATTCGGCTGCATACGCACCACGGGCAGGAGGTTGTTTGCGAGGCGCGATCGCATGTTCTCGACTGGGAGATGGCGATGGTCGCGGCGTTCTCCGGTTGTCAGGCTCGAACCGTCGCCGCCGACCGTGGAATATTGACGTGGAACCACGTGAAGCAGGCCATCGGGCCAAAGGTTTACTATCGCGCGCAGACCGGACTGATCTGCCTTGAAAATACTCACAACATGGCTGGCGGCACGGTAACTCCTCTCGACGTAATGCAGGAGATATGGGACGGCGCCCGTGAGGCTGAGTTGCCGGTGCATCTGGACGGTGCTCGTGTTTTCAACGCCGCTGTTGCTCTCGGTATCAGCGTCGCGCAGTTAACTCAAGGCTTCGACACGGTGATGTTCTGCCTGTCGAAGGGACTTGGTGCGCCCGCGGGTTCCATGTTGGCGGGTAGCAGGGAAGCGATCGATGAGGCGCGCGTCTTCCGCAAGGCGCTCGGCGGTGGAATGCGACAAGCCGGAGTCCTGGCCGCTGCGGGGCTTATTGCATTGAAAGAGATGCCTGCGCGGTTGAAGGAGGATCATGCGAATGCTCGTCTACTGGCGGATGCCATAGCGAGCGAACCTGCAGCTGAGATCGACCTCGACGCCGTTCAGTCAAACATAGTCATATTCAAATTGAAGAACCACGGTGAGGCCGCCGGTTTTTGCGCTGCTTTGAAGCAGAAGGGGATACTAAGCAGCGCCGTAGGGCCACATTCGGTACGTTTTGTCACGCATTACGATGTTGATCAGGCAGCGTGCGTCAAGGCGGCGGCGATTACGCTGGAGCAGTTGCGCTCAATCGCGTAAGAGGTTAGGCACTACCCGCATTGATGGTGGGCTTGGTTGCCAGAAAGACACTCACAACGGTTCCGTGCGAACCATTATCCGTGCTGCTGTCCAGCTCGATGTTGCCGCCGTGTTTATTAATGATGCCGCGACTGACCCACAGGCCGAGGCCGGTTCCGTATTCGCCCTTGGTAGTGAAGAAGGGTTGGAACAGATGCGGTCGCACATTCTCGGGAACGCCGGTGCCATTGTCGGCGATGATTACCGTTGCTCCTGCCTGCAGCTTTAGGCCATCGGCTCCCATACCTTCCGCCTGTGGAATGATGCTGACTCGCACCTGACCACCCGGGCTCGCTGCTTCTGCCGCGTTAGTAATGAGGTTGGTAAAGACCTGCCGCAGCTCTGCAGGAAAGGCATCCACGATAACCGAGTTCGGAAGATCTGCGTGCATCGTGACGTCCAGATCGGTAAATCGACGTTCCATCAGCAGAAGAATCTCGAGCAGCATCTCCTTCAAGTTGACTTGCACCGGAGCCTTCGATTCGCGATAAAGCCCCAGCATGGCGCGGCTGATCTGTGTCACTCGCGCAAGTTCCTGCTCGGCCATATCCATAAAGTGCTTCGACTCTTCTTCAGAGACTCCAGTCCGCATGAGATAGAGCAGATTGGATACTGAGTCGAGCGGATTGTGAATCTCATGCGCGATCGTTGCTGCAAGCCTTCCTGCGACAGCAAGTTTCTCGTTTGCAAGCAGAGCTTCCTGAGTGCGGCGCTCTCTTGTAATGTCACGGAATACCAGAACGATTCCTGCGGTCCTGCCATTCTGATCACGAATCGGCGACCCACTGTCGGCAATATGCAGTTCTGTGCCGTCTTTGCGGATAAGGACGGTGTGGTTGGTCACGCCGACGATGTTGTTCAGACGTTTGACTTTGGAGACAGGATTTTCCATCGTCTCTCGCGTCTTTTCATGGACGATGCAAAAGACCTCTTCGAGTGGAAGGCCGTTGGCGTCTGCCTGGCTCCAGCCCGTAAGCTCCTGCGCCACGGGATTCATCATCTGAATTCTGCCGTCCGCGTCGCAAGTGACCACTCCGTCGCCAATCGAGTCGAGCGTCGTGCGCAGTTGCTGCTCGGACTGAAATATCTCTGCGGCACGGCGGTTTAGTACGTCCAGTGAAGTCTTATAGGCATCGGAGACGGCATGCAGCCGACTGCGCGTAAAGAGGCCGATCAGGATTCCCATGCTGAGTGCCAGAATGATTAGTCCCACCAGCATGCTTCGAACCTGTCGATGCCAGAGCTGGATGCGTGCCGCCCTACGCTGTTCGTCATTACGGATGATGGCGTTGATATCGTTACGCACCTCATCCATCTGGGATTTCCCCCGAAGGTTCAACTCGACGTCATTGCTCTGGCCTCCGGCACGGACCGTAGCGATCACCGGCACGGCAAAAGCATCGCGCCAGGTCTGGTGTTCGTTGCGCAAATCTTCGATGAGACTCTTCTGTTCTGGGTTAGAGCCGGTCATCTCATCGAGGCGACGAAGTTCGGTCTGCAGGCGCGCTTCCGCTTCTACATAAGGCTGTAAAAAGCGGGTGTCCAGCGTTGTCTCATATCCACGAAGGCCGGATTCCTCGTCTGCGATGAGTTTCGCTATCAGAGCAGCCTGGGCTATACGCGTGTCGGAATTCTGGATCAGGTTAACGGTGGCGTTGGCTCCGCGAATTTGCCAGTAAAGCGCGCCTGCCGTTAGCAAAAGCGCAACGACCGGCAGCAGAAAAACCTGACGGAGGATCCGATTGAATTGGCTTAAATTCACAGACCGTTCCCGTTTGGCCTCTCTAAGTCGCATTCACTGGATGCAGCAAGCTGCCCAGCTTCTTCAAAAGGACAGGGGCCCCCTCGCCTTTGGTCATATAGAGATCAACCAGGGAAGTAACCTCAGCGGGTAGACCAATGTAGGCGGAGAGCAGGAGGATAGGAATATGCGGCTTGGTCTGTCGCATTCTGGAAGCAACTTCACCTCCATGCATACCGGGCATGGAGTAGTCCAAGACGACCGCCTGCACCGGCTCATTTGCAAAGATCTCCAAACCTGCAGCTCCGTTAAGCGCTGTCAGTACCCTGTAGCCAGCACGCTCCAGCAGGATCTTTCGAACCCGAAGGCCGACCAGTTCGTCATCCACACACAGAACAAGGGGGTACTCATGCGTCATAGCTATCTCATTCACAAAACTGCATCTACTACACTATCCTAGCCTATGTGGGCTTACTATAGCCCAGCCGGGTAACTCCACGATTCATCGTACGTTTGCAATCGGCGACGTTCCATAGGCTAACCTGATGAACGGTAACATTGCGTCAACAATCGAGGTTAAGCATTGAGTCAGACGATTTTCGTGTTGGAAGACGATCCAGATATCTCCAGGCTGGTCCAGTACCACTTGGAAAACGCAGGATTTACCGTACGCCCGTACCTGACGATCGGTCCGATTTTACCCGACGCCGAGCGGCAGCCACCTGCGCTGTTCCTGCTCGATATCATGGTGCCGGGCGGCGATGGTCTCGATCTATGCCGTCGTTTGCGCCAGAATCCCACCCTGAGCGTCGTTCCGATCATCTTCCTGACCGCTCGGGCTGCGGAGAATGACCGCGTGCATGGCCTGGAAATGGGTGCCGACGACTACATTACCAAGCCCTTTGCTACGCGTGAGTTAGTGGCACGTGTCAAGGCAGTCCTTCGCCGTTTTGAGCGCCCGACTACTCCGTCCGTCGTCAAGTTCGAAAATATTGAGATCGATGCGGGCGCGATGCAGCTCCGCGTCAACGGCGACCTGGTAACCACGACGGCTACCGAGTTCCGTTTGCTGGACTACCTGGCTCGTCACCCGGGCCGTGTCTTTAGCCGGGACCATCTGCTCGACGCTGTCTGGGGCGATGCCCGGTTCGTGACTCCCCGCTCTGTTGATGTCTATGTGCGCCGTATTCGGGAGAAGATCGAGCTCGATGCTGAGACGCCACGTTACCTTAAGACAATGCGTGGGGCCGGCTATCGGTTCGAGATTCCGAAGATGGCCTCGGCGTAGGGCGAGGGACAGCCCGTGACTCGTGGTCTCTTTTTCTCGTTTTTCATTCGGATGACGATTGCCTTGGCATTCGTCGCAGTGATGCGTGTCTGGTTTAGTCCAAACGGCTGGATCTTTGGCTCAATCCTTGTCCTGGCATGGGCCGCAATTAACGCCTTTTTGTTGTCGCGGTCCGTTCGCAGGAATATCGTTCAGCTTCAAATCGCCACTTCTGCGATTCCAGACCAGCCGGTCGGCACCTTTGATCATCAATACAGCGACTTCGATGGTCTCGCCAAGGCAATTTCGGCGGCTTCGGGCCATGTGGAGCGACTGCTCACCGACGCATCCGAGAGCCGGCACGAGTTGGAGGCGATGATCGACAGTATGCAGGACGCCGTCGTCGCCGTCGACCAGGCAGGGCGTATCCAGTGGACCAATCAGCGGATGCAGAAGTTGATCCCCGGTTCTTCCGTTAGCGGTGCTGTTCGCGTGGGCCACGCGCTGGTTCAGACGATTCGCGATCCTGATATTCTCGCCTGCGTCCGTATGGTTCTCGAGGATCGTATCGTCAGCGAGCGGCGTTCGACGTCACTTCTGCCTGGGCGAATCTTTGAAGTCGCGGCTTCACCGATGCCCGGTGGTGGAGCTGTCGCCGTGCTGCACGACATCACCCGGATCGAACAAGTGGAACGCACTCAACGAGACTTCGTAGCCAACGTCTCCCATGAGTTGCGGACGCCATTAACTTCAATCACCGGTTACGTCGAGACGCTGCTGGATCATGAGAGATCCCTTAGTCCGCAAGCCCGTGAGTTCCTTTCGACCATCCTCAAGAACGCCACACGAATGAATCGGCTGACTGAAGATTTGCTGGTGATGGCCCGTGTCGAGTCATCCGAACAGGAGTTGCACCCGGTTCCTGTTCGCGCCGACATGCTGGTCCGCGATGCCGTTCAAGCCATGAGCGGTCTGGTGCAGGATGCCGAGGCTCTCCTCGAGATCGGGGAGACAACTCACGCGGAGGTCTTCGCTGACACAGATGCCATCGTTCAGGTGCTCAGCAATCTGATCGAAAACGGCATCAAGTACGGCCAGCCTCCCAACGAGACGCACTCCAGACTTGTCGTCACTGCCCGAGAGGTGTCTGACCCGGTTGATGCGGTGGAGTTCAGAGTCCGCGACTTTGGCCAGGGAATTGCCTCTGAACACCTCAGCCGTATCTTCGAACGTTTCTACCGCGTCGATAAAGCCCGTTCGCGGGAGTCCGGAGGTACGGGTCTTGGCCTTGCCATTGCACAACATGTGGTGCAGGCACAGGGTGGGACGATCCGCGCCGAAAGCGAACTTAATTTGGGGAGCACGTTCATTTTTACCCTCCCCAAGGCACAAAGTACTGTCAGTTAATGTGCTTTTTCGCCCTATTCACCCACTTGTAACCTTGGTGTAACAATTCCACCTCACACTCTATAAAGGTGACTTGGAACGTGTCACCCAATCCGAGGGGGAAAGAGTGAAACTGAAAGTTATCGCAGCAGGCATATTGGCTTTGACGGCCATTGGAGCCAGCGCACAGAACGTAAACGGAGCGGGGGCTACCTTTCCCTATCCCATCTATTCCAAGTGGTTTAGCGAATATAGCCAGCAGCACCCCACCGTCAAGATCAATTACCAGTCCATAGGCTCGGGCGGCGGTATCCGCCAGGTCTCCGAGGGCACGGTTGACTTTGGCGCGACCGATGGTCCTATGAACGATGACCAGATCAAGAGTGCCAAGGTTAAGACGATGCACATCCCCACGGTCCTTGGCGCGGTCGTTCCGGTCTACAACATCCCCGGCGTCAGCAAGGAACTCAACTTCTCGGGTGACGTCATCGCCGATATCTACCTCGGCAAGATCACGATGTGGAACGATCCCCGCATCGTAAAGGACAACCCCGGCGTTAATCTTCCGGGCAACGCGATCCTGCCTGTCTATCGCTCGGATGGAAGCGGCACCACCTACATCTTCACCGACTACCTCTCGAAGGTCAGCCCCGACTGGGCCAGCAAAGTAGGCAAGAACACCTCCGTCAAGTGGCCCACAGGCATCGGTCAGAAGGGCAATGAGGGCATCGCCGGTATGGTTCGCCAGGCGCCCAACTCCTTCGGCTACGTGGAGTTGATCTACGCTGTCCAGAACAAGATGCCCTACGGCTCCGTGAAGAACAAGGCAGGCAAGTTTGTAAGGGCTTCGACTGATGGTGCTACCGCCGCGGCTGCAGAGTCTGCCAAGGTGATGCCCGCCGACTTCCGCATCTCTATCACGAACGCTCCCGGCGCAGCTTCCTACCCGATTGCCAGCTTTACATGGCTGTTGATCCCAACGCATTCAACCGACGCCGCCAAGGGTAAGGCACTTGTTGACTTCCTCGGCTGGATGCTCGATCACGGTCAGTCCGAAGCCGCCACCCTCTCCTACGCTCCGCTGCCGAAGCCCGTTCAGGATATGGTTCGCAAGAGCATCACGCAGCTCAAATAACCGTCTCGCCGCACTGAGTTCTCGCATCCTGAGCCTCGTGCGGCGACTTTTCATTTTCGCTTAAACCGAATGAGCCTGCAGGGCCGGATACAATCAGCCCGAGAGCCAGATTCGCAGGGAATAGCATTGTGCCTTTCAAAAGTATGACAAACGAGCCAGAACCCGGGTCTGTACTGCCTCTGCCGGCTACGATTCCGGTCAAGCCCGCCTCCTCTGCGGAAAACCCTGAACCGCCCTCCGGTAATTCTGCGCTCTCGCCCATTCGGGAATACCTCAGCAAGCGAGGCAGCGGGCGTTTGGCCGATAACAGCTTCGCCGCCGTCATGCTGTTGTGCGCTTGCAGCATCTTCGTCATCGTTCTCTTCATTCTCGTTATCCTTATCCTTCGCTCGCACCTGAGCATCGTACAGTTCGGCTGGAAGTTCTTTGTCAGTCAGGCATGGGACCCCGTCGTTGGCGACTTCGGCGCTCTTCCGTTTATCTACGGGACACTGGTAACCTCCCTCCTCGCCCTCGTCCTGGCCGTTCCCCTTGCGCTGGGAGTAGCTGTCTTCATCGCCGAGCTCTGCCCTCAGCCCTTGCGCGCCCCCATCTCCTTCCTCACCGAACTCCTCGCCGCCATTCCCAGCGTCGTCTACGGCCTCTGGGCTGTCTTTGTTCTCGTCCCGATCATGCGCAACATACTCGGCCCCTTCCTGGTCAAGACCCTCGGCTGGACAGGCTTCTTCCAAGGCCCGAACTTCGGTGTAGGCCTGCTGACCGCCAGCATCATCCTCTCCATCATGATTCTGCCCATCATCTCGTCTCTGACCCGCGACATCATGATGGCCGTGCCCAACAGCCAGCGCGAGGCCGTCCTTGCCCTCGGCGCCACCAAGTGGGAGATGATCCGCATCGGTGTTCTCCGCAACTCGCGCATCGGCATTGTTGGAGCCATCATGCTCGGTCTGGGCCGCGCCCTGGGCGAGACCATGGCAGTCACCATGGTCATCGGCAATCACCCCGAGATCAGCAGGAGCCTCTTCGCACCGGGGCATACGCTGGCCAGCGTCATCGCCAACGAATTCGCTGAGGCGACCGGCGACCTCTACCTCAGCGCTCTCATCGAGATCGGTCTCGCGCTCTTTCTCGTTACCATCGTCGTCAACGCAATCGCCCGCCTCATGGTCTGGGCGGTCACGCGCGGCGCACCGGCAAGGGGGGCCTAAGCATGAGCACCCAACCATTCAACCAACCTCGCCCGCCGATGAACTTCCAGACCAGGGGGATGCGAATCAATAGCGCGCGTCGCACCGTGATGAACTACTTCGTCGGCGGCCTGTCGATCCTTGCGACAATTGTGGTCATCATCCCGCTGCTCGCCATCCTCTTCTACCTGGTCTACAAGGGCGCGAGCTCCCTCAATCTGGCCTTCTTCACCCACATTCCCGTTCCGGTAGGTGAATCGGGCGGCGGCATGGCCAACTCCATCGTTGGCTCGGGAATCATCCTTACCCTCGCCAGCCTCATGGGCGTCCCCTTCGGCATCGCTGCCGGCGTCTACCTCGCGGAGTTCGGCCAGGGCACCTTCCTTGCCAATGCAGTCCGCTTCACCGCCGACGTTCTCAACGGTGTCCCCTCCATCGTGATGGGCATCTCGGTCTACTCGCTCATCGTGATGCCCCAGAAGCACTTCTCGGCATTCGCGGGAGGTGTAGCCCTCGCCATCATGATGGTCCCCACCATCACCCGCACCACCGAAGAGATGCTCGCCACCGTGCCGCATGCCATCCGCGAAGCCGCTCTTGGCCTCGGTGTCCCCAAGTGGCGAACCGTTATCTCAGTAAGCCTGCGTACAGCATCGCCCGGCATCATCACCGGCTGCATGCTGGCCTTCGCGCGTGTCGCCGGAGAGACGGCGCCGCTGCTCTTTACCGCCTTCGGCAATCAGTTCTGGAGCTTCAGACTGAATGAGCCCATCGCCGCTCTACCGCTACAGATATTCGTTTACGCGACTGGCCCATACGACGAGTGGCATCGTCTCGCCTGGGCTGGCGCTCTCGTTCTTATCGTTATGATCATGGTTTCAGTCACGCTCGTTCGGATCTTTGCCAACCGCGGCGTACTCAAGGGAGGAAGCTAGTGGGAGTCGGCATTTTAGTTGAGGATCTGAACGCGTGGTATGGTTCGAACCACACTCTGCAGGACATCAACCTGCACATTCCCGCGAACCACGCCACAGCGCTCATCGGCCCCTCGGGTTGTGGCAAATCCACTTTCGTCCGCTGTCTCAATCGCATGCACGAGACCAACCCCATCGCCCGCGCTACTGGCACCGTCAAGATGGGTGAAATCGACATCTACAACGATGCGTCTCCAGTAGAGATCCGTCGCCGTGTAGGCATGGTCTTCCAGCGGCCCAATCCCTTCCCAACGATGTCGATTTACGACAACGTCGTCAGCGGCCTCAAGCTCAATGGCTTCCGCAACCGCCGCATCCTGGACGAAACAGTCGAGCGCTCGCTCAAGCAGGCTGCGCTATGGGAAGAGGTCAAGGACGACCTCAAGAAAAAATCCGGAGCCTCGCTCTCCGGCGGCCAGCAGCAGCGCATGTGCATCGCCCGCGCCCTCGCCGTCGATCCCGAAGTACTACTCATGGACGAACCAGCCTCCGCGCTCGATCCGGTCTCCACATCGAAGATCGAAGACCTCATCTTCCAGTTGAAGAGCCAATACACCATCGTCATCGTGACCCACAACATGCAGCAGGCCGCCCGCGTCGCCGAAAACACCGGATTCTTCCTCAACGGCAAGATGGTCGAGTTCGACTCCACCCACAAGATCTTCACGAACCCCCGCGACAAACGCACGGAAGATTACATCACCGGGAGGTTCGGCTGATGCGTGTCAAATTTCATCAGAGCCTCGACGATCTCAAAGAGCGTCTCCTCGTCATGGCGGGCATGGCCGAGCAGGCCATCCAGCGCTCCATCGAAGCCTACCGCACGCGCGATCTCAGCATCTGCGAGCTCGTCTTCCGCTCCGAGCCTGCCATCAACCGCCTCGAGCGCGAGATCGATCAGATGGCTCTCGATCTCCTCGCCATGGAACAGCCCATGGCCATCGACCTGCGGTTCATTCTCTCGGTCATCCGAATTAACGCTGACCTCGAGCGAGTAGGCGACCAGGCGGTCAACATAGCAGTCCGCGTTCGCGAGATGGGAGCGTTCGCTAATATCGACCTTCCCGTCGACATCCCAAAGCTTGCCTCGCTCTCCTCCGCGATGGTTCGCAAATCCCTACAGGCCTTCATCGAAGCCGACGCGGAACTCGCAGAGTCCGTCCTTCTGCTCGACGATCAGGTCGACGAGATGAACGACGCAGCCTTCGACGCACTCAGTTCCCTCATCAAGGACAAGCCTGAGCTGACGCCACAATCGCTCAACGCGCTCATCATCGCCCGCAACCTGGAGCGCGTAGGCGACCACGCCACCAACATCGCCGAGGACGTCATCTTCTGGGTCCGTGGCTCCGACGTTCGCCACACAACGCCGGCGACCTAACTCTCCGGTGTCCACCAGATGAATCTCGGCAACATCGGATAATAAAGCCCTACCCTTGCGCCCTTCATGACCCGCGCATAAGCCTCCATCTGCGGCGCATACTTTATTCTTTCTTTCGCCAAAAACTCCTCGACGCCCTCAGCACCATGCGTTGTTGTCTTGTAGTCGACAATCCAAAGGCAATCTGATCCCTCCGACAACGGGGCCGCCCCAGCGCGAAAGACGCGGTCCAGCCGCACACTGCTCCGTGCCTCTATCCACGAAGTCAATGCAAACTCACTCGCCGCATCTACATGCGAACGCAGCACCCAAAGCCCTTGCGGATCGCGCAAAGTGTTCGTCAATGCAGTTACCACCCGCGGAGCAAGCCGCTGGACTGACCCTGGCGACAAGCCATCGCTACGCAGGACAGCGGTAATTCGCGCCTCCCATCCCGCAACCTCGTTCAGCAAAGTATCCGCAACGCCCCCCTCGCTCAAAGACTTCGCAAGCGCCTCCAAAAATCCATGCACCGCATTACCAAATGCCCGCGCCTCAAACGATCCCTCCGGCCGTTCAAAAGCAATCCTTGCAGGCACTGCGTCAGCATCACCGTAAGGCAGCCGCACCTTCTCCGACCGCTTCATCGGCATAAGACCAAGCGGCAGCCTCTGGAACGTTGGTACACGCGCCAGCGCAGCCGCAGCGATATCCCCGATAAAGTCATCCTCTGTCGGAGCAGGGAAGGGCAGAAACGGAACCGCCGTCGGTGGTGCTGGTATCTCAACAAAATGCCTCTCCGCCGCAGGCCACGCCGCACTCAACAAGCTCCCGGACTCCCGGCCTACCTCTCCGTTAGCCGTTGCATCTGGCGCAGCGAATAAATGCAACTCCTCCCGGGCCCGCGTGCACGCGACGTAGTAGAGCCGCTTCCGTTCCGCAGCCTCTCGCGCTTGATGAATATTTTTCAGCCAATTATTCAGCTCTCTCGAACTCTCACCCTTACCCGCAATAGGAGCCAGCATGATAGCCGCAGCATCCTCATCATCAGATTCAATCTCTCCCCACGTCAGCAATCGACTACCCGTCACCTTCGACTTCTTCTCAAGTGACGGCACAATCACAACATCCCACTCCAACCCCTTTGCTCCGTGAATCGTCAGCAGATCGA
The DNA here is from genome assembly GCA_035566575.1 of Edaphobacter sp. Taxonomy (GTDB): domain Bacteria; phylum Acidobacteriota; class Terriglobia; order Terriglobales; family Acidobacteriaceae; genus Edaphobacter. The sequence continues at coordinate 55,170 of DATMQZ010000069.1, forward strand.
CTACCCCCTCAGCCGTTTTCGGTTCAGCAAACAATCGCGCCATGCGTCGTCGCAAAACCTTTAGATCAACAGGCCCGCCCTCTTCATCGATCTCATCCAGCAACTGAAGATACCGCCGCGCATTCAGCCTCTCCTCTGGCTGCAGATAAACATCACCGCCAAGTGATCGCCAAGTCCTCTCCACCCACTGCGACAACGTCAACCGCGCTCTCTGCTCCGTCGCTGCTTGCAGCACGGGCCAAATCCGCCGCAGCCGTTCGCAGCTCTCTTCGCTCAGCAAATCTCCACGCTCGCTGATCACATCCTGAATACTCCGCTCCGCCCAGTCAGGATCATCGCCTCCAGCCAACAGATGCAGCTCCGCCAACTCCAGCCCACACCACGGCGCGCGAAGAACCGCGAGCCACGCCACCCGATCCGCCGGATGCAGCAGCGCCCGCGTCAGCGCAAACAAATCCAGCACCTCCTGCCGATCATTTAATCTCTCGATATCGACCGCGCGAAAGGGAATTGCCCCACGGCCATCATCCATCTTCAGCGCCGCAATAATATTCATCAGATGATCGCGGCTCCGAACTAGCACCGCAATCTTCCACGGCTCACTCCGGCCCTCCGGCAAAGGCCGCGCCCTCCACTCCGACACAATCTCGCGAATCCGCCCCGCATCCATCTTCGCTCGTTGCCGCCGATCCCTCTTCGTAATGTCATGCGGCAGAACACTCGCATGCCACACCATTCCACGACATACTTTCCCCAGTGTCGAAGGTCCATTCACCGCAACCGCTTCAACATAAGTCGCCTCATCCGCCGCGTTCCCATCCCGTGGAAACAGCAGCGAGAACTCCTCATTGAACGCTTTGACCAGTCGGCTCTGCGACCGGAAGTTCGCCGTCAGTCTCAAACATCCCAGCGGCAAATCGCCCAGTCTCTCGTCGCGCATCGTCCGTATAAACCGTTCCACCCGCGCTTGCCGGAACAGGTAAATCGACTGCTTCGGATCTCCCACCAGAAACACGGTCTGGCTGCGCCCATCCCATCCCTGCGTCAACAGTTCGATCAATTCATACTGGCTCGTCGACGTATCCTGCATCTCATCTACCAACAGATGCTGCAGCTTCATCCCCAACGCTGTCTGCAGATCATCCACCGCGCCCTCACGTCGCAGCGCAGACTTCGCCAGCAACCCCACCTCAGCAAAGTCGCACTCGCCATGCTGCGCAAACACCAGTTGCAACTCAATCAAAGCTCGTCGCAACACACGAAACAGCGCCTTCGCTACCTCCCACTGCTCTTGCGGATACCTGGCCGGAGGCAACCGATCGACATTTTCAATCGCTCGCAACAGATCATCTCGATGCGCAACCTCTTCAAGCGCGGCCCGCAAAGCCCTCTTCTGCGCAGGCGTTGTCTCGAAGCCCATCACGTTCTTCGCAAAGCTTCTCCTCCACGTTCCGCTCGACGGCGACACCATCAGATGAATCAACGCTCTCCAGTGTTCCAGATCCGCTGCACCTGTTCCCGGCACACCAGCCCGCCTCGCGCACACCGCAATCGGCGAGACATCTTTCTCATACGGCTCAATCTCTCCCAACAAAGCCGCCAGCGAGCAAAGTGTCTGCATAAAATCCGCAGGAACGGCCATAGCAAACTCAGTCAGCCCTGCACAAACCGCCTGTTCCAGCACGCGCTCCAGCCGCGGCAGCACCACGCTATCCAGATACGCATCACTCAACTCCTGGCGACCCAACGGCACCAGTTCGCCCCACTGATCCCGCAGCGCCAGCATCTCCGCAATCAGCCGCTCGCACTCCGCAAGATTTCCATCACGATGCAGCAGCACCGTCCGCAGCGCTTCGTTCAACACACCATCCGTACCGCCAAGTTGCATCAGCGTCCTTCGCGCCGCTTCATGATGAAGCAATGCCGCATCTTCGGTCGGCCGCTGTCCTCCACCGCCACCCGACAGCACAGGCAGCGAACGGGCAATCTCCGCACAAACAGCATCGATGGTCTGCACCCGCAGCCTGCGCGGGTTTTCGAGCAGTCCCCATCCCATCTGCGCGTCACGTTGCAGCACACCTTCGGCAAGCCTCCGAGTCTCGCGTTCAAACTCATCGTCTCTCTTCAACGGCGCACTACGCGCAGCAAGTTCCAGTTGCGCCATCACGCGATCCCGAATCTCCGCCGTAGCCTTCTTCGTAAACGTAATCGCCAGTACTTGTTCTGGCTCGCTGACGCTCTCATGCCCCAGCAGCTTCAGATATCGCTGAATTAGCAGCCCCGTCTTACCCGATCCAGCAGGAGCCTCCACGATCCACGACTGCTCCACATCGAGCGCCCGCTGCCGCGCCTCCGAATCCGGCGTCTCTATCTTCTTTGCAGGAACAGCGAACAGCTCAGCCACCGCTAACCTCCAGGCTGTCCTCATCCTCATTCTGCTCCAGCACCGAAACATCCAGACGGCACAGCTCGCGTTGCGCGCAATGCCGGCACGTCATCGGATAGCTCTTCGGAGCCACCCGTGCATCGCCTGTATGGAACGCGTTCGCCAGTCCTTCCAGCACGCGCTTCCACTCCTCCATCTGCATCTCCATCGGCAGCTTCATCCGCGAGGCCTTTACCAGGATGCCGTCCTCACCGGCGTATCCCTTCAGCCCCATCTCCTTACCCGCCCGCACCAGCCCAAATGCAACGCCCTTCACCTCTTGCTCCGACAGCACCGCGTACAGCGGGAGCTGCGGAGCATCCGGCCTCTCCGTCAGCCAGTCATTCGGCGAAGCCGCACCCGTCTTATAGTCGATCAGCAGTTCTCCTCCCGCAGTCACATCCACACGATCCACACGCACACTCAACCGCAGCGGCCCAATCCGTACATCCTCAAAGTTCTTCTCGCTCAACTTCACCGCAAACTCAGGCCGCGTCCGTTCCATATCGAGCCACGCGCCAAGCAGTCTCATCAGCCTGTCCCGCTGCATCTCCACATAGGCCTCGTCCCATGCCGTCTCGCTCAGCCCTGCAGGCTTGCTCAAAGCCTCAACAACGCACTGACGCAGCAGTGCATCCCGCTGCCCCTGCGTCATCGCCTTCAGCCTCTCCTGCGTCTCCACCTCACCCCAGAAAAGCTCAAGCGCCTTATGAATGACGTTGCCACTCTCCCGCGCATCCAGTCCGAATCCTGCTGCCTCAATCTCCGTAGCCCAAAGCCTCCGCTCTGCAAAAGCGCGAAATCCACAAGCCGCCTGCAACTGCAGAATCTGCGCCCCACCACGAACGACCCGATCCGGCAAAGGCTGTATCTCCGCTCGATCCTCCACAACCTCTACCGCGACAGGCGCATGCTCCGCCTCAACAGCCACAGCTTCCATCTCTTCCAGCACTAACCCATCCAGCGCAGGCGAAGACCGTTGCCGTCCATCCGCAGTCTCTTTCGCATAGCTAAAGACCACTCGCCCCGCGCTCTCTGCAATTCGCTTCGTCATCCGCCGAGCCTTCTCACGGTCCCGAGCCACATCGGCTCCCGGCATCCCCAGCTCACGCTGCATCTGCCAGGGCAGCAGAGGACTACCCGAAGCCGCCGCCGGCCAACTCAAGTCGCCGCCACGCAAAAACCACACCGCATCGAACGTCGTTCCTGCCGCCTCCACTGGCCCCATCACCTGCACGGGAGCCTCCCTGGACTCCGGCGCAAACATCGTCTGCTCCGCAATCCTCTCCAGCTTTTCGAGCGCCCGCTCAAACACCACCTTCATTCCATCGAAGTCCAGCGTCGCCAGCTCATCCAGCGCACCCTCCCACTTCCGTCGCGTCTGAAACTCACGGCTGTCCACCCCTCTACCCCAGCCCGCAGCCTCCAGCAACTCCCTCATCCTCTCCGCCCACTCCGCATACGTCCGGCGGTCTCCACCCTCAATCCGACTCTCCACAACAGATCGCAGTCCCTTTAACCGAGCCAGCAATCGCCCAATCCCGCCTCTACGCCGTCCGCCCTCCACCAGCGCAATCAGCGCATCCAGCGAGATCTCAGGCCTTAGCATCCCCGCCTTCCGCAGTTCGAACGCATCAAACTCCGCTCTCTTACCCCGCTCTTCCTCCGCCGCAGCAAAGTATGGCGACAAAAGCAATCCGCTCACCCGTTCCAGCGGCAGAGCCTCAACCGCCCACCGCAACACATCCAGGGCTACCGCCACCATCGGAGTCGCAGCCAACCGTACTCCAACGGAAAACTCATATGGTCCATCCGAGCCCGCCTCAATGCTCTCTAACTCCGGAGCCAACACCTCACGAAACACTCGGTCGATCTCAGCCCGTTCCTCCTCGAGCCCCGGAACAATCACCGCCACCCGCGCTTGAGGCTCCTCCTCGACAACCCCACGCACCCACCCTGCCACCGCTAGCAACTCCTCTCGCTCACTCTCAGCCTCCAGCAAAAATCGCCCCTCACCCGGCACTCGCAATTCCAACTCTTGCGCCACCCCGCCTGCAGACCGAACCGCCTCCACCAAATCCACCTGCGCCGGAGTCATCGCGTCAAACCCCACCAACACCAACCCCATTGCCCCAAACGAAGTCTGCCCTCGACCGACAGCCTCCCGCAGCCGCTCCTCCAGCAAAGCCTGCGACAGCCACCCCTCCGCCCCGCATCTCCTCTCAAACGCCGCCACCCATCGCTGAAACGCCCGTGTATCTGCACTCACCCCTGAACCCCGCAGCCGCCCCTGCCCCTTGTAGCTGCACAGCCTCCTCCAGGCCTCCGCCGCCATCTCCGCCATTGAGTCGAAGCTCCGCAGGCTAGCCAGCTCAGAATCTCCCTCCAGAATCTCTCGCCAAACCGCATGTTCCTGTGTCCGGTTCAGCAGAACCTCAGAGACCGCGCCCCGCACCAGCAGCTCCCGCCACAGCCCCGTCGTCCACGTCTCCCAGGCCATCACCGCAGCCGGACGCCAGCTCTCCAGCCCCAGTTCCCGGTTCCGCCTATCAAATGCCCGCCGAAGCGTCCTCGCCGCCCGCTGATTGCCCGTTACAACCGAGGCCCCCCGCTCCAAAGCCTCCACAATCTCAACCGGCAGCAACTCCCGAACGCCCATACCTCGGTTATACGCTCGCCGTCGCAGGAAAATCCGTCCCCCATTCAAGCCACAAAATCCCCCCATTTATCATGGAGACAGGAGTCTGATAGTGCCTCGTAAATCCTGCAAGTTTCTTGCTGTTCTCAGTTTCATCTGCCTTCTAGCGGGATGCCGTCAGGCCTCCACCCCAACCGCCTCCAAATACCCCGAAAAAACCTTCCCCGTTCGCGGCAAAGTCGTCGCCACCGACGCCAGCCACGTCACCCTCGACCACGAAGCCGTCCCCGGCTTTATGGACGCCATGACCATGCCCTACAAGGTCAAGGACCCCATGGCCCTCACCGAGCTCCACCCCGGCGACCGCATCACCGCCCGCATCGTAGTCACGCAGGACGCCGCCGGCCCCCGCGACCCAGAGCTCGACAACATCGTCGTCACCGCCCAGGCCCGCCCCGACTACAAACCCGCCGTCCAGTACCACATCCCCAACCCCGGCGACGCCGTCCCCGACTTCCACTTCCGCAACCAAAGCGACCGCACCATCCACCTCTCCCAGTTCAAGGGCAAGACCCTCCTCATTACCTTCATCTACACCCGTTGCCCCATGGCCGACTTCTGCCCCCGCATGTCCCGCAACTTCGCCGACATCGACAAGGCCCTCAACGCCGACCCCGTCCTCCGTGATCAGACCCACCTTCTCAGCATCAGCTTCGACCCCGCCTACGACACCCCCAAGGTCCTTCGCAGCTACGGCGGAGCCTACACCGGCCAGTACACCAATGAAAAATTCCTCCACTGGGACTTCGCCGCCCCCTCTGAAAAAGACCTTTCTGCCGTCACACAGTTCTTCAACGTAGGCGTCACCGGCACCGACCCCAAAACCATCACCCACTCTCTCTCAACCATCGTCATCGGCAAAGACGGCAAGATCGCCGCCTGGTACCCCACAAACGACTGGGATACCAAAGAAGTTCTAGACCAGATCAGAGCCCAGATCAAGAAATCCGCAGCCTCATAGCAAAATCAGTCCTTGCGTACAAATCGGATAGCGCAACCGCCACCCTTCGCCAGATGAACCGTCAAGGTATCCGTCCCGCTAACCGCTTTCTTCCCGACGGTCAGATGTGTAGGCTGCGTATCTGCATCTGCCGCATCCGTATAAATCTCAGCCTCAAACCGCCCACCCCCAAGAAACGCCAACGGAACCTTCAAATCCCGCGCCGTCCAATTCGTAATACTCCCCAAATACCAATCCCCGCCCTTACGTCGAGCAATCGTAATAAACTCCCCCACCGAGCCCGAGACAACCCGAGTCTCATCCCAAACAACCGGAACATCCTTGATAAACTGAAACCCCGGCTCATCCTTATACGCCTGCGGACTATCCGACACCATCTGAAACGGCGTCTGGAAAACCACATACAGCGCAAGATGCTGCGCCCGGGTCCCCATGACCATCGGCCCATTCCCACGCGCAACAAAATTATCCTCCGTTACGTTGTTGAAACCCCCAGGCGTATAGTCCACCGGCCCAGCAAGCATGCGTGTAAACGGCAGCACCGTCCGCGACACCGGGCCATCCCGCCGCCCCGCCCTCGATTGCTCCATCCCGATGACACCCTCGTAGCTCAGCACATTCGGATAAGCGCGCTCAATGCCCCAGGGCTTGCTCGCCCCATGAAAGTCCACCATCAGATGATGCGCCGCCGCCTCACGAGCAACGTCGTAGTAAAACTGAACGCCTTGCTGATCATCGCGATTAATAAAATCAATCTTCAACCCCGCAACACCCCACTTCTCATACAGTGCAAACGCCTCTTTCATCTGGCGCATCACCGATGTCGAATAAAGCCAGATCCACACCTTCACATTCTTCGTCGCCCCATAACGCACCAACTCCGGCACATCCACAGGCCCACGCATCTTCGTAATGTCACCCTCAGCGCTCCACCCAGCATCCAGCATGAAGTAGGGAAATCCGCTCTCAGCCGAAAAGTCGATGTAGCGCTTCATATTCTCCGTCGTAAATGCCGCCTTACCATCAGGCCCCAGATCTCCATTCCACCAATCCCACGAGGCCTTCCCCGGCCGAACCCACGACGAATCCTGAAGCCTGTTCTGAGGATTCAGATTCGTAAGAAGATTCGACTCAATCAACCGCCCCGGATCATCCGCAACCATCACAACCCGCCAGGCCGAGTGATAAGGCAGCCATCCCGTCGTCACCAGCTCCGGCCGCTCGAACTGAGGCGAAAGCAGCGCCGTCAGGCTGCGGCCCTCCCAACTCCCCGACGGATTTGTCAGATACATCCCCGCATTGCCCTCAAGGTCAGCCTCCATCAACCCCACCCAGGCCACTCCCGGAACATGAGCAAGCAGCGGAAGCCCCACCAGAAAGTGACTGGCCACCCCTCCCTGATTGGCCAGCGCGCTCACAGGCAGGTGCACATACTCGCTCTCATAACTGCTCCGGTAGTTCGGAAGCGCAAGCGCCCACGTAATCGCATCCGTGCTGAAGTGGAACTCCGTAGCCTCCTGTCGCAACCGTAATTCACTCATCGCGCGCGGCTGTTCCGGCAGAACATAACGAAAAGCAACGCCATCGTTATAGGCCCGCGCCTCAATCGTCAGAGCACGTCCCTTCGCTCCAGTCTCCGCCACCCGCAACACAAGGCTCCGATACTCCTCCCGAACCTTGCTCGTCTTCCCCGTAGCCAGCGTATACTCATCCACTCCTCCGCCAGCATCACTTCCCGTGACATGTACCTTCGCCCCCAGCAACTCCGCCCCATAAAGGTCCAGCCCAAGCGCAGAGTCTTCAAGCACCGGCTTTCCCCGAAAGTCGAGCGAATACACCAGTCTGCCCTCAGCCTGCGCACTCCCCTCAGCCGGACGAATAACAAAACGCATCGTCAGCTCTCCATTAGGAGACTTCAGCGCAAGTTCTTTCTCCTGCGCAAGCACCGCCGCGGAAGAAAAGACAAAAAACACAGCCGAAACAAAGATTCGAGATGAAGGAACGCGCAAGAAGACCCTCCTGGCAGGCGACAGTAGCGAACAAAATATTCGCGGTTTCCACAGCGGGGATGAATGTAATCGATTTCACAGCCGCCGCGCAATCGCCTTTAGCTCGCCTCCCGATCTCCATCAGGTATCCTGACCCTTCACCCAATCAAGGAGCACACATCCTCATGGTCAAACTCACCATCGCCTTCGGCATCACCCTCATTCTTCTGGCACTCTTCGGCTTCTTGTATACCGGCAGCACCCACCCCACTGCGCTTATCCCCGCCATCTTCGGCCTCTTCTTCATCTTCTTCGGCGTCATGGCCAACTCCGACGACCCAAAGAAGCGCATGCTCTGGATGCACATCTCCGTCACCGTCGCTCTCCTCGGCTTCCTCGGAACCATCCCCGCCGATATCGACACCATCCGCCTCGCTCGGGGAATCGTCTTCCCGCATCCGGTCGCCGTCCTCGAAAAAGGAGCGATGTCCCTTCTCTGCCTCATCTACGTTCTCTTTTGCATTCGTTCCTTCATCGCCGCCCGGCGCACCCGTCTCGCCTAAGGCTCTCCGGGATGCATCGATCAAACACAGCCGTCATCAAAATATCGAAGCGTCTCAAACGTCTTCATAAGTAAGTCGTCATCGCCGTTGCCACACCGGAGGCCAAAGCCTCCGCGCATCAACGGCCTCCACCTCCTTCTACCCGCTCCAGGCGTACACTTTAGAGAACATGTCCTCTTTCGGCCACTCCAGTTTCAGCGGTCACGGTATCAAAGCCGCAGACCGTCCCTCCCGTGGCACCGGCCGTGCGACCACCGCCGATCTCACCGCCTCCCGTCCCAAGCCCAAGCTGAAGAAGGTTCTCCCCGAGGTATGGAAACTCATTAAACCGCGCCGGCTTCTCCTCGGTGGCAGTTTCCTTTTAATGATTATCAACCGCGCAAGTGGTTTGATTCTGCCAGCTTCCACGAAATACCTCATCGACAACGTGATGGGTAAGCACCAGCTTAGCCTCCTGCCCATCATTGTGGGTATAGTCATCGCGGCGACCATCCTGCAGGGCATAACCTCCTTCACCCTCACCCAGCTCCTCTCCAAAGAAGGCCAGCGCCTCATCGCCGAGCTCCGCATGAAGGTCCAGGCTCACATAGGACGCCTCCCCGTAGCCTTCTACGACGAGAACCGCACCGGCACCCTCGTCGCCCGCATCATGACCGACGTGGAAGGTGTCCGCAACCTCATCGGCACCGGCGTCATCGACTTCTTCGGCGGCGTCCTTACCGCTCTCTTCGCCTTCGTCTATCTCATCAAGCTCAGCGTCCAGATGACCGTCGTCACCTTCGTCATCCTGCTCATCTTCGGCCTCATCCTCCAGCGCGCCTTCAAGACCATTCGTCCCATCTTCCGCGAGCGCGCGAAAATCAACGCCGAAGTCACTGGTCGTCTCACCGAATCGCTCGGCGGCGTCCGCGTAGTCAAGGGCTACCACGCAGAGGCGAGCGAGGCTAGCGTCTTTGCCGCTGGCGCCAACCGCCTTCTCCAGAACGTCATCTCCTCGCTCACCGCCCAGTCCCTCATGTCCCTGGCCTCTACGGCCGTCCTCGGCGTAGTCGGAGCGTTGGTCATGTTCCTCGGCGCCCACCAGGTCGTGGCAGGCAAGCTCACCACCGGCGGCTATGTCACCTACGTCATGTTCCTCGCGTTCATGATCGCTCCTATCGTCCAGCTCGTCTCCATCGGAACCCAGCTCACAGAAGCCGTAGCCGGTCTTGACCGCACCACCGAGATACTCTCCGAGCACGAAGAGGACTCCGAGCCCATCCGCTCCCACAACCTCGCCACCATCCACGGTGACATCGCCTTCCAGGATGTCACCTTCGCCTACGACCCGGGCAAGCCTGTTCTGCACGGCGTCAGCTTCGACTCCCGCCCCGGCACCGTCACCGCCCTCGTAGGCTCGTCCGGCTCCGGCAAGTCCACCATCATCTCGCTCATCTGCGGGTTCCACACCGCCATCGGCGGCAAGGTCCTCGTCGACGGCGTCGACCTCGCAACCATCCGCCTCAGCAGCTACCGCCAGCAGCTTGGCGTCGTCCTGCAGGAGACCTTCCTCTTCGACGGCACCATCCGTGAGAACATCCTCTTCAGTCGCCCGAACGCAACCGAAGAGCAGTTGATAGACGCCTGCCGCATCGCCCGCGTCGACGAGTTCGCCGAGCGCTTCCCCGAGCAATACGACACCATCGTAGGCGAGCGCGGCGTCAAGCTCTCCGGCGGTCAGCGCCAGCGCATCTCCATCGCCCGCGCCATCCTAGCCGACCCCCGCATCCTCATCCTCGACGAGGCCACCAGCTCGCTCGACTCCGAATCCGAGGCCATGATCCAGAACGGCCTCAACTTCCTCATGCAGGGCCGCACGACCTTCGTGATCGCCCACCGCCTCTCCACCATCCGCCGAGCCGACCAGATCCTCGTAGTCGAGCAGGGCGAGATCGTAGAGCGCGGAACCCACGAGTCCCTCTACCAGCTCCACGGCCGCTACTACGACCTCTACACCCGCCAGCACGGCCTCGAATCCAACCTCTTCCTCGCCCCCGGCGAAGGCGACAAAATCGAAGAACCCGAGATCACCAAAGCCTAAAAACCTACCAGCACATCCCGCAAGCCCACTTGTGAGGACAGATTCGGCTTCTCGATGATTCATTGGCAACTAGGCGTCAATCGAGCATTTCCAACGATTAAACTTCCGTATTGCCGACATTACGGCAACGACATCACCTGCTATGCTTCTCGTAGTCCGTTCCCATGACAAAATCGGCACTACTATTCCCGATCACACAGATTGCCGCCCTGATACTTTTTACAATTGGTTCTCACGCCCAAGCAACTGATTCGCAACCGCGAGCAACGCCGAAGTCACAGGCGGAAACGATAAAGATCAAGCTCGTTAATGGCCGAAATGGTCAACCCATAGCGGCCTCCCATGTGAATGTATGGGTGGGGACAGAACGCAAAGAAGCAATCGTCATACCAACTGATGGGAACGGCGTTGCTTCGCTACAACTCACACGCAATACTGCCGAAATAAACATTCCAACCCCTTCGAACGATCGCGGATCTGTCGTTGTGGCCAGCCCTGTGGTTAAGTATGACGACTCGCTTCAGATCAACGTTGGTTATGTATTGTGTCAGCCAAACGTCGGGGACTATTCCTGGCTCAAGACAATGGACTTGACCACCAGCCGGGTTTTGCAGGAAGGGATTGCTATGGCGAATACATGCGGAAAGTCTAGATGGCCTGCAAAACCGGGTGAGGTAATCATCTTCGTTAGGCCGCTCAACTGGTGGGAAAGATTGAAGGAGTAGGGAGTATTGCGGATGTTGCTGATGAGTCACCGGCAACCCGGAAGTTTCGACCTCCACCATCCGCCGCGCCGACCAGATCCTCGTAGTCGAGCAGGGCGAGATCGTAGACCGCGGAACCCACGAGTCCCTCTACCAACTCCACGGGGGCCGCAGCATCAGATGAGTGAAGGGACGGCGAGGGATCATTCTTACTTTAAACTTGGCGCATCTTTCGAACTCAATATGAGCGTCGAGTGCGTGCGGCCCTGGAGATCGTTGAACTTCAATGTGCTGCCATCAATAAGGACGGTCCGAGCCATTCCAACGTAAAGCCCCGGGTCGGGTTGATTGGTTTCGGCGACATACAACACGAGATACACCTTTTTCCCCACCTTTATAGAAGCGTGATACTGTTTCCCCGCGTTGTCGCTGCCTGACTCGGCTTGCTGCGGCTTGACTTCTAAAATCGTTCCAGACTGCCAAGTCTTCTTTTGCCCCGGTGCTGTCAGCGGCATCAAACAGAGGAGCGCGAGTAACACGCATGCCACATTGAGGCTAACGTTAGGATGTGAACTTCTCTCGCGCATGATTGTCCTTCTCGAGGAAGATGAGAACTCGAGCAAGGACTAGGAGAGCACAGAGAATCACTTCAGGTCGACTGACACTTCTGCCAGTTCCTCAGACGGACCATCCTGGGCGCGTCCGACGAGGCTTCTGGCGCCGAACCAGCGAATCGAATTCTGGGCGGTTGACCGGCAACCCGGAAGTTTCGACCTCAATCATCCGGAGAGCCGACCAGATTCGTGTCGTCGAACAGGGCGAGATCGTAGAGCGCGGAACCCACGAGGCCCTCTACCAGCTCCACGGCCGCTACTACGACCTCTACACCCGCCAACAGGGCCTCGAATCCAACCTCTTTCTCGCCCCCCGGCGAAGGCGACAAAATCGAAGAACCCGATATCACCAAAGCCTAAAACCGCTCATGTACACTATGTACATGGCGCTTCATGTGACCAACGAGCAAGTGGAGAAAACCGTCCGCGAACTCGCGGGGTTAGCTGGAGAGTCCGTCACGGAAGCTATTGGCAAAGCCGCGGCCGAACGCATCGAGCGTCTCCGACGATTCAGACCCTCCAGTCCAAAGCCGACCGTCGAAGAAATTATGGCCCTCGTCCGCAGTTACAATCTTCAGCCAATCAACAGTGATCTCACCGAGGACGAAATTCTTGGATATGGTCCGGATGGTATCCCAGAGTAGATGGTCATCGACTCGTCCGCACTGCTGGCTATAGTCTTCGCGGAACCGGATGCCTCCATCTATGTCTCGGCGATATTGAATAGTACCGATCGCATGCTATCCGCTGCGTCCCTAGTTGAGGCTTCGATGGTCGCGATGCGTTACAGAGCGCCAGATCCTGTCGCGCTGCTTGATAACTTGATCGAACAGTTTGAAATCCTTATCGTTCCTGTAAGCCACGAACAGGCGTTGCTCGCCCGCGACGCTTTTCGCCGTTTCGGCAAAGGTCGCCACAACGCCGGTCTCAACTTCGGCGATTGCTTCTCCTATGCTCTCGCAAAGCAAACCGGCGAACCGCTCCTCTACAAAGGCAACGACTTTAGCCATACCGATATTCCTTCGGCCTGACCTCATGGCCGGACCGGAAACGTCCGTGGAGGACAAGTGAAAAATGCTGATGCGATGAACGTGCAGGATCAGTTCGGCCAAATCGATATCTACGTCTTCGACCAGATCCTGCGAGGAAACATCGCTCCCGGTATGCGCATCCTCGACGCTGGCTGCGGCTACGGACGCAACCTCGTCCACCTCCTCCGCGAAGGCTGCGAAGTCTTCGCCGTAGACGCGAATCCAGAGGGCGTGGCACACGTCCGAGCCCTGGCAGCCGAACTAGCGCCAAACCTTCCTGCGGCCAACTTCCGCGTAGGCCCAATCGAAAAGATGGATTTCCCCGACAACTTTGCAGACGTAGTGATCTGCAACTCCGTCCTGCACTTCGTACGAGACGAAGCCCATTTCCTCGCAATGTTAGAAGAACTCTGGCGCGTCGTACGACCCGGCGGAATGCTCTTCTGCAGGCTAGGCTCGCGCATCGGCATGAACTTCGAGCGTCTCCGAGGAAACATCTTCCGCATCAACGACGGTTCAGAGTGGTTCCTGGTCGATGAAGCGGAGTTGATGAAGATGACCCAACAGATGAACGCCGTAATGGTCGATCCGCTGAAGACGACAATCGTGCAGGATCACCGCTGCATGACAACCTGGGTCCTACGAAAGCGCCGCTCCGCCTAAACGAATCGCTCTGCCGTTGGTTCGCTTCTGAGCCCCACCGTCGTTTTTGCTTCTGAGGTAGGCCTGGGCTTTAGCCCAGGCACTAAGAGAGAGGAAAAATGGGGGCTTTAGCCCCTGAGGTTTGCCTTCTTTTCCAATCCCGTCAGACGCCTACCGGACTTTCCACCCCAAGTTGCATCAGCAAAAACGCCTGATCAAACGCAATCTCCTTCAGGTAGTCATACCGTCCTGAGGCCCCGCCATGCCCGGCGTCCATGTTGATATGCAGCAGCAACGGAGAATCATTCTTCTTAAGCGTCCGCAGTTTAGCCACATACTTGGCTGGCTCCCAATACATCACCTGAGAGTCATTCAGGCTCGTCTTCACCAGCATCGCCGGATAATCCCCATCCTTCAAATTGTCGTAAGGCGAGTACGACCGCATATAAGCAAACGCCTCCGCCTCATTCGGATTCCCCCACTCCTCATACTCAGCCACCGTAAGGGGCAGGGAAGCGTCGAGCATCGTATTCATCACATCCACAAACGGCACATGCGACAGCACCACCCGAAACAGATCCGGCCGCTCGTTCACCACCGCACCCATCAGCAACCCACCGGCACTCCCGCCCTCTATCGCAACCCGATCCTTCGCCCCATACCCCTGCGCGACGAGTTGCTCCGTCACAGCGATGAAGTCCGAAAATGTGTTGCGCTTCACCATCATTTTGCCAGCGTCATGCCACGAATCGCCCATCTCGCCCCCACCGCGAATGTGCGCATAAGCCAGCACCAGCCCACGATCCAGCAGTGACAACCGCGCCGGACTAAACCCCACCGGAAGCGGATACCCATACGACCCATACCCATACACATACAGCGGATTCGACCCATCCCGCTTGAACGAGTCCCGCCGATAGACCAAGGAAACTGGAACCTTGACCCCATCCGCCGCAGTCGTCCAAACCCGCTCCGAAGCATACCGCGCCGAATCAAATCCTCCCGGAATCTCCTGCTGCTTCAGCAGCTTCGAAGTCCCTGACTTCACGTCATATTCATACACCGAAGCTGGCGAAACCAGCGACTGATAGCTATACCGAAAGACCTGCGTATCGAACTCCCGATTCACATGCGCTTGCGCCGTGTACACAGGCTCCGGAAAACTGATCTCCTTCGAATCACCCAGCTTCCCATCCTTATCAATCGCTGTAACTGTTAGCGTTGTCAGTCCAAGCTGCCTCCTGGAACTAACGCAGAATGAATCAAATACGTCAAAATCTTCAAGCGGAACTTCCTTGTCTTCCGCAATCAACTCTGTCCACGACTCCCGGCCTCCGCCATCCACCGGAACAGTCACCACCCTGAAGTTCTTCCCCGTATCGTTCACGCGGATATAGAACAACCCATCCCGATGATCGACGTAATACTCCTGCTCATCCTCCCTCGGAGCAATCACCAAAAACTCTCCCCCGGGAGTATCTGCCTCCAGATAGCTGCACTCATTCGTCGTATGGCTCCCCGACTCCATAAACAGGTACTTGCCATCACGACTCTTTCCTACACCAAGGTTGAAGCGCTCATCCCGCTCCTCATAGAGCACGGCATCCTCCGAAACCGAATCGCCCAGCCGATGCCGGAAGACATGATCATGCCGCTTCGTCACCTCATCCTCGGTCGTATAAAAAAGCGTGTGCGAATCAGCCGCCCACACCAGCGAGCCCACCCGTTCCGCTGTATCGGACAGATCCTCTCCCGTTCTCAAATCCCGAACATGCAGCGTGTACTGTCTGAATCCCGTATTGTCGGTTGAATAAGCCAGCAGATGTCCATCCGGGCTGACTCCCATCCCTCCAATCGCCATGAATGGCTGGCCCTCAGCCAGCTTGTTCACATCGAGAACCACCTGCTCAGGCAGTGCCTCGTCATACGCACCGTCGACAGCCGCTCGCCGGCAATGAATCGGATACTGGCTTCCTTCGACGGTCCGGGTGTAGTAATACCAACCATGGTCGCGATAGGGAACCGATTCGTCCGTCTCCTTGATATGCGAAAGCATCTCCGCGTAAAGCTTCGCCTGCAACTCCTCGGTCGACTGCATCACAGAGGCCGTATACTCATTCTCCGCCGTCAGGTATGCAATCAGTTCCGGCGACGATTTATCGCGCATCCAGCGGTAGTTATCTTCGAGGGTCTGTCCATGCAATGTCGTTGGCGTAGGTTCAGGTCGGGCTACTGGCGGCGTTACAGTACTCTGTGTCATCGATCAAACTCCAGTGGACAGGATACAGTGTCAGCGCATTCAAAAATGGACAACCCGAAGGTGTTCCCAAACACCAAACTACATGCGACTATGGTGGCCCGAGAACGATTAGAGAAGTCCGCCGCCAAAGGAGTTCCAGCCATGAACTGTCATCCAATACGAGTCATTCTCCTCGGTGCTGCAACAGCTCTCTGCCCAATTGCGATTTTCGCCCAGTCTGACACTGCGACTCCCCCCACCACCAACAACACACCAAATCTACCCACTCAGAACCGGTCGCCCGTGCAGGAGTCGACAGGCATGAGCAACGAGCCCAACGATGCGATAAAAGACAAGATGTTTCTTCGCAGGGCTTGTGCGGGTGGCCTGGCCGAAGTTCAGCTAGGCCAGCTCGCAACTCAGAAAGCAGGAGCTCAGGATGTCAAGGACTTCGGTCAGAAGATGGTGACGGACCACACCGCACTCAACAATGAGATGGCTCCCATCGCTGACTCCATGGGTGTCACCCTCCCCAGGAAACTCACCAAAGAAGACCAGGCCGAGTACGACAAACTCAATGGCCTGTCAGGCGACGACTTCGATAAGGAGTACGTATTCTTCATGGTCAAAGATCATCATCAGGACCTGCGCGAATTTCGAATGGAAATGATCAGCACCTCCGATCCTACTTTGCGTGCTGCAGCCGACAGAGGCTCGAAGGTCATCTACGCGCACATGACCATGATCGACAAGATGGCCCGCGAAAAGGGAATCCTCACGCCCGGCCATCACGGCCCCAAACCCACAACGCCTCCGTCTCAATAGCGCCCATCGTTTTGTTCGCCCAGGGGCAAGAGAACGTTTTGAACATCTCTTGCTCTTTTTCCTTCGCTCCTCGTCAGTTTCCTAACGCGTTCATTGGTTCAGCGTAGAATTGCCCTCAATGAAGTGCATCTCTCGTTGGCTTGTCGTCATTGTTCTTCTAATCGGCCCTGTCGGTTTTCTATCCGCCGAAAGAGTCAGTGCGCTCCCTGCGCCAACTGGTTTCGTCAATGACTTCGCCGGCGTCCTGTCCCCCTCTGTAAAGCAGAGTGTCGAAGACCTCTGCGTCCAGGTAGATCGTCAGGCACACGCCCAGATCGCCGTCGTCACGGTGAAAACGATCGACGACGACATGTCCATCGAAGAGTTCGCAACAGCCCTTGAAGACAAGTGGAAGGTAGGCCCCAAAGGAACCGACCGCGGAGTCCTCATGATCTTCGTTATGACGCCTCGCAAGGGCCGCATCGAGGTCGGCTATGGCCTTGAGGGCATCCTGAACGACGCAAAGGTAGGCGACATCGGTCGTTCCATGGTCCCAGCCGCCTCTCAGGGCGACTACAACACGGCCATCCCTCTGGGCGTTCGCCAAATAGCCCAGGTCATCGCCGCCGACGCTGGTGTTACGCTCACTCTCCCCATCCATCAGTACCACCGTCAGGTCCAGCAGCAGCCGATTCACCTGAGCCTGACTCAAATTGTTCTCGGCGGTGGGGCTATCCTGCTGCTACTCTTCTTCCTCGCCAAAACCGGCAACATCGGCTTGATATTTTTCCTTCTCGGAAACCTGATGGGCGGCGGCGGAAGAGGATACCGGGGCGGCGGTGGCCGCGATCGTGACGATGGTGGCGGCGGAGGCTTCGGAGGCTTTGGCGGAGGCAGCTCCGGAGGTGGAGGAGCAAGTGGAGACTTTTGAGGAGAGAGAAAATGTAATCAGCTTTTGCTGCAAAGAAGGGTAGTCTCAAACGGCACAGTGATAAAGTACAGCCGGGCAGACCTGCTAGATCGCATCTGAAATTCAGACGAAGGGATATCGCAAAAAACATGAAATCTTTATGGGTTGTTCTTGGGGTTGTAGGTCTCCTCATCCTCGTTCTGCTCTTTGCAGGTGGCAGTTATATCAGCGCAAAGAACACATTGGTTCAGAAGAATGAGGCCGTCAACCAGGCCTTTTCCCAGGTCAACGTCGTGCAGCAACGCCGTCTCGATCTGATTCCGAACCTCGTAGCCTCGGTCAAGGGATACGTCGCTGAAGAATCAACCATTCTGACGAACATCGCCAACGCCCGCGCCGGAGTCCTCGCCGCCGGCAGCGACCGCGCCTCCAGCATCAACGCCAACTCCAAGCTCGACGTCGCGCTCGGCCCCTTCTTCCGCCTGCAGGAGCAGTACCCGGATCTCAAGGGCAACCAGCAGTTCATCCGCTTGACAGACGAACTCGCAGGGACGGAAAATCGCATCGCAGTCGAACGTCAGCGCTACAACAAGACTCTGGAAGATTTTAACGTTTACGTCCGGCAGTTCCCCAACAGCATCTGGGCAGGTATCGCTGGCTTCCACTACCGGGACGAGTACTTCAAGGGCAACCCAGAGAACAACGTTGCGCCGAAGGTCGATTTCTCGAAGTAGATGAATCGAACTGAACTTCGGCGACAGAAAAGGCCGTCGCAATCGCGACGGCCTTTCTGTTTTTGGCCACTCCTGGACGTGGTTTACTTCGTGAACGAAGAGATGGCGGAGGCCTCGTCGTCCTTCACGTCGAAAACGGTGTACAGCTTCGTAATCTGCAGCAGGTCGTGGACCTTCTTGGTCAGGTTCAATAGCTTCAGCTCGCCGCCGCTGTTCCGAACAGTCGTGAAAGCGCTGACCAGCTCGCCGATGCCCGAGCTATCGATGTAGGTAATGTCGCCCAGATTCAGCAGAATCTTATTGGAACCCTTTGCCAATACATCGCGCACGGCGTCGCGAATGGTGACACTGCCTTCGCCGAGCGTAATGCGGCCGCTGAGATCGAGGATCGTAATGCCGTCCACTTGGCGAGTAGAAACTTTCATGCTCATTTGTAGTGTTCTCCTTAGGTCCCCGACTGCGCGGGTGTGCGATGCTTGATGAGGGTCAATTCAGTACCCGGGTGCAACTGCCGAAAGTTTACCTCATCCATGAAGGCTCGAATCAAAAAGATGCCGCGACCCGAACCGCGAAGGATGTTTTCCGGAGCCAGGGGGTCGGGAATTGAATTCGGATCGAGTCCCGGTCCCTGGTCCGCTATTCGAATAATAAGCGCATCCGATGTCGTTTCGAACGACGCAGTAACGTGTTTGTTCTGATCGTACGAATTTCCGTGTAGAACGGCGTTCACCGCTGCCTCGCGGACCGCCATGGCGATGTGCGGAATCGTGTCTTCGTCAAACCCCGCGCGCTGAGCGTACTGCTCCGCCGTCTGCTCTATCTTGTTGACGCTGTCCAATGATGAGTCGAGTGTGAAGCTGGCGCGCATTGTCGTTGAGTCGGCCAAGGCTGTCCTTGCGATTTTTATGTGCCAGTCGTCAACGGCAGACAACAGCGGTGTTGGCAGTGTGCTTGTGGTTGGTTCGAATGTCAAGGACTGCCTTACCTTCTTTATACCCATTGCGTCTTCCTCCGTCACGCTCTCCGTGCAACTTCGTACTTCATCGGCCGCAACATAAGCTAACATGCGGAGACGAGGACTTATTCTGATGAGGATTGTTTCCCACCGGTTTCCTGCTGCTCTTGTTTTCATGGCCGCCACTGCCTTTGCCCAGCAGACCCCGGCCGTTAAACCTTTGCAGGCCATGCCTTACGCTCCCAGCCTCGATGTAGCGTCCATGGACAAATCGGTCGACCCCTGCGTCGATTTCTACAAGTTCTCCTGCGGCGGCTGGATGAAGAACAATCCCATTCCCGCCGACCAGCCCCGCTGGGACGTCTACGCTAAACTCGCCAACGACAACATGCAATTTCTCTGGGGCATCCTCGATCAGGACGCCAAGGCGACCAATCGTAACCCCATCCAGCAGAAGATAGGCGACTACTTCGCCGCCTGCATGGACACCGACGCCATCAACAAGCGCGGAGCGACGCCCCTCACGCCCGGTCTCGCCGCCATCGACAAGCTCTCCGACCGCCAGGCCCTCATTGCCTACCTCGGTCCTCTCAATCGCAGCACCCGCGGAACATTCTTTTTCGACTCAGGATCCACTCAGGATCCCGGCGACTCCAACCAGGTAATCGCCGAAGTCTCTGCTGGCGGTCTTGGACTCCCCGACCGCGATTACTACGTCAAAACCGACGCTAAGAGCGAAGAGACACGCCAGAAATACCTCGCCTACATCGCCCAGATTCTCACCCTCGCCGGTACGCCTCCGGCTCAAGCAAAGCAGGACGCCGCCACGATCCTCCGCATAGAAACCACGCTGGCCAAAGCATCGCTCACCCGCGTTGAACGCCGCGACCCGTACAAGATCTACCACAAGATGAAGGTCTCAGACCTCGCCGTCATCAGCCCTTCCATCTCCTGGCCCAACTATCTGGCAGCCCAGGGCGTTCCCAATATCTCCACCCTGAACGTCACTGAACCTGAGTTTCAAAAAGCCGTCGATAAGATCCTCACCACCGAATCGCTCGAAGCCCTCAAAGCCTACCTGCGCTTCCACATCATCACCGCCGCAGCCACCTCACTCTCCACGCCCTTTGAGACGGCAAACTTCGACTTCTATAGCGGCTATCTCCGTGGCACCCAGCAACAGCCTCCGCGCTGGAAACGCTGCGTCCGTCAGGTCGATCGCGCTCTCGGCGAGGCCCTCGGCCAGGAGTTCGTCAGCCGCACCTTCACTCCCGAGACCAAGCAGAAGACCGTCGTCCTCACCGACCAGATCGAGGAGGCCATGCAATCCGAAATCGAGCAACTCGATTGGATGAGTCCCGCCACAAAGAAAGAAGCGCTTCGCAAACTCCACCTCGTCCGTAACAAAGTCGGCTACCCCGAAAAGTGGCGCGACTACACGTCGCTGGCCGTCAAGCCGGACGATTACTTTGGAAACACCGTTCGCGCCACCGACTTTGAAACCGCACGTAACTGGGCCAAGGTCGGCAAGCCCGTCGACCGCAAAGAATGGGACATGACGCCCCCCACCGTAAACGCCTATTACAACCCGCAGATGAACGACATCAACTTCCCCGCAGGCGTCCTTCAGCCACCGTTGTACGATCCACGCACCGACGACGCACCCAACTACGGCAATACCGGCGCCACCATCGGTCACGAACTTACCCATGCCTTCGACGACGAGGGCCGCCAGTTCGATGGAGAGGGTAATCTCAAAGACTGGTGGACTAAGGAAGACGCCAAGGGCTTTGAAGATCACATCAACTGCCTGCGCGACCAGTTCGCCACCTACGTCATCGTCGATGACATCCATATCAACAGCAAGCTCACCAGTGGCGAAGACGTCGCCGACCTCGGCGGCACCCTCATCGCCTACATCGCCTGGAAGAGGGCAACCGCGGCTCAGGACCTGAAACCCATCGAAGGCTTCACCCCCGACCAGCGATTCTTCATCGGCTTCGCCCAGTGGGCATGCGAGAACACCCGTGAGGCCAACAGCAGACTCCAGGCCGCAACCGATCCCCACTCGCCCGGTTTTGCGCGAATCAACGGCATCGTCACCAACATGCCTCAGTTCGCTACTGCCTTTGGCTGCAAGGCTGGACAACCCATGGTGAAAGCGCAAGTATGTAAGGTTTGGTAGAGCACGCAAATCGATGACGAAACACGCCGATCAACGCACCAGCGTCGCCTCCCTCATGGGCACGCCCGTATTCGACGCCCGTGGAGGCATCCTCGGGCGTGTGCGCGAGTTCGCCGTCTCCCCGTCAGCAAACTCCACCCACATCCACAGGCTCGTTCTCAAGCTCAACGGGCCAAATCTCAACGCCAAAGCCAACGAAGTTGCCATCGAAGATCTTCAGCTCACTCCCACTGGCATGCAGCTCAACGACAACGCCTCTCCCTATGCTCCGGCTGAAGAGGAGACCTACCTCCTGCTCGAGCGCGACCTCCTTGACCAGCAGATCATCGACGTCCACGGCCACAAAGTCGTTCGCGTTAACGATGTCGAACTAATCTGGGAGACCCCCACGGCCGACACTCCCAACGCGCCCCTATCCCTGCGCATCTCCGAAGTCGAGGTCGGCCTTCGCGGAGCAGTCCGCCGCCTGCTCAAGGGCCTTCCCTCCACTACAGTCGATCGCCTCGCCTCCCGCTTCAGCCCCAGCGTCATCCCCTGGGAGTTCGTCGATCTCATCGAGCGCGACCCGGCCCGCCGCGTCCGCCTCAAGATCGAGCAGGACCGCCTCTCCCAGATGCACCCCTCCGACATCGCAGACATCCTCGAAGAGCTCGCCCCCGCCGAACGCAACGCCCTCTTCATCAGCCTCAACGAGGAGGTTGCCGCCGAGGCCCTCGAAGAGGTCAAGCCCAAGATGCAGCAGTCCCTCATCGAATCTCTCGACTCCGAACAGGTCGCCGGCATCGTCGAAGAGATGGACCCCGGCGCCGCCGCCGACCTCCTCGCCGAACTCCCCGATGACCGCTCCGAAGCCATCCTCGAAGAGATGGACCCAGAAGAGCGTCAGGAGGTCGAAGAACTCCTCGAGTTCTCCGGTGACTCCGCCGCCGGTCGCATGACCACCGAGTACATCGCCCTCCCGCTTAACTCCACCGTCTCACAGGCCATCAAAGCCCTCCGCGAATTCGAGGGCGACATCGAGATCATCACCGACATCTACCTCATCGACGAAGAGGGCAAAATCGTAACCCTCATTCCTCTCGTCCAACTCCTCCTTGCCGCTCCTCACTCGACCCTCTCCGACCTGCCGCGCGGTCACCTCGTCACTTGCGATATCAACGCCAACGGCCGCAAGGTAGCCGAGCTCTTCGACAAGTACAACCTCCGCTCCCTCCCCGTCGTAGACAAAGAAAAACACCTCGTCGGGATCGTCCACGCCGAACAGGTCATCGCGCTCCTCCGCGCCAACCACTAGAAAATCATCCCCAGGAACCCTCCGCACGAATGAAGATTCTCTACGCCTCGGGCCTCTCTCCCAACGACTCCTCCCTCTACCGCCTCTGGGCCTTGGAGCGTCTCGGCCATCAGGTCATCCCGTTCAACGCCCACGACTATCTGTCTCCCAACCCCCTCATCCGCAAGATTGCCTTTCGCCTCTCCGCCGGCCCCGCCGTCAACCGTCTCAACCGCGACCTCCTCAGCATCGCCGAGCGCGAAAAGCCTGACCTCCTCTGGACCGACAAGCTCCTCTCGATGCAGCCCCGCACCCTCGATCGCTTCCGCGCCATGGGCATCGCCACCATCAGCTACATGATCGATAACCCCTTCGGCTCCCGTCAGGACCCCGGCTGGCGCCTCTACATGAAGGACATCCCTCACTACGACCTCCACGTCGTCCAGCGCGACCGCAACATCGCCGACTATCGCAGCCGCGACGCCCGCGACGTCATCAAGATCCAGACCGCCTACGAGCCCACGATCCACTATCCCCCGCCGCCAAGCTGGTCCGACAAAGATCGCAACCGCGAAGTCTCCTTCGTAGGCACACCCTACGACGACCGCGCCGCCACCCTCAACAAGCTCTCCCAATCCAGCGAATTCCAGGTAGCCATCTCCGGCAACCAGCGCTCATGGAAGCGAGCCCTTCCGCCCGAGGCCTTCGCCCGCCTCTACCGCGAGGGCGAGCTCTTCCAGCAGCAATACCGCGAAGCCATCTGGCGCTCAAAAATCAATCTCAGCTTCCTCACCCGCTCCAACCAGGACGAGTTCGTCCACAAAAGCTTCGAGATCGCCGCCTGCGGAGGTTTCCTTCTAGCCGAGCGCTCTGAAGGCCACCTCCAGCGCTTCCGCGAAGACGAAGAGGCCGTCTTCTTCTCCACCTTCGACGAATGCCTACAGAAAATCCGCCTCTACCTCAATGACGAGC
This sequence comes from Edaphobacter sp., assembly GCA_035566575.1. GTDB lineage: Bacteria > Acidobacteriota > Terriglobia > Terriglobales > Acidobacteriaceae > Edaphobacter. The sequence continues at coordinate 78,948 of DATMQZ010000069.1, forward strand.
CCGCCCGCACCCGTATCGCCGCTGCCGGCCAGGCCCGCGCCCACCGCGACGGCTACCACAACGACCATCAGGTCAGCCTTATCCTCCAACGCGCCACCGCAATCGTCCACAGTCTGAAATCAAAGACCACCTGACATCAAAGTAGACACCCCGCAGCCTCTCCTCAAACCCACTTCATGGGTTAGCCTGATACAGGCGAGCTGACACGTTCTCCCAAAACCCAAAAGGTAGATGCAATGACGCTCTGGCGCACATGGAGAACGCGGCTCCTCATATTCTTTGCCATACTCGGCCCCGGCTTCATCACCGCCAACGTCGACAACGACGCTGGCGGCATCCTCACCTACTCCCAGGCAGGTGCCCAGTTCGGCTACTCCCTCCTCTGGACGATGATCCCCATCACCCTCGCGCTCATCGTCGTGCAGGAGATGTGCGCCCGCATGGGCGTCGTCACCGGTAAGGGCCTCAGCGATCTCATTCGCGAAGAGTTTGGCCTCCGTCTGACCTTCGCTATGATGATTCTTCTCGTCATCGTCAACTTCGGCAATGTCATCGCCGAGTTCTCCGGCATCGCGGGCAGCATGCAGCTCTTTCACGTCAGCAAATACATCAGCGTGCCCATCTGCGCTTTCATCGTCTGGGTGCTCGTCGTCAAAGGCGACTACAAGAGCGTCGAAAAAGTCTTCCTCATCGCCAGCGTCTTCTACATCGCCTACATCATCGCAGGCGTCCTCAGCCGTCCCGACTGGCACCAGGCCCTCTCCGAGACCGTCAAGCTGCCTCCACGCCACGTCTGGCGCGACAAGGCTTATGTCTACATGGTGGTCGGCGTCATCGGAACCACCATCACGCCCTGGATGCAGTTCTACCTGCAGTCCTCCATCGTCGAAAAGGGAATCGCCGTCCGCCAGTACAAAAACTCTCGCTGGGACGTCATCGTAGGCTCCATCTTCACCGACATCGTCGCTTGGTTCATCGTCGTTGCCTGCGCCGCCACCCTCTTCACCCACGGCATCCGCAACATCGTCGACGCCTCCGACGCCGCCGGGGCCATGAAGCCCCTCGCCGGAGACTACGCCTTCATCCTCTTCGCCGCCGGCCTCTTCAACGCCTCACTCTTCGCCGCTTCTATCCTGCCCTTATCCACCGCCTACACCGTCTGCGAAGGCCTGGGCTTCGAGAGCGGCCTCGACAAATCCTTCAAGGAAGCAAAATTCTTCTACTGGTTCTACACCCTGCTACTCGCCGCCGGAGCAGCGATAGTCCTGATCCCCAATTTCCCCTTGGTCCGTTTCACCATTCTGTCGCAAGTCCTCAACGGCGTCCTTCTCCCAATCGTTCTGGTCTTCATGCTCAAGCTCATCAACAAGCACGAGCTCATGGGCAAGTACACCAACTCCCACTGGTTTAACGTAATAGCTTGGCTCACAGCAGCCATCGTCACAGTCCTATCCCTCATGGTGATGTGGAACTCAATCCACCAAATGAGGTAGGCCTGGGCTTTAGCCCAGGCATCCAATAGGGCGCAAGAAAAGGGGCTTGAGCCACTGTGGTATGCCTTCTATCCCGCCCCACCGCCACCAAAACGAAAACCCCTACAGCAACTTCCCCTCAGACAAATCCCGAATCAACCCCAGATCCGCCGCCAGAAAATCATACCCAGGCAACGTCCCCAGCGGAGCCCATCGCATGTCGTTGAAGATCCGGTTCTCCAACTCGCCATCGAAATCATTCACCAGAAAGAACTGCAGATCGATAGCCCCACCATTCCGATACTTATGTCGTACCCGAGCCACCCGGCGCCCAATCGTAGCCGTAATCCCCAGCTCCTCATTCAGCTCCCGAGCCAGCGCATCCTCCGAGCTCTCGCCCGGCTCAATCTTCCCACCCGGAAACTCCCACTTCAGGCTCATCGGCTGGTCCGGTTTGCGCTGGCAGATCAGCACTTCTACCCCATCCTCCGCCGTGCCACGGACGATTAAAGCCGCAACTACAAGCCGCAAGGGCCTGGGAATCGCAGCATCGATATGTCCGTCCAGCTTACGAATGGAATCTTTCACCTTGACTACAGTTTAGACGGCTGGCGCACCATAAAGGCTCACCGAGCCAAATCAGGCCGGTCGCACCGACGCAGGATAGTAAACCGCCCAGCCCTCCTGTGCGCTCCGCTCCAGCAGTGCAGCGGAAGGATTTACCGGAAACGCCCGCCGCGCAATCGCCAGCATCGCCGCGTCATGCACCGAATTCCCAAACACCGCATCCGGAGCCGTAATCCCCACACGAGCCAGCGAAGCCACCTTACCCTCATCCGTCGGGACATCCAGAATCCCGTCCGTCACCACCCCATCCTTCACCTTCACCTTGGCCGCGAGCACTCGGTCAGCCGGTATTCCAAACCGCCGCACGCCCTCTTCGATCACCCAGTCATTGGTCGAGCTGACAGCCCATATATCCACACCCTGGCCCTTCAGCTTCGCCACCAGCTCCTGCATCTCTGGGAAGATGTTTCGCTCAATCCGGCTCGCAAAGAACTCCCGCGCAGCCTTACGCATCTCGTCCTCACGCAGCCCTTGATACAACTGCACCATCTCCCCGCAGATGGCTATCTCCGAAACCTCGCCGCGTTTATACCCGCGATACCGGCCATCGATCCAGTCAGCGGCCTCCCGCGAAACCAGACCCGTATCGACCGTCCAATTCATAAACGACGATCCAGCGTCCCCCGACCACAACGTTCCATCGCAATCGAACACAGCTACCGTTGGCGACAACGCATAAACCGATTCCTGAAAATCCTTTGTTTCCAACACATTGGCGATAAGTGTATTGCTCACGACTGACTCAACTTTTCTGCACCGCACCGGCGGCGCCGCGATTTGGTTTGCACAAATGTTGGTTCAATTCTACTCCTCCCAACGTAGCCACACTACGCCATCCTCCTGGCTCTAGGGTCAACACAAGATCAACATTTCCGTCGCCATCGCCGTTGCCTGTCCTTTTGTTTGTCATCCCGTAGGGATCTGCTGTTGCTTTTGTCGTTGCTGTTGTTTGTTTCTACGTCGTCATTCTGAGCGCAGCGAAGAATCCCTGTATTTGCTTTTGTTGTTGCCTGCTCTTGCTTTACCCGGCAAGCACGGGGGAATCAATAAATCAAACAAAATCAATAATTTACGCCTAAACCCAAAAGAAAATCCCAGCAAAACCAATGTCAAGCCTCAATCCGTCATAACCACAACAAAACAAAAGACATCCTCATTGCAAAGGAGTTATCTTCAAACCGCTATAATTAAATTAGAAAGTAAAAAAAGCCCTGCCAAAACCGGGGCTTCTCGCATTAAATCCACATAAGTCCTTTAGAACTGATATTTTACGCGTAACCCATTTAGAATGAATATTTTGCCGCCACGGTATCCCGGCAAACGATTGATTCAAAACAACTTACGCACAAAATAGAGGGTAGAGGGAGGGGGGAGGCCCTAGTCTAGATAGGAGGCAGCCCATCCACCACAGTCACACCCGCAGGTGGAACAAAGACAAAATCCGCATCCTTCACCGGAACATTCTCCTGCATCTCGGAGAACTCAAACTCCGTCACCGCACCATCCACCTCTTCAAGGCGCATCCGCTCTATCGCGCCGGTCGAGCTAACATCCAGCGTCAACAGCTTCAGCCTCTGGGCCATGCCCTTGGGCACACCCGAAACCCGAAACCCAGAGCCCACAGGCGCGACAGTCAGGTTATCCAACTCTTTCTTCAACTGCGTATGCCCCAGCAGAAACCGCAACGGAGATCGCAGATCGTCCAACTGCTTCGCCGGCACCCGCGTCGCCTGCGCATCCCCCGGCGTATAAAACCACGCAAATTTCCCATCCAGCACAAACACCTTGCCCACCGGAGCCGCATAGCTCCACCGCATCCGCCCCGGCTTCTTCAGCAGCAGGGTGCCCTCTTCCGTGCGATCCATCCCCATCCCGGAGTAGTGCTCCGTATAGTGCGCCCGCAAAGAACTCAGATGGTTGTAGTGGTCATCGACCTTGCGAACCAGCGCATCGTTCTCCTGCGCGCCCAGCAGAGAAGGGAAGAAAAGCGCAAAGCCCAGCAAGCCCACCAGCAGAGCGTTCCTTACCAAATTGGCAACCCGCATTA